>JAUNBG010000033.1 GCA_030527205.1 Planctomycetia bacterium
AGGTTATTTTACCAAATTCGGACGCGACGTCAACTAATTGGGAGGTTTTGGGAACGTCCTTCGATTTCGACGACGCCCCGCTGAACCGGAAGCAAGTCCTTAATTTGTTGTATTGTTTTCTTGTAAGTTTCCTATCGGAGTCATCATTTTTCCGATAGGAACGCAAGAGCAATTTTCCCGTTGCGTCAACACGCCCTCAAACAAGCATTGAACAAAAAAACAGCGAATATCTGATACAAGAGTCTGTCTTGTCTATCAATCCATTACTATGTAAATAACAAAATTGGTAAATACATCATACCAAAAAAGGAGATTGTTTTCAAGAATAATCAGAAGGGTAATAAGCATAAAATATTTCCCGCGAATTTCCTTGTCCAGGAACGCTAAATAAGAATAACTGACAAGCAAATACAAAAGCAACAAAACGAAACCGCCAACATTGTATATATTTAGGCAATTACTGTTGAAAGTAATTATCATATTGTGTTCAAAAAAACAATAATGTTTTATGTTGGTTAAAGCTATGAATAAAATAACATACACGATATGTGTTAGAACAAAAACGAATCCGCTTATATTATGTAAAGACAGCGTGGTACGCAATTTTTTTTGGTTGTCGCTACATTGATTAAATTGTGTTTTCATATGTATTACGTACTGTGTTTGGAAATATTTTATTTTAGTTTGTAAAGAAAGATACATAAGGTTCTTAAACATCCTTCTTTACAAAACTTGTTTTTTTATTGTGCGAAAAATTTTTAATGATTGGATTAACAATTCAATGTTCCATAAGCTTTTCCTTTAAAACAGAACTCTTTCCAATGGCAATCATTCATTAATTGGGCAATGCGAACAGATAATGTTTTTAGTTCGGCATCCCAAGTTCGATGTGTGTTAAAAAATTTAGGGTCGAAATCGTAGGGGTCATTAATTTCCGCTGTCCCAAAAATTGTGTTACCAGATCGTGTTATATTGACATGAATCGTAGCAGAACCAAGCGCTCCAGCCCAAGGGTAAGAAGTTGAAATAGGTACTGTGGTATCATTCACACAATCGTTGTTACAAACTTTCTTCTTTAATTGAGTAAAGAAATCAGAATTTTCTAATATTTTATTTACTTCATCCGAAGGGATTGTCCGGTCATAAGCTGATCCCTCAAAAAAGTGATTTAGAGCTTTTTTCTCTTCAGTAGTTGTTAAACGTTTACGAATGGTATTTTCTATTTCTCGACATAAAATAGGCTTAGGTTTTCTTATACGTGGAATTGTGTTTTGTTCCTTAGCGTCAATGACGTCATCCTCGTCAAAAACACCAGGACGACTCATAACATAATTAGAATCCCATGGTGGTGGCACATGATTTTCTTGACAAGGATTCGACTTTAAGCCTAACAAATCTAAACGATTAACAGAAGAGTTACATAAATACCGAAATAAATTAACACCATCTGCGTTATACCCAATCGGATCGCGAGTAATAAACCGTCCTAAGGTCGGGTGATAATACCGATTACGATACAGCATCAACCCGGATTCGGGATCGTAAACTTGCCCGGTGAAGGTTCTTGTCCAGGCGTAGTTGGAGACGTTTCGCTGAACGGCTAAAGAGCCGTTGTAAATTGTCGGTTTACCGAAGGCGTTGTAATACATTCACTCCAGGACGTTTCCGGCGTAATAAACGATCGTGACGACGTTTTTTATCCTATCGACAGAATCCGAAATTCAGATCATACGACGTAGAGAAGTTACGAGTCTCTCTTATTCGTCGATTTTAAGTATTTTGAGCGAAGGATTCCATTTTAAAGCGTTTAGGGAATTAGGGCAATCACAATGAATAAGTTGTAACGACTCCAATTCAAATGAAAAACGAGATAAAATTTCCGCATCTTTTTCAGACAAAGAAATTCGATTTAGCGTTAAGTGGCGTATTTTTTTGCGGGATAATTCCTGAATGAAATTGTCCGATAATTTACAACCAATTAAGGTCAGCGAAGTTAACGAATCAAAATCGTTTAAAAATGTTTGAGCGTTTTTCCGGGAGAGATCAATTCCCCATAAATCCAAATGTTCAAGTTTGGGCGTCAACGATACGATCTTTGAAACAGCGTCAAACGGTTCGCATCGAGAAAATATTAACGAAGAGAGTTCGTCGCTCGTTTTCCATGGAACCATATTTAAATCGGACCAATCGTCGTTGTCAAAACGACATTTATCAAAAAGCAAACCTTGAATTTTTTTCACTTTCTGTATCGCTTGAATCGCCTCTAAATCAACGCGAACGCTCATAAATTGAACGACTAATGGCTCGTTAAAGCGATCGAGTTTTTCAATTGTCGGCACGATATTGTCCGCTGTGACAAAATTGACGCCTGGATATTCTTTACGGGATTTTTGTATCTGGTTAGGATTGTAACCATGATCGTTACGCGTACAATTTTTGAAACGTCTTCAGACGACGGATCAATCAAGGGGCTTTTTTCAGATGATTCATAAGTATATACAAGATCGTCGTTTCCATTCGTCGCCTGAACATGATAAATATTGAAAACACACATAAAAAAGATCAAAACGGCTAACGCCGCGATAACATTAAAATGCTTTATTTTTCTTCGCTTCATTTGAATCCTCGTCTCTCTTTTTTGTTGATAAAACTATCGTTTCAATTGAATTATTCTGAACAAACGGTTCTTGTGTATTTTATTTACTTCACACGTTCCATTTGTACACGATTAAGAAGACCGTGAAGTAAAAACAAACAATTTAAGAAGAAGTTTCATAAGTTATCTACATTTTTGTTAAAACACAACTTAGAAACCACTTCTTATTTTCGATCATTGAAAATTTGTAAACTGACGTTTGGTATTAGGCTACATGTTGTTCACGAGCGTAGTACGGAGGAACGTAACATAATCGAACGCATCTTCGGTCGACTCAAGGAGTTTCGACGAATCGCAACTCGCTATGAAAAACTCGCCCTCCGATACTTGACGATGATAAAAATCGCCGCTATTTTTATTTGGTTAAAAATCTTCATTATTTAAAGCACACTGCCTAAAAGCCTGATTAATAAATTGTCTATCTTAAAACAATTATCCCCCAGACTTTTTATTGTACCCAAACTATTGACAAAGAGCCATTCGCTCCCGGTTCCTTTTTTCCCCTCGAACTTTCTGCTTTCAACTTTCCGCTTTCCACTTTTAATTATCCACTTTCAACTTTAGAAGCGTTATAGACAGCGGGGTAAGCGTAATTTGATCGTTATTGAGTTCAAATGGTTCTTCTGAAATGTCGATACGACGTTTCTGTCCCGGTTCATTGAAGGCATAAGGGTCGTTTTCCTGGTCGCTTAGAACAAATTTTGTGCCTTGTTTTTGAACGGAAACAGAGTCAAATCTGAGCGTTGCCGTTATTGGATTGGATGCGGCATTGACGACCGCAAGCGTTATTTCCTTTTGGTCTTGCGATAAAGCAGCGGCTAAATCGAGAACGCCGCTGGCAACTTCTTTTTCTGAAATAAGTTGAACGTCAATGGGAATCGTACCGAATTCATGTCGATACAATTTGAGAGCGAGACCGGTTGATTCCAATTCGGCCTCGGTTTCATTGGTTTTAATCGCTCCGATTACATTAACCGTTTGGGCATAATTTGCCATAAAATAGCGATCCGAGTTTCGATAGAATTCATGAAGACCGACCGCAATTCCCAATGCGTCACGAAGAAAATATCGCGTTCCCAATTCACCGAAAACATGTGAGCCATACCAATAATTCCATTCGTCCATGACAATTTTTAAGTCATGTTTTTGATAGAGTTCCGGCCATTTATTTCGATAATTTCGATGAGCGTCAGAAATGCGTTGAATTTCCTGGGCCGGAAAATGAATATGTTCCAAAATTCTTTTTCTTTCGCTTGTATAAAAATGTTCGCTCAAATAAGTCAAATGGTCAAAAGCGCCGGGAATAAAAACGTCATTCCATTTTCCGACATTTCCAACGCCAACAACAATGATTTCAGGATCATATTGACGAAACGCGTCAACAAAATCGTTATGGCGTTTGACATAATCTTCAACCGGAATATGACCGATTTGCCAATCGCCATACATTTCATTTCCGATACACCAAAAACGAACATCATAAGGTTCGGTATGACCGTTTTTAGCTCGAATTTTCCCAAAAGGAGTTTCTTCGGATCCGTTTGCGTATTCAAGTTCAGACAAGGCGTTTTCAATATTGCCGTTGCCTGTATTAATGGCAATATAAGGTTCCGTATTGAGATATTTACAGAAGAACATGAATTCATCAAATCCGAAATCGTTATGCTCAATGCCAAGCCAGGCCGGATTCTTTCGCGGCGGACGTTTGTCGCGATCGCCAATGCCGTCCTTCCAATCATAACCGCTGACAAAATTTCCGCCTGGCCAGCGATAAACCGGAGAATCCAGTTCTTTAAGAAGTTGAAGGGTATCCCTTCGCATTCCATTGATATGATCGCCTGGCATTAATGAAACGCAACCGATGGTCAGGGAACCGTTTTGGCTTGAGGAGAAACCAAGAGAAAAAATGATGTTGTCGTCTTTTCCTTTTCGATCTTCAGGAAAATCAAAGACAAATTCATATTTTTGATATTTGTCGAATTGATCTGGTTTAAACGACTGACTATAGAAAAGCGTTTCTTTGTCAGAAGAGATATCAATGGTTATCGCTTCAATTTCAGGAGAGGCTTTCGCCCAAAAATAACCGAAATATTGACCTTTTTTGAATTTCAGATTCTTTTGTTCTATGGAAATCAGCCCGATTCCAGAGAGTTTTGGGCTCCATTTTCCAACAAACGGCTCTTGTTCATCCATAATACAAAGGGGCTCAATTGACTCTTGCATGATTTTCTTTGAATCGTTTAATGACCAGGCAGAATTTTCCGTTCCAATCGGTTCATAAAATTTTCGATCCTGAAGCATTTCAGCCCAAATTCCGCCATAAATACAACGTCCCAAATGTTCGATAAACTGTCCATAAATATATTTGGAAATCGGTTCATACTTTTTATTTGCGTCAATTTGAATGATCGGTTCCCAATCTTGAACAATCAACGGTTCGCTCGGAATTGTTTCAAGAAACTCAATGTTAAGTTCTTTATAATAAGCATTTCCAGTTGCTTTTCCCCAGCCTCCCAAAAGACAATTAACCGTTAATTCCGTTTGACCCTCTGTTGAAAATTCGACGGAAACGTCTTTCCAATCGTTGGTTCCAACAAGAGCTTCGGTTTTGGCAGAAAAAATATCATGAATATTGAACAGAGCTCCGATGCCGTCAGTTGTTTGAACATTTTCTGTTTTAATTTTTCCTGTAAGTCTGTATTTAGCATAAGGATAAACATTTATTTTCATCAACCAGCTGCTGTCCGTCGGTTTTTGTGCTGCAATCTTGACCATTGATTGATCCGAATCGTCAAGATCAGGCAAAATGGTTATTTCAGACGGATTGCCCGCCCATAATTTATTGTTTCCCAATTGAAACGGGATCGTTTGAGTCTTTGTTTGAGAAAATAATTGAGAACAAGGCTCAATGAATAAAATGAGTCCCAGAATAATGAAAAGACTCGCTGATTTTCCATTTTTCATATTCTTCCCTTTCAAGTTATACTCAAATCGTTCGAAAAAACCAAAATCTTCTCAAGACTTGAGTCTGTATTATAAAAATGTAAGCGTTTTTGACAAAATATTCCGATAAGATATCTATACTGAAGTCGTTAAAAATAACAGATTTGGATGCTATTTTGGAAAAGTCGGGATTGATGATAACCGACATCTGTTTTGTTTGTTGTATCGGTTATTATTTAAGGAATAAACGTTTCGTTTTTTAGCTTGCAGAGGCGCTTAACTCGCTGTAAATGTTGTCAATAGATGTTGATTGGTTTTTTTACCAAAAGAGTCGGAACGACTCATTTAATGGAACGCGAATGTCCCGTCTGCGGTCCAGTCCTATCTATTCTGAGTTTCGATCTAACAATGAATACAACATTTACAGAGCGATTTGGAGAAACGGAGTTATAAAGGGGGACATTTTTTGGCCAAATCAAAGAAAAAAGGATTTGTTTCCTTAATCTCGTTTTCCGTTTTTCTTATCGTTTTTTGCGCAAGACGAGTTAAAACGTCCTTTTTCGTTTGAGTTATGAAGAATAAAGTTTGACTTAACGAAGCCGGACAAGCGTCAGACTTCGCTTTTGAATAATTCGACTGTTCGTTTGTCGGCTTGCGAGCAAAATCTGCAAGTCTTTCGATAACCTTGTTTTTGAGGAAAGTTGATTGTTATCAACCGCCGCCAACCAGGGTTACAATCTCAAGAACATCCCCTTCCTGAAGAAATGTCTCTTGAAAATGCCGAAAGGAAATAATCTGTTTATTGCGTTCAACGGCAACAAATTTTCCCTGTAAGTCAAGCAGATTCAGAAGTTCAGCAACAGAAATACAGTCCGGCAATTCCCGCATTTCATCGTTAATTGTAATTTTCATACAGAATCCGATTTGTTATTTTGACAAATAATCTTTTGCGCTGATAAGATCATTTTCGATTTTTGCAATTTTAGCGTTTCGGCGTTCATGACGTCCGCCAATATATTCCGTTTTCAACCAAATATCAACCAAACGATCAATGGTTGGCTCGGAAAGAAGATCGCCGGACAGACAAAGAACATTCAAATCGTTATGACGCCGACTCATTTCCGCAGTAAAATCATCGATAACAGGAGCCGCTCGAATGCCAGGAAACTTGTTCGCAACAATACTCATTCCGATTCCCGTTCCGCAAATGAGAATTCCGCGATCGATTTTTTTTTCTGAAACGGCTTTCGCAACTTGGGAGGCAATTTCAGGATAATCAACTATTTCCGGATGTTCCAGATCTCTGGGGCCGATGTCAATCACATCATGACCCAAAGAACGAACAAAATCCCCCAAATTGAGTCGGGTTCGAACGCCATGATGATCGCTGCCAATCATAATTTTCATGATTTAACGAATCTCCATAAAATACCAAATTTCAGAATCAGAAAAATAAGCTTCATTTTGGATTCCCTTCCGCCCTCCGTCCAATTGATTGTATTCACACATATCATACAGAAGCCGGAACGGGATCAGAATTTGTCTTGCGAAATCATTACATTTTGCGGACTTACATGAAGTCTAAAAACACAGATTTTTCAACAAACGCCTTTCAAATAAGGCCGTTAAAACCATTCTTTGCGGACGAGACGACGGCGTTCCTAATGTTTTTTAGAACTTCCTTTACGAACATAAAAATCAGGGATTTTCAACCAATTTGTGTATAACGGTTTCGATTTCGTCTGCAATTCTGTTTGCTTCGGATTCCGTTTGAGCTTCTGCAATAACTCGAACGATCGGTTCTGTATTGCTGGCTCGAATGAGAACCCAGGCATTGTCCCAATCAATGCGCAAGCCATCAAGATTATTCTGTTTTTGATTGGAATAATGAGACGAAATGCCGTCCAAAACGGCAGGAACTTTTTCAAGCAAAAGCGTTATTTTGCGTTTAACAATGGAATATTTGGGAATTTCAGCCGCAAGTTGAGCAACGGAAAGATTTCGACGAGCCATTGCGTCAAGAATGTTGGCCATTCCAACGAAACTGTCGCGAACAAATCCGACTTTTGGATCAATCGGACCGCCGTTTCCTTCGCCTCCGAATACAGCGTTTTGAGCGATCATTAAATCAACAACATTGGCTTCGCCAACCGCAGAACGACAACAATCGACCTCAAATTGATTGGCAATATCAATTGACATTCGACTGCTGGCGCAATTAATGACAATATTTCCAAGCGGTTGATTCATTTCATAAAGTTTTTCAAGTCGATTTTTCGAACAAAGAGCAACCGTATATTCTTCGCCGATATAATTTCCGTCCGCATCAATCAGAGCGAGTCGATCTGCGTCGGGATCCTGACAAAAACCGATATCAACTTTTGCCTTTTGAACTTTTTCAAAAACGGATTTCAAATTTTCAACGATTGGTTCCGGCGTATGCTCAAAATCGCCATTTGGTTCATCGCCCAAGAAAACGACTTCGCAACCAAGTTCATCAAGAAGTCGGCGTCCTAAAATTCCGCCTGCTCCATGATTCGAATCAAGAAGAACCTTGAACTTTTTATTTCGAATTTGCGGAACATCAACCGTTGCTAAAACCTGGCGAAGATGAAAGGACGTTGTATCTTCAATGAAAGTTCGTTCGCCCAGTTTTTCGACATCAACCCATTGAACAAAGGAACTTCCCTTTTGACTATTTAGATTATTTTCGAGTTCTCGATAACGTTGCAGCACTTTTTCCCCGAGCAATTTCGGAATAACCCGACCTTCAGCGGAAAAAAGTTTAATCCCGTTATATTGGCGAGGATTATGACTTGCCGATATTTGAATGCCTCCAATCGCTTCATATTCCCGAATCAAAAGACCTGTTGTCGGCGTTGCCGCAACATCGCCATCCAACGTTGAAAAACCGATTCCGTTCAATGCGGAATGAATCGCATCGGCCAACATTTCTCCAGAACGGCGACCGTCACGAGTTACAACAAACAGCCCTTCTTCATATTCTTCTCGAAGAACCGAGGCATAGGCTAAAACATAATGCATTGCAACTTCTGGCGTTAACGTCTGTCCAATTTCTCCGCGGAGTCCTGAAACGCTAATAATCAAGGGAGATGCCATTTATTGTGCCTTTTTCATAAAACAATGTCAAATTTTCGGACGAAAAGGTTTTCACAAAATATTAAAGGCCAAATGTCCGTCAAAGATTGACATTTGAACTTGCTAAAAGCATTAAATTTTGTGTTCGTTCAACCAACAACAACGAACCAATTATTTTAGTCAATGATTATTGTTCAAATCGCTTTAAACAATATTTTTGAGTAAAATGCTTTTAATGAAACTTTGTTCACAAACAACATTATAACTGATTGTTTTAACAAGGATAGCCCCAAAAAAGTCGCAAATTTTAACATTTTGCGAACGAAGCAAAACAATCAGAAAATGCGACGGTTTATTGATTATCGAAGCAGGTTTCAGGTTTCATTCTGTCAATGCGGGGTTATTATTCAGCAAGAGATCAACAAAACTGCATTGACAGTTAAAATCGTCATTTGTTATTCGTCTTCACAAACGACCCGAAAACCGACGTCAAAGACTCGTTGCCAAGGTCGATAACTCGTTCGGAAGGAACTTGTTGCCCGATAAGGTCGATCATGCCAGGAACCGCCGCGAACGATTTTTTCCGATTCTAATGAATCAAGAAGCTCAATTCCGGTCTGCGAAGTTAAAGAAGTTGCCGTCCATTCGGCAAGATTTCCATGCAGATCGAAAATTCCCCAAGGATTGGGGCGATATTGGCCCGGTCGCTCAGAAAGAAAACCGTTGTCGCAAAAACGACGTTCTTTCGGAATCCAATCGTCATAATAAGTTGCGGGCAAAGGCCGACGGTCGCAATAATATTGGTCGATAATAAATTCGATCAACATTTGATCGGCAAGGTTTGCGTCTTTGGAAAAATCAGTTCCCCAATCGCCGAAAGAAAAGGGCGTTTGTGTTTCGGCTCGACAAACATATTCCCATTCATTTTCCGTTGGGAGTCGGAATTTCTTGCCCGTTTTAACAGAAAGCCAATCGCAGAAGGCAACCGCTTCATTCCAGGAAACGCGACAGACCGGAAGTTCCGGAGCGTTGACGAAAAAGCCTCGAATTCCATGCGAAAGCCCAAGGCGCGACTCAACTCGGCTGTCATGATCCGGATCAAAAAGTTCAAACTGCTCGTTCGTTATTTCAAACGTTCCGACCCAGAATGATTGAAACGTTGAATTATCTTCAGCGGATTCCGAAGCGTTTTCAATGCTTTCCTTGGGCAGCGAACCGCTTGGAACCTTCGTTAAAAAGAGCGGAACATCGGGGGCAAGCTCAATTTCAAGAATCGGATTTTTCTGCTTTTGCTCGTCATTTAAACAAGCGATCGCTTCCGCTTCCGTTCTTCCCATAATATTCGGATCGTCCGATTTTTCCGCTTTACGCGACCATTCATAACGATTGGGAGATTCGCAGCCGATCGAAACCGGTTTGCCTGCCAATTTTTCGACAAATTTCTTTTGACTTTCGGCGTCAGAATGAATCAAACGCATTTCATTATCGAAACGTTGTTTCAATTCTTCGCCGCTGGGGAAAGAGCGTTTGCCTTCGGAGACTTCTTTTAATATTTGACGCTCAAAATCGGAAGCAAAACGATTGACCGGCAAAATGGAATGATCTGTCTTCAGAAGTTTTCCCGCTCGTTCCGGGTCATAAAGAGTTCCGCGAGCTGTTTCCGATTCATCGTCAACGTTCGCATAAAGTTTCATCAAATCTTTTCGATGATCGTTCCATTTTTCGACATATTCTTTTCCGGCATATTCTGTCCAGCTCCCATGATACGGAGCGTTCATGTCGACCCAGGTTATGATTCGATCCCAAGCTTCCGCATCAAGTTGAAGCCCATGATGACCGTCGCGCAAAATTTGAACCAACTCCGTTGTATTGGCCGAAAATTCCATTGGGTTTAAAAGTTTATAATCGCTTTCCAAACCGGGACGACGAACAAACTGATGAAGATTCAAATAAGACGACGAAAAATTGCCGACATTCGGTTGACCTGTCAGGAACGCCGTTTTATAATCGCTGACGACTTTTCCGCCTCGCAAATCAAATGGAATGACGCCCCAACCTTTTTCCTGACCGTCATGACAGGCGACGCAATAATGATCAAGAACCGGTTGAACTTCCCGATTGAACGAAAAGCCTCGCATTGGTCCAAACCAGGGACGAATTTCCGGGATTTCCGCGTCTGATTGAAACGTCTTATTGCTTGGCGGCGACGTTGAATTCTGATCTTCATGGCAACCGGTACACGAAAGAAATTCGCCCGGCATTGCTGTGAACCAGCTGCGCATTTGCTGCATTGCTTCGCCGTTTTCGTCGAGCGGCTGAATCGCAATCGGAACATTGGCGGGAACCTTGAACATTACGGAACCGTCTTCATTAACGGGAACCGTTCCGACGATCTGTCGAACGTCCCAAGGGCCGTCTGTTCCAACGATCGCGTTCATTCCGCCGATTTGAGGATAAAGATAATTATAGGAATAAAGCCGCAAATTCTTAACCGTATTTCGCGGAACTCCTTTCAAACCGTCCCCAAAATAAAGATCGGCAATATAAACGGTTGCGTCCTCTTTTGAAAGATCGACGCGATCCATAATAACGGGCGGACGTTCTGTTTCTCGCCAGGGAACCGGTTCAAAGCAGGCAAAATCGTTATTTTCTGCCAAAAGAATCATATTGTCCTTGCGATCGACGAGATAAAGTCCCCAAAGCGCTTCCCGATTCGGTTGCGCCGCGCAAAGAAAATAATTCTCGCTGAGCGGATACGGATGAAGAAATTTCGGCCAGCTTTCATCGACAATATTATCGCCGGTCAACGTTGAATAATATTTCGGATCAGTTCGCGATTCAACCTTTTTCGGATAACCGCAAATTCGTTCGACTGCCCCTTCGTTTTCATGACGTCCCTGCTGAACGTCGAAAAGAATCATTTCGCCCATTCGGGAAACGCCATGATGCCCCGTTACAATCGTTACAAATTTCGTTGTGCTCCCAGGAATCGGACGGGCATAAAGCATTGAAACAGGCCAAAGCGAGTTTGTTCCATAATAAGACGTTTGAGATGTTCCGTCGGGATTCATTTGGAAGAGCAACCGCCCCGGAACATGCGGAATATCCGTATATTCCCAGCGCAAATAAAGAATGCGACCATCCGGCATGACTGTCGGGCACCAATTATGTTCCTGATCGAATGTCAGACGTCGAATGGAACCGTCTTTATTCAAACGGAACGAATTTGTTACGCGAGTCGTTCCCATAACGCAGGGAACCGCAATATAACAACCGGTTGACTCAAAAATAACGGATTCATCCGGAAGATAACAAGCGTCATAATTATCCGCGTCGGGAAAGACGGGAAGTTTCGCTTTCATAACTTCGTCTGTTGATTTTTGTTCTTTGATTCCTTCGAGATCAAGTTCGAAAACATTCCAGTTTTTTTCTCGACTGATTGACGAAACCAGCGCTTTTTGACCGTCGAAATGAAGATCAAGATCGCCGAGAAATGTCGGATAATCCGGCGCAAAAAGCGTTTCTATGATCGGAAGATTTTGATTCGTCGCCGAAACCAGTTCATTCATTTCGGCCATATTTTTCAGATCGTCCGCCTTTCGCTGAAAACCGTCCGAATCGCGAAGTTCCGATTTCGGAAGCGCAAGCGTCATTAATTTATCGTCGAAACCGTCCCGATTGAGAACGCAATTGCTCTGATAATTTTGCGGTAATCCAAGATCGCTTGCCTTTCGTTTGATAAAAAGAATTTTCTCGAAATCCAAAAGCGGATTTTCCATTGCGGTTCGGGAATAAAGTCGGATAACGTCCAAATAGGCTTCCGCAAAGGGAGACGCCCAATTTTGAAACGCGTCGTTCGCTGCGTCAGAAACGTTTTGAGACGCTTCGGATGTTCCTTCGGATGTTCCTGACGAAAACGGTTCCGATTGGAAAAGCTGTTTCGCCTGGTCTGCAAACGTTTGACCGAGTTCGAGAAACTTTTGGAGTTCTTCTTCGTTTGCCGCAAGATAATCGTCTTCCCCGAGTTCGTCGCGAAAATCCTGAATCATTTCGTCGGTTCGACGCAAAATCTCCTGATATTTCGGAAGGCTGAATTCAAAATATTGTTCTTCCGGAATCGAAGAAAGATAACTCGATTTCGTTCGATCAACCTTGACTTTGACAAAAACGGTTGAATTGTCAGGCTCGTCGGATTGATTCGTTGATTCCGGATCTGAAATCGCCGCTGTTGTTTCCTTCTCAGATTCGTCAAACATTCCGTTGAGATAAGTCAATTCGTCATTCAATTTGACTTTGGACAAATCGAGTTTCTGAAAAGATTCCGGCGAAACCTCAAAGGAAACCGCTTCCCGACAAACAAGAGCGATTGACGTTTCCAAGCCGAAATGATTGCTGAATGTTTCGCCGCTCTCTTTTTTTTGCGCTCGATCTCGAGCAATTTCGTGATACCAACCGCCGCTCCAGGGGCTCGGTTGCCAATCGGACATCGATTGAATCCGCTCTTTCGCCAAAGGACGCGGAATCACCCAATCCGTTGTCAGCTTCGACTTCGGAATAAATTTTAAAGCGCAAATATGCGGGATATGAATTGTTCGCGTTTCAAAACGAACGACATGTTTCCCTTTTGACGCAACGGAAAAATCGGTTTGCTTAACCCATTTCGCCTGACTTGTCATCCAGGAACCGGTTGGTTTGTCGAACGTTTTGGCAATAAATTGACCGTCCAACTGAAAATCAAGCGGTCGAGATTCATTCGCCGAATAAAGTCCCCAGAGTTCATAATCTCCCGCTTCGGGAAAATCAACGTCAAACTCAACAAACGTTGGATCCTGGCCGCCAGTACAAAGGCAGACATAAAGATCGCTGTAAGTTGGGCCGCCCGGCGTTACATTTCCTCGATCAAACCATTCCGTTCGAATGCAGAACGATTGGTCATCAAGAGAATTGGATACTTCCTGCGAAAAAAGGGAAGACGCTCCTGACAGCAAGATCACAAAGAGAAAAAACGCTCGAATGAAACGAATATTTTTCAAAATGACGCCAGACATATAACTTTCTCCGTTCGTTTTCATCAATTGAAGCGAAGTCGTTTCCTGAATTTTATTTCTTTTTGAACTTCTTGCTTTAAGTCAAATGAAAAAACCAATTAGAAAACCGCGCTTCTGAAATAACCAAAATATTTTAAACCAAAATGGGCGAAAGATTTTGCTTTTGCGTAAACCGCCCATTCATTTACAAATTTAATCCCCGACTCATTGCGGGTTTGATCCCCATTTCATTTGCGGATTGATCCCCGGCGATTTGGGATTCAACTGGTCTGACTAAAAAGGATCATTCTGTAAGATTGGGAGCAACTTTCATGTCGCCTGACGGACGATCAACTTTCAGATCAATTTTTTGCTTTCCTGCAACAGAAATCTTTAATGGCGTTTCTTCGGGCGTTGTATATTTCAAATCGACAACGCTTTTGAAAACAGGCATTCCTGAATCATCGGTTCCGTCTTGTTCCGTTGCCCCGGAAAAGAAAACGACATATTCCCCTTTCGGCAAACCGTCCGCTTCTTTTTCCGAGCCGATAACAAATGTTCCGTCTGGCTTCATTTTGCCCCGCGAAAAAACGGAATCGGACTGAAAACAAATCGTTCCAACGGTCAAGGGGGAATTATCATCGGAAAAGGTTACCGTTCCCGACATTCCAACGTTTTTGCTGCAACCGGCGATCAAAAAGCAGGAAAATAAAATAAACGCTACTGAAAAATGTTTTATCATTGATTATTAACTCATTATTTTGAGGGGTTTTCTGATTAAGTTGAAAAAAGTTCCGAAAACATATTGCGAACGCGGAACTCTCCGTCGCATTTTCCTGAAATACAATCTGTTCTCAATCGAGTTGAAAACAGAACAGAAAAGCGGAACCTTTCCGGAGAATAATAACTGGAAAATTATAATTGAGAGCGAAAAAACAGTTGGAGAATATTCTTCCCCCCTTGACTTTACGCTCTCTTGATTTCCTGAAACTTACGGAATGGCAACCGGTTTGCCATCTCGAACATCGCTCAACATATGCATGATTGAGGGCAATGTCGTTACGGAAAACGAATGAACGGAACCATCGCCCGCCAGAAACATACAAACGCCGGGATGCTCGCTTCCAAAAGCGTAATCGAAAAGACCATTTCCATTATTAACGCTCGGGAAGTCCGAATGACGGGCAAGAACCATACTATAATTGTTATGAGGACAAAGGGAACGAAAACCCGAAGCCGATTTCCAATGCCCTTGAACCAAATAGGAACAATCGCCGGAATAAGCGCCTTGACCCAACGGGCATTTGCCAACGCCGTCTCGCGGGATAAATTTATCGCCGACGATAATCTGATTGCTCGTTCCATCGCGCCACCAGGCGAATGTATCGCGGGGAACCCAGGAATGATAATCGGACGAGGAACCCCATTTTGCAACGCGAAACGGGCCGACATGCATTTGATAATCATTGGGACGTCCATAAACCAGATAATTTTCCCACCAACCGATTGTATCGACCCGCATGACAACGGCATAATCGGTTACGGGACCTTGCCAACCGCTTCCGTCCTGCGTTTCTGTATGATTTTCTTGCGTTACCTGGTTTCCGGAACGTCGAGAAGGACAAAGCATATAGGAAACGGAACCAAAACCTTGACGTTGTTCGTCCGTTAAGGTTTGCGTCCACCAAGCGTTGTCCAGAGACCCCAAAAAGGCCGAACTTCCAATTTGCGACGCATCGGTCTTATTTGTCCAGTCCATCAAGACGTCATAAAGGGCATTCTGTTCCGTATAGGGATAAATCAGCCCCCAAAACGAGACGCGGCTCCAAACATAATGATCGGACGGACGTTCTGCGGAAGACATTCCAATCGTTGTCGGCGGAAGGCCGTTGCGAACGTCATGAAAATTATGAACGGCAAGGCCGATCTGCTTCAGATTATTTGTACATTGCATACGACGCGCCGCTTCTCGAGCAGCCTGGACGGCAGGCAAAAGAAGACCGATCAAAATTCCAATGATTGCAATAACAACCAAAAGTTCAACGAGAGTAAACCCCTTGCGAACTTTACCCCCCCCCAGTTTAACAAAAGTTATTTGAGACATTTTTTTTCTCCACACAATTAACATAAAATCAAAAAATCCATTCGTTTCGCTTTCAAAAAATCTATTTTGTAATATGAAAACAAAACTCAGGATCTTCACAAATGAAACAAAGTAAAAAAGAGTTTTCCTCTTATTTTCTTCTAAGAAGTTCCAAAAACCCGCCGGGAACGCGGACGTTTCGTCCCAAGCACTGGTTTTTGCGACGCTTCCTGAATTGGGGTTGTTGCAAAAAACAGGCTTTTAAAACTTCCTTTCTCTTAATAGTCAATATAATAACATAAAAAGAAAAGATAATCAAGAATTGAAAGCAAAGATTTAATAAATTACCAAAATAAAATGGCTATTTAAAAAAACTGATTTAAAATAGATAAAATATCAACAATAGAAAGCTCTTATTGCGAAACAGCGCGTCAGTTGTCGACAAAATCGGGACGTTTCAACGGGCATTTTTCCGTTTAAGAAAAAGATTTCGGAAAAGTTGTCGACAAAATCGGGACGTTTCAACGGGCATTTTTCCGTTTAAGAAAAAGATTTCGGAAAAGTTGCCGACCTTTTTCCGGAAAGGATGTCTCGAGATATTCTCGGAAACGAATTCTTCCGAATTCATCCGTTTCGTTTCGGGGTTGTCAAACCAATGATCTGGAATGATCGCTCAAACTGACGCGATTTTCTCATAAGAATTCGAAACAGACGTTGAGTCGAATGCAGTAACAGCCGTTTCGGAAACTTGTCCCCTTGTTTGCGAATTTTATATCGATATGATTGACATTAAAACGACGAAAACTTTCGTTTGTCGCAAAAATTCAAGAAAGGTTGATTCATTGATTGTTTCTTTGTAAAATGTTTGAAAAACCTCATTTTATCAATACTATTCAAAACTTATTCAAAATAATTTGCTTTTTAAACAACAATCTGTTATTGTTGAAGGAAGTTCTCAAAACCTGCTGGGAACGCGGTCGTCTCGTCCGCCGGAACTTGTTTTTGCGACGTCTTCGAAATCGAGTTTGTTGAAAAAACGAGGTTTTTAGAACTTCCTTTGAGAAATCGACTCTTGATATTCATCCCAGGCTTGTTTTTCTTCATCGAGAGTTGTTTTTCCCTGACGAAGCCAAAATCGGGTTTGAAACAGAACGGTTTCATCTTTCGGAAGAGCCAATGTCGAAAAACCGGGGAACGCAATCATAATATTTCGAGACGAATAATAACGGAATTGATTCGGATAAAGCGGATTATTAACCGATTCAAACATTCCGAGCGTTGTAAAATCGCCCTTTGAAGAATCGGTTGTATCTGCGGTTTGAGACAAGTTCGTTGCCTCATTATCGGGCTGATTATTTTCGTTGCTGTTTTCCTTGGCTTTTTCATTAAAGGTCGAACAGGGATATTTTCCATAAATCGCAATCCAGGACGCGTTGCCAAAACGATCTGGGTCGCTGATTCGTTCAGCCATTGAATTTTCGACGCCGTTCCATTGATCTGGTTTCGGATGAACAACGCGAATCGAAAAATCGGTTGCTTGGGGATTCATTCGAACTGCCATTCCGCTATAACCTCCGTAATCGACTTTTTGGCGTCCGGCAATCGAAACGCCCTCAACGAGCGCCTTCAATTTCGCGGAAACATCGATCGTTCGGCTCTTTTGGCCTTCTTCGCCCGAGGTTGAAGAAACTTCAATCGTTACGGTTTCTTCAACGATCTCGGTCGGATCGTCATCATATCGCCAAACATTGACAACTTCGATTTGCATTGCGTTTTTTCCGCTCTCAAAATCTCTGACGCTTTTGATTTGAGTTATTTTTTTCGGATAAGCGCGAATTTTGCAGACAGCCCAAAGATCGCCGAGTTTTTCATTCCAACGGACTTCACAAAAACTCAACCAACAACCTCGATGATGCGGATGATCCTGGGGAAAATCGTCGGTCAGTATTTCGCCACAAAACCCGAAAAGCGGTTGAATATAATCGCTTCGTTCGCCGCCAAAAGCGCTTCCGTCGCTGAAATAAGCGCCGTCGTAAACGGTTGGACCAACGCCAAAATGATGTATTTCAACCTCTTCTGGAAGCCGAACCGCTCCAAAATGATAATTCAAGAGCGGTTTTTCGTTTTCCTTGAAAAAGAATGTCCCATTTGATCCCCAATCAATGCTGTAAGTCGAACCGTTGTCCGTTTGAAAAAAAAGAAGTTGCCCTTTCTCTTCAAAGGAAGGGGTCAGCTCTTTTTCTGCTGCAAAAAGGAAAGTCCCATTCATAAGAACAAGACAATGAATTAAAATAAGAAAACGTTGAACTGTCATAATAAACCTTTCTGTAACTTGATTATTCCAAAGTCAGACCGGGCGATAAACTTCGCTCTCTGTAATTCAACCATTTCGCCAATATTATGAATTTCAACAGCTTGGGGAATCAACAGGTTTGAATTAAACGATAAAAAACAACGAAGTTTCCTTTAGAAAATTCAAAATAAAAACATTTGAATCTATTTTAGAAAAAATTGAACTTCGATTAATTATTGCATATCTCAAAAGGCTTGTCAACTATTGACGCAACTGTATAAGAGATTAGAATAAAATGGAGAAATTGGAAAGAGTTAAAAAATGATTATCAAAATATATTATGGCGATCAGTTAATCGGCGAAAAACCGGTTAAAAATCATAAGTCAGCGGCTTATTATCTTTTAGAGCAAATGATTGAACATCATATTGACGATTGGAATTTTTGCGAACTCGAAACGCTGGACGAATGGTCCGCCTGTTTCGCCAATCATCCCGATTCGGAAATAGCTCAACAATGTCGAAAAATCATCGAATCTGATAATACGGTTCTTTTTTTGGAAATTCCCGGCGAAAATCAAAAAACAGAATCGTTGATTTGGAGCGTTGACGAAAAGGAACCGTCTCTTTGGGAAATCGTCTTCAATGAACTTAAACAACGTTTTGATGACGAAACAAAACGAGTTCAGCTTGACTGAGCCGATTTCTCGCGTCGAATTGAGAGTTGACCGTTTTGTAATGTTTAACGAAACGAACGGGAATAATATCATTTTCGAACATCCGCCCTTTTGAGTTGGATTGCATTCCAGAGATTATGCCAAAGAACATAAAATGTTAAACCGAGGACTGACAACGGATTTCCATAAAGCATTGCCAAATAAATCAATGAACCGGTATTCTTTTGCCCAAGAGATTGGCTTGATTCATGCTTGAAATTCTTTTCCCCTAAAAGATAACCAACGCCAAAATTAATGACACACATAACAAACGAAACCGCGCCGACCTCGATAATAATCCCGATCGAATAACAGGATGTTCGTATAAAATAAGAAGAATAAGCGCATAAAATCGCGACCAAAAACGTCCAAAGAACAAAAATCAGTCCTTGTATATGTTGCGACCAGAATTGTGATTTCGGATAAATCCAACGAAGAAGTCGCGCCAGCAAAAAGGGAACTATAATGATTGAAAAGACCGTTTGTCCAACATATAAAAAAGCGTATGGCGTTTGATGTCGCAAAACCCAGGGGAGAGTAAACGGAATCGATAAAGAAATGCCGAATGTATTCAATATGAATGAAGTTACAACATAATCAATATTGCCGCCCAAAAACCCCATAACTGTCGAAGCCGCTGTCGCGGTTGGAGTACTGCCAAGAAAAAAAGCAATTTCGCCGAGAATTGGTTCTCCAAAATAACGAAAAACTTCGCAAATGATAATTCCAATGGTTAAATTGGTTAGCAAAATTGTATAATGACTATAACGAACAGTCATATTGCGAAAATGAAATTGCAGAAAGATCATCAAAAGCATAAAACGGACAAACCAGGGAACCAAATATTTTAAATGATGAAGTTCTGGAAATAGAAATCCTGCGATGAACGCAATTAAAAGGGCAATGGTTTTCATGGAAGAGAATTGTCAGGGGACGTTTTTAATTGTTGTGACTTAAAACCGTTTCAAATGGCAACAAAGAAATATCTTACAGGAAGTTCTAAAAATTCCGTAGGAACGCGGACGTCTCGTCCGCCGGAACAGGTTTTCGCAACGTTTTCCGAATGGAGTTTATTGCAAAAAACAGTTTTTTAGAACTTCCTTATAATCTATTAGAATACTCTTTTGTCAACAATCCAAAAGCCCCCCTCGAAAAAGCCCCCAAAATCGGTTAAAATGGAAAAAATGAAATATTTTCAATTAATAATGATTGTTTCGCTCAAAATTTGAGGAAAATCATTGATTTTTTCCTTAAACTTGACATAATAAATTTTGTTTCTTGAAAGTCTTCAATCGACGATCCTGTTTTTTGGATTTGGATAAAATTAATAAATTGCGTATTTTTTATCAAAAATAACATCAAAAAAGGTTTGTAAAGCAATGTCCGCTGAACGTTATCCGCATTTGAAAGTCAACGATGCTGAAGTTTACGATTTAATTCAACAACAAACAACTTATGAACAGACGACGCTTAAAATGATTGCGTCGGAAAGTTATGCTTCTTATGAAGTTTTGGAAGCCTGCGGTTCTGTTTTTACGAATAAATATTGCGAGGGTTATCCGGGAGCGCGATATTATGAAGGGAATGAAGTAACCGATCAACTTGAAAACCTTGCTCGAGAGCGCGGCAAACAATTATTCGGAGCGGAACATATCAACGTTCAACCTTATTCCGGCTCTCCCGCAAATCAGGCGGTTTATCGCGCCATTTTAAAGCCGGGCGATAAAGTTATGGGAATGCCGGTTTCCGAAGGCGGACATCTGACGCATGGTTGGAAAGTCAGTTTTTCTGGAATGGATTATGTTCAAATTCCTTATGGCCCCGATCCGATAACCGGCAAACTCGATATGAATCGCGTACGGGAAATTGCCTTGCAGGAACGTCCAAAAATGATTTGGGCTGGAACGTCGGCTTATCCCCATATTCTCAATTATTCCGAATTTGCCGACATTGCAAAAGAAATCGACGCTTATCTGGTTGCGGATATTGCTCATATTAACGCCTTAATTATTGCGGGCGTTCATCCGAGTCCGGTTCCGTATTGCGATATTGTAAGCAGCACAGCCCATAAAATGCTTCGAGGTCCGCGAGCCGGTTTTCTCCTTTCGAAAATCGAAGACCGTTATCAATCGAAATATTTTCCGACGAGCAAATTCAATTTGGCGCAGCGCATTGATCGCGCCGTTTTTCCTGGTCTTCAAGGCGGGCCGCATATGCATATTATTGCGGGAATGGCAACCGCTTTTAAATTTGCGTTATCGGACGAATTTAAGGCTTACGGTCAGCAGATTGTCAAAAATGCCAAAGCGTTGGCCGCTGCTTTAATGGATCGCGGTTATGAATTGGCGGGCGGCGGAACCGATACGCATTTGCTCATTCTTGATTTCCGTAAGAAGGAATTTACAGGAAAAGACGCTTCCAAAGCGTTAGCGAAATGCGGAATTATCGGAAATTTCAATATGGTTCCCGGCGATACGCGTTCCCCATTCGTTACAAGCGGCGTTCGACTTGGAACCCCGTCCCTGACCAGTATGGGAATGAAAGAAAACGAAATGCAAAAAGTCGCCGACTGGATTGACCGCGTCTGCTGTCATATCAATAATATCGACGAAATTGCGCCAACGATTCGTCAGGAAATCGCCGATTTTTGTCGCCAATTCAAAGCTCCTGGAATGTCGGAATGAGTCCAGTTTATTCTAATGAATTAAGTTCTGAAAACTCTCTTTTTCGATTTTTGAAATCGTTGGACTCAATAAAATAGAACGATAAAATCTTTCAAAAAAGAAAAACAGAGTCTTGAATTTTATTAAGTTTATCGCTTAAATTTTCATTGCTGACAGAAATTATTGAACCCAAAAACGTCGCAGTCATTTAATGATCATTGAATTATCGAAAAACGAACAAAAGTAATAGAAAGGCGCGTTTTTCAAATGTTTTCCAGCTTGTCAGATATTTCTGGAACTTCCGAGTTTTTTAATCCGACGGAAGAAACGCTTTCGCAGGACGAATTGCAATTTCGTCAAAACGAAAAATTGAAAAATGTTGTTCGATATGTTGTCGAGCAAAATGAATTCATGCGGAATTATTATGCGGAACATAATGTTAATGTCAACGATTTCCGCGGAATCGAAGATATGGCGTCGCTGCCAATGGTTTCCAAGGAGACGTTTCGAAAAACATTCCCGTTAGGATTGAATTGCGTCGCAAAAGAACAGCTTCGAGAAATGCATATGTCGAGCGGTTCAACCGGAGCGCCGGTTGTTATGCCTTATACGCAATACGATTTGGAACAATGGGCCGAATGTATGGCGCGTTGTTATCGAATGGCGGGCGGCTATCCAGGCGATCCAGTCCAGATAACGCCGACTTTCGGGCTCTTTAATGGCGGATTCGGAATGTATCACGGAGCGCGAGCCGCTGATCTTTTTGTCGTTCCAACCGGTTCAGGAAATACAGAACGCCAGATTCAAATGGCAAGAACTTTCAAAACGAAAATCATTGGGGCTGTTATTTCTTATAGCGTTCGATTGATTGAAGTTCTCCAGAAAATGAATCTTGATCTTCCCGATTTAAAAATCGGCGTCTTCGGAGCCGAATCGGTTACAGAAGCGATGAAAAATAAGATTCATGCCGCATTGGGAATCGAAGTTTTCAATATTTATGGAATGACGGAAACGGGCGGCGTCGGAACGCTCGGAATGGATTGCCGGGATCATTCCGGCATTCATGTCTGGGAAGATCATTATTATTTGGAAATCGTCGATCCGGCAACGCATTTGCCGCTTCCTGACGGCCAGTTCGGCGAGCTGGTTGTAACGTCGTTGACGCGGGAAGCTCTTCCGGTCATTCGATTTCGAACGGGCGATTTGACTCGGGTTTTATCGCGGAAAAAATGCGATTGCGGTCGAACTCATTTAAAAATCGACGCTATTTCTGGTCGAACGGACGATATGCTGATTATTAAAGGGGTCAACTTTTTCCCGACTCAGGTTGAGCAGGCTTTGCTTGAAATCCCTGGCGTTTATCCTCATTATCAAATTATTATTGAAGAAACGGCGGGAGTTAAAGATATTCGAATTCATGTCGAAGCGGAAGAAGGCGTTACCGGTTATCAAATCGAAAAACATTTAAAAGAACGTCTTGGATTTTCGCCGAAAGGGGACATTTTTAAACCGGGCGAACTTCCGCGTCAAGACGGCAAAGCGATTCGAGTTATCAAAAAAATCAAAGAATGAAAATTTTCTGATTTTTAATCAGACTTTATTCAGAAAACCAGAGGAATAAAAACCATTGTTTTTTAAGTCGCGTCCTTTATGAACTTGCCGAAAAAATCAAAAATGATCAATCGGCTTGTTTCGATTCAAACTTGTTGAGTTCCTTGCTTGTCTGGTTTGCAACTCGCTCAACGACGGACGGTTGATTGTCGCTTGAATATATTTTGCTGCAAATATCAATAGATGTTAAGTCATTTATTTAATGACTTTGAAGTTCAACGATGAAGTTTTATCGCAAAAGATTTTGGCGGCTTTATCATTGAAAGTTAGAAATCCTTTAACCCAATCTTGATTTTTATAAAATGGATAAACCTCTTATTATCGGATCGCATACGTTTCAAAATCGGCTTATTGTTGGAACCGGCAAATATTCGACTTACGACATAATGCAGCAGGCTCTTGCGGAGTCGCAAACGGAATGCATAACGGTCGCCGTTCGCCGCGAACGATTGATTGACGCCAATGGAAAAAGCCTTCTCGACTTCATTGACTTGAAAAAATATACAATTTTGCCGAATACAGCGGGTTGTTTTTCCGCTGACGACGCGGTTCGAGTTGCCCGAATGGGTCGAGAACTCCTTTTACAAATGGAAAATCCTGGCGCTGGTTGGGTCAAGCTGGAATGTTTGGGCGACGCCAAAACGCTTCTTCCTGATCCGATTGAAACGTTGAAAGCGACGGAAATCCTTGTTAAGGACGGTTTTGAAGTTCTCGTTTATACAACGGATGACGCTTTGGTTGCCAAACGCCTTAAAGAACTTGGCGCAGCCGCTGTTATGCCCGCCGGAAGTCCTATCGGCTCGGGGCAAGGGGTTTTAAATCCTAACGCTATTCAAATTTGTCTCGAATATCTTAAAGAAAATGATCCCGATTATCCCGTTATTGTTGACGCAGGAGTCGGCGGGGCCAGCGACGTCGCCGCTGCAATGGAATTAGGCGTTGACGGCGTTTTGTTGAATACAGCGATTGCGCATGCGAAAAATCCTGTCTCAATGGCGCACGCAATGAATCTTGCTTGCAAAGCGGGACGCTATTCTTGGCTTTCTGGACGGATTCCTCGAAAAAAATATGCAACGGCAAGCAGTCCGCTTGAAGGAACAATTGGTCGTTAATCCCTTTTGGCCATTATCGATAAGGACGTTTGTCGATTACAATGATCCGATCTTTGTTGGCGGGCTTACGAATACAACGATCAGAGGTTTTTAACAGGCTTGAGTATCTGTCCTCAAATCTGCTGACAATTCCAAAGAAATGGGGTTCGTTTTATGTTTGATGATCAAATGCGAAATCGTTTTATTGGTTCTTTGCTTGGTTTGGCCGTCGGCGATGCAACCGGCGCTCCATTTGAAGGTTTAACGGCGTCGCATATTTATCAGACAGGGCCAGCTCGAAAATTGTTGGAAAACCCGAGAGAATATTTTTTTGTCAAGGACGAATCTTCGCCGACTCTTCGATATACGGATGATACCCAAATGATGATTGGGATTACCGAAACATTAATTGAATGCCATGAAATCCAATCGGATTATTTATTGCAACGTTTTTTATTTCATTATGATCCCAATCGAGGTTACGGAAAGGGAATTCGCCGTCTCTTTACAAAACTTCGTCGCGAAATTTCGTTAGATGAGGCAATCCGTTCCATTTTTCCCGACGGTTCATTTGGAAATGGCGCGGCGATGAGAGTTGCCCCTGTCGGACTTTTTTTCGCTTTTGATCTGGATCGGGTCGAAGCGGAAGCTGAAGTTTCGGCAAAAGTTACGCATATTCATCCGTTGGGGGTTGAAGGAGCCAAATTGTTGGCTTTAGCCGTTGCTTTAGCTGCAACAACGCCAACAGGGACTCTTCGGCGAGATGACTTTCTTCGTCAACTTCAACAAAGAACTCAAACGGAAGAGTTTCAATGGCAGTTGGAAACCCTTCGGAATATCAATCGCGATGTTCCCATTTCCTTTGGCAATGGAGCGGAAGCGCATCGGTCCGTTGTCAGCGCTGTTCAGTTGTTTGTTGATTATCCCGATTCCTTTTTCAGCGTTCTTCAACATTCGATCGGACTTGGCGGCGATACGGATACGATTGCCGCAATGGCTTGCTCTTTATCCGGCGCCTATTTGGGAAAGGATGCGATTCCGCCCCATTTGTTGGATTTCCTGGAAAACGATCAACCTTTTGGTCGCGAAGGAATTGAATTTTTGGCTATTCGACTTTTTCAAGAGGCAAAATTGTCTCTTTTTTGATTTGTCAACCTGTTTTTTTTTGAATATAGACAACAATAATTAACCATTCAACTATTAAAAGGAATCTGACATTCGAGTTTATGAATTATTTTTTGAGTACAGGAATCAACATAATCGGAAGGAAAAAACAATTTCCATTTTTATTCTGAAAGACGGAACCATTGAGTCGGATGATTATAATTATCAACAATTATTGCGTTTCATCCTCGCAAAAAGTCCAAAATCGCCTGAAATTTCCGTTCCGGAAGAATACAAAACGGCAGCGAATATCGCTTGGTATCTTCATTATGAAGTCGGAATGAGTCTTTATCCTTTAATCGCAGAGGCCAAATTTCCAGACGAAGAAGAGAAATCGGAAACTCGTTCGGAATCAGACTCTGACTTTTCGAAAAATTTGTTTTGACGATTCCTGGAAGAAGATTTTGTAACCAATAACAGCGGCAGAATTTGTTTTTTGCGCAGATATTTTTTTGATCTTGAATCATCTTTATCCGACTTTGACGAATTTGCGAACTCAATGGTTTGAAGTCGTTTGATAACTTTTTTTTCGTTTTTGGCCTTGTATTTCCAGAGTCAAATCAGCGAAAAAACTGGTTATAAAACTGCTTCCAAACTTTTTCTGCAAGTTTGAATGGAATATAAGTCGAAGCTATAATCTGTTAAAAGAGAATATGAAACCAATTGATTTTACGCCAGACGAAGTTAATAAACGTTTGGTTCAGGAATATACGGAAATCGCCAAACTTGCTGGCGGTTTGGCTCACGAAATCAAGAATCCGCTTTCAACAATTCGTTTGAATATGGAACTTCTTGAAGAAGATTTGGACGATCTCGACGAAACGCCTCAACAGCGTCGCGCGATTAAAAAAGTTGATATTGTCAAAAAGGAATGTTTGCGACTCGAAGAACTTCTTAATGAATTTCTGGATTTTACGCGCGCGCATCATTTGGATATGACTGCTGCGGATACGAATAAAGAACTGCGCGAAATCCTTGAGTTTCTTCGACCTAAAGCAAAAGAGTCAAACGTTGAAATCATCGAATTTTTTTCTGCGGATCTTCCGACGATTCGAATTGATAAACGTTATTTTCATCGGGCAATCGTTAATTTGATTCTTAATGCAATTCAAGCAATGCCGGAAGGGGGCGAATTAATGATTCGAACGCGTCTTTGCGGAAATGAAGTCGCAATTGATTTTGTTGATACAGGTTGCGGAATGGATACGGAAACTCTTCAGAAAATATTTGAACCGTTTTATTCAACCAAACGGAGAGGAAGCGGTTTGGGTCTTCCGACGGTTCGAAAAATTATTGAAGGGCATGGCGGGCGAATTGCTATTCAAAGCGAACTCGGTCAGGGAACACAGTTTACGCTGACCTTTCCTTCTTTGCGACGAATTCCTGCCGATTCAATCAGCTGATTTTTGCAAAAAGAAATTTATATACGCTTCGGAATTCCAAAATTTTAGAAGGACTTTTTGATTGCGAAATCGTTATGGGCAACAGGTTTCGCTCATTTGTTATCAGTCCGTCATTATTCGGCTGGCAAGCTCAAAAATCTGAAATTTGAAACAGGTTTGAATGGAATTAAGAAATTTGATTGCCTTCTTGATTTATGCTATAATTTTTGTTTTGGGACACAATTTCGCGTTGGGACAAACAACGGAAATTCAACGAATTCGTTATGATATTCAAGCCGAAAATGTTTTGGTCTTGAGGTTTGGCTGCTCAAGAGCGACGGATGAACCATTGAACCATTGAAACAGAGAACCATTCCTCAGGATCAACGGGAACAGCAATAATATTTTATAAGGGGATTCATTATGAAATTGATTTTATTGAAAAGATTATTTCATTCTTTATTGATTTTGTCTATTTTGACATTATCGACCATTTCTTCATTCTCATTGGGAAATGACGATTTGATTTTGGCGGAAAATGGAAAAACAGATTTTGTCATTATTTTGCCGATTGACGCAACGCCGGTTCAAAAGTCTGCCGCTAATGAACTTCAGACAACCTTGAAACAGATGACCGAAGTCGATTTTCCGATTCAAACGGAGACGGAACTCAATGCGAATTCGGAAATGAAACAATTTGTAATTGGCCCGTCTCAAACGTCAAAAATTCTTTTGGGAAATGAGATTGATGAAGCGACTCTCGGTTATGATTCCATTCTTTTAAAACGAATTGGTAATTCGATTATTTTATCGGGTCATCCCAAACGCGGTCCCCTTTATTCTGTCAATACTTTTCTTGAGGATCAGCTTGGTTGTCGATATTGGACTTCAGCCGAATATTTTATTCCGAAAAAAGAGAAATTAACCGTTTCAAAAATCGATCAGGTTTTTACGCCAAAACTTGAATATCGCGAATCGTTTTATCGCGACTCATTTAACGGTCCATTTGCCGTTAAAATGAAATGCAACGGCAATAGCAATAACATATCGGAGGAACTGGGCGGTCATCATCAATTCTGTTTCTTTGTCCATTCATTTCATTGGTTGATTCCTGAAGAAAAATATTTTTTGGATCATCCAGACTGGTTTTGCGAAATTGACGGCGTTCGGAAAGTCGGTTATCCCGATTGGGCAAATCCGAGTTCTGAAACAAAGGCTTTTCTTGAGAAATTGAAGCCGGAACAGATTCATGCATCCGGAACGCAACTCTGTCTGTCCAATGAAGAAATGAGAAAGGAACTCGTTAAAAACGCGTTGGCCAGATTGGAATCCAGTCCCAAGGCAAGTTTTATTTCAATCAGTCAAAACGATTGGCATGGTTATTGCCGATGCGAACAATGTTCCAAAGTTGCGGAAGAGGAAGAGTCGCAAGCAGGGCCTTTGATTCGTTTCGTCAATAAAGTTGCGGAAGATATTGAGAAAGTCCGTCCCGATATTTATGTCGAAACGCTCGCTTATCAATATACAAGAAAGCCGCCCAAGCTCACAAAACCTCGCGATAATGTTGTTGTTCGGCTTTGTTCCATTGAATGTTCCTTTTCTCAAACGCTTAACGAGGGCGAACAGAACAGAACGTTTAAAGAAGATATGGAAGGCTGGAGCAAAATCGCGAAAAACTTGTTCGTTTGGGATTATATGACCGATTTTGCCCTTTATTTGTTGCCATTTCCGAATTATCGCGTCTTGAGTTCAAACATCAATTTTTATGTCGATCATCATACAATCGGGCTTTTTGAACAGGGAGATTATCATTGCGTAACCGGCGATTTTGTTCAATTAAGAAACTGGATTGTTTCCAAAATGCTTTGGAATCCCGATCTTGATCAGGGGGAATTAATGGATGAGTTCATTTCCGGATATTATGCCCCCGAGTTTGTTCCGATTTATCGGGAATATTTCGATTTGCTTTCTGATCGCGTTGAAGAATCCGGCATTCATTTGGGAATTTTTAAAACGTCGACTCTTGATTGGATGAATCTTGAAACAATGAATCGAGCGACAGAACTTCAAAATCAGGCAGTTGAACTTGCCCATAAACTTGAGAAGAAAGATCCGCAAAAATATGACGGACTTGTTCATAAAGTTTGGCGGGAACGAATTCCGCTTGATCTTGTTTGGCTTCAGGATTACAATCGTTATAAAATGGAATCGAGACTTTCTGGCAAACCGTTTAAAGGTCCGGAAAAACCAAAAACTTTTGCGGAAGATTTTGCCAAGCGACTTGATTCCTGCGGATTGACTCAACACAAAGAATGGGTCGGACCAAATGATTTCAATATTTTCAAACAGGATCTTATTGACAGAAATTCCGACGTCGAAACAAACGAAATGATTCAGGATTGCGTCAAAGATATTCCGGAAAATTGCTGGATTGCGATTCAAGAATTCGATATGAACAAGTCAAAACTTGGCGAATGGACGTTCATTGTTGAAGATTCTGCTGCAGTAAATGGAAAAGCGATCAAAATGCCCGGTTCTCATTTTGAATGGGCTGTTTCCTGGAACGTCAACCGTTTCTTGCCGATGTTAAAATCTTCAACCGGAAATGATGAATTGCCCCCTCAATTTCATCTTTACGCATTTGTTCGCTGTGACGCTCAAACGAACGAAGGATCGGCAATGACAATGGGGGTTTACGATTCGGAAGCCAAAAAAGGAATCGTTCATAAAGATATTCCTGTTTCTGATATTTCCGGTTCAGAATACAAAATGATTGATTTGGGCGTTTTGCCTTTAAAGGAGACTCAATATTTTTGGGCGGCTCCTCCAAAACGACCCGACGAAGTTGAGGCCGTTTTTGTTGATCAAATTCTGTTAATTCGAGAATAATTTTTGTGTCAAAAGGCAATGAAGAAGACAATTTGTCGTTTGGCATTTTATTGAACTTTCCTTACTTTTTGATATTGGGGAAAAAATTTTGATTTGCAATAACCCCTAGGAAACTTAATTTTTGCGGGAATCTTCGGGAACTTTTCGGGGCGGACAAGACGATTGACATCCCGAATTGGGGCGAGACGATTTTCGTGTCGTCTTTCCCTGCGAAACCAACCGAATGGCCGTTTCATTAAAATGACAACGCTTGATTTTTTCGGCGGATCAGCAAAAAAACGGCATATCGCAAATGACTTTAAAACGCTTGATCAAACCCAAATTGGTCCTTTTGAAAACAGACAATGTCAATAAACAACAATCAGAAATTTCAACTTGCTTGACCATTAATTGAATGGAGAATAATGTATATATTTCAAACAGAAAAGCTGGACAATGGTTTGGAAATTATCGCGGAAGTCAATGAAGACGCTTATTCAATGTCTTTAGGTTTTTTTGTTCGAACCGGTTCTCGCGATGAGTCGGAAGAAATTGCCGGCGTCAGTCATTTTCTTGAGCATATGCTTTTTAAAGGAACAAACCGTCGATCTGCCGAGGACGTCAACCGGGAATTGGACGAAATGGGCGGGAATTCAAATGCGTTTACCAGTGAGGAAATGACCGTTTATTATGCTTCGTTCTTGCCCGAACTTCAAAGTCGAGCCGTTGATCTTTTATCCGATTTTATGCGTCCGGCGTTACGCAAAAAAGATTTCGAAACGGAAAAGTCGGTCATTTTGGAAGAAATCAGTATGTATTTCGACCAGCCGCCTTATGCGATGGACGAAAAAAGTCGCGAACTCTTTTTTAAGAATCATCCATTAGAGCGAAGCGTTCTTGGAACAATTCAGTCAATTGGCGATCTTTCCGTTGAGCAAATGCGGGCTTATTTTGAACGTCAATACAGTCCAGGCAATATGACCGTTGTTGCTTGCGGTTGCGTTGATTTTGATCTTCTGGTCAAGGAAATTCAGGAAAAATGCGGACATTGGCAGCCGTTTGCGATTCAACGAGAAACATTTCGTCCCCAAAGTCAGCGCGGATTTCATTTGGAGGTTCGAGAAACGACAACTCAAGAATATGTTTTCCAGTTAACGGACGGTCCTTCTGTTGCTGATCCTGATCGTTATGCCGTTGCTTTATTGGCTAATATTATCGGAGACGACGTCGGAAGTCGACTATTTTGGGAACTTGTCGATAATGGAAAAGCCGATTCGGCAACCCTTTCGTCCTGCGAATTCCTTGATACCGGAATGCTTTTTACCGCTCTATGTTGTATGCCCGATGACGTTGAACAAAATATGAAATTAATGCGACATATTTTAAATGACGTTGAAAAAAACGGCGTTACAGAAGAAGAATTAAGTCGCGCCAAAAACAAGATTTTGTCTCGCATTGTTCTTGCAAGCGAACGGCCTCGCGGTCGACTTTTTTCTGTTGGTTCCGAATGGACGCAAACGAAAAAGTATTCGCCTATCGAAAACGATATGAAAATTGTTCGGGAATTAACTCTCGATGATGTCAACGCAACTTTGAAGACATATCCTCTTTCCAATCCGTTGACCGTTGCCGTTGGCCCCTTGAAAGAGTTGAATGATTGTTCATTTTAGATTCAAGTCGATTGATCATTTCCGCGTTTCAAATCCCCAAAACCGGGATTTCAATAAGCTTGAACATTATAACCCCCTGATTCTGCTGGCTGCTTTGGCTTTTTGATAAATGATTGATAAACAATCCTTTTTCAAACGAATTGACTCGATAGAATTGACTCGATAAATTTAAGGCAAAAAAAAGAAATGAACGATTTAAATAAACAGTTTTGCGCCGAGATCATTTCCGTCGGCGACGAAATAACGTCGGGATCCATTTTGGATACAAATTCGCAATGGCTGAGTATGGAATTGGCTTCGTTGGGAATTCGAACCTTATATCATTCAACCGTCGGCGATGAACTCAAACCGATGGTCGACGTTTTAACGCAAGCAACTCAACGCAGCAACTTGATTATCGTAACTGGAGGACTTGGGCCGACAGAAGACGATCTGACGCGTCAAGCTGTTGCTCAAATGTTGAATGTTCCTCTCGTTAGCGATCCTGAAATCCTGAAACATATCGAGACCCTTTTCAAAAATCGAAATCGGGTTATGCCCGATTCAAATAAAATTCAAGCGTCATTTCCGCAAGGCGCCTTTCCAATCCCCAATCCGAACGGAACCGCTCCCGGTTTTGATATTCAAGGCGAAAATTTGAAATCGGGGCGTTTTCGTATTTTGACTTTTCCCGGCGTTCCTTCCGAAATGAAAGAAATGTGGGCGCAGACAAGCAAAAAAGCGATTGAAACAATGATTGAACAATCAAACATTGAACGTCATTTTATCAAAACAAAATTGATTCATTGCTTTGGGGCTGGAGAAAGCGATATCGAATCCAGATTGCCTCATTTAATTAACCGCAATCATATTCCAAAGGTTGGAATAACGGCTTCCAGAGGCGTTATAACGCTTCGGATTCAGGCTGAAAGTTGCGATGAAAATAACTGTTTCCAACAAATTTCTGAAACGGTTCAAATCATTCGGGATAAGGTCGGCGAATTGATTTTCGGCGAAGATTCGCAGACGTTGGCTTCTGTCGTTTGTGAACAAATGCGAAAACTGGGAAAAAAAGTTGGCGTTTTGGAATGGGGAACTCAAGGATATTTGGCCCAAAAAATCGAGCCTGACTGTTTTGCTGGCGGTTCTCTTTTTGCCGTTAAAGAAATGTTTACGCCCTATTCCATTAAAGCTCTTGCTGCGAAACTGTTTCAAGGAACCCCCGCTGATTATATTCTCGCCGTTGGTCCGTATCCCGAGCCAATGACCGATTCGTCTGAAACGGATCAAAAAAACTCGATTTCCGCGAAAAACAAAACTCAATTGACAAATTCGGATTCGCGAATTGATCAACCAGGCCTTTCCCAATCAACAAATTGCGGACAGGCTTCTGTTTGTTTTCTGAATTGCGAAACAGACCAATTTATGGAAAATCATTTTGTCTTTTGGGAACATCCCTCAATTCGCGATGAAGTTTACAGCAATCGCGCTTTAAATTTATTGCGAAACGCCATTATTGCTCCAAATGTCTGTTGAGATTCATTCGCAACAAAGGAAACGAAACAAAATAGACGTTGATTTTCTCCCTCATTTCGTTTAATTTTATGATTTTCGTTAATAAATACAAACTTAAATAGGATTTCTCATGAGTTCGATCCCCAATTCAACTACGGCCTTGACTGCGTATCCCATTCGCAACGTTGAGGTTCCAACTTATGTTTTTGAATCGAGTGATTTCGCCTGTCGTCAGGTTGCTCTTCAAGTTGCCAGCGTCATTCGGGAACGCAACGCTTTAGGTCGTTTGGCTATTCTTGGTCTTGTTGCCGGATCAAGTCCGATTGGCGTTTATCAGGAACTGGTTCGTCAACATTTGGAAGAAAAACTTGATTTTTCTCGCGTTGTTGTCTTTATGATCAATGAATATTATGGATTGGATGCCGATCAAATCCAAAGTCAGCGTCGTTGGATGCGCGAAAATTTCTTCACACAGATCAATCTTCCCGTCGAAAATATTCATTATCTTGACGGAACCGTTCCGCCTGGCGACGTTGACAATTTTTGTCGACGTTATGAAGAAACAATTCAAAAATTGGGCTCGTTTGACGTTCTCGTCCTCGGTATTTCCGAATCGGGCGCCATCGGATTCAATGAACCCTATACATCAAAAAACAGCCGAACTCGCCTGGTCCCTTTGGACCCTCAGACTCGTCTCTCTGCTGCGGCAACCTTTTTTAGTGAAGCAAACGTCCCAACCCATGGATTGACCATTGGAATGGGAACCATTCACGAAGCAAAAAAAATCATTGTCCTGGCCTTTGGGGATCATAAAGCCAAAATTGTAAGAAAAACAATCGAACAACCAATTTCCGATGCCATTCCGGCAACTTGGCTTAGAACTCATCCTGATATCTCCTTTATCCTGGATCATGCCGCAAGCACAAGACTTCAAGATGTTGCAACGCCTTGGGTCAATAATTTTATTGAATGGTCTCCAAAAATGATAAAACGAGCCGTTCTTTGGCTTTGTGAACAAACAAACAAAGCTTTATTAAAATTAACCGATAAAGATTTTCGTAAATATGGACTTCATCAACTTTTACGCGTTCAAGGTCCCGCGGCGGGAATCTCGCATAAAGTTTTCCTTTGGATGTCCGACACTATCGAATATCATCCAGGAGGAAAAGACCATAAAAAAATTCTCGCTTTCAGTCCTCATCCGGACGACGATGTTATCAGTATGGGCGGAACGATGATTCGACTTGTTGAAGACGGGCATGAACTCCATATGGCCTATATGACTTCCGGAAATATTGCCGTTTATGATCATGATGCGTATCATGTCGTTGATCTCTTGACGGAATTGAATCATGAATTTAATATTGATGCGGAAATAACGCCGATTCTGGAAGATAAAATCGTTGAGTCGCTTCGTCAAAAGAAACCAGGGCAAGCCGACTCAAAAGAAGTTTTGATGATTAAAAGACTTATTCGTTGGAGTGAGGCCAAGGCCGCTGGAAAAGTCTGCGGTATTCCTGAAAATCAGCTTCATTTTTTGAATCTTCCTTTTTACGATACCGGAACGGTCGATAAAAAACCGCCCACAGCCGAGGATTTTAATATCGTTCGCGATTTAATCTCTAGCGTTCAACCGGATCAAATCTTTGTCGCTGGCGATTTGACTGATCCACACGGAACGCATCGGGTTTGCGCCATTATTGTCTTTACTGTTCTTCAACAACTTCGCGATGAAGGAATTCCGATTCCGGAAGTTCTCCTTTATCGAGGCGCTTGGCAGGAATGGCCGCTTCATCAGATAGAAATCGCTGTTCCCCTTGCTCCAAACGATGTTGAAAAAAAGAGAGCCGCCATTTTCCGACACGAATCACAAAAAGATGGCGCTCTTTTTCCCGGCTCCGATGATCGTGAATTCTGGCAACGCGCGGAAGATCGAAATCGCGCGACCGCCGATATTTATAATCAAATCGGTTTGCCCGAATTCTTTGCGATGGAAGCCTTCGTTCGCTGGAACGGAAACTTTGATTTTTAACCCCTTCTTTCTCCGCGCTTCTGCGAGATAATATTCTTTGTTTTCTCTCGCGGAGAACGAAGATTTTGTCGAAAGTTGAACGTTGAGAGTGAAAAATGAAAAGTTTTTTCTCTTCACAAACCATTATCAATACTCAACTTTCAACTATATCAACGATTAACTAAATCCAGTCTTCGTTTTCCTCGTCTTCGAAGATTGCGTCAAACAGGGATGCCATATTGCTCTGATTAATCGAGTCGTAAATGATTCTTGAGCCGGACTTTATATAAATATCGGGATAAGCGACCCCTGCTGTGTTATTGTAAAACGAATTATCTGCAACGTGAAGTGTTTTTTCTGACGCAATAGCGCCGCCGTAATATCGGGCGTTGTTCTGAGTGAAAACATTGTCGTAGACATAAGCGGTTCCCATATTGTAAATCGCTCCGCCATTTTGAGTTGCGTTATTCAATTTAAACGAAACATTTTGAATCGTAACCTGACCTTTATAAACGTAAACCGCTCCGCCTCGAATCGCTGTGTTGCTGTTCATTGATCCGCCTGAAATAACGACATTATTGTTCGACGTTGTGTAAATAGCGCCGCCGTATCGGGTTGCGGTATTCGAGGAAATGTCTGAGTTCATAACAGTCAACGTTCCGGTGTTGGCAACCGCTCCGCCATAAATCGCGGAACTTCCGCTAATCAGGGAATTGGAAACAGTCAAGACAGAACAATTATGAATGGCTCCTCCGTAATTCGGGGCGGTGTTTCCCGTTAAGGTTGAGTCAGAAATGTACATCGTTCCCTTGGCATTAAAGAAGGCGCCTGCCCGATTGCTTGCCTTATTGGCGGTGATTTCACAAGTTCCAGCAAAAACGTAATCTCCGTTGTTATAAAGAAATGCGCCATTGTTTTTCGCTGTATTGGAACTTCCGGTCGAGTCATAAATGTAAGCAACGGCTCCGGTTCGATTGAAAATGACCCCGCCCATATTGGCGTTATTTTTGCTGAACGTGCAATCGTTTATTTCGATTTCTCCGCTATTGGATATTGCTCCGCCGTAATAAGCGTAACTGTTGAGAAATCGACTGTTATTGACAACAAGATAACCGCTGTTGGTCAAAACGCCGCCATACCAGGTTGTTTTGCCGTTGTTTAGAGTTAAATTGTTAATTGTGACCGGCGAATTTTCTGTTCCTGCGGTGACAAGGAAAATGTTCGATTTCTTGTTCGCATTGATGGTTATGGAACTGCTTCCCAACGAACTTGCGTCAATGGTCAAAGCTTTATTGATCGTGATCGCTTTTCCGGAAAGCGTGATCGTTTTGCCCGCCAATGAGGAAGCAAACGTAATCGTTTCGCCCGCTTTCGCATTGGCAATCGCTTCCCGAAGTGTCGTTTTTCCGTCACTTGCGTTAATCGTGTCTGC
>JAUNBG010000034.1 GCA_030527205.1 Planctomycetia bacterium
TAATCTGGAGGTAAAAAGAAATGTCAAAAGTTACTTTTGTTAAAATGGGGGGGGGGGGTAATTCACGCAAAGGTTTTACTCTCGTTGAACTTCTCGTTGTCATTGCCATTATTGGTATTCTTATCGGTTTGTTATTGCCGGCGGTTCAAGCGGCTCGCGAAGCAGCTCGACGAATGCAATGCACAAACAATCTTAAACAAATGGGTTTGGCGATCCATAATTTTCATGACGTTCACAGTAAACTGCCGCCTCTTTGCGTTGCGTGGCACCGAACAACTCTTTATGGTTTAATTTATCCATTTGCGGAACAACAACAGCTTTATGATCTTTTTTCAAAGGATGCCGGATCAGCGGGATTCGTCACATATCAAGGTTGGTGGCGCAAGGATACCTGGCCGTCTCCGCAATTGACAGATGCCGATAAAGAAGGCTTCTCGTCGGTTCCGTATATGACTTGTCCGTCTCGTCGTTCCGGTAAAGCAGAAGCGGTTTATACGGCAGACGATCCGCATGCAATCGCGGGTCCGCAAACGGACTATGCAATCGTTATGTCGACCGATGTTCAGGGCGATCCTCATAATTATGTTCGACATTGTTATCCCGATTATGCTCCCCAATGCCGCAGTCCGTTCCGTTGTTCGATTGTTGAAGACAATGCGTTCAATGTTTGGAAACCTCGTGATTCCTTCGCTCGAATGTCCGATGGAACGAGCAATCAGTTCATGATTGGCGAAAAACATATTCCGATCGGAAGAGTTGGAATTTGCTCTCAAACGGCAGGGGGCGGCGGAAGTGATTTCGAAAAAATGTATGACTGCTCTTATCTTTCTTTTGCAGCTGTTACGCATACCGGAAGCGTTCATAAGGCAATGGTAACTTGGTGGGACGCCAATGGCAACCCGTCAACCCAGGGGCTTCAAGTCGGGCTTTATGGTCCTAATGATGGCGTTAATGCCGCAGCGATCAACGCCGGTTTTGGAAGTTGGCATCCGGGTTCCTGCAATTTCGTTTTGGGCGACGGTTCCGTTCGCGGTTTCAATACAACGACCCATTATAATGTTCTTGCGTATCTGGCAACCTGTGATGATGGCAATGCGGTTTCCTTCTGATGAAGTTGAGTTGATCGGTTATTGCGTATTCAGAACTGCGTAAAAAGTATGAAAAAGTCTGTTTTTCAGATTTAATCTTATTGTATTCCGACTTTGACAACTTGTGAAAGTCGGATTTTTTTTGATCTTTCATTTTCTTACAGGAAAACATTCATGAAAAAAAATATTTTTTGTTTGGGGATTATGTTGCTCGTTCTTGTCGTCATGTCCGGTTGCAGCAATAAATGTAAAGTATCGGGCAAAGTAACTTTTCCCGATGGAACGCCGTTGAAGGTCGGAATGATCATTTTTGAGGACGGCGTTTCTCAGGCTCGCGGCAATATTGACGAAAATGGCAATTATAAAGTCAGTTCAGAAGGGAAAAATGACGGAATCAAACGCGGAACCTATAACGTTTATATTACTCAGGCGAACGGTTTTGATACAAGCGGCATAGAATCCGTCGAGTCCAAAGAAGGTCAAACCAACGTTTCCATGCAGGTTGCTCCGTTGGTTAATTTTATCGATTCCAAATTTGAAAGTCCGACAACGAGCGGTTTGAAGGTTGAAGTCAAAGGAAAAACGGTTTATGATATTACGGTTTATAAACCGGGCGAAGTTCCTGCCGAGTCCGCTGCGGCTCCAGAACAATAAATCCTAATGGCGTAACATTTTGAGCGAAAAAAGCGATTTTCGACTCTTTTTCTTTTCGAATCGGGCATTCTTCAGCGACTAAGGCGGCATAATAAACGCCCATTCCGCTGGGGAATGTCTGTTTTTGTTACGGATATAATGTTTTAAAATTCAAGGAATTATATAGAATTCTAGAATTAATACGAAATTCTTGTGTTTTTACGAAATATTAATTTGTTTGCGAAAATTTATTTTTTTATTGAAATCCTGCGTTTAAAAGAAAAAATGAAGGGCAAAAGATTTTTGGCTTTTGTTTTCTGTGATTTGTTTTCTGTGATTTGTTGACGGGCTTGCAATTCGAACGACAAGGATTTACAATAAAATTTAATTGAAATGAATTTGACGATTCGAAATCGTCTTTTTAATATCAAATGTTTTTTTAAGGATATTTAGTATGAAAAAACCAGACAGAATCTCTCGTCGAGGCTTTTTGGGAGCAGCGGCGGCTTGTTCGCTTCCATTGTTTGTTCCTGGTCATGTTCTTGGGAAAAACGGTTCTTATTCTCCGAGCGAAACGATCAATGTCGGTTTGATCGGCTGGGGGACGCGACGAAGCAATATTGGTTCGCGCCCCGGTTCGCGATTCATTGCCGTTTGCGATATCGATACGCGACGCATTCCAACCGAAATGGATGGACATAAGGTCAAAGGGTTCCAATATTATCAAGAAATGTATCAAATGCCGGATCTCGACGTTGTTTCTATTGCCTCGCCAGATCATTGGCATACCCGAATGACGATCGACGCCTGTAAAGCAGGAAAAGATGTCTATTGCGAAAAACCGTTGACCTTTACTCTTATGGAAAGTCGTCAAATTGTTGCCGCCGCGCGAAAATATAACCGCGTTGTTTCAAGCGGCTCGCAACGGGTTATGGAAGATTATGGGCATTTTATGGCTCCGATTATTATGTCGGGCGCAATCGGAGAGGTTCAGGAAATTTATGCTTCCTGCGGCGGTCCGCCTTCGGATCGAACTTATGATCCGGAAGAATGTCCCGCAGAAATCGATTGGGATGCCTGGGTTGGACAGGCTCCTTATTTCGATTACAGCAAACGGGCAATCCAGCCAATGACTTGGCGCTATAACTCCGCTTTCGGAACCGGAGGGCTTGGCGATTGGGGCGGTCATAACTTTGGAGGAGCGCTTTATTCCTGCGGAATGGATCATATCGCGCCCCAAAAAGTTTTTGCTCCCAATACCGAGCAGAATCCTCATAACGGCGTTATGATTTTAATGGAAAACGGCGTTAAATTTTATCATAATTGTCCGGAAGCCAATATTAAAATTGTCGGAAGCGAAGGAACCTTTATTCTTGGAAAATCGCCCGAACTTCGACCGCTGCATGCCGTCAATGTTCGTCGATACAGCGGCGGCACAGATAATATCGCCGATGATTTTCTTTATTGCGTTCGACATCGAACCCGTCCGTTCCAAGACGTCTTTTATGGCGCCAATGTTTCCGATTATGGGCATATGTGTATCATTGCCTATAAACTGCAACGCGATCTCGTTTGGGATAAAGAGAAAATGGAATTTCAGGGAGATCGGGAAGCAACCGCAATGGTTAGCAAAGTTCAACGAACGCCTTATCAGATTGAAGTCTGATTTGCGGCAACTCTTATATAATATTTAATCAAGAATCCAAAAAGGAGAGAGGCATATCTGATGAAAAAATATTTGATATTATGGGCGGTCGCGCTGCTATTTTATTATCCAGCAGTTCAGGCAGCGGACTTCGGCGACCTTTTGACGCGACTCGATTCTCGAGATTTCAGCGCAGAAAAAGATGTTGTAACAGGAAAAGGCGGCGTTTATGTCGGCGAACTGACGAACCCTCATGAGGATACTCCGATGTTCAAGGCGCGCGACGAATTTCGTCGTTATTTGGAAGAAGCTCGAACTTCAGAAGAAAAGGCGACGGAGTTGACGGCGTTTATTCTCGATTCGCTGAAATCAGACGTCAGCGTCGAAACCAAAGTTTGGTTATTCGAACAGTTGTCGATTATTGGGACAGATAACGAAGCTTCAGCGGTTGCCCCGTTTTTAACTAACGAAGAACGACGAATTGTCGACGCAGCGGCAGCTTGTTTGGCGAAGATTCCAGGCGAAGCGGCGCTTGACATTTTGAATCAAAATCGGGAGATTCCAGCGGCGGCTGCGGCCTTAACTTGTCGAACCGCTCCGATTTTTCCTGCTCAATCGGTTGAAAGCGAATTTCCCTTGGCGTTATCGAACGCATCGCAAGAAGAAGTCGACAATTGGCTCAACGATTACGACAAATTCAGCGATTGGGACAAGGCTCGAACGCTTGCCGGTTTGACCGCTCGAAATGACAAACAATATCGAGATTTCGCCATTAAGGCGTTCAATTCTGAAATCGAACGAGACGGTTTTCTCGCGCTGGAAAAAATGGCAACGGCCGACGATGTTGCGCTTTTTGTCTCCTGGCTTCAAAAAGATCGCAATTTAGCGATTCGTCTGGCTGGTTTTGTTGTCGCTGACGGCTTCGACGAAGCGCTGTTGACTTCTTTCGACCAAGCGACAGACTCGCAATTATTCAGCGATTTGGCGACGATTCTTGCCAACCGGGCCGTCGATGTTCGATCGCATATCTTTAAAAAGACAACCGCAACGGTCTGCGACAATCGTCTTGAATTAATGCGAAAGGTTTGTTCGATTGCGACAGTCGAAGATGTTCCGCAATTGATTTTAACGGTCACTCGTTTTCCTCGCGGCAAAGATCATGACGCAGCGGAAAATCTTGTTGCTGCTCTTTGCAATAAGGACGCGACTCCGATTCTTGCGCTTCGCGACAAATATCCCGACGCCGTTCTCTTTCCGGTTGCATCAAGAACAGGCGGCGACGCAGCAAAAGCGGCGATTGAAAAAGCGCTTGATTCGGAGAATCCGGTTGAACGCGCCGCTGGCTTGAACGCATTGAACGTTTGGGCCGATGCGCAATTTGCCGATAAAATGGAGTCGCTGATCGTTTCCGGCAAACTTCTTTCTGACGGTCAGAAAATCGCTCTTTTACGCGCTTATATTCGAGTTGTTTCTCTCCCGGACGACCAAATCGGCGTCGAAATGAGTAAAGACGATAAACTGGCAAATTTGAAAAAAGCGTTTGCTTTTGCGAAACGAGCTGACGAAAAGAAATTGATTCTTTCTCGACTTGCCGCAAATCGAACGGATAAATCGTTGGAATTCGCCATTCAATGCGCCGCAGACGCCGATTTGGCTGAAGCCGCTTATTCCGCAATCGCGGATCATGCTCATGATACGGCAATCCGCAAACAGTTTCCCGATCTCGTTATTCAAGCCATTAATTTAGTCATCGAAAAGAGTCAAAATGAGGAATTGGTTGAACGGGTTAAAATCTATAAAGGTCGCATGGAATAACCTTGATTGGGATTTTTTATTCTGGCCATAAACGGACAAAATCGCAATTTTGAGCATTTAAATGGGCGGAGTCATTCAATTCAAGATATTCAAGCCTTTTGAAAATCCCGAATCATTGGGACGCAACCCCGGCAACGAATGACTTCGTCTTTTATGTTTTGAGGTTTCTTGCCGGGACGCGATCTTAAAATACTGATTTTCTCAATAAGTTTTGAATATAAGGGAAAAAATGCAGAACCGGTCTATTCTTTTTGTCATTGATGTTTTTGCGATCTGTTTATCGTTTGTTTTTCCGATTGGGATTCTTATCGCCGATCAAGAAAAAGATTCCCTCAATCATTCAGAAAAATCGATTGGCCTGGACTCTGATCGGGTTGTCTTTTATCAAAATCCGATCAAGTCGACGCAAAACAGCGATTGGGACGACTATGGAATCGGCGATCCGTTTATTATGCGCTTCAATGGCGTCTATTATTTGTATTGCAGCACAAAAGATACAGAAATTGGAATAAAATGCTGGAGTTCGCGAAATTTAGCCGATTGGAAAGACGAAGGTCTATGCGCAAGCGATCCATTGACTCAAGGCGCATACGCTCCTGAGGTCTTTTATTATAATGGCCGTTTTTATCTCTATACATCGCCGCGCGGAAAAGGTCATTATATTCTTTCTGCCGAATCCCCGACAGGGCCATTTTGCGTCGAAACAACGAATCTGGGTCTTTCGATCGACGGTTCAGTTTTTATCGACGACAATGGCGATTGGTTCTTTTATCATGCAAGCGAAAGCGGCATTCTTGCTCATTTCATGACAAGCCCCCTTTCCATTGATCCAACTCCTTTTCGCATCAATGCGTTTATGAATGGCTGGACAGAAGGTCCAACGGTCATAAAATATCAAGATCGTTATTATTTGACTTATACCGGAAATCATGTTTTCTGTCGCGGTTATCGAATCGATGCCGGAAGCGGGACGTCGCCGCTTCAATTTTTTCCGTTTGAAGATAATCCCATTCTCATTAATACGGAAAACGATCCTTGCGGAATCGGACATAATTCGATCGTTAAAGGGCCTGATTTGATCAATTATTATATCGTTTATCATTCGTTGACCGGTCGTTCCGCAATCGGAGCGCCGACTCGATTGATGAATATCGATCGAATCATTTTTAATGGCTCAAGACTTTCCGTTGCAGGGCCAACGACAACGGAACAAATCATTCCTTTGCCCCCTTTTTCTGTTTATTTTGACCAGAAAGACGATTTAAAACAGTTTTCGTTCGGAACGATTTCAGAGGAAAAAAATGATAATAACACAAAAAACAAATTCTTAACGCTTCAAGCCTTTTCTTCTCCGATTAATCTTGACGATTCGTCCTTTCATAAGAAGCAGAATTTGTCAAAGGAAAGCGGCGAAAAGGACGAAAATCGATTTTTCCTTTCGCCTCAAACTTTTATGATTTCAAGAGCAAAATTCGATCATTCCTTTGTCGCCGAATTCAATGTTTCGACGAAATCAGAAACCGGAGAAGTCGGGGCTGTTTTTTGCCATTCTGACTCACAAAATTATGGCCTGGCTGGATTTGATCCCGCGTCACAAAAGTTTCGAATAACCTTTGTTGTCAACGGAGAAGAAACGATTTATGAAACGGAATTGCCGCGGTCTTTTAATGAAAAGATGATTCTTTCCGTTCTGCAATCCCTGCAAATTGAGAAAACAGGGACAAATTTTCGATTTTACATTAATAATCGTTTGGCTTTTCAATGTTCAAGCGATCTTGCCAGCGGGTCAATCGGTTATTATGCTTTTCAATGTCAGGGTTGTTTCGGTTATATCGGCGGAAGTCATTTCCAACAAGTTCAATCGTTGCTTGCTCAGCCGATTCCCGGTTCTGTCGATGTCGTTTCTTGTTCGAGATATCATCAGTTAACGTCCCAACAAAAAGCGTTGAGAAAGGACGGTTCTTTTTATATCAAACAGTCAAAAGAGAATGATTCTTATTCTTTTCTGATTAATATCGAAAACGAAGATTTTTACGATTTTTCTTTGCAATATGCAACGGTTGACGCCTCGGCAGCTTATTCGCTTTTTCTTGATGACGAACCGATTGGAATGGCTTTTCAATCGCTTTCTTCAACAGGGAATCCAACTCTTTTCCAAACGGAAATTCAACGGCGTTTGAAACTTCCCCAAGGACAACATCAGTTGACGATAAAAATGATCGGAACAATCAATTTTTCTCAATTTTCCTTTTGCAATCATTCTGAAGTTTCGCCCTTTTTGTTCGATTTCTCCGATTCAAACGACCTTTGTTCCTATTCCGACGGTTCCTGGTCGATTGAAAATGAAGCCCTTGTTTTGAAAGAATCCCGACCGTTTGGAAAACGACTTTATGGCGATTCGCATTGGGGCGATTATTCGATCGAAACGGAGATGACATTTCTGGGAAACAACAAGAACGCTGGCCTTGTTTTTCGCGTTCAGAATCCGTCGAATGGCGGTCCTGGAAACAACTCGGTTCAAGGAATCGATTTTATCCAAGGTTATTTTCTCGGATTAAAACCTGACGGAATTGTTCTCGGCAAACATAATTATAATTGGACGCCTTTGGCTCATCAATATTTTCCTGTTGAACCAAACCGACCTTATCATTTAAGAGTCGAGCTTATCGAGAGCAATATTAAAGTTTATGTCGATCATAAACTTTTAATCCAATATTTCGATTCCCGACCTTTTATTCAAGGAAAAGCAGGTTTTCGAAGCGTTAATTCGTCCGTTCTGTTCGATAACTTAAAAATTGAACCATTAACGAGCGAAAAATGATATTGAGGATTAAATATCAATTTTTGCCTTTTGTTCCAGGGGGAAAACTCAAATGATCTGGGGGGGCAACACAAAATCGAGTTTAAAAGGAAACGCGATCAATTCCTTGAGATTGAATCGTCTGAACCGTTTTGCCGTCGATAATGATTTGATAAGTCATTCCTTTCTTAGCTTCAATAATAATCTCGTTGCCGTCAATTTTTGCTGGAAAAGGAGACAAAATTCGATGTTTCTTCTCCGAATCAACAAGAACGGCGATATTCGTAAATCTGTTTTCGAGTAATCGCCTCAAAAAATGAAGCGCTGTCGGATTGATGTCGAAAGGATGACGGTTTTGATCTTTCAGACTGAAAGAATCAGGAAAAAGTCCTTTGCTCTTTCCTGCTGTATACTGTTGTTGTTCCGCAGAAATAATAATTCCTTCGGCAATTTTTTTCCAATCGGGCGTCTCCGGAAAATGATATTTGCTGCCTGATTCAATCTTTTTTGTCGTTGCATTATCATTTGATGAATTAACAATTGTTGAATGATCATATTGCGAGAGCAGAATCAATGCGTAAGCGTAATCCAGGCCACACCATTGGACGGGAAGACCAATCCAATTCGGTTTAATCCAATGAGTTGCGCCAAAAACAGGCGTTGTCGCATAAAGCATAACCTTTTCCGAGGCGTTTTCTGTCGATATTTCTTGCTCATTTTCGTCATTTTGAAAATTGCCGTCATTCTTTTCTTCTTCGAAGAGAAAAGCATCCCATTGATAAACGAACGGCATTCCCGTTATTGCCCAACGTTTGGCCTGAAGCAGATATTCTGGTTTTTGGGTTGCTTCATAAGCAAAGATATTCGCTAAACAACATCGCGAAGCCCCCATTATGTCCGGCGTATGAAGCGATAATTCCCAAACTTGAGCTCCGCGAGGCGTCTTGAGTTGATTGACAAATTCGAGTCCTTTGAGCCCCGCGTTCAGCGAATCTTGATTTCCGGTCAATCGCCAATGTTCGAAGAGTCGGAACAAACTATTGCCGCAATGTCCTGACGCCGTTTTATCCCAATGTCCCTTTAAAAATTGACCCGAATAAGGAAAAGAACCATCTGGAGCTTGACTGTTGCGAAGATGACTCGCTTCCGAATTGAGCCATTGAAGAAGTTCTTCCCCGCGATTGGTCAAAAGAAAGCTCGCATAATTCCGAATATGCCCGCCCCCTTTATCAAGTTGCGGGATTTCGGGCATTGTTCCGGTCAGTTCCCAGATTGTTGAAACAAAATCGCTTCCGTATAAAGGTTTAAACGGATTTTTTGTCGCGCCGGGAAGAATGGCATGAAACCAGGCGCCGTTTTTCGCTCGACCATCCGATTCCATTAATCCGAAAAGATTCAAGGCGTCTTGTTCGTCTTGAGTTCGCGGTCTGGGCGGAAGTTTAGGCAACCCGCGTTTCTGAATCGCCCAAAGAATGGCGTTTTCAAGCGGTTCTGTTGGGCAAATCCGAATAATTCCGTTCAGTTGATTCATTTCTTGAGGCAAATATTTGATCGTTTCGCTGTCTGGCTCAATAGACAGGGAAGACGATTTGACGCGATTTTGATTCTCTTCTTTTGATTGATTTGACCCAAATAGCTCTTGATCTTTTCCGCATGAAAGACTCATTCGATGTTCCTGAGCTTGACCGTCAAGAAAATTGGGCGTTGCAAAAAGAACTTGATGTTTGGGATTCTCATAAAGCAGAGAAAAGGAACCTCGATCCGTTATTATCGACATAAATGGCATTGTTAATGTCAATGGTTCAGGACAGAATCGGCGATGCTCTTTCGTTTCAATGTCTGCTGTCGAGGAACTGTGTTCGCCTTCCTCCAGATATTCAACGCCTGAAAGCAGCGCTTGTTTCATTGTTCCAAAAACATGAAGATTCGGCGTATACACAAAAATATCCGAATGAATTTTAAATTGGAGTTCATTTTTATCAAGTTTAAACTCTATTTGATTCCCTTTCATTAATTGTCTTGTCTTTGAATCTTCAAATTGAAAATCAAATTGAACCGATTGATCGTTGCATGAAGTCAAAGTCAATTGTTGATTTGCTGTTCTCGAATCAAAGCGAATCATTTCTCGCATTGAAGGATTTGTTGAATCAGAGGAAAAAGAAGGACTTCCATTTCCAAACGAACTCGATATCTGAATCGTATCAGAATCAAACGACGAATATTGATTGCCCGTGATCGGAGAGAAAGAATTTTTTTGAGAATGAGCTTCAATTAATGGATATATTGTCGCCGCCAAGGTTCCATTTTGGAAAATTCGGGCGCCAGAACCGTCTGTTGCAAATTGAATTTCGACGAACTCATTTTTTAAGATTTGCCAATCAGTTTCCAAGTCAGAATGAAATGCGTAAAAATGGCGAATGACCTTCTCATTCTGTTGTTGAGCGTTCGACAAACAATTCTGGTCAAGAATCGTAACGGTTATTTTTTCAAATGGTTTTTGTTTCGGAAAATGCGTCTGAAAGGAAACCGTTTCCAATGGGCCGACGTCGATTATTTGCGTTTCCTCAACGATTTCAAGGGGAGAATCGTTCGAAAACTCTGTCGCATTATTTTTTTCTGAGGCGTCTTCGGAATCCGTTGATTTGTTTGGAATGTTCGCGGAATCTTTGAGGATTTCTTTTTGAACGCAAATATTCCAATGCGCTGGCGATTCGTTATGATTGGTCAATTTCAAATCAAGTTGATCGTCTTTTATTTCATAAGCAGAAATTTCGACGGGGAGATAATGATGTTGAGAAAAATAAATGAAGTCAATTTCTGCCGTTCCCTTATCGGATCCGATGTCGAGACGGATATGTCTAAGATCGCTTTGGGGTTCGATGAGAACAGAATAATACTCAAAATTGTTGCTTGCTTTTATCGGAAAAGAAACAGACCGTTCTTCGTCCCATTCAGGAGCGTCTTTTTCCGACCAAAATATCTGACCGGTTCCCTCTTCAGTCCGGCGCATTTTTAAAATAATCCCAACGGGACCTTTTAACGAAGTTTGGCATTCTTCGTCGGGAATATCAAGACGCGGACTGGCAAAATAGGGATCGAAACCGGTTGCTTTTATTTCCAGACAAGATATTTTTGAGGAAGAAGTATCAGAATTTGTATCAATAATATCGTTTTTCCAGGCAAGTTCAATATTGGAAAGCGGAATCCAATCTTTAACCGATTCCGCATTGTCAAATTCGAAAAATTTGCAGGCAAAATCCGTATACCAATACTGTCGCAAATAAGGGTTAATTGGAACATATTCCGGATATTGAGCCCAGCAGGTCGTTATTTCCGTAAAAAAACAGACGCTCAAAACCAACAGAAAATAAACGGAGGAACTGAATTTTATGTTTTTCATCGAATAATCCTATTTAATTCAATTATTATTATGGAAAATTGTTTTTTTATAATAACAATTTTTCGAAGACGAAGCAATATCTTTTTTCCAAATCCTGAAAGGATTAAAGAGACCAAAAGGCAGAATAATGAGATTCAAAGGAAGTCCTAAAAACCGGATTTTCAACAAACTCAATTCGGCTCATTTCATAAAAAACGGTTCTTGCGAACAAGACGCCCGCGTTCCCAAGGAGTTTTTAGAACTTCTGTCAAGTTGATTCTTTTTTTAGAATTCTGTTCCCAAGTCAGAAAAGGCGGACAGATGACAAATAAGAAATCCAGACTTTTTAAGCGGTTTCGATATTGATTCTGAGTCGCGGAGAATTCGGGAAGAAGAGATCAGGAATAGAAATCATTTTCCTGGTTCATTCAAAAAAGAAGTCAATCAGATTTATCCCCTTTTCTCCCCAGCGTTTCCGCGTCAGAAGCGAGATAAAAAAAGAATTGGAACGTTTATTCGTCGAGCCCCTCAAAGTTAGAAAAGCTTACGAAAGACGAGTTGAAATGGCTTTCTTTGCCCAAATGATTCTCTTTTTTGCTTCAACATTACATTTTTTGAGATTTTATTCTGTCAAGCCAAAGACAGGTTCTTTTAAGTCCTTCTTCGAGCGGAACGGGATCATATCCGAGTTCTCTTTTGGCTTTATCGCAGCTGAATGCCCAATCGACAAGAAATGTTCGAACCCAACCGGGCGTTATTCTTGGATAAGTTCCAAAACATTTCGCCCAAAATTTCTGAATTGTTGCAAAAATCAAAGCGCCGGGTCGAAAAACTGGGATTTTCCAATGTTTTTGACCCGTGACTTTATCGATCATCCGATAAAATTCGCCCAGCGAGGCATTTTCGCTTCCCAAAATATAGCGTTCGCCGATTTTTCCTTTTTCCAGAGCGAGAAAATGACCTTTCGCAACGTCATCGACCAAAACATAATTTCCAATATTAATTCCAGCGTTTAAAAGAAAAGGAGCCCGTCCCTGTCGATAATCGTCAATGAGTTGCGCCAAAGCATTTCCTTCCGACAATTGACCCGGTCCATAAACTCTTGTCGGATTGACAATGACAAGCGGCAATCCCTGTTCAATCCAACGAAACGCTTCTTTTTCCGCAATCGACTTGGTTTCTTCATATTCCGTATAATATTTTGTTGTTATACGCGGCATATTTTCGTCGCCTATTTCTTTTCTTCGAGTTGGGCCAAGCGTTACAATGGTCGATGTCCAAACGATTTTTTCGATCTTTTGTTCTTTGGCGGCAATAAAAACGTTGCGCATTCCATTAATATTAATTTGTTCATATATCTTGGAATCTTTCGCATAATTCTTTGCGTAACCAGCCATATGAATGACAAAACGACAGCCGTTCATGCCTCGGCGAGTTGATTCCAAATCGGTAACGTCGCCTTGAACATATTCAAAATTTGGATGATCCCAAAGTTCGTCGGACGTTCCTTCAAAACCGGGGGGAAGTTTCGGCTCGAAGCGGCTCATGCCGCGAACAAAATAACCGTCTCGCAAAAGTTGACGAACAAGCGTCGTTCCGATGAAGCCCGTTGCTCCTGTTATGAAGATTTTATCTGTCTTATTCATTTTACGCTTCCATACAATTACAAATCAAAACGGTTAATAAACAATCAAAAATCAAAACGATTCTCGCCTATAAACGATATAATGCCGACGCTTAGGTTTTTCCGTTTTGCCGCCGCATTTCGAAAAACTCAAGGAAAACGTCTATAAAAAGTCCTCCATTTTGGGATTCTTCGCCTGTCATTTTTAGATGACAGACATCGAAATATGAAGAACAAAACTTGAAGGAAGTTCTAAAAACCGAGATTTTTCAACAAATGCATTTCGAGTAAAGTCGTTAAAACCAGTTTTTGCGGACGAAACAGCCGCGTACTCCTAAGGGGTCTTAAAACTTCCTTTGAATTAATTCTCAATTTAAAATCGATTTTGTAATTTAAATCATATTTTATCAAAACAAAATCAATTTTAATCATTTTTGAATCTGTTTCAAGTCAACGATTAATCGAAATATCTCAAAATTATCAAAGTTGTTTGATTATTTCGAACAAAAAAACCTTCATTCAGATTAATCGTTCAATAATCCATTTTGATGTCCATTGGATTTTTTTTCAAGTTTCGTCGTTATGACGCCAACAATTGACCGACTTCGGCATCACGAAGCTTGAATATCATTAAAGAAATAACAGCCTTATTCATAAAATCGACTTGTCAACAAAAAAACGATCTGATATTTCAGAAGAAAGAGTTCTTCGTTTGTATCAGATCGTTTGACGAAAACCGGCTTTTGCTGATTGTTTGACAAAAACCTGTTTTTGATGAACCCTGTCGTTTGAATTACAATTCAACGCCAGTCAGATGCTGTTCCTCTTCTTCTTGAATAATGATTCGCGGAGTAACCATCATCATCAAGCTCGTTGTTTCTCGACCAATTGCAGAATTGGAGAAGAGACGTTTCAGGTAAGGAATCTTGCTTAAAATCGGGACGCCGCCTTCGTTTCGGCCTTCGCTCAACCGTTTGATTCCGCCGAGCAGAACGGTTCCGCCGTCGGGAACATTGACGGTTGTATAAACCTGGAAGCTTGAAACGATCGGTTGTTGAACAGTTGTTCCAGAAGTAATCTGTTCAGCCGCAGCAGTACTTTCGCGTTCATCGGTAATGGCGGACAAAAGGTCGTTGCCTTTGGAAGAAGACGAAGAACTTGCTGTAACGGAATCGCTTCCTTCAAACTTGAAAGTTCGATCTTTGTCCGTTATCTTGCTGAAGAAAGGAACAACCGTCATTCTGACAAATCGTCGATCGTTCGAGGCAATGGCTTGAACCGTCATGAATTGACCTTCGTTGACAACGGTAACGACAGGCTGCTGAGCAACAGCAAACTCGCCGACAACCGGAATAACGGAGTAAACATACGGAACCTGTTGCATATCGGAAACCGATGCCATTTGACCGTTGAACATTGTAACTTTCGGAGCTTGGAGAACGTTGGTTCTTCGATCGCCTTCCGCAGCGCTCATGAAGAAAAAGGATTCAATATCGCTCAGAATCGCAAACCCCATTTGAGCTCCAACGGAAGCGTCATAACTTCCAAATTGCGGGACGGCAAAACCGTAACTGTTTTGAGTAAAGTTGACCGCCAAGTTGTCGGTAAAGGAATTGCTTCCGCTTTGATTCGGCGAGCTCAACCCATAAATTCCGTGACCATTCGGCAACAACGTTGTTCCATTACTATTGGGGTTCTTGTTATTATTGTGGTGGTTATTGCTGTGATTGTTATTGTTGTCGCTATCGTCGTCGTCATCATCGTCATTATCCGCATAAGACGGAGCGGTATTCGGGAGAGTAACGTTGAAATTGACGCCAATTTTCTCGAAGTATTCGTCGCTGATTGTTATGAATCGAACTTCGACGGCAATTTGCAGATCGTTCAACGATCGCAGTTTTTCGAGCAGTTTGCTTATTTCTTCATGAACTTCATCGCGTTGACGAATAACCAAACTATTGCTTAAGGAAAAGAACTGCGGTTCGCCAACATTGGGGTCTTCCCAGGACTCAGGCTCAATAACTGTTGTAATCAGTTGAACCAGTTCGTCGGGATTAACGCCGCCGCCTTCGGCTCCATTTCCAGTCGAAATCGGGGCGCTTGCTCCGGTCGATTGAATTTGAGCGACGATATTCGGAGATAAACTGACATTCTTTCCATAGCTGCTGGTCGGTAAACCGGTCAGCGTATTGGAAACGGATTCTTTGCTGCCGCGTCGAGCAACCATATCGAAAGCCCGTCGATATTGTTCTGTCATTCCCAAAGCGGGATTAACCGTATTAAAATTGGGAACCGGGACAACCAGATCGCCAACAGGATAAACCATAACGCGAGTTGAGCTTGACAAATTCTTCTTGCTTGTAATGGTCAACGCTTCGTCTTCAACGACGTAAGTCAGATTGAAAGGCGAAAGAGCATGTTTCAAGTAATTTTTCAACGAGATGTTCGACAATCGAGTTTCAATCGGCGTATCGGAGCTGAAATTGGCTTCTGCCAGAGCCTGCGGATCAATAATAATGTTGATTCCGGTTGAAGTTCGGAGAAATTCAGCAACGGTTTCGAGCGGCATCGGATTGTTGAACGGCAAAGTAACGACCATATCGAGTTTTTTGAGGATTTCCATATCGGCTTCGGAACGACTTGTCCCCAAATCAACGCCTTTGCGATTCTTGGCTCGTTTTTCCCAATGATCTCCAAAAACGAGAGGATTTGTGTCGCTGACATTCGGAACAGCCGCCATTTCAACATCGTTCCAAGCGCTCAAATTCCCAAGATTTTTGGCTTCTTTGAGGTTATTATTGAATTCAACCTGCTTCTTTGCAATGGCCATTTGATACATTTGAATGGAAGCAACGCTGTTTCTCGAATAATCCTGGCATTTTTTCGCAAGAATAATCGCTTCTTCAAAACGACCTTCTTCAAGAAGCATATTGAATTTTTCGGTATCTTCGGCAAGTTGATTTTGAACTTGAAGTTCATGTTCGCGTTTCTGACGGATTTGCTCGAGAACGTCTTTGTTGCGATTATCTAAAGCGATAATAGCCCCGTTTTCTTCGAAAAATTGTTCCGTATTGGCAATGGCCATATCAACCGAATAAGCGAATGATCCCTTAACCGTTGAATTCAAATCCGTTGTTTCAATATCGCTTCGAAGCGTATGAAGCATATCAAGAGCTTCGGCCGGATTGGTTTGACGAATTTGATTCGTTTTGGCAATATAAGCCGCGATCGCATTCTGAATCTCTTGCGGCGATTTCGTGAAATCAATTCCGCTTGTTTGCGCAATTTGAACTTCCGGCATATCCGGAGCGTTTAACTTCGCAATGGATTCATTGATATAAGCGATTGTATCGGCATCCATTTCAGCCGCATAGCGCAAGGAATCCTGATAGGTTTTCAAAGCGGTTGCTTTATCTCCCGCTCGAAGAGCCGCATCGGCCTCTTGAACATAAAGATAACCATTGCTCTGTCCTAATGACATTCCGATTCGTTCGCCTTGAACCTGTCGAATGCCTTCCTGGTTGCTGTTCATAGAAAAGGAAGCGTTCATAATTTGATTGCCCGCTCGCCCTGATCTCTGAAGAGCCAGTTCGGTCAACGCTTTTGCAGGAGAATCGCCGCCAGCAAATGCGTTTTCCGGGATTCCAATCGTCTGAAGTTCGTTGATCATAGCTTCGGCGCGATCATATTGACCGGCTGAAATTAACTGACGAACCTGTATCAATCGTTGTTGAACAGCGATAACTTGTTGCTTGGTTGCTTCAGAAATACCAGTCAACGGAGCAGAATCCGCAACGACGGTTGAATTAATCGATTGCATTGCCAAGCGATCGTCTCGAATTCTTTTTGAAACCGAAGCAACGTCCATTTCTCGATTGATCGTTTGATTGTCAAGAGTAACATTGAGATTCGCCGCTTCCATAACCAACGAATCCGCGTTATCATAATCCTGACAAAGACGAAGAGCTTCTGCCTGTTCGAGATAATTTCGAGCCAGGTCTCGCTTGAGCGATTCCGACATTCCATTCTGCTGGATGTTTTGTTGAATCGTTTTGTATTGACCGATCAACGGCAAAACATAATCCGGACGATCATGAACATCGCCATAAACGGCATTCAATTTCTGTGCCTCCTGAACAAAACGTTCGGCGGAAGCAATGTCCCGACGCATTAAGGAGTGTCGGGCTTTTAAGAGGAGTTCCTGACTTCGAATTAAAGAATCCGAAGCGGCAGCGGAGCTTCCGTTGCCCATTTGATTGACCGCCATTGAGGCGGAAGGGGCTTGCTTTTGAGCTGTCGACTCAAGCGGCGACAAAACTCCAAACGAAAACGTTGTGGTAAACCCTAACGCAATCGCCAACAAACCTGTCTGAAATTTTCTGATTGGTTCCAACACGATACTCCTTTCGAGACTCGTAGTTTATTCACTTCGTGTTACGAGTGGACCTTTTGTCATCCTTGACCTCCCGTTTTCGCGGAAGTTTCGTTGAGCTTTTTCGATTTCTGAATCATTTTGAATAATTTATTGATATTTTCAAATAAAAATGAACAACGTATCCTTACCGTTCTTTGATTTCGCAATAATCATTCGTTTCAGCCATCGAAAATAACCTTAGATACAATGAAGGCGGCTCCATCGAAAAACAAAACTAAAATTATATTTATTCCCAAAACTTTTCAAAATATATTTGTTTTTTCAATTTTTTCTGTGACTTTTTTTATAAAAATCGACCTTAAAAACGGAATAAACAAAAAATCAGATAAAAAACGCTTTATCTTCCAATCTCTTAATCGTATTAAAATCGTTAAAACATTAGGAAAAAAATGCGATAACCTGTAGAAATATTCTTTTTCCTAAAACTATAACGAACTATTTACATAGAATAATCGGAAAAATCCTTTTCAAAAAATGAGTTATTTATCAATAAAATCGGTTTATTTATAAAAAAGATAGTTTAAAAAGGGTTGTATGGGGGTTTTGGCAAGAGTAACGAAAATAAGCAGCTATTTTGTTGAGGGTTGAAATTTCTGAATAAAATCTGGTTTAAGATTTTTTGCGGTCAGGCACAGTCATTTTTTAGAAAGAAACGAGGGCGAAATATTGAATAATAGATAAAAAATTATTGATTCGATTGAATTCGTTCAGAGAAGTTTTATAATCGAAACAAGCGCTTAAAAAAGTCAAGGAAACCAACCGAGGAATCGTTTTGAGACTCGTTGCGCAATGATTCCATAGGAAGATGAAGAAGTTTGTTGACTAAACGATCAAAAGCGTAACGAATTTCCGATTCAGTTTTTTTATCCAAAGGAGAGCATTTGTTTAAGAGGCGTTGAAGTTCGTTATTTTTGATTTCATCCCAGCCTTCTCGAAGCTGTCGAATAACATCTTTATAAGAACGACGGTTCATTTCTTGCAGGAAAAGGTCTGTTTCTTGTTGGATAATGTTTTGAGCTTTCGGAATTTCGAGAAGTCGGGACTTTCGATTCTGTTCACAGGCGTCTTTTAAATCGTCAATGGAATAAAGATAAACGTCGGAACATTGATTTAATAACGGATCAATGTTTCGCGGCATTGAAAGATCAAGCATGAAAAGAGGACGCCCTTTTCGTTTGGGGGAAATCGAACGGAATTGATTTAATGTTATGATTGGTTCATTGGCTCCCGTTGCAGCAATAACAATGTCCGAATCAGCCAGCATATCGAGCCGTTTTTCCCAATTAAAGACAGAACCGTTCCATTGTGCAGCGAGTTTTTCTGCATGGCTTCGATTTCTGTTGACGACGGTTATCGTTTTGGCGCCGTTGTCGGACAAATATTTCAAGGTTTCTTCAGCCATTTCTCCGGCGCCTAAAACAAGCGTTTTTTTATCGTCGAGTCGTTCAAAAATGCGTAGCGCAAAATCAACAACCGCAACGCTGGGAATACTGACTCGATGTTGAAATATGCCTGTTTCTGTTGAAATTCGTTTGGCAACTCGCAATGACGTTTGAAAAACGGCATGAGTAATCGGTCCAGTTGAACCGTTTTCTGCCGCGAGTTGATAAGCGTTTTTGACTTGAGACAGAATTTGAGATTCGCCTAAAACCATGCTATCCAGACTTGAAACAACAGAAAATAAATGGAAAACGGCCTCTTGATTTGATAATGTAATGCAATATTTAAAGAAATTTTTTTCGAATGATTTATGATTGAAATCGGCAAATACTGATCTTTCTTTAGAATTATGGGGCGTTAATGTTTTGTCGATACTTTTTTCGTTTGAAAAAAAAGAAGACTCATTTGAATGCAAAAGGAAGTTCAAAATGTCGAAATCGTCGGGCAATTCGTTATTTTGTGACGCAAAATAGAATTCAGTGCGATTGCAGGTCGAAATCAGAACCGCTTCATAATTGCCGAACAGCTTTCTCCATTGCTGCAATTTTTCGACGACCTCCGGTTTTTTGAAAGAAAGTTTTTCTCGAACTTCGATTGGAGCGGAATGATGACTGACGCCGATCATTCGGAGATGAAACGGAAACGAATTTTGAGTTGAGCTTTTTGCCCGATGAGACGCAGATGATTGATTGGTTTTGATCGTTGAGAAAGCGTTTTCTGAGCTCGGACTCGGGTTCATATCAGGACGATTTTCCGAAGATAAAACGTCAATTATTTTGTTATCGTTATCCATTTCGAAAGATCAAAACCATCAAATATCTAATCATAGACCTATACAAAAGGCGGAATGGGCGACAGGCTTTGTCGTTTCGTCATTCGCTTTTTCGTTATTCAGCCCAATCAGAAAGTTCTAAAAACCTGTTTTTTGCAATAAACTCAATACGGAAAACGTTGCGAAAACCAGTTCGAGAGGACGAGATGTCTGCGTTTCCTGCAGTTTTTCGAACTTCCTTATTGTTGTTCAGCCCAATGTTGCCGGGTTTGTTTCCCGAGCGTTTCAGGATTTTCAGCAGGGCTTGATTCAATTCTTTTTTTTATTGCAACAACGAAATTAATTATAGCGGAAAAAACAAAATAATCAACCAAAGGAGAGTCAAGTCTTTTTTCTGACAAGTCTTTTTCCCGAAGGTTTTGGGACGGCGGAAACAAACCGCTCCGGATATTTTGAACGTTGTCGTTTTCTGCAAAACAAAATGGTCTTTCCAATTGAATGTTTTTTTTCAGCGAAATAAAAAAGAAGGGCGTTTAATGTTGACTTTTTGAGTTAACATTAATGTCTTGAAAACGCGATTGAGTTGTTGAAATTGCCTTTTTTTCAAAAGAAAAATCATTTTCGCTCAAATATTATAAAATATTCAGGTTTTTCTAAAAAATTTGTTTTTTACAATAAATTCAATTGGAAAAAGTCGCGAAAACCAGTTTCCGGGGACGAGACATCCTCGCTCCCAAGGGGGTTAAGAACTTCCTGATATTGGTTTTTTTGATTGGAATCCCATTGAAGAACGGAATTTGCTAAGTCGTTTCGTTTTTCCAAATAAGAATAAGAAGAATCAGTAAACAACCGAAAATAATGATCGAAGGAATCGCGGATTTTTTTTGAATAACAATTCGAGAGTTCGATTCCTTTAATAATAATTGAGTTAAATCTTCAATAACTTGCGCTTGATTTTTATATTTGATGTCGGAAAGATCGAAAAAAGAACCGTTCGAGTCAGACGCAAGTTTTGATAAAAAGGCCAAACGGCAACAAACGTCTTCTTTTTCTTGAAGAAGATCGGATTTCGATTTGTTCGACTCCTCCTGGAATTCCTGATCGTTAAAATCGCGACGACTCAAATAATTCAAACAGTTGAGAACAAACGTTCGATAAACTTCTGATTCCGTTCCATAAATCTCAGGACGCGTTCTGCAACGCAGCTTCCAAAGTTCATCCGTTCCCTGCCAGAGAATTTTATGTCGATTCGAATAAGTCGCAAGAAAAATCGGAATATTGTTCGAAGAAGCCAAAATCCGAAAACGATCGCCAGAAAATGGTTGCGGATAAATGCGCGAAACGTCAAAAGCAAAATCAGAAACAGATATATTTGAGAATATTTCAGAAAAGAAATCTGTTTGTTCAATTCGATACAATTCATTTTTATTCGTTCCTGTTTTCTTCGTTTCATTTGAGGATGTCTGAGCAAAGTTTGAAAGAAGCGAGTCCAAAAAAGTCTTTTTATATTGACCAGGCAAAAAACGATCGCCTGCAATAAACCAAAAAGCAACGGTCGATTGTTCATTTTGAAATAACTTTTCAAAACGCGTAAACGTTAAACCCAAGCTTTCCGGCAGAACATCTCCCCAAATAATAACGTCATATTCGGACAATTTTTCCGTTGTCAAAGAGTTGGCAGAAATAGCAATGGGATCAATTTCGACCAGTTTCGGATCAGCAGAAAGAAGAAGAGTATTCAAATTAATGTTTGATTCTCGCCGAAGAAGTTCTTTTAGGAATCGATATTCAAAACGGGGTTCCTCATCAATCAATAAAACATGAATCGGTTTGAACTCATTTTCTAGGATAAAATCGAAATAATCATTTCGATCATTCCAGTCTTTTCCGCCTTGAAATGAAGCGGTCAAACGAAAAGAACGGTCTTGTTCTTCCGGTTGCCAACGAAACAACAGTTTTTTTCCAAAATAATGCTGATTTTGTTTGAATGTTTTTGGATCAATCTCTTGAGTTGAAATTCGTTGAAAAAGATCATTTGATGACGTTCTTTTGGACAATTCAACTTGAATCGGCGGCAGACGATCCAACTCTTCTTCGGAAAGTCCCAAAATAAAGAGAAAGGACTCCAAATTTGCTTCATTTTTTAACGAATTATAATTTAAACGACAACTGATATTTCCCTCCAAACCCGTTAATAATCTTGCTTCCAGATTCTGCGATTCAGCCAACGTTGAACGATTTTCCAGGGACGAGTTCTGAAAGATTTCTTGATTTGAATCGAATTTTTGCTTTTTTGTATAATTATTGTTTTTATTATTCGAATGAACAAAAGACTTGTCAGACATTTTTAAATCGATCGGCCAACGAAAACTTAAATCAATCGGCGTTTTCGTTGAACCTAGCGCAATTGAATTAATGGCAAAAGGATATTTTTCGTTTAACTTTTCAGACGAGAGATCGGGGTTTTCAATGCCGTCCGATAAAAGTATGACAGAATGAATTGGAGATTGAATTTGATTGTTGACAAGCTGACTCAATGCTTCTCGGATTGGCGAAACTTCGTTATCTGCTTCGCCTTTGAATCTTTCTTTCCTGAAAAAAGTCGGGGCAGAAAGGTTGGCCAATCGAACATTCAATGTTGATTGAAATTGCCATTTCAAAATCAATGCGTCAATCAATCGTTGCGCTTGATCAAATGGCGAATCAACGGACAACAAACTGTCCTTAAAACGAGACGGCTTGTTAAACTCGTTATTTTGGCGATTGAGCAGCGAGTTGTCTTCGTTTGAGAAGTTTAAATGATCGCCCGACAAATAAGAAAGTTTATTATTAATGTCTAAAGGCCGATTCATGCTTTGCGAATCATCCAGAAGCAAGAGAATTTCTGTTTTTCCCGGTTGTTCAACGATTAAAACAGGATGAAGCCATAAAAGAAAAAGAAAGACAGGAATCAAAAGTTTTCCGATTAAACAAAAAAAAGAAACTCGAACCGTCGAAGATTCTTTTTTAATTTCCAATCGATGAAAATGAAAACGAGTTGCAAATAATCGAAAAGAAACGATTCCATAGGCGAACCAAAGAATCGCAATAAAGAACCATTCTTTTCTGGACAATTCGATTTGCCATTCAATATTCATTTTGTTTTTCCGGTCAAAACAATTCCCAACAAAGTTAAAATAATCCCCAACCAGATAAAAGCGTTTGCCGATTCATTAAAAAAACCGATTCCGATTAATGTCAACGTTAATGTTTGACTGACCGCAACCAATGAAACAATCGATCCAGAAACAAATCGAAGGCTTTCCAGTTGAAAGAAAAAACCAATCATATTCGCAATGCCGCTGATTGAAACAATGATCCAGCAAGCTTTGGGAACGTCATAAAACCCAGCAAAATCTCGTTCTGCATAAAGAAACCCAGCAAAAATAAAAATGCCAATCAAAGGCAAAAGAAACATAACGGTCCATAATCGCGAACGGTCTTGATTATCGAATAAATTCAATCTTTTTGAAGAGTCATTTTTTCGGGAACGCCATTTTCCGGGGGCGATTCCTTTTATTTCTGGCCATTCCTGATCCGAATGATTATTTGATGAAAATTCAATCTTGGTTCTTAAAATTCCCCGCAAAATCATTAAATGAATTGTATAACCCAATCCTGTTATTAATGCAAAAAGGATTCCCCAGAAAAAAGGGGACAATTTCTTTGATTTTTCTTGAGAAATTGAATATGACGCAACAGAATCGTCTTTCTTGTTTGTGATTTCAAAACTGTTTGTTGCCAAGTTCGTTCCCGGATTCTGTAAATAATTTAATTCAAGAATATTGGAATCCGAAAGTTTTTCGACCGAAGACGAATCGAAATCGGTTATTTTCATTGCCGAATTGTCCGTTGTTGCTTTTGACAATTCTTTCGCTTTTTCCTGACCAAAACTCAAAAAGAAAACGGCAACAATTAAAATAAAAATCGTAATCATTTTCATCCAGGATATTTTTTCGCTATAGCAAAAAGCCCCCAAAATCGTTGTTCCTATAATTTGAAATGCCTGCATTAATGGCGAAGAAAGAGCGAGTCCAATCATTGCGTAAGCCAAAAGATGATAACGAGAGGCAATTCCTTCGCAAAAAATGGCTCCGATAATAATTGCAAAAATAATTTTTAGAGGCGGAATTCGATATTTTCCGCGACGATGTAACCAAATAATACAAAGAAAGGAGCTAAGGACCAAAAAACTTTCTTTAAAACAAAGCGTCCAATCAGGGCTGACATTTTGATAATTGCTCATCAATCGCAACATTGCCAACGAGAGACTGTAAAGAGTCGAAGCGATCAGACAATTAACAAAACCATAAACCTGATCGCTTAAATAACGAGCATTTCGATCAAAAACCCTTGAGGTTCGGGCGGCGGATGAATGAACATTGTTGCTTGTCTTTCCAACAAATATTGTTTTCATTATGAACTTTTTAATCGTTTTTCAAATTGTCAAATAAAAACTCAAATCGAATGAATAAAGATCATAAAATAACCTTAACTTTTAACAGATAAGGTTAAGAGCGGGATCAGTTTTTCCAATTCTTTTTCGCAGCGGTCCGCAACTTCGTTGACATTCCAGCGATCATCGGGAAGAACAAATAATTCGTAATGAGGCCGTTCCGGCTGATTGTCATTTGTCAAGTTTATTTTTATGGTTTGACGCAAAAACCATTCATTGGTTACAACAACGCGATTTTGTGATAACGCGTCTTTTTCAACAATCAACAGATATTCATGAAACGCTCTTGAATCGTTGGTTTCGGAGATAACGTTCAACAGATTATTTCCCCATTGTTGGTCAATTTGAAAATATTGCTGACCCAATTGAGAAGAATGATCGTCTAAAGAAGAATGAACCGGTTCTCGAATCCCGGCGTTTGATATTTGATTCTTTTCGGAAAAAGAGGCCAACGTTACAAAAATATCGCAAGGATCAACCAGGGCAGACGATCGAAAGCATTCTTCTTGATCTGGAAAATGAATCAATAATGGCAAATGCAATTCTTCCGAATAAAGATTCAAAAAATCATTTCCAATTTGTTGATGTTCTCCCAGCGGAAAACCTCGATTTGAAGTCAATAGGAACAAGGAATCGTTCCAAAATGCGTTGCTTTGAAAAACTTGGCAAAATTCATCCAATGCTTTATCAAAAACGGAAATTCCGCCGCAATAAGCTTCCTGAATGCTTTGTTTTTTATCCAAATCGTCAAGAATATTGGGGGATTGATTGGGCGATAAAAATGAAGAATCTTGAACGAAACTTTTGATGTCGGTTTGTTTCTTGTTTGGAAGGGAAATCCAGGCAGAAGGAACGATTATATCGGAATAGGGGTCTGGGTCATCTTCGTCGTCAACAAAGGCCAAGCGATTGTCCAACGGAAAATCCCAAATCTGACTCCAACCCGAAAAATGTCCCCAAATGAAGAAAGGAATATCTTCGATTTCTGTTTGAATCTCAATTATTTGATCCATTATTTGCGCAAAAAAACTATAAAAATGTGACTCCTCAACAATATCAACAGGCGACGAACGATCTGGAATGTCAATTAATTTTATATCGGAAAATTCCGTTGAAGCAGAATGAAAAGCAACTTCTGAATCATCGGTTATCAAAACCGTTCGATAACCGGCAAAATTGAATAATTGAGGAAGAGAACATTTTTGAGCTTCCGAATATTCGTTCGATGAAATGGAATTAAGAACCGCTGGATGAGTTCCGCGAAAAACCGCTTCATAAAACGAAATCAAATGGGGAGAATGAATATAATATTGATCAAAAAGGGTCGATTGAGACGCCAATAAATCGAAACCGGGAGTTTGAACCCAACTGTTTCCGTAAGCTCCCAAAAAACCAATATTCAAACCATTAATAACAAGACAAACGACATTGCGTTTCGAATGATTCATTAAAATATTATTTTTCTGTAAAATAAATAGGCTGAACAAAATTGATAAAACGTCAAGAATATGCTAATGATATTCTTCAACAACATTTTATTTAAAATCATAAAATAATGACGCGAAAGAAGAACTGTTTGAGCCAGTTTGCGTTAATTCTGTCATTCTCGTCGTCGATTTAAAGCAATTCAATATATTGCTTTTCTTTGAGGAGTTTTGTTTTGTTCCAAAAATTGCGGCTTCTTTTGTTTATTTTTCTGTTTTGGATCCATTTGCACACGAAAGAGATTAGGCAATTTAAATAAATTGAGTCAGAGAAACAAACAGGGCAGACAAACAAACGAAGCAAAATATTATTGACTGAAACAATAATTATAGGAATTTCTAAAAAACTGCAGGAATTGGTTTTCGTGACATTTTCCGAATGGAGTTTATTACAAAAAACAGGTTTTTAGAACTCCTATTATATATTGAAGAATCAAACAGCGTCAATAAAGGAACCCAACGAAAAGAGTATATATTTTCTTTATAGGTTTTCAATGGAGAGCAAAATATTATTTGATCTCGTTTGAATCATTTTGCAGAAAATTGGAAAGAAAAGGAATATTATCTTCATCTAAAATCAGGTCGTTATTTGTTGCGGGATCAAGCGTTTCATTTTTTGTTCCGTGATCAATTTTGATGACAGGCGAAGCATATTCTTTTTTCTTTTGAATATTTTCGTTAACCTCTCCGGTCTGATATTGAGGAAATAAAAATTTATCGGAAATCAGCGGAATCAGATCTAATGAATCTTGATCAGAGGTCAATATAACGTTTTGGCCGATTTTGCGAACTGTGCTCTTAACAATAACCTTCATGAATTCGTGACCAATCAATTTTAAGGTCGGAAAAACAATTACGGAAGCGATCAAAATTCCCGCTGCGATTGAAATGGCCATATCGCTCAGTTTTCCGTGACGTTTTTTAACCAAAGGCCGATTCATTTCTTCTTTTCGATCAATTTGAGAACTCGGATTTTGAAGTTTGTTTTTAACGACGCGAGTTATCCAAAGAGCGGAACAACCAATGAATTCAATTGGAAATGTTAAATAACCTGTTAAGGATTGTTTTTTCGCCAAAGGTTCGGTTTCTGTATAATCTTCCCAATAATATTCTTCGCGGTCTTGAGGCGTTATTGCCCGACCTAAAACGAGCGAAAGATAATAATCTTCTATTGAGTCTGTTTGAGCAAAAACAGAAGTTGACGAAACCGGTTCGGGCAAATCGATTCGATGAGTCGTTGTTTCGAATGAATCGGATAACGTTTCTGTGAGTTGTTCCTCAATATTGTCTGAATTGGATAAATTGTCCAAACTATTGTCCAGCTTGCCCAAATTGTTGTCCAAGTTGTTCAATATATCTGAGTTAATCAAATTGCCCAGATTGTCCGTGCTGTTCTGTTGAGAATCGTCCTTCGAAAGCAATTCATTTTGAATTTCGGATTTTTTTTCGTCAAAATGAGGAATTTTCTCGGTCTGCCAGAAAGACCGAGCTTTGGACATTGCTGAAAATGAATTGGCGCTGTTCAAATCAAATGATCGTTGCTCTTTGGATAAACGGTTTGCATTCGTCGAAATTCGTTTGGGGATAAGAGAAGAATGCTGCTGATTGCCCCAGGAGATTTGTTTGGGAATAAGAGCGGAACGTCCTTTTTTCGAAACGAAACGATTTTTATTTTCGTTAAGCAAAATATCTTTCTTTTCCGAAGAAACGGTTTGAGTATTTCGGTCGGCAAAGAAACGCTCAAGAAAATCTTGAAATTCTTCTTGAACGATTAATAACGCATTTTGCAAAAATGGTTCGTTATTCAATCGGTCTTCAAGCTGTAAACGCTCATCGTTTTGAAGCGTTCCGCAAAGATAACGCAGCAATTTTTTTCGATCCGATTCGTTTACAGCTTTTTTCATTGATTGTTAATAATTAACTAACTTGTTTCAATCGAAAGTCTTCTTGACCCGATTTTGTCAAATAATGATTTAATTTTTTCAACGCATGATAAAGATTCGTTTTGACGGTTCCAAAAGGAATCCCCAAATGAATTGCGGCCTCTCGATATTTCATTCCCTGAAAATAAATAAGCTGAAGCGTTATTTTTAACTTTTCCGGGAGTTGGTTGACCGCTTCTCGAATTATATCTTTGTTTTCATTTTTGATGGCCGTTTCCAAGGGATCAGGAGAAGAGCCAACAAGGATTTTCCGTATTGGAACATTGTCAACTTCCGAATCATTGATTTGAGGAATTTCCAGACTAAAAACAGGTTGTCGCCGTTTTTTGCGTTGGAAATCAATTGCCTGATTGGTTGCAATTCGAAAAATCCAAGGATGAACCCGATTTCCTTCTCTGAATTGATCAATTTTTACTAAAACCAACAGAAAGGTTTGCTGAAAAATGTCTTCTGCCGTTTCGCGATTTCCCAAAAAACGAAACAAATAGCGCAAAAGTTGTTTTTCATATCGTTGAATGAGCTCAGAAAAATAGTCCAAATTATTCGTTGCTCGATATTCAAGCAAAAGTTTTTCGTCGGAATAAGTTAATAAGGCGTCAAAGTCGTTTGGGGGCAGGTTGACAATGCGATTCATTTCAGTTCCAAAATTCTAAGATGCAACTTAAATGAACGATTCATTGTATAATTCAATAGGGTTGACAATATTTCAAAAGTCAATCGCTTAATTTTCAACAAGTTTGAACAAATTTGTTTTTGCCAAAGGGCTCAAATATGAAACGTCATTGAAAATGAATTGGATTAAGTGTTGCAAAAAACAATAAAATCATTCTTATTTAAAAAGACATCCTTGATGTATTATAATAAAAAAACCAAAAAACGATAAAGTCGAAAATCATTATTATCGTTAAAATTTGTCAAAAAATTTTTTCTCCTGAAAGATATTGATAATTCAGGAAAAATACGGTTTTTGGGCGAAATGATTTCGTTCAATAGATAAACCAGAGACGAAACGTCATCCTTAACGTTTGAAATTTTTTTATTATGAAAAACTTCGGTCTCTTTTTGAGAATTTCCATTATTGTATGCGAGTTTTATATTTTTGGCGACAGAAAAAACAAAAACTTTAAGAAAATTTTTCATTTTTTAAAAGTTTTTGATATTTTTTAATATTTTATGAACAAATTGGCAGATTTGACTGGCGTCGAAAGAAAATTATTGTTAAAATTCTTCAACTCTTATTTCGCTTTTAACCGTTTTGAGGAATCATTCCCAATCGGTTTTTTATGATTAGACTCAAGACTGTTGAAAATTCCAAATTGCTGCAAAAGATGTCCGAAGTTTCAAACGTCCTGAATATAACATAAACTAATGCAACTATAATATAATTTGCGAGACCAATGCTTAAAAAGACTGTTTTAACGGGAATAATCGTCTTAATAACTTTTATTCTCTTTTTGGAATGCGGCTGCAATAGCGTTCGGCGACGTTTGACCATAACGTCAGAACCGGAAGGGGCGACGGTTTATTTGAATGATCGGGAAATTGGCAAAACGCCCATTTCGCAAAATATCATTTATTCTGGAACCTATAAAGTCCGTTGTTCCAAAGATTCTTATGCAACGCAAACCGTTATGCATGACGTCAGAAGCCCTTGGTATCTTTGGCCTGGAGTTGACTTCTTTTCGGAAAATTTCGTTCCTGGCGAGATTTGCGATCAACAGAAGTGTCATATTGTTCTTCAACCGGAAAGAATGATTCCTGCTGAAGAATTGCTTGAAAACGCCAATCAACTCCGAAATGAAGCCCAAAACAATGGAACCCTTCAAAGTTATCAAAATGTCCCTTTTTATCAAACCAATTGAAAAGGGCTAATTCTCTGGTTTTGCCGCAAATTGAAAAATTTTATTCAATCGAAAAGACAGAATTCAAACATTCTTCTTCCATTAAATTAAAAGAAGTAAAAATCAATAATTCAAAAATTTCAACAACGCAAAATAAACTGTTAAATTTTAAAAGAAAGAAAAAATGTCGATTCAAGGTTTGAACATTATTGGCGAATCCATTAACGATTCGGTTCCTTCGACGCATCAGTTTTACGAAGAAAATCAATGGGATTCGATTAGCGAGTTGGCTCATTTTCAAGAAGAAAATGGAGCCGCTTATCTTGATGTCAATGTTGGAACTCGACCGTTGGAGGTTATGCAAAAGGCGGTTGAAACCGTTTTAACCGCGTCGAAACTTCCGCTTTCGATTGACTCGCCTGATTATGATATTGCAAAAACCGGATTGAATTGTTATGATTCGAAACGCGGAAAGCCGATTTTGAATTCCATTTCTCCTTTGCGAACTCAAATGTTTGATCTCTATTCGATTCTTCCGTTTCGTCCAATTCTTTTGATTTCGGAATTTCTTGACGAAAACGGAAACGGTCAACCTTGTCGAACGGCTGACGAAACTTTTCAAGCGGCTCAACAGCTTTTTAATAAAGCGAAAGAATATGGCATTCCGAACGAAGATATGATTTTTGACCCTGGAATCGCTCCAATCGGAACCGATTTTGAGGGAAATCTTGCCCGACTCATCGGGGCGTTAAAGAAAATTCAGGATACTCCTGAAATGAACGGGGTTCATGCTTCGGTCGGATTAAGCAATTTTACTGTTATGCTTCCGGCGCGAACCAAATCGGGCGAACTCGTTAAAGGCCCTTTGGAAAGCGCCTTTTTGACAATCGCGATGCCGCTTGGACTTGATTTTGTGATTGGCTCGGTTAAACGCCATTATGAACTGCTTGAGGCGGATCATCCTGCTATGCAATGCGTTTCCGACTGCATTAAATTGGGCGGATTTGAATCGTTAAGCCGCGTTCGCCAATTTTACAAATAGATAAACATTCAACAAACAGATAATCGATCAACAAATCATTGGCCTCATGAAAACAGCATTCTTTGATTAAAAGCGTTCAATTTGAATGCTGCTCATTATTAATCAATCGGTAACGAATGTTGCGGATTTGACCGCTTGTAACCCAACTGGAAAAGCCGATCGGTTTGCAATATTCGACTTCGATTCGCGTCGAAAGAAGATGATCTTCGAGGGGAACGTTGATTACTTCCTGATCGTCGATCCAAACGATAATTCGATCAGGAACAACCAGAATGCGAAATTTATACCAAATTTTATCTTTGAATGCGAGATATTTGGAATAAGAATTTTCCGAAGCGTCAAATCCGTCAATACAGGAAATTCCGACAACGGTTCCTCCCCAGCCGCCGTTAATAAAAGAGCAGAAAGTTTCCCCAACGGGAAAAGTCAGCGCGGCAAAAAAATCGACCCCAGACATTCGTCGGGCTTCATATTCGATTTCATAATTCATTTGCGGAAACGGTTCCCCTTCCTTCTCATAACGAATCGCGGTTCCCATAACTCCTGTTCCAAGTTGAATCGCTTCGTCAACGACTTCTATTTTTCCGCCGCCGACAAATCCGGAATCAACCCAGGGAGTTAACGATTTGCCGTCAAAAAGCGAAATCCATTCCTTCGCCTCATCGACCTCTTCCGTCTTTTGAGTCTGTTGATCATTATTCTGATTTTCGGTTTGTAAATCTTCGGAATTCGAAAAATCCAACGAAAAACTTGATGGGATTCCGAACAAAAGAAAAAGAAAGAGAAAAACGGTCACAAAATAATGGTTCATCATATAACTCTTTTCGATTGGTTGGGGCTGACTTTGAGACTTAACATTTGCAAACCGGGCAAGATTCCATTTGATCTGTTTGCTCGTTTTAACAAAAAATGAGTCACTTAATATCAACAAAATAACAAAAAAAACCGATAATTCAACTGGTTTAACAAAATTTTTACAAATTCAACAAAAAATAATATTCTTTTGCTTGCTTTTTTTAATATTTCTGGTTAAAATGAGTCAAAAGTGTTCGTTTGTCATTTATATAACGTTTTTTCCATATTGTTTTACTCGACTGAGAAAAGTTCATCAGTCAGAAAAATTTTTTTCCTCTGGAGGTGATTAAAATGAAACATCATTTGTTTTTTGAGAATGTTAAAATGGAGGGGGGGGGCAAATTGCGATCTTCTCGTGGATTCACTTTGGTCGAATTGCTTGTTGTTATTGCCATTATTGGTATTTTAATTGGTCTTTTGCTTCCCGCTGTTCAAGCAGCTCGGGAAGCGGCGCGTCGAATGCAGTGCACGAACAATCTAAAACAGTTCGGGTTGGCATTTCATACTTATCATGATGTCAACAATTCTTTAATGGCTGGACTTCGCGGCGCCAATGGAATTACCTGGGCTTTTTCTGTTTTCCCGTTTATCGAACAGCTCGCTCTTTCTGAAATTGTTGATCATACGGTTGGTTACAGTACGGCTCCCAATACGCAGCTTTTCCGTGCCGACACTCGAGTTTCCATGTTCAGCTGCCCAAGCGACGATGTAAATGCAATTGTTCCCGATGGGGATACAACATCGCTTTATCGCGGTAAAACGCTTCATAATTATATGATCAGTGTTGGAAGTACTGCGCTCTTCGATACAATCGGTTGGCAGAATACGCCAAGTTGGTGGGTTCCGAAGCTTGAAGTAAACGGAGTTGCCGAACATCATGGCGCCTTTTTCGGCGGTCATTATGCTTCTGGCAATGGGCATTATCAGAGTTGGTCTTCCGCTTCTGACGGTTTGTCCAATACTGCGATCATGTCCGAAGTCAAAGTTGGTCCATTTGGCCCGACTCAATCTTCCGGAACCATTCGTCAGGATACGCGCGGCATTCTTTGGCGATCATGCTTGACTCCGTTCTATACTCATTATAATGGACCAAATTCTGCTTTTCATGACAAAATGTGGTATGACTATTGCCGTTGCGCGAAAGACAACCCGAAATATCCTTGTCAAGATTATTATCATAAACTTACCAACGGGTCTGCTCAAACTGACGTCGCATGGATTTCTGCGCGAAGTAATCATCCCGGCGGGGTCAACTGTGCCTTTGGCGACGGCTCGGTCCATTTCTTCAGCGATACCATCAATATTGATGTTTGGCGAGCAATCGGTTCGACCCAAGGCGGCGAAGCGATTCAAATGTAATTTGCTTCCTGCTCTTTTATGGATTTTCTGAAGCTTTTCTTTGGGTTTGATTTTGATCTGTTTTTTTTGACTCGGATTATGATCAAACCCAATTTATTTCTCCAACAACGCGGATTCAAATCCTCAAACCGTCTTTTGCTTGACTTTCCGATTCAGCAACGTTGAATGATTGTTCCCGATTAGATAATGAATTTTGTTGAGTATAAAGATATTTGTGTTAAAATACAAGAAAAATAAGAGAAATTAATTATGGTACGATATTGTGTTTTGAGTTTTTGTGCTCTCGGTTTGCTTTTAATGACCGGTTGTATGTTTGATGAAGGGCGAAGCGATGTTTCCGGAACGGTTACGCTTGACGGTCAACCGTTGACTTTGGGGATGATTCATTTTGACCCTGTTGATCCCCCCAAGGAAAAATCGATTGTCAGCGGCGTTACGCAAATCGAAAATGGCGCTTATAAAATTACTGGTCCCAAACTTGGACTTCTGCCCGGAAAATATAAGGTTTGGATTCAATCAGAACTTTTAAAAGACAAAAATGGAAATCTTGTCAATCCAGACGATGTTAAAGATATGAAAGTCAATCCTGCTGGTTTGATTAATGAAAACTTAATTCCCCCTGAATATGGTCCAGGAGGCGAAAATTTCCTCGAAATCAAACAAAAAGGAAAAATCGAATATAATTTGGATATAAAAACGAATAAAGAATAACTTTTGACTTGAGAGTTGTTCGTTGAATTTGACTTTCAATTTATTTTTGGCTGTTCTTAAATCTGTTTTTCCGTTTGCGGGATAAAAAGGTTACTCTTTGAGTTCTTTTTGCTCTTTAAGACGATTAACAATGAGAATGGCCTTTTTTTTGGCCATAAACTTATTTCGCCAAAAATTCCCGTTCACGGAAACTTCGTCGAATTCAAAAAATAGCGCCCGCGGTTTAAATAGACAGCGTTTTCCCCTATTTCTATAATGATATTGGAAATTTTCGCGCAGCGACGCGGCGGCAGAAACGCAATGAGGCTTTTCTTTTTGGATATTGCGATTTCGTCGTTAATTTAAATCGCTTTAAAACGGCGTTTTCATTTACAAATATTCGTTTCCGTCGCTCGTTTGGGAGAGTTTTTATTCTCTTCGCCGCGCCGTTGCACGAAAATCCTTTTTTAAAAAGAATTTCGAACTCGATCGCGCAAAAGGAAAAAATCGTTGTGAACGGATACGCCCAAAGATTATTGATTAAGCAATTTCAAGAAATATCGAATCCGCGAGGGGCAGGAATGCGATTGCGGAATGGAACGTCGTTACAGAGAGTCAATCGGGGTTAATCAATTTGATTGAGTTCAATTCATAACCCCATCGATAATAAAACGCAGACGTTTTATTTCAGTTTTATTTCAATTCTTTGATTGATTCGCCGACATCGAATGACTTTTCTTCCATTTCCTTACCCGTAACGGTTATTTCAAACGGCGTTGAGTCGGCGCTGAAATACTGCATATCAACGGTTCTATATTCAACGCCGTCGGTACTGACCATTTCGCCATCGGCATTTTCGATCTGTTCAACGCCTTCGGTTAGATTTTTCCAAATGCAGACTTTGTATTTTCCTTCCGGAACGCCTTCGTATCCGTAAGTCGATAAAGTCGCTTTTCCTTCGGAATTGGTCACGCCTGTCGCTTGATATTTGGAGTTTGAACCGTCAGCGCCAACAAAATTGACAATGGCGCCTTCCAACGGCTTGGCATCTTGGATCACGGAAACGACACACGGAACAAGCGGAGGCAAATCGGCTGGTCGAGATTGGCCCTTACAACCGGCAAAACCGATAATACCAAACATTAACGCAATAAAAGTAACGATCTTTTTCATAAAGCGATCTTTCTTCTCTTTTTCTCCAGGGGAAGCCAGGAAACGTTCAAAAGTTTATTCGTTCTGACACGAAAACAATCTTGACTCAAACTGCTGATGACCGTTTTCCTTTTCTCATTTGTCGCTGCAAAACAGGAAAAATAAGTTCGGGAAACAATCATTTTTCTTTTCTCGTCCGAAAAATAACTTGTCCTTTTGAATTTTGTTTCCTCAGCGTTTTAACGCCGCAACGAGATTAAAAAACGTTTGGCGTTTGAACCAAAAGAAAAAATCTTTTTTGGAACGAAAATAATTGGCTTTCAATGATTTCATCGAACTCGACGAAATCATTGACGAACGCCAGATAAGTCAAAAAGATTACAAGCTGCTGCTTGATTCGCCGCCGCATGGAGTTCCCAAAGCGCCCCAGACGCCGAAAACGCTTTCGCCTGTCAAATAAATTCCGGTTGGCGTATCCGGCAAACCGTTTGTATCAATTGTATCAGAAATAAAATGAACGGAGCCATCAAGATAACCGCAATTGACGCCGCCGGGATGATAACTCGTCGGAGCAAGCATTCCAACTTGATAAGCTTCTCTTTGATATTTGACACAGGAAGGAGCGTTCGGGGGCATAACCGTATTGAACGAAACCGAGATATTTAACGCGTCCAGGAAATTTCCGCATCGCGGATGATTAAGACTTGTCGCGATATTCCAGTTGTAACTGTTTTGGTTGCGAAGATTCATGCACAAACTCGGTTTGCTGACCCAATTTCCAAGGTCGATATCGGGATAAACAGCAACGCCGCCGCGAATATTTTGATTAGACCATTCGCCTGCAACCGCTTCACTGCAAACGATTGTATTGCTCAAACCGTCAGAAGCAAAACTAAAATTCGAACGTTTGAACCAATGGAAGAGAGAACGATGAGTACAATCGCCAGTACCGGGAGTTTTTCCGACGAGTTTAAGACCGCCGTTTCCATCGGATGCCGTTGTATTTGGACTGTCGTTTGTATTATCGACTCGAGCGCAGCCGTCAGCGATACAGAAAACAATGTTCGTTCGCATTCCACGATGATTGTGAGCGCCGCCGAGCATTGCGATTTGACCTTTTTCAGGATCGGATGGACAAAGAAGCGTATCAATCGGCGCGGTTCGTATTCCTGTCGGGTCGTCGCTCGGAAGCCAGGGCGCTGTTATCGCCGGATCGTTATCAATAGCGTCTTTGCGAGCCTGTTGTTCCATAAACGGAAGAAGTTGATAGTTGACGCCGAAACGGTTATGTTTGACTCGAGCGCCATAATTCCATTGCGAAGGCATATAATTAAACACATCATGATGATTATGGATTGCCAGACACCATTGCTTCATGTTGTTCGTACACTGCATTCGACGCGCTGCTTCTCGAGCGGCCTGAACTGCGGGCAAAAGAAGCCCAATAAGAATTCCAATAATGGCAATAACAACGAGAAGTTCAACGAGAGTAAAACCTTTGTGTGAATTACCTCCCCCCCCCATTTTAACAAAAGTAACTTTTGACATTTCTTTTTACCTCCAGATTA
>JAUNBG010000085.1 GCA_030527205.1 Planctomycetia bacterium
CGGCTTCTTTCATATCTTGAATATATTTCTCATCTTTGTAGAAAATATTTTAATGGCCTGCTCTAGACGTCTTGCGGACCGGGGCGGGGAAGCCTTTGGACAACTTGTTTCGTTTCGCCATTGACAAGCCGAACACGTTCTCCTCGCATAAGTTTTCCCGCTGCGACAAAATCTTCTCGATCTACCGACCAAAAAGGATGATTATCTGTACAACCAATCGGTTTTTCCTGACCCTCAATCTGTAGATCAATGACATTATTGGCCACATGGTGAAATGTTCCTGTTACGACATTTCCCCTGCTTTCTTGTATCTTGATATTATGTTCGGTTTGCAACAATTGAGCATATCCGTCAACTCCCATTTCAGGAAGAGATATATAAACTTCTGTATCATGCGTTTCCGGGGAAACATGAACATCAGTGTCTTTCAACCCAACTTTGCTTCGGTACACAATTTTTTGAGCAGACAGCCATTCTTCCGGTCGCAATAACGTGAAATCGCAAATGCTTCCATCAGATTTTTTCATAGTGAAGGTATAGGTATGGTGTGGAATCGTCTGAAATATTTCATTCAAGTCCTTACCGAATTCTGTCCCTTGAGGATTGGTTCCAACCGCTCTTTCGCCGACATGAATTGCTTCAATACTCTTTGTCTGATATACTGACTGTCCTTTCGGTTCTATTACAGGACACGCAACCGTATAGGCTTTACCTTTTGAACCGGAAAAAATTTTATTATAACCGAGATGGAGAACACAACAAACCATTATTGTGATTATTATCCAACCGGCAAAAGAAAGTCCCCACCATTGAGTATTTTCGACAGAATCAGGAGATTTATCTTTTGGTTCTTTTGATCGAGCGCATACGGGAATGTTTTTTTCCTTCTTTATTGGAATTTCTGAAGAGTTCTTACCATCAACCTCTCGAAAGACAGTCGCAAGTTGTGCATCCAAAAGAGATTTGATCTTTTCGTTGTTTACAACTTCATCAGATGTATTACCGCTTTGGTACTGTTCCGCATATTGTGATTCGTCCATAATTCCCCCTTTATTATGTCTTGAAACATGTGAAGAACAAAATGATTTTCTCTCAAATTTGAAAGCTCAAGTACATGCAAACACCAACACTGGTTATTTTACTGAAAGATAATTAAAAAAACAATAGGTCGAAAAAGAAAAATATAAATTCTTTTTGTTTCTCCACCGACTCAAAGAGGAAGCGAAGCGGATCGGTATTCACGATCTTTTCCTGAACGCCCGTGAAATGGCGATTCCACTTTACGAGCAGAACGGATTCACTTTTCTCCGGCATGAGATGATGGTTGATGTTTGAATGCTTCAACGGTTTTCATATAATCTTTCTTAAATATCTGAACAATGAAATTGAGCAAAAATAGCAAAAATGAGTAAGTTTGAGTATCCAAAACGGGTCGAAACTCTCTGTTTTATATGGCAAAAACAGCTTCGCTAAAAAGCAATTATTTTTTTCGTAATCCAGTTGCAAATTATTATATGACGATTATAATTATCAGTATTGTTGTACTGTTGTTTTATGAAAAGGAAAGAAAAATGTCCGAAAACAAAGAAATGAACGATATACAAAAGGAAACGTTTAACGAACTTTGCCGTTTTTACGATGTTTCCGGACGTCCGCCCACTTTAAAAGAGTTGTCTGAGATTATGAAGACGCCGATATCGTCAATCCAGTATCAAATCAATATGATGATCGAAAAAGGATATCTTGTGCGCGAAGGTCGTGGAACAAAATCGATTAAGATTATTCGTCGATTGCCCCCTCCGGATACAAAAATGATCGCTATTCCCTTGATTGGCAAGGTTGTTGCAGGATCTCCATGTATTGCGGAAGAACGACGGGAAGGGTTTGTCTTTCTCGAAAAATATCTTCCTCATCCAGAGGAATGCTTTGCTCTTCGTGCAAATGGCGAGAGTATGATTAATGCCGGAATTCACCCCGGTGATATCCTGGTGGCCCGACAACAATCAGTTGCGGCTAACGGTGAAATCGTTATCGCGACGCTGAATGGCGAATCGACGGTCAAACGCTTGGAATATAAGCCTGGCAGTATACGCTTGATCCCGGAAAACGATTTAATGAAACCCATTCCTGTTCACGCATCCGATTCGTTTGTCATTCAAGGGGTTGTTTTATTTTGGAAATCCGTTTGTGATTTTACGAAGTGAATTACGAACAGTCGTATAATATTATAATATTCAAAAATAAGTGGAAAGATCGTAAATGACTACAGACGTCTTCACCATTGAATCATTTTTTAAATCAATGGACAACGGGCTTTTATTGGAATTTATGAAACAATGGGGGCTTGAATATGGAAAAGATACTTTTGACGCTTTTTCAATTGAGCGAGTCGTCGGAAGGTTCGCTGATTCAGAGGAGTACGCTACCGTTCCCTGAAATTAAGAAACTGGAACAAATGGGATATCTGTTCCGATCGGCGGATCTGACTGAAGTGGAGAGCGATTGCGGAGAGCACGACGTTGCCGACGTCGTCCAAATCGAACATCCCGACGGTCAAATAACCTGTGTTAAATGGTGTTCCTGCGGATTTGAACCGATAGAATACGAATCTATTCAGTGTTGGCGAATTCGTTTTGAGCTTCGCTCAAAAGTTTTGCCGAGGCAATGGGCGTCGTTCCCGAACCTGATATTCCCGACATTTCCTGGAATTTTGGACGTCATAAACGAAAGAATTTTGTCTTTCTTAAGAACGGCGGAATACGGTATGAACATATCATTCGCGAGCGTTATGCCGACAGTCCGGCGACCTTATTTCTGGTTGCCGACGACGCTTTGGCAATGATAAGCCGCCGCAATATCAATCAGACCATCATAACATTCGACGAAATATTTGATTTTCCTGCGGATTATCGTATTCTTCTGAATGACAGTCGTTTGGAAAAGATTTTATCGGATCGAACGGATTGGAAGCCGGAACAGCGTCGAAAAAGGGGAACTCGACTCGACAATATTGAAAAAGCAACGGAAACTCTCCGAATTTACGCAAAATCGCTTCTGGAAGCGATGGACGCGGACGGCATGTCGTTTGATTTTCCCGAACGCCCGTCGCAAAAATGGCTGGCAGAGAAATTGAACACAAATCAGTCGAGCGTTTCTCGTTGCCTCCAGGATAAAAATGCTGTTCAATTGCGTTTTATTTGGGAAGCTCTTCTTTCTCCTGATAAACTTGAGAATATTCGTCCTTATCTCTATAAACAATTCTAATATGTTTATAATCTCTCTTAATTCAATATGGTATAGGTCGACGTCATTTGAAATCGGCCTTAATTTTTCTATTTTTCAATGCAATTATCGCATTTCTTCCTGGTAAAGCATCTCAACTTTTGAATATGTACACAATTTCTTATGCAGTTATCGCAATTTCATGTAACTGCATAAAACTTTTTTAAAAAATTTTATCCCGTAAAAACAGGGCTCAAACGCTTATTCACTTTACGATCTCGCGATTTCGTGCATAAACGCATAAGGGTGTAAGGACGTTCGCTTTTGTCCTTGCCCCCGAAAGGTCGTCGTTCTCCTTTTGGGTTAAAAATGACCAAACTTTCAAAAGGGGCAAAATAAATGAAACAAGTATTTTTCACAGTTGGGGCAATCGCGGCAAATACGGAAAAATATCTCACCGAATGGCTGACGTTCCATTATCTGACCGGCGTCAAACGGTTCGTTTTGGTTCTCGAAGGCGACTGTTCCGCGATTGAAAAGCAGATCAAAAAACTTCCGTTTCGGCGACAAATCTGGACGTACCGATTTCAAAAAGTTTGGGATCGGGTCAAGATTTATGAATGGATGCTTAAAAATTTCGGGCGAAAAACGCATTGGATGGGCTTTCTGGAAACCAGTGAATTCCTCTTCGGAACGGTCGAAGACGATATTCGCAACGTTTTGGACCAATACGAAAATTTCGGCGGGCTCATGGCGCATTGGCTGAACTTCGGGTCGAACGGACATTTTTTCCGACCGACCGGGCTCTCTATCGAAGCGTTTTCCAAACGAGCGGTCGATAATTTTCGGATTCATCACGGACTCAAAACCATATTCCAACCGTCGAAATTTCAACGCTTTCTTTCGGCGAATCTCGTTGAAACCAACTGCGATTCAGTTCGGGAAGACGGGCTTCCCATCGAAAAAGAAACGACTTGGGCAACGGCGAAGCCCCCGATTTGGAACGCGATCCGAATCAATCGATACCAACCTCGATCCCGTCAGGACTGGATCGAGTCCAGTAATCCCGGTAACACTTTCGAGAAAAAAGAGTTAAGCGACCTCTTCTTTCGTCTGGATCGAAACGAAATCTTCGATCCGCTCATTCTCCGCTATGCGGCTCGTGTTCGACGCATTCTTCACTGACAAATAATCCCCTTATTTAACCACACATAACCGGTTGATTTGCCTGTTAGTGTACAGATACGCAATATAGTTACATATAAATATTTACATTTGATTTATTGAAAGGTTTTATCATGCAGAAGACAGAAAAAAAGGTTGAGAAGACACGTGAAAATTTGATTGAATTCGCCATGAAGCGGATCGACGCCAAGGTTCGGCATTACGTCCGTGAAGGAAGAATTCGGGAATGCGACGCGGAAAACATCGGGCAGGATGTGATCGTGACCGTTCTCGAAAAACTCAATGAGTACAACGAGAAACACGAGGCCTGTGAAAAAACGTTTATCAACTCCGTCGTTAAAAATGCGTTTCGGTTCTATTTTTCTAACCGTCGGTGGCTGAAGAATCAGACCTGTTCGGACATCGACGCATTGTCGGAAGAAGAGGAACCGAAGACCAACGACGTTTCGGGTGGCGAGTTGAGTGAACTCGACCGCATCTATCTGAAGCTCGACTTGGCGACGGTTCGGGAACAGCTCACCGAAAATCAGCAGGAGGTTTTTGACCTCATGGGTAATCATTCGATCAGTGAAATGGCAAAGGTTTTGGACGTTTCGGTTGGAACAATCTTCAACCGCATTGAAGAAATTCGACTGATTGCCCAGCCGCTTTTGGAGCCGTAAAAATTTTTGAAAACATTTGGGTCACGTCCTAATAAGGTCTTTGGAGGGGACAAATGATTCCTCTATTGACCAACCAGCAAAGAGAGGATTTATAACAAATGGACGCCAACATTTTTATCAAGGAGCCGGCAGAAGTTTATCACGGCAGGGTGAAAGATTATCTTTCGAGTCATCAACTCATGGATTTCATCCGCTGTCCCTGGGCGTATCACCAGAAGCAGACACAGGTTAGAGAAGACGTCAAGGAGGACATGACGTTTTTAGTCGGTCGAGCGGCACACGCTCTCATTCTCGAAGGACGCGAAGTTTATGAATCGGAGTTCGCCATTGGCGGGCAACGCAAGGGCGTTGCATCCCAGTTGGAACTACCGTTCCATTGCCATATCTCCGCTCCCATTGGTCGCTTACATCAAAGCAACGAAAAAACTCAGGAAAAGTTAATTCTGCCGAACGACAAAGCGGCGGCGTCCCTGCTCAACGAGTGGGTGGACGCTGTGTTACTTGCAACACGTGAACTCGTGGCCTCACGCGGAGTTAAAGGTGGTGATCGAATTTTACGGACAATCGGCTCGTCATCCTGTGTTGCCAAGAACCGTTATTCGCTCCCGGAAATTCTCCCCTTTGATTGGGATACCTTAAAATCGGCAATGTCCGCTTCGATAAAAAAGTAAACACCTATACAAGGAACATAAACATGAAAGAACTGAAAATCAATCCGGAATTTGCAAGTCTGCTCCCACCTTTGACTAACGAGGAATTCAACGGTCTGGAAACAGACATTATCGAAAACGGATGTCGTGACGCTCTGGTCGTTTGGAACGATACAATCATTGACGGTCATAACCGTTATTCAATTGCTTTGGAACACAATATCCCGTTCAAAACGGTTGAAACGACGTTTGAGTCGATCAACGACGCCAAACTTTGGATCATAAGGAAGTTCCCAAAACCTCCCAATTAGTTGACGTCGCGTCCGAATTTGGTAAAATAACCTTTATACGTGAATCCTTTTTCGATTTCCTTTTATTTTTTAAGGCTCCGTCCCATGGAAAGTTGGCTTTTTTTCGCGAAGATAAACGTTCCGAACGTCTCGAAGAACTCGGTAATCGGCTCGAATTTTTGCAAACGCTTATTCCCTGGGAAAATCTATTCCGAGAAGACGTCGAAAAAGTTCATTCCAACGCCGATCCCAAACTCGGCGGACGGCCTCCTTGTGACGCTCTTATGTTGTTTAAAAT
>JAUNBG010000035.1:0-30992 GCA_030527205.1 Planctomycetia bacterium
CAAGTCGCTTTTTTCCGAAAAAGAACGACGAAAAAAGTTGATCATTACGAGTTAACTATAGGCCGTTGTTGCGGACAAGCGACCAACGTTGCCAGCAGCGTCGTTATTTAAAGCACACATCCTAGCAACGTTTGCCAAATTAATCACAAATCAACCTTATAACAAATCGATAAAATCAAGAGCAACGTTTTTGCCCTTGGCAAATCAACCTGATTTTCCGGCTTGACGATTACAATAATTAAACGTTTTTCAACTGCCTTATTCATCAATAACAAAATTTCAGTTAACAGGATTTGAAGAGAAAAGGCGATTTTTAGTCAAAATCGTCATTTTTTCATTTTTCTCTTTATATCCATACGTTTATCATTGATTGTACAAAATACAATCTTTTTCGTTTTTTATTCATTAGAAGAAAGGAAATTTTTCATGAGTGAATTTTCTCGAAGGTCATTTTTGACAAGAAGCGCTTTGGGCGCAGGTTTTATGGCGCTGGGCAGCAATCTTACGGCGCAGCAACAGGACAATAAACCGACAATCATTCAAGGGTTCGATCAAACCGATACAGACATCGACGCCTCTCAGGAATGGAAACCGTTTTCTGACCGCAAGATCAAAATGGGAATCGTCGGTTTCGGCGTTTGTCAATTTGGAGCGGCGTTCGAATTGCAAAATCATCCGAACGTTGAGGTCGTTGCGGTCAGCGATCTTTTCCCGGATCGTTGCGCTGGATTGGCGAAAGCCTGCAAATGCGAAAAGACCTATCCTTCATTGGAAGAAATGATCAAAGACGATTCAATCGAAGCGATTTTCGTTGCAACGGACGCTCCGAGTCATCCTGATCATTGTATGAAAGTCCTGAATTCCGGGAAACATGTCGCAACAGCAGTTCCCGCTGTTTTTGGCGATTTGGAAGCGGCGGACAAATTGTATGAAACGGTCAAAAAGACCGGTCTTCTTTATGCAATGTTTGAAACGTCTTCGTTCCATGATCAGGTTTTTGCGGCTCGTAAACTTTACAAAGCGGGCGCTTTCGGCAAAATGATGTATACAGAAGGCGAATATTTCCATTACAGTCCCGAGGGCAACCCGATTCCGAGCTACAAAGATTGGCGAATCGGTGTTCCGCCGCAATGGTATCCGACGCATTCGAATGCCTATTATACATGCGTAACGGGCAACAGTTTCATTGAAGTTTCCTGCATGGGAATCAAGAGCATTCAAAAGGATTTCACGCCCGAAGGAAATCGTTACAAGAATCCGTTTGCAACGGAAATTGCTCTTTTCCGAACGAGTGAAGGCGGAATGGCTCGAATGGGCGTCAGTTGGGACTCCGGAGGAATCAGCGGCGAAATGGGTCGAAACCGCGGTCAATACGCCGGTTATTATAATGAATTCATGCCGTTGAACGAAGAAGTCAAGAAGATTGCCGAAAACATGAATCTTCGTAAACCGGCTCTTCCGCCGGGAGTTGGCGCGGGCGGTCATGGCGGTTCGCATGGTTATTTAGGAAACGACTTTGTTGACGCGATTTTGCGAAATCGACTTCCGTTGGTCAATATCGCCGTTGCTCTCAATACAACCGTTTCTGGCGTTGTTGCTCATCAATCCGCTTTAAAAGACGGCGAAATCCTCAAAATTCCTCAATATACAATTTAATTTCCGACCGTTGATTCTGTCATTCAGAACGTCTTGCAAGATAAATCGCTCTGATTATTCAGTGATATTATTCAGTGGCATTGTTCTGTGACCTTGACTTTCAGCGAGACGTTCTTGTTCCTTTTTTCCAAACAATTGGAGTTTATTAAATGAAACAAAAATACTTATTGACTCTTTTGGCTCTGTTTATCGGGATGATGATTTCATGCAAAGGAGAAAAACGCCCGGAAGGGCTCCCCGAACTGTATCCTTTCAAGGTTAAAATTTTATCGGAAGGAAAACCGCTCGAAGGAGCCGGCGTCGCATTGAAATCGGACGACAAAAGTCTGCAACGTTGGCCTTGCGGAGCAAAAACCAATGCGGAAGGAATTGCGAACTGCTTTACTTACGGATTTGAAGGCGCTCCCGCCGGTTCATTTAAAGTTGTTGTCAACAAAAGCGCCCACGAAGGAAGCGCTCAAGCGCAAGGGCCGGTTGATTTAAGTGCTTCCAGCGAAGGGAAGAAGGCGTTTCATACGATCGACCCGAAATATCGAGACGCAGCGTCAACGCCGTTTACCGTTGAGGTTGTTGCGGGAAAAAATGAAACAATTCCCGAATTCGACGTCGGTTCCGAAATTCATGAAGAAGTGAAACCGATGGGAAACTGATCGCCTTCAGGAAAAAGCAAACAATTTTTTTATTTGGGCTTCCTGTTTGAAAGATATTGTTCTCTTTATCTTTCGCTTTGTTTTTTTGTTGTATTATTCTTTCTTCCAGAAAATTGTTTTTTTTAAAAAAAGTTGTATTTTTTTTGTTTTTTTTAAAAAAATACTTGATTTGTATGCGATATTAGATTATAATAAAATTCAGTTTCCTGATTAATTTCGACTTTCAGATTTTTATAAGTCGGTTTTGATATCGTAAAAAATGGACTGAAAGACTTAATTAAAACATGTATCTATTTTGTTTTTCCTGACTTTTTCAGGATCAATTATTCCAAAAATCGAATATGGAGAAAATGTTATGAAGAGTTTTATTAAAATGGATGGGGGGGGCAATTCACGCAAGGGTTTTACTCTTGTTGAACTTCTTGTTGTCATCGCCATTATTGGTATTCTCATTGGTCTTCTTTTGCCAGCCGTTCAAGCGGCGCGAGAAGCGGCACGTCGAATGCAATGCACAAATAACCTGAAACAGGTTGCTCTTTCGGTTCATAATTATCATGACGTCAACAATGCGTGCCCGGCAAGCGGCGTCGATTTCCTTAATTATTCCTGGCATGATTTCAATACTCGTGCGAATAGCGGAAAAATTTTCCTGCTTCCTTATCTGGAACAAACCGCTATTTTTGACAATTATGTCGATCAAGCGACGAATTGTCCGGCAGGCAGCGCCTGGTGGGCCTCTCCATCCGGAGCGACCGGCGAAGGTTGGTGGGGTCATGAAACGAAGATTTCTTCGTTCATTTGTCCGTCGGACTCAAATGCCCAAAATACGCGAACGGCCAGTACGCAAAGAATGGGAAAATGCAACGTCGTTTTCTGTTCGGGCGATGCGGCCTGGACAGTTCAATATCCGGACTCTGTTGAAGGTCAAGGTAATGGCAGAACAGATCATCGTGGAATGTTTCGTCAGGAAAGTTGGAAAAACTTTTCCGCATGTTCCGATGGAACGAGCAATACGATGTGCGTTTCCGAAACCTGTACAGGCGACAATTATTTCGGTTCCGTCAAGGGGGGCGTTGCCAATGTTCCTGCTATTGGTGGAACTCGAGTTGGTGTGGAATTCTGTCTTACAGATGGTATTTCTGCGGAAGATCGAACCATGCTTGCGACTCCAGCCAATACCTGGCGCGGTTGCTTCTGGATGGATGGTCGTCCGGTCAATTCCTGTTATGTTGCAGACCTTCCGCCGAACTCTCCGACCTGTTTATGGCCTTGGCCTTCGGATGGAAATGGATGCTGGTTCGTTGGCGGAGCACAGAGCTATCATTCCGGCGGCGTTAATGTTGCGATGATGGACGGTTCTGTTACATTCGTTTCTGATACCGTCGATTGCATTATCGCCTATGATCAGAAAAAAGATGGTCAGAGTCCTTACGGAGTTTGGGGGGCAATGTCGACTCCAAGCGGAAAAGAAACGGCTTCCTTCAATTAATTCTCTCAGATTTCTGCCTTGAAAAAGTTGTTCTCAAAAAGATTTTTACAAAAGACGAATTGAACGACTTCTGATTCTCGTCAGGAGTTTTCGCGTCAGTCGTCTTTTGTCGTTCGTTATCTTTCTATCCGACGGAAATGCTGCTTCCGAAAACAGCGTTTCCGTTGGATTCTTCGCGCTCTCTGGCTGATAAAAAATCGCCCGAACCTCTCCCTCTGCGTCTCTGTGAGATATTAAATTATTATGACGTTTTGTTTTGCTGATATTTTTGCAATTCGTATTCGGTCAGACGTTTCATTTTGGGGAGTTGAAATTTTGTTCCAAAAACGCCCTGATATTTCGTCTCAAGTTCTTTAAAGTCCATTTTGAGAAAATGCCAGATTTCTGGAGGCGGATCTTTTTCGAGCCATTCTTTGACATATTGTTGAACGATATGATCATATTTTTTTCGTGAGGATCCATGCGCAAAGCAGCGTCCCTGAAAACGACGAATATCGCCGTTGAAATCCTGATTGATATGATATAGTTCATGAATGATTGTATCGAATTTATCGATTAGGGAAAGATTCATGAATCGAGGCATATAAAACGAGAGAAGATAAAGAATCTTTTGTTTGTTTTCGCCATAAACATCCGGAATCATCCAATAAAACGTTTTTTTTCGATTAAACGATGACCCATCTTTGAATTTTAACGGCGTTAAGGACGCAAAAACGCCATATTTTTCGTTCTGACGCGTTTGACAAAAAGAAATTCCAACCCGAGTCATATCAATATGAGTCAAATCAGGAACTCTCAAACAGATGTCATTGCAGACGTTTCGTATTGCCGCTGTAAAATTGAAACTCATCGGGAATAATAAATCAAGTCTGTAAAAACTCAGATCGTCGGGCCAAAAACCCCGGCAACAAAAAAGGAACGAAGAATGAAATTGAATCCCCATTTCGTTTCGCATTATTAAAATGCCGAACGTTTTGGGGCAATATCGGTAAATAAAAAAACCCAATTGAGAACATTGGGTTTATAAAGAATCGAAAATTATTCTTCGACATTCGGAATGAATGACGTTTGAGTTTCTCGATCACGAACTCCGACAAACTCGATTATGGCTCGTTTGCCCGCGTCTCCCAATCGGGGATTGGCCAATTTAAGAATTCGCGTATAACCTCCATTGCGATCTTCGAAACGAGGTCCAATTTTATCAAACAACAACTGAACCGCTTCTTTCGATCCAATTAATTGCAACGCTCGACGTCGATAAGCTAACGACTTGCAAGCGACTTTTTGCCATTCTTTCCAGCCTTCGCCGTTTCGCCATTCTTTCCAATCTGCGCTGTTTTTTTCCGATTTACATTCCAGCGATTTCGCTGCCCGGATATATTCTTGAGCTTTAATGGCCAACGTTACGCATTTTTCAACGAAAGGACGCATTTCCTTCGCTTTGGTCAAGGTCGTTATAATTCGACCAGGAACTTTCGGCGCTTGTTCTTTCGTATCAAAGGCTTCGACTTCGCGTTCCGTCAAGATCAATGCAATAGCCAAATTACGCAATAAAGCCCGTTGATGATTTGGATTACGTCCGAGTATTCTACCAATTTTTCTATGTCTCATTTTATTTGCAAATATCTATTTCAAAATGAATTTGTCGTTGTTGTTCCCTGAGTTACTGGGGGCGCTGTTGGAATTCGCATGCCAAGACGCAGACCGATCGCCGTCAACTTTTCTTTAACTTCGTTGAGCGTCGTCTCTCCAAAATTGCGTACTTCAAGAAGCATATCTTCATTTCTGGACACCAGGTCCCTCACTGAATTGATATTCTCGTTTTCCAGACAATTCATTGCTCGAACGGAAAGATTCAATTCGGCAAGAGTCATCGCAAGCTTTGCTTCCAACGCTGGATCCAAACCGCTTGTTCCCGACGATTTCGCCCGACTGAAAACATCGCCATCCAATCGATCATATTGAATAAACGGATTAAGATGTTTTCGTAATATCTTGCACGCTTCGACAAGAGCCAATTCCGGATCAATTGAACCATCTGTCCAAATTTGCAGAATCAATCGATCATAATTCGTTTTTTGACCGACTCGCGTTTCTTCGACATTATATTGGACTTTGACTACCGGACTGAATGACGCATCCAATGGAATGATTCCAATTTCATCATTTCGATCTCGTTGCGCAAATTGTTCGGTCGCTGGAACATAACCCCGACCATTTTCAACAATCATTTCCAAGATAAAAGGAACGTCGTCGGTCAACGTTGCAATAACAAGTTCTGGATTGATTATATCAATCGCGCTATCCGGAATTATATCAGCGCCTGTTACCGGCCCGCGTTTGTTTTTTTCTATCCGAATTACATGCGGTTTATCGTCATGCGATCGAACAACGAGCGATTTGACATTGAGAGAAATTTCTGTGACATCTTCCAAAACTCCTGGCAGCGATGTATATTCCAACATGGCGCCACGAAGCTTCATTCGCGTTACCGCACTTCCTTCAAGACTGGAAAGAAGAACTCGACGAATACTATTTCCTACTGTAATGCCGAAACCTCTCTCGAACGGCTCTGCATAAAATTTCGCATAGTTTGGCCCGAATGTCGCCTTATCACAAGACACTTTATTCGGAAGTTCCAAACCTCTCCATCTAATTCTCATGTATCAGTCCGCTCCGGTTCAGTATGTTATAGTTAAAGTTCTGTCCCTGACGATTCAAATCAAATTCGGGGATGACTTCACAAACCTTCAGTTCAAATCTGTTATTTAGAACAAAGTTCGACGATCAACTGCGGCTCGACGGCTATCGAAACATCATCAGCAACAGGATCTCGAAGCATAACTCCACTCGGAATTTCCGTTTCGTTATTGACCAGAAACTCCGGTCTCTCACGATTCATCGAACTCAACGCACTTTTTACAAATTCAATGCTGTTTTTTCGATTCTTAACGGAAATAACATCTCCCGCTCTAACAAGAAAACTCGCTATATCAACTTTAACACCATTGACAAGAATATGTCCATGAGCTATAATTTGACGCGCTTGAGCTCTTGAAGACGCAAAACCCAAACGATAAACTATATTATCCAGCCGTTTTTCGAGCAAAGTCATCAAAACCTTACCCGTATTACCCTTGGCTCGTTCCGCCATTTGATAATACTTGCGAAACTGTTTCTCAAGAACGCCATAATACGTCTTGACCTTTTGTTTTTCCCGAAGATGCATACCATAATCGGTCATCTTGCCCCGTTTAAAACCATGCATGCCAGGCGCTGAAGGTCGTCTCTGAAAGGCACACAACGCCGTATCACAACGCGCCCCTTTCAAGAACAATTTGACTCCTTCACGTCGACATCTTTTGCACACTGCACCTAAAGTTCGCGCCATATCTGATATCGCTCCCGCTTATTAATTCTCTTACTATGATTCTTACACTCGTCGACGTTTACATGGACGGCAACCGTTATGAGGAAGCGGCGTCACATCTTCGATCGTTTTAATCGTCAAGCCGGACTGCTGCAACGCCGTTATTGCCATATCACGACCACTTCCCGGACCTTTGACTTTGACATCAATTTCTTTCATGCCAAATTTCTTCGCTTTATCCGCTGCCTGTTGCGCTGCCATCTGACCTGCAAATGGAGTACTTTTTCGACTCCCTTTAAAACCGCTTGTTCCCGACGTTGCCCAGCAGATCGTATCTCCTTTCGCATCCGTGATCGTTACATTCGTATTGTTAAATGTAACCTTGATATGCGCGACACCATTTGCAACAAGTCGTTTTTGCTTACGTTTTTTTGCTACTACTTTAGCCACTTTGCATTCTTCTCCAAATTATATGAATCCCTGAGTCTTGATTTGATTATCCGTCTTATGTTCTTTATGATTAAGCGAACGGCACAAATCGTTATCTCAAGTCTTTAACGCCCTTCTTGCCTGCAACGGTCTTTTTAGGACCTTTTCGAGTCCTGGCATTCGTTCGGGTTCGTTGGCCTCGAACGGGAAGCCCTTTTCGATGACGAATACCGCGATAACAACTGATTTCTCGAAGACGAGCTATATTTTGTGCGACTTGTCGACGAAGCGAACCTTCGACCAGATAATCGTTATCCAGAAGAGCTGCCAAACGCGCTATTTCATCTTCTTTTAAATCCTTGGCACGAGCCGTTGGGTTAACCCCTGCTTTACGGCATAATTCACTCGCAATTTGCGGACCTACTCCATATAAATACGTCAACGATATAACTGTCGGTCGATTATTTGGAATATCAACACCCAATAAACGAGGCATTTACAATCTCCCTTGTTTTCTTATTTCAAACTCTTGATCTTCAGAATGACCTGATTCCGAAATCAACCTTGTCGTTGTTTATGACGAGGATTGATACAGATCACGTATACCTTGCCCTTTCGCTTGACGATTTTGCAGTTTTCACAAATTCGCTTGACGCTCGCTTGAACTTTCATGATTCTCTCTCTTGATTTGCTTTGGGGTCTACATCGTCTATCGACAAAATAATTGAGTCTAAAGATTACTGATCATTATAATAATTTACACAGATTAAACAATAGGGGGACATCCCCAATTTCTTGTAATTCCTACTTTTTTATAAAAAAAAGTTTTTTTTCTAAAGTATCAGTCCATTTTTACAAATATTAAAATGGCGACTCTCTGATTTGTTTTCCTTAAGTTCGATATTTCTCAAAGAAAACATTGACCTGTTCTTTTTCTTCGTCTGTCAGCGGAGGTCCTGTCAAAACGATCGGTCCCGAACTCAAAATTCCGACTGTATGCTCAACATGAGCACTTCGTTTACCGTCTGCGGTCAACATCGTCCAATAATCGCGCGAAGAACGAACTTTCTTATGGCCTTCATTAACCATTGGTTCTATCGCTATGACAACTCCCGGACGAATCGTAAAATCGCCATGACGCATATACTCTCGATAAACAAAATTCGGAACTTGCGGACTCTCATGCATCTCATGTCCGATTCCATGACCGACAAACTCTTCGACCGTTGAAAAACCATTCTTGCGAACGAACTTATCCATTTCAGACGCAACTTCGCTCCATTTCTTCGCTCGACTCAAATGCTGGATCGCATGAGCCAATACCGATCTGGTTACTTCAATCAATTTCAAACCGGTCGAATCAACTTGACCAACCGGATATGTATTCGCTGAATCGCCGCACCAACTATTGAGTCGGCAACCGGTATCGACGCTGACAATATCCCCATCTTGAATGATTCGATCTCCGGGAATGCCATGAACAACTTGTTCATTAATCGAAATACAAGTACTCGCCGGATAAGGAACGCGTCCATTGACTCCTTTAAAAATGGGAACCGCTCCATTCTTGACAAAAAGTTTCTCGACTTCCTGATCCAAATCACCTGTTGTCATTCCCGCTTTTATTATTTCGGAAACAAGCTTATGACCGCACCAAGTCAGAAGTCCTGCCTTTCGCATGGCCAGAATATCGTTTTCTGTTTTTAAATGGAGCACAAAATTCTCCTTTGATTTCAATAACGATCCAATTCTGTTTGGATTCGTTCAAAAATAGCATCAACCGAACCTAAACCGTCGATTGTTTTCAATAAGGACGATTTCGTATAATAATCGACCAAAGGCGCCGTTTGTTCTCGATAAGCAACGAGACGTTGTCGGATCACTTCCGGTTGATCGTCGGCTCGACCTCGACCGGCCAGTCGTTGAAAAAGTTCTTCTTCCGGTACTCGAAGTTCAAGAACAACATCTAAAGGCGTCCCCGACGCTTTCAACATTTTATCCAGTTCTTCCGCCTGCGCTATCGTTCGCGGAAAACCATCAAGAAGAAAGCCGTTTTTCGCATCGTCTTGAGCCAATCGCTCAACAATAATACCAATAATAACATCATCGGGAACCAAACGACCCGTTGACATAAATTCTTCTGCTTTTAAACCAATGGGAGTTTTCGCATCTCGAGCCGCTCGAAGCATATCGCCTGTCGAAAGATGCAAAAGGCCATATTTCGCAACGATTTTCTCTGCTTGAGTTCCTTTTCCTGCGCCAGGGGGACCTACAAATACTATTCTCATTTTCGCTCCTCAATCGGAATTTGATAATGTTTGCCTGATTCTTCAACGTTGACTCAAAGGACTACTTTTCGAGAAGTCTCTTATAATTCCTCATGACAAGATGACCGTCAATTTTATCAACCAAATCCATAACAACGCTCACCGCAATCAAAAGACTCGTCCCGCCAAAAAACGTCGCCACTCCATAAGGAACCTGCATCGTTGTTGCTATCAGCGTCGGAATGATCGCAATGACGGCAAGAAAGGACGCTCCGACATAAGTTATACGACGAACTACATTATCCAGATAATCTGCCGTTCGCGTTCCTGGTCGATAACCTTGAATAAACGTCCCATGATTCTTAAGGTTTTCCGCCATATCGGTCGGCTTGAACGTCACCGCTGTCCAGAAATAACAGAAAAAGTAAATCAAAACAACATCCATCATGACATACCACCAGGAAGCATGCGAATTAAATATGCTCTGACCTGTCTGCGCGATCCAGGTTAAAATATAACCCGGCATTTCCGGCGATGTAAAACGCGTTACCATCCACATAAAAATAAACTGCGGAAACATCAAAAGACTGCTTGAGAAAATAATCGGCATAACACCGGCCTGATTCACACGCAACGGAAGATATTGGCGATTGCCTCCGAAAACCTGACGACCACGAACATGTTTCGCGCTTTGAGTTGGAATTCGGCGTTGTCCTTTCGTGACAAAAACAACGGCAAGAACAACAGCACAAAACATCACGGCAAGAAGGAATAATGTTTCGGCACCAAAACTCCCTCCCATTTGAAGACCGCCGCTTGACGTCGCGTTATTCCAAAGTTCCATCAACGAACCTGGAGCTCGCGCTAGAATTCCCGCCATAATGAGCAAGCTGATTCCGTTACCGATTCCATATTCATCAATCTGTTCTCCAAGCCACATCAAAAATGCCGTTCCTGTCGTCATCGTCAGAATCGCGATCATCCACCAGCCAAACGTCAGTTTTCCGATCGGCGTTATACACGAATCCATAAAGACTTCCTGATAACCATTGGCCGCCATTGAATTCATCGCATTCGAATTCAGCATTGCGATATAAGCCATACTTTGAATAATGCAAATGATAATCGTTGCATATCGCGTATACTCGTTGATCTTTTTACGACCGCTTTCCCCTTCTTTTTGAAGTTTTTCAAGAGGTTCATAAACTGTCGCAAGAAGTTGGAAAATAATCGATGCCGAAATATAAGGCATTATTCCGAGACCGAAAATCGTCATCTGATCCAACTGCGTTCCACTGAAAACCGCAACTTTATCCAGAAGATCAGACAATCCTGATTGCCCGAACATATTTAACATTCCCTGGTCTTGAACCATCGGAAGCAAAATATTCCAACCAAGACGATAAACTGCAAGAAGTCCGATCGTCAACAATATCTTTTTTCTCAATTCTGAAATTGAGAACATGATTCTGATTTTTTCCAGCATTAGAGGTCTCGTCCTTTGATTGGGCTCATCATCCAGTAATATTTCATGTCAGATTGTTTATAATTAAGATTTGCTACAAACAATATCCAACGATTAAGGCAAACTCGTTTAAGAAAAACAAAAAAGGCTGATTACCAACTATATTGATTCGCTTATGTCTTATTTATTATTTTATATCACTAAAATCAAGAATGATCGAATTCTCTGGAATCGCCTCTGGAATAAAACGAAAAAGTTCATCATCGGTTTGATTGGAAATCTTGAGATATCCCAAAAACGACATAACAAGAATGATCGAAAAAAATCAGTGATCAAACGACCACTGAACCTGGTTTGCTCAGATTACTCTGCTTTTTTTTCGATTGACTTCATTTTATTCTTAACAACCGGTTTCTTTTTCGGAAGAAGTTCGATTGTTCCGCCTGCTTGCTCCAACGCCGACTTCGCGCCTTTGGATATCGCATGAACTTTCACTTGATAAGCATTCTTTTGTTCTTCGTTACCTATGATTTTAACATAACCACGACCTTCAATCAATCCTTTCGCCTTTAATGTTTCCGGATTGATTTCCGCTGAACCTTCAAATTTTATATTAATATCGAATAACGTTACGCTTTCAAAAACGTCCGCAAATCGTTTATTATTGAACCCTCGTTTGGGAATGCGTCGCGCCAACGGCATTTGGCCCCCTTCAAAAACAGGAGACATCGAAAATCCCGCTCTTGAACCTTGACCATTACTACCTCGACAAGACGTTTTACCTCGCCCTGAACCGGTACCTCGACCAACGCGTTTTTTCCCTTTGTTCTTCGCTATATCAGAATTGACTGAATGTATATCCATTAGAGTTTAACTCCTCTAAGTCTTTCGATTTCACTTTTGGATCGCAACTGATACAATGCATCAATCGTTGCTTTGACGAGGTTCGTCGGATTCGTACTTCCATAACTCTTCGTCAGAATATCACGAATTCCACACGCTTCGCAAACCGCTCGTACCGCAGCTCCAGCAATAACTCCTGTTCCAGGACTCGCCGGAATCAAAACAACTTGCGCCGCTCCAAAACTTCCATTCACTTCATGCGGTATCGTCGATTCATCAAGACAAATATCAACCAATTTGCGTGAGCCATCTTGTACCGCTTTCTCCACTGCCGGAGGGACTTCGTTTGCTTTACCGTATCCCCACGCTACCTTGCCCTGACCATCTCCGACGACAACCAGAGCCGTAAAACTGAAACGACGACCGCCTTTCACAACAGCAGCGCATCTTCGTATCTTGACTACTTTATCGACCAATCCGCCTTGCGTATTTTCACTTGACATTCTTATACTGCTCTTTATTTACTTGGGTGATCTGCTTGCTTGAATGACTCTCGAAACATATTCGTCCTCTGTTTCCCCTTTGTTTCACTCAGCTGCGCCTTTGGATCCTATCTCAAGGCCGGCATCTCTTGCAGCATCGGCCAACGCTTTAATACGTCCATGATATTTGTAACCTTTTCGATCAAAAGCTACTTTCGTTACTCCTGCCGACAATGCCTTCTCTGCTAATGCTTTGCCTATGATCGCCGCTGCATTAATGTTGCCTCCATAAAGGCCTTCACTTTTAAATTCTTTATCATTCGTTGACGCTGATGCCAATGTGATTCGTTTTTCATCATCTATCACTTGCGCATATATATGTTTATCGCTGCGATAAACACAAAGTCGCGGACGAGTTGCATGTCGTTTGACAGCATTTGAAACCCGGTATTTGCGAGTTATTCGCTGCTTATTTAATCGCTTTTGCTTATCCACGTTTACACCACTGTTATCTTATGGTTTGAGTCTTATTTATTTCTTGCCTGCCGCTTTACTTTCCTTGCGACGGATCGCTTCGCCTTCATACTTGATTCCTTTACCAAGATAGGGCTCCGCTTTCTTGATCGCTCGAATTTCTGCTGCAAACTGTCCTACTAATTGTTTATCGCAACCGGTTATATGAATATGCATCTGATCAGGGCATTTCACTTCAAGTCCTGCCGGTATCTGCTTATGAATTTCATTCGCAAAACCAACTCGTACCTGCAGTATGTTACCTGCGATCGCTGCCAGATAACCGGTTCCAAATATCTCCAATTTCTTGCAATATCCTTCGGTTACTCCAACAACCATATTATTTATCAACGCGCGAATCAATCCATGCATCGCATTCGCTATTCGCGTCTCTTTATTCATACTGACCAATATTTGTTTCTTCGCGTCATCAACAACGACGGAAACTTCGGGACGGATCGCCTGTTCCAATTCGCCTTTCGGTCCTTTCACGGTTATGACGCCGTCCGCAACGACTGCGCTCACTCCATTTGGCAAATGAACAGGTTTTTTTCCAATTCGTGACATTGTTTAACCTTGTTTTTACATTCTTTAACTGGTCGATTTACCTTAATCTATCCAGTTTCGGCTTACCAGACTTCACAAATAACTTCACCGCCAACGTTCTGCGTCTTCGCTTCTCGATCACTGATGATCCCTTTGTTCGTACTCAAGATCTTAATTCCGAGTCCGTTCAAAACGGGTCTCAAATCGTTCGGACTGCTGTAAAGACGGCGTCCTGGTTTGCTTATCTTTCGGATTCTTTGTATTACACACTCACCATTAGGCCCGTATTTCAACTGAACACGAATCAAATTAAATGGTTTCGATTCGATTACGATGTAATCCCAAATATAACCTTCCCGCTTAAGAACTTCTACAATTCCTTGTTTCATTCGAGAATAAGGGATATCCAACGTCTCATGTTCGACTTTTAACGCATTTCGTATACGAGTCAGCATATCAGCAACGGGATCTGTCATCATTTTTCGTACTCCTTTATTACCAACTCGACTTCTTGACGCCGGGAATGAGTCCTTGATCTGCCAATTTACGGAAACAGATTCGGCATATACCAAACTTGCGATAAACCGCTCGCGGACGACCACAGAGTTTACATCGATTTTCTCGCCGTGTGCTGAACTTCGGTACGCTATTGGCTTTGTTAATTTTAGCTTTACTTGCCATTTATTTCAACCTTGTTTCTCTGATGTTGTTCATCTTCGACCGGGACGAATTCGATCTTTGCCCCTCCTCTTTGATGCTACCAACCTCATTTTTCAATCTTTTTAAAAGGCATTCCAAATTCACTGAGCAGTAATCGTGCTTCATCGTCGCTGTCAACATTCGTGACAAATGTGATGTTCATTCCCTGACTCTTTGTGTATTTGTCCGGATTTAACTCAGGAAAAACCAGTTGCTCTGACAATCCAAGATTATAATTACCCTGCTTGTCAAAACTGTAAGGATTTAAACCTCGAAAGTCTCGCACTCGAGGAAGAACGATTGAAATCAAACGATCCATGAATTCATACATTCTTTTACCGCGAAGTGTCACTTTGCAACCGATATTCATTCCTTCCCGTAAACGAAAACCTGCTATCGAACGACGCGCTTTCGTTACGACTGGCTTCTGACCTGTGATTTGTGTCAATACATCAAGCGCTTCATCAAGATATTTCTTATCTTGAATCGCACTCCCTACTCCCATATTGACAACTATCTTCTCAAGTTTCGGGATCGAATGGACATTTGTTTTACCCAAACCATCCTTTAAAGAACTTATGATCTTGTCGTTATATTTTTCTAATAGTCTCGGCAACATGATTTATTAACCTGTTCACTCACAATGGACGCATTCTGTTAACAAAATGCTGGGTTCGTTTATTCGATTATGGACTGACACTTCTTACAAAATCTTAACTTCTTGCCGCTCACGTCAAATTTAGAACCAACTCGCGTCGGCTTTTGACATTTCTGACAGATGACCATCACGTTCGACATCTGGATCGGCATCAGCTTCGACAATCGACCGCCTTGCATATTCTTCTGCGAACGGCGTACATGTCGATATACTTCATTGACACCTTCGACTGTTACCAATGATTCTTCATTGTTCACCGTCAGTACTTTTCCTTTTTGTCCGCGATATTTACCACAACGGACTATGACCATATCGTTTTTTTTGATTAGCATCAGACTACCTCACTCGCAAGACTGACTATCTTCATGAAACCAAGATCTCGAAGTTCTCGTCCCACCGCTCCGAATATTCGCGTCCCTCGCGGATTCTTGTCATTATCTATCAGTACGACTGCATTAGAGTCAAAGCGGATATAACTCCCATCTTCTCGACGCGTCGGTTGCTTTGTTCGTACTATGACTGCTTTGACTACTGTTCCTTTTTTGATATTACTTCCCGGAATCACTGATTTGACCGAACATACGATTATGTCTCCCAAACCCGCACAACGACGATGCGTTCCGCCTAATACCTTGATGCACATCAATTCTTTCGCGCCTGTATTATCGGCCGAGTCTAAACGAGTCTGCATCTGAATCATTTTACGTTACTCGCTTCTGCTTCTCTAGGTTATTCTGGTTTATTTGATAACTCGTTAAGATATCGACTATTTTTCTTCTATATCGATAATCTCTGCTTTTTTGACTATTTTTGTCAATCGCCAATGTTTCATCTTCGAAAGAGGACGACATTCTTCGATTTCCACCGTATCGCCTACGACTGATTCCTCATTTTCATCATGAACATAACAGACCGTCCTCGATTTCACATACTTACCATATTTCGGATATTTCATGAGACGCGGAATTTCAACGCGTCGAGTCTTATTCATCTTGTCGGTCTTGACTACTCCGACCACTTTCATCTTTGGCATTGATATCCTCAACTACTGGTTATTCTCGTTTTGTATCGTTTTGATTTGAGCTATGATCTTCTTCGATTTCGCAAGCTCGCTCGGAGAATCAAGTCGTTCCATTCGCGCCTGAACTCGAAGATTGAACAATTTCTTCGTCGTTTCTTCAAGAAAACTGTTCCGTTGATCTTCGCTCATATCTCGTAATTCTTTCGCCTTCATTTTTATGCTCCATTTACGTTTGCTATTCGTTCACTCTGAATTCTTGTTCCAAAATGAGCGACGGCAAACGAAAGCTCTCTGTTAGATAGTTTTGCGTCGAATCAACCGACATTTCACCGGCATTTTGTGAGCCAGTCGATTGAAACATAATTTCGCTGTTTCTTCCGGCACTCCCCCGACTTCGAACATCACTGTTCCTGGTCTGACAACTGCGGCCCAGTATTCCGGTTCTCCTTTACCTTTTCCCATTCGCGTTTCCAACGGAATCGACGTTATCGATTTGTGTGGAAATACTCGAATATACAATTTGCCTTCGGTTCGAAGATATTGTTGAGCTGCAATACGTCCCGCTTCGATCGTTTGAGCACTTATCCAGCCGCCTTCAAGAGATTGAAGACCAAATTCGCCGAATGAGACCGTTTGACCTCGCGTCGCATTACCTCTTATACGACCTCTTTGTATTTTTCGATGCTTGACTCTTTTGGGCATTCTGGCCATCGTTATCGTCCTCGCTATATTCGCCTTGATTTATCCAAACTTGTATTCCAATATGACCCTGAGCGATTTTGGCTTCTGAAAAACCATAATCTATCTTGGCTTGAAGGGTCGACAACGGAATCGATCCAACTGCCTGTTTCTCGCAACGCGCCATCTCCGCTCCGCCAAGACGGCCGGACAATTGAATCTTAATTCCTTTGGCCCCAGCCTTCATCGTTTCTTCCATGGCTCGTTTCATCGTTCGACGAAAACTGGCTCGTTTGATCAGTTGTTCGCCAATATCTTCCGCGACAAGTTGAGCTATCATCTGCGGGCGCGTCTCTTCTTCTATCTTTAAATTGATTCGACGACCTGTAAGATTCTGAAGATCATTTTGCAGCTCTTCGACCTTCTCCCCTTTACGTCCGATCAAAAGACCTGGACGCGCTGACATCAGAATGACTCGCACTTCGTCCCGGGTTCGTTCAATTTCAATCTTCGCTATCGCAGGATACTTCGGCCGTTCATCATTGCCTCGTTCTTTTTTCTCTTTTTGATTCTTGATGAAGTCTCGAATCTTCTTGTCTTCAACCAATAGAGTCGAAAATTCCTGTTTGGAAGCATACCAACGACTCTTCCAATCTTCCATAATTCCCGTTCGATACGCGACTGGATTTACTTTTTGACCCATGACTTCTTATAGTCCTTGTTTCTCTGTTTCGTTCATCTTTCGAATGCCATCTGTGAAAATGGCATACCTGCTTTTGTTATCATCCCAAAACAACTGTTATATGACTCATTCGTCTTTTTACAACCGTCGACATACCTCGCGATTTCGGACGCCATCTCTTGAACAACGGGCCGCCATCAACTCGTATTTCCACAATCCGAAGTTCTTCTGGATCAGGATCTCTTAAATCTTCCGCATTATGAATCGCACTTTTCACGACTTTTTCGATAAGACGCGCTCCTCGATTTGGATAGCATCTAAGTACATCAAGAGCCTCATCTGCATAAAGACCACGAATCAAATCAGCAAAAAGACGCACTTTTTGTGCACTCATCGTCGCATATTTATGCTTCGCTGTATATAATCGTTTTTTGTATTCCATGTTTCGACCCTGATACCTGATTAACGCTTACCTTTACCGCCATGACCACGAAATATTCGCGTCAACGAAAATTCGCCAAGTTTGTGACCTACCATTTCCTCGGTTACAAATACTTTCACAAACGCTTTCCCGTTATGAACCATGAAAGTATGTCCAACAAACTCTGGGATTATTGTACAGGCTCGAGCCCAAGTCTTAATCGGTTCTTTCTTGTTCTGTTGATCCAACTTCTCGATTTTGCCTAAAAGGTTTAAATCAACATAAGGACCTTTTTTGATTGATCTGCTCATATTCTCTTCACTTAAGCCGCAAAACTCTATCTTTCACGGCTTTTCAAAAATATTTGGTTTATGAAAGTTTCAGTACGCCATATCTTCGACTTCGACGCCGACGAATAATAGCACTATTGGACGCTTTACGATGTTTACGCGTCGAAGTTCCTTTTGTCGGCTTACCTGTCGGCGAAACCGGATGTCGACCTCCCTTGGTTCGACCTTCTCCTCCTCCATGCGGATGATCGATCGGATTCATCGCTGTTCCTCGAACATATGGTCGGCGCCCCATCCAACGTTTTCGACCCGCTTTACCGATCACAATATTCATATGATCGCCATTCCCTACGGAACCGACAACGGCTCGACAAGCCGAAGGAATACGTCGTATTTCGCCACTCGGAAGCATGATTTGCGCCCAGTCCGCTTCTCGCGCCACCAGAACCGCTTTACTTCCTGCCGATCGGCATAAAACGCCTCCTCGACCTGGACGAAGTTCGATATTATGGATTTCAGACCCAAGCGGTATTCCCGACATCGGAATACAGTTCCCAACAACCGGTTCTGTTCCTTCGCCGCTTTGAACGAGCATCCCGACTTTCAACGCTTCAGGAGCTATAATATATCTTTTCTCGCCATCTTTATATGAAATCAAGGCAATTCGTGCTGTTCGATTTGGATCATATTGGATTGATACGACTGTTCCCTGAATTCCATCCTTATTGCGGCGAAAATCAATCAGTCGATACGCTCTTTTATGGCCCCCTCCTCGATGTCGAACTGTTATAATGCCCTGATTATTTCGACCATTGGTTCGACGTTTCGCGCGAAGCAAACTCTTTTCCGGTTTGACTCCTTTTGTCAGTTCTGCAAAATCGCTGACGCTCATATTACGTCGACCAGCATTATTCGGTTTGTATCGTCGAATTCCCATTATTTTCTCGCTTCATTTGTCTTATACATAACTGTACAAAACAAATCTTATCTGTGTTAATTAATTAGCAGTTCGTTCATCCAATTGTTATGATTTTCATCTTTTTGCTGGATAACTGCTCTAATTCCATTCTATTAGAATATGTCAAGACGATCTTCTGGACGAAGCGTAACCATCGCTTTCTTCCAGGATTTCGTTTTGCCAAGAATCCGTCTGGTTCGACGAACTTTTCCTGGACGATTTTGCGTCGCTACCGAAACAACTTTGACTTCAAAAATCGTTTCAATTGCGTTTTTAATGTCCGTTTTGGAGGCAAAACGATGAACTTCAAACGTATATGTATTCTTATGATTCGCGTTGTAATAACCTTTTTCCGTAACAATCGGTCTCATTATAATTTGATACGGTTCCAGTTTTAAATTCGTTTCGGTTATATCTTTGCATTGAGCCATAATAATGTCCTTTTCGAAAGAATATGTTGATTAAATGCTCGTTTAAAATCAACTGTTAACTTTCGTTTCCATAAATTTATCCATTGCTTTTTTCGTTACAAGAAGCTGCTTCGGCTTCAAAATTGTATACGCATTAATTTCAGCAACAGGAAGGATATTTACTTTTGCGATATTTCTTGCGCTTTTATAAACATTGAGATCATATTCATCAACAACGATCAATAATGTATTATTCAACTCAAGATTTTTGAGCATTTCAACTATTTGTTTCGTTTTGGGAACTTCCGCTTCGATTTGATCTATCAATTTTACGTTTTCGTTATTGATCTTTGAAGCCAAAGCCATTCTTGTCGCGACTTGCAATGCTTTACGCGGCATTCGATAGGACCAATCACGCGGACTTTTTGCAAAAATATGACCTCCGCCTCGACGAACGCCGCTGCGCTTATGACCTGCTCTTGCGTTACCTGTCCCTTTTTGACGATACATCTTCTTTTTGGAACCATGAACTTCGCTTCGCGTTTTACTTTTCGCTGACCCCTGACGAAGATTGCTCTGATACATGACAACCGCGTCATGAAGAAGTTGCTTGCTGATTTTCGGAGCAATAACTTCTGGATCGACTTCATAAGCTCCAACCTGAGCGCCTGTTTTATCATAAATTGGTAAATTTGCCATTTGACTGCCAATATATTAATTGATGTTTATCTTTTATCCGGATTGTTGAAAACAATCATTCGTTACAATTTATCCAAACTTGCGTCAAATTAAGCAAGACGCCATTTGTTATTCTTGGGGGCCGGAAGTTTATTTGTCGGCTTAATCGTTACATATGCCCCTTTGGGACCAGGAATCGCTCCGCGAATAACGAGAAGATTGTTTTCCGGATCGACAACAACAATCTTTTGATTACGAATTGTACAAACGGCATTTCCGTATTGACCTGGCATTTTCTTACCTTTTGGCGTTCGACTCGGATAGGCGCTGCAACCGGTGCTCCCCAAATGGCGATGACATTTTTTAACGCCATGAGTCGCTCGTTGTCCACTGAAATTATGTCGTTTCATTGCCCCTGAATAACCTCGTCCCTTGCTTTTGCTCGTTACGTCAACCGCAATGACATCTTGAAATACATCAACTGCTATGGATTGACCAACTTCAAAATCGTTCGTCGGAATACGAAATTCTTTGATGAACCGTTTCGGTTCGCAATTAGCTTTCGGAGCCGCTTCGATTCCTGCTAACGCATTGGCTTTTTGTCTTTTGCTTTCGAGTTTGGCAACATGACCTCGTTCACTTCGACGAGCCAAACGACGAGGCTTGTCTTTGAAACCGATCTGAACCGCTTCATAACCGTCTCGTTGAAGAGTTTTCAGTTGCAGAACACAACAAGGTCCAGCTTGAACAACCGTCACAGGAATTGACTCTCCCTGCTCGGTAAAGAGTTGTGTCATACCAACTTTTTGACCCAGTAAACCGATACCCATTTTAACTTATCCTGTTTATACTAAATTGATTTGACTTCTTTGACGAACCATCAACAAGTCGCCTTTTGGTTATTGCCCGATATTTTATTCATCATATCGGTTACGCTTTGATCAGATGATCGAGATCACTTGCCGCCGGTTGCTTTAATTTTGATGTCGATTCCTGCGGGAAGAGTCAATTTATTTAAAGCGTCGATCGTTTTCGCGGTTGCTTGAACGATGTCAATAACTCTTTTAAAGGTTCTGATTTCAAATTGCTGACGCGCTTTTTTGTCAACATGCGGACTCGAAAGAACGGTATAACGTTCGACTCTCGTCGGAAGCGGAACCGGGCCTCGAACGATAGATCCTGTCCTTTTGGCTGTCTCGACTATTTCGACAGCGCTCTGATCCAAAACTGAATGATCATATGCTTCCATTCTGATTCTTATGATTTCGTTTGCAGATGTTGACACGCCATTAATCTCCGTGTTCGTTGTCCGATTCTGATTGCCAAATATCCCTTCGGATAAACCGAAATATTATTCATTAAATATTATAGCGACTTCAATGAAGAACAGATCGCATCCTATTTGGGTACAATTGAGATAAGACGATATCTATTGTTTTCCCAAACGATATCTTCTTATATTTCCCGCAGTCGCTGACTCAACACCGCCCGTAAATCGAAAGGGGTTTATCCATTTACAACAACCTGCTTAATGCGTTACTTCGCTTTTAAATGAGAAGCGAAATAAGATGATTGCCGCAATGCCGTCAGTAATTTGCAAGATGAAGTAAATATAAACCAAAATATAATTTCAACAATAGGTTATTTTTTAAAATTCTCGTTTTTTTTCTAATTCTTAAAAAATATTTCTCGTTGACTCATTGTTTCCCCCTTTTTTTTCGAATCAGATTTTTTTTGACAAAATTAAAAAATTTTTTAAAATCTTGTTTTTGAATAACCGTTTTAAAATTGCGAAGATTATTTTGCATTTCATTTCGTAAAAAACTGGAACCATTTATACAGGACAAAATCGCCCAAGATTAAGAAAGGCGTTTCACAAGCGTCTTTTTTTTCGGTTTTAAATTGAAGAAACAGGAAAAAACCGGGATTGATCAAGAAACGGAACGAATTTCTCGTCCTTTATAAATGGATTTGTTCGATTTGCCCCAAAACCGAATTGTTCAACCGATTCGGTTTTAAGACTTGCTTGTCGAATCAGATTTTAACCCTAAAAATAAGCTAAATCAGAAAAATTAACCGTCGAAAGAATATCGGTCTCCATTAAATCCATTCCCAAACAATATATTAAGTTTGAGAATGCAAATCAAATTCAGATTGCGAATTGACAGAATCGCTCTTTTCTTCCGGTTTTTCGAAAAATGGATTGTCGTCAATAGGATCAATGATTGTATGCCCCGACGCTTTGGGAAGACCAATCAGCATTTTTGGATCAACCGTTACAATAGTCACAGATTCATTGGGCGTCAAGCGTTCCGCTCCTTCAATAACACAATCAGCGCCTGGCTGCAATAAATTTCGCCCCTCTTCTGAAATGGGAATAACCGCATATTTCGTTTCAGTTCGCGCCGTTATAACAACCTGAACCGGTTGAACAACATATTGTCCCTCGGGAAGCGGCTCTCCTTTTTCATTTTTATCGAGAACAACCCAGACCAGAGCTCCGTCCGGTCGATCCAAAACGGCGTCCTTGACAACGGAAATGGACTCTTTCGCATCGGTTATTTGAAGACGTCCATTAACGCTCATTCCAACTTTGAGCCGACCGTTCTCATCATCCAGACGAATACGAACCGGAAAGGATCGCGCCGCTGTCGGACCAACAGGAACAATGGAAAAAATCTTCCCTTCGACTTCCTGATTTAACGACTGAATCCAAACAGGAACCGGGTCGCCAACTTTTAAGCGATCAATAAAGGCTTCGCTGACTTTTATTTCTGCGTCAATCTGTCCAGTCGAAACAATATCAACCAGCGCCGAGCCTGGCGAAACATAAGCCCCTTTTTCCGATTTCTTCTCAACAATAACGCCGTCAAACGGAGCATAAACCCTGGATCGCTCCAATCTTTTTTCCGCTTCTTCCAAAACAACCTTCTGCAACGCAATATTGGCAACGAGTTCATCGATTTGAAGTTGTTGAGCATCCAATTCGCTTTGCGAAACAAATCCCGTTCCGCGAGCATTCAAGTCTTCCAGGCGTTGCTTTTCAGTCTTATGGAATGCCAAATTAACCTCGCTGACATCAATCTGTTTTTTCGCCTGTTCTGCTGCAAGGCGAGCCCAAATCGTATCAACTTCGGCAATGAGCGTTTTGTCCTTCTCAACTTTCATTCCGACTTCAACTGGCATCGATACAATCGGACCATTCGTTTCTGCGGCAAGCGTTGCCCGTTGAATTTCAACCAATCGTCCCGAAAAAAAACGCGTTGTTCCAAGTTTTTCCCGAACCGCTTTTTCAACGCGAACTGTTTTATTCCGATGAATTTTGCTTGATTCCCCCTTCTTGGACTCATTAAGGCGAGCCAACTGTTTTTCCAAAAATTCCGCGTCATTATAAAGAGTCGACATTTTCGTTGATAAATTCCAATAGACAACTCCGCCGCCTGCTAAAAACGTCGTCAATGCCATTGCAACAACAAACAACAGATTATTTTCTGTTTGAAATTTCATAAATAGTTTCCAGATTATTGATACGGATTAACAAAATTTCTTGAATAAAGTGATCAAACGAATCTTTTCAAGCAACGTTTCAACCCGTTTAACAAGTTTATTCAAATTTAAATGAATATTAGAATATTCGCATCGCACTAGAATTGCAATACAAAAATATTAAATATGAAACTTTTTTCATCAAGTCGTAAAATCAAAGAAAAAGAAGTTAAAAAGCCTCGACTCGATTTTTATTGGCGTTGAACCAATCCCCTCAATTCCAAAAATAATTTCAATTCAACTAATTGAAACCCCTCATTGTTGGATCGCAAATCCAACAAAAACTCGAATAATGAAGGAACGAAGCCCGTTAGCAAAACTGACTTCGATTCCTTTTATAAAACTTATAAAACGATCTGAATGAAAATGACTGTTGTCGTTATTGTCCTTAAAAATCCTATTGAACGGGAAGCAACGAATACGGAATCCATTTCGCTTGAATAAATCAATAACAACGTTTCAAGAATCGTAAAAGTTGTTCCGATCCGCTAAAATCAGGAATAATGAGATCAGCGCCCGCATTAATCAAACGTTCTCGCTTCCAAAGATCGACGCCTTTTTTGTCGACTTCATTCGTTGCGACGCCAACCGCATAGCCTCCGACCTCTTTAACATTTTGAATTTCAACAAATCCGTCGCCAAACCCAATCAGTTCCGAATCTTTAAGATGATTCGTTTCAATGATTTTTTTAATGACCAATGCTTTGGAAAACGTTTTATAATCGTCTTGCGCCCCATAAACATCGTCTTTAAAATAAGAGGTCAATTGCAATAATTCAACTTCTTCTTGAACATAATTGTCATCGGTTCCGCTTGCCAAAAAGAGTCGAACGCCATTTTCTTTCAAAAGGTTCAAAAACGAACGAGCTCCCGGAACGACATAATCATCGGGATTCGCTTTCCCCGAACGCAATTCATCAAGTCGAAATTCAATTCTTTCAAGAAGTCGTCGATGATATTCTTTTTTATATTCCAATGGTTCAAGCGGAGTTCCCCCGCGCCGCGAAACTTCTTCCGCCAAACGAATACATTGATATATCGTCTGTTTGCCCGTCAGAAGATCGACAAAATCATGAACCGTCGTCTGAACTTCAACCGAACTGACGCCGGGAATCGCAGTCAAAACTTCAATGAAATAGGGAATCATGACGTTCTGCCAACCTTCCCTCAATAAACTCAGCGTTCCATCAAAGTCGAAAATGGCCGCCTTAAACGGAAAATGGCAAGGCGGATATTGACGAACTTCAAAATCAAATCTGTCTGGAAGCTGTTTCTGCAATAATGAAACAATCGCATGCTCATAAAGCATATGCATATCTTCGAGCTGTTCCATCGAATCGGTCGGAGCAATCAGCATAATATCGCAGATTTCTTTCAGTTTTCCGCCATTGCGACCGCCAAAGGCGATTGTTGTCAGCCCCATACTTTTGGCGACTTTCGATCCGGCAACAACGTTCGGCGAATTGCCGCTTCCACTGTAAACGATAAAAAGATCGCCGGGCTGAGCAAAAGTCCGAAGTTGAATGGCATAAATATCTTCATAAGAAAAATCGTTCGCCAGACAGGTTACAATCGGGGAACTGTCGTTCAAACAGATTGCCCGAAATCCTTCTCGATTAAGAACTCGAGCCCCTTTAAGTAAATCGTTGGCCATATGCGAGGCCGTTGCAGCGCTTCCGCCGTTTCCTGCTATATAAATTCGATTTCCCGTTTGCTTCGTTTTCATGATCAAGTCAGCTATTTGAGCCAACGTTTCAAAATTCGTCCGCACTAAATCTTTCGCAACTTGATCTGCATAACATTTCAAAAAATCCGACGCCGCTTTAATCGTTTCAAAACTCATGTTTTTGATAATATTTTCTTATATTAAATTCAGCGATAAAAATTCAAACAACTGTTGCTCATTTGCTGATAAGCCCCCAATGAAAAAGTCCTCCAAAATCAACCATAAAACGATATTTTCAGAAAGAAGACAAAGATTTCATTGATCGCAATGGCTTAAAATATTATAATAGAAATAAAATTTTATGGAAGATCCCAAAAAAGGAATAACGTTCCTGTTCCTTGATGCGACTTTTAAAAGCAAGAACGAGAATCGATAAACCCTCAATTCGTCGTTCTTCGAATTAAAAAGCCTTGATTTTGCCGTCTGCAAAAGACGACAAAAGGAAAGATTCAAGCCTGTTTCCTCAGTAAAATGGAACCATAAAACCAAGAAAACAAAAAGAATTGAAATAGAAAGGAAATCAAGAGAGTTGAGTAACGCCCTGTTCCGGAATCCAATAATTTCCGTCGGCATCGGGCATAGCGGGAGATTCGCTGTCCATTCGCAAATTATCGATATCTGGAACAAGTTTCTTTTCTGATTTCCAAACTTCATCTGCTGTAATTCGCTGACCCGTTTCCATTGCCGTTCGACCAAGAATAGCTGTAAACGTTGCGTCAATCGCATACTGAACTTCATTCCAGGGTTTGTTCGCTCGAATCGCTTTGAAAAGGCAATCATGTTCCGTCTGATAAGAATCATTGGCCGGGGAAGTTGGTTCCCAGATCGCTTTTCGAGCTGGCGTCAACATATCATAACCCTCATAAATTCGCGGTTCGCCAACGCCTTCGCCAACTTGACAGCAACCGGTTTTGCCCTGAATATTCGCTTGGAAGAAATTCCAGCAATTCGGAATGGTTCGCGTTTGAAGCATTAATTTTCGACCGTCTGCAAAAACATATTCAATCGCTCCGCAATCAATAAGTTGATCTTTCGATTTTCGACAGGTTCGACCGCCGGTTCCAAACGCTTCGACAGGATAATCCTGCATTGCCCAGCAGCAAATATCGATATTATGAATCAAAGCGTCAACGATAAAACCGCCGCTCGTCCAATCATAACAAAAATGATTGCGAATCTGATGTTGAAGAGGCGTCAAATCTCCTTGATTTTGCAAAACATGCGGACCTTGAAGTCGATAAACCCAACAGGTAACGATATCGCCCAACAAACCGTCCTGAACCGCTTTGACCGTCTCGGCTGTTCGAAAATAATGTCGATTGTTCAACCCAACGCCAACCTGAATCCCTTTTTCCAATGCCTTTTCATTCGCGATTTTAAAACGTTTAAGACTGGGAATATCGGCCCCGAGCGGTTTTTCTGCAAAAATATTGATTTGTTCTTTTTTATTGACAACATATTCAAAATGAAGAGCGCGAAATGTTGACGTCGTTGTCAAAACGGCAACGTCTCCGTCGCCCAAACTGTCAATTGCTGCTTTATAACCGTCCAGATCGGAAAAAACGCGATCGCCGACATCAACGCGATCTTCCCCTTCTGTATCAATAACGCTCTGGACGGCATTATTGGCTTTATCGGCAAAGGCGTCTGCAACGGCCCAAAGTTTTGTATTCGGATCCGCATGCAACGCTTGACGAATGGCCCCGCCGCCTCGTCCGCCGCAACCAATCCAAGCCAATTTGATCATATTGTTTTCGCCTGCATGAACTTTGGGAGCAGACATAAAAGTTGGAACTGTCGCCGCGGCCGCAACAAGGCCTGACGTCTTTAAAAAACTGCGTCGAGAGAAATCTCTTTTCTTGGAATTCATATTAAACTTTCTCCATTTGGAAGGATTCTTCAATATTAATATTTCTTCAATATTTTTTCATATTTATTATTTCTATTCATTATAACCAGTCTTAACTTCTTAAAATAAATTGAGACTAAATAATGAATTAAAATTCAAATTGTCAGCTTCAATATATCCGAGTTTCCAGGAAAATCGATGTTGACAATTATTTTGAACAAAATCATTTTGAACAGAACAATTTTGAATACAAAAATGAAATACAACTACACAAAATATTAATATTGTTTTGAAATAATTCAATCAAACATTGATAATATCATTATCATAAAATTAAAATTGATTGTATCGTCTTCAAAAAGAAAAAGCAATATTTTTATTAAAAAATTTATTGATTTCTTTCCTTTTTATAAAAAAAATCATTTAAAAGCGAAATAACGAAAACGAAACCTCAATTGAAAATAAATGGAATCGCGTTTGGGGACTCTTTCTTTTTCTGTGATTTCGGTTATCTTATTATATGGATTATTTTTGAATATTTTGCCCATACAATAGAAAATCAGGGTTTGTTTATTCATATATGTTAATTAGGAAGTTCTAAAAACCGTTTTTTACAACAAACTCAATTCGGAAAACGTCACGAAAAACAGTTCCTGCCGACGAGGCGTCAGCGCTCCCGGGGGTTTTAGAACTTATTTATTAGAACTTATTTAATTGAATCGAAAAAACAGAAAAAACGTTTTGGGGTCTTTTTTGAAATCCCTCATCAATCCAATAATAATCCGTTGAAACAATTTGCCAAATAAATATTGACAACTAAATAAATATTGGGAAAAGAACCAATATTATTCAAAACAAAAAAATAGTTATCGAACACTTTACAATATTATATCGATTCAATCCCAATTTGCTTTAAGAAAGGAATAAACGTGTCAGCTCAAGACAGACTCGCCAAGATCAACAGTATGTTTTATCCGAAATCCGTTGCGGTTATTGGAGCCTCCGCTCGACCCGGAAGTGTCGGCAACGATCTGATTAAAAACCTTGTCAAAGATTATTCCGGCAAGATTTTTCCCGTTAATCCAAAGGGAGGAGAAATTCTTGGCGTTCAAGCATATCCTTCGCTTTTGGACGTTCCAGGCGACGTTGATTTAGTTGTCGTCAGCGTTCCAGCCAAAGCGGTTCCTGATGTCGTCGAACAATGCAAAACCAAAAAAGTTCAAGGAATTGTCATCATTTCCGCTGGTTTTAAAGAAATGGGACACGAAGGACTTGAGCGGGAACGTTCATTAACTCAGCAAGTTCAAGAAGCTGGCATTCCTCTCATTGGACCGAACTGTCTCGGAATTATCAATCCGGAAAAAGGAATTGCTCTGAACGCAAGTTTCGCCTCGAAAATTTCTTTGGAAGGTTCTTTGGCCTTTATTTCTCAATCCGGAGCGCTTTGTACTTCGGTCCTGGATTTTGCCGAAGCTCGTCAAATGGGATTCAGCAAATTCGTCAGCTTTGGAAATAAAGCTGACGTCAAAGAGGTCGATCTTCTTGAATATCTCGCCGAAGATCCGAAAACCAAAGTTATCGCAATGTATCTTGAAGACATCAGCGACGGAAAACGTTTCATCAAAATCGCATCCGATATTCTTTGGAAAAAAGGAAAGCCGATTCTTTGCCTCAAATCAGGACGAAGCGCCGAAGGCGCCAAAGCGGTCAGCAGTCATACCGGATCGCTTGCCGGATCTGACCGCGTTTATGACGCTCTTTTGACTCAATCTGGCGTTCAACGGGTCAATACAATTGCCGAACTTTTTGACCGCGCCGCTCTCTATACAACTCAACCTTTGCCAAAAGGTCGACGTCTTGCCATTATTACGAATGCCGGAGGCCCTGGAATTATGGCAACCGATGCCGCTGTCAATGCCGGCTTGAAACTTGCTCAAATTTCTGACGAAACCAAAGCGGCTCTGAAAGCAGCGATGCCGGAAGCGGCTTCGCTTCGTAATCCCGTTGATGTTCTGGGCGACGCGAAACATGATCGTTATGAAATCGCCGTTAAAACAATTATGAACGATCCAAACGTTGATATGGGAATGGTCATTTTAACCCCTCAATCAATGACTGATTCTGATAAAATTGGCGAAATTCTTCCGCCGGTTATCGCCGAATGCGGCAAACCGGTCGTTTGCGCTTTCATGGGTGTTGCCGATGTTAAAGACGGCGTTAGCGCTCTTCTTGCTGGCGGCGTTCCGAATTATTCTTTCCCTGAAGACGGAATTAAAGCTCTGGGCGCGGCGGCTGATCTCGTCGACTTTGAAGGTCTTGGCAATCGCGAATATGTTGCTTTGACCGATTGCGATAAAGCCAAAGCCGATAAAATCATTAACGATTTCCTTGGAAATGAGAATGAAAAATATCTGACGCAAGCTGATTGTCGCGAATTGTTCGCTTGTTATAAACTTCCGCTTCTGAAAAGCGGCGTCGCAACCAGCGCTGACGAAGCGGCCAAAATCGTTGAAAACATCGGTTCCAAAGTTGTTATGAAAGTTATGTCTGCGGACGTTAAACATAAGTTTGACGCTGGCGGCGTTCTTTTGAACATTGACGGTCCAGCGGCGGCCAAAGACGCTTATGCAAAAATCTTTGAAAACGTCGAAAAAGCCGTTCCTGGAGCGAAAATCGACGGCATTCTGATTGAACAAATGGCCGAAAAAGGGGTTGAAGTCATTCTGGGTTGTAATCGGGACGGAAGTTTCGGACCGCTTATGATGTTCGGACTCGGCGGAACCCTCGTTGAACTTCTCAAAGACGTTTCATTCCGACTCGCGCCGATGTGGAAAAGCTCCGCCGACAGAATGATTCGCGAAATTAAAACTTTCAAAGTTCTTGACGGTTATCGCGGCGCTGCAAAATGCGACATTGCCGCTGTTCAAGAGACTCTTCTTCGACTTTCAACAATGGTTTGCAATCATCCGGAAATCGCCGAATGCGATATCAATCCTTTAATCGTTCATGCCGAAGGAAAAGGTTGCTCGGTTGCTGACAGCCGCGTTATGTTGAAACGCAAATAATCTTGGCGAGAATCTTTTATGACATACGGAAACAATAATTCATTTATTGTTTCCGTATATTAATTTTTGCCCGTTTAACCTGTTGGCCATTCGAAAAGCCAACAGTTTTTTCATTGAGATCGAAATTCCCGTAACAAAACCATTTATTATCATAATTGTTTCAATAATCGACTCCAACATAAATGGCTTTGAATTCTGAACAAACCCCTTTTTCTTATCAAATAACTTCAAGATCAGTAATAAATTCGTCGAAAAAGATATTGAGTTTATCCCCCCTTCAGATGCCAATAAATCATAATATAAATAGGTAAGGACAACAAGGATGAAATTATTTCGTTTTTGGTTTGTTTATTTCTTTACAGGAATTGTTCTGCTTTCTTCTCATTCAATCGCTCTGGCTGCAGAACGGGCGAATGATGAAATGTTGAAACTCGATTTCTCAAATCAGGAACAAACGGAGACCAATATTATTGCCGCAACCGCTTCTTCTGACGATGAAAATAACTCCCAAAAGAGCGATCAAAATTCAGAAGTTCTTCATGAGAAACCAGCCGTTTCGGAAAACGAACAACAACTGGAAAACGAATCAACAAACGAAAAC
>JAUNBG010000035.1:31002-35642 GCA_030527205.1 Planctomycetia bacterium
ATTTCTTATTCTGACTAAATATTCATTTCTAACGAAATATCCAATTTTGACGAAACGCCCAATTCTGACGAAGAAGTTTTTCAGCCCAGCGAAGAATTGCAAGAGACTTTTATTTCTGAAGACCCAAATGTTCCCGATGCAAAGGTTGATATCCCAGCCGATCCTAATACTTCGGACAATCAAGACAACGAAGCGCCGGAAATCATTGAACCTGCCGTTCCTGTCATTATTTCTCCAGAAAAGGAAGAACAGGATCAACATTCTGATTCAGACAATATATTGACAGCTGGCTTTGAAAACGCTCAAAATGCCTTGGAAGATATGTATAATGACATTGTGCGCGGAATGAATACGCGCCGGGTTACCAGTTTATATCAACAATGGAAACGTTATAATTCCTCAATTTTATACCGGACCGCTTCCCCCAATATGTCGGGAGATTTAAATGGGCGTTGCCGCCTGCGTTGGTATGAAAAACTCTATCGGGAACCGATCGCTTCTGTTTTCGAAGTCGAACTTTATTCTCGCAGACTTTATTGCAATTTGGCGGGCGGAGCAAAAGAAATAAAAAGCGGAATTCAAATGGCCCGCACAAAAATGGATATGCAACCGTCGTCCGAGGAAGATTCATTATTCCCCATTGCCAAAAATCCTCAAGAAGCGGTTCAAATTTTACAAAATCGTCTGATTATTGCGGCTGAACTTCATGCAAAATCGCTTGCCCCTCTCAAACCGGCAGAAGTTCAAACGCTCAGCAAAGAACTTTATCCTATCTTTTGTTCACAGGTTTTCAAAGGTCATACTGTTTCTCCAAATATTCAACGCGCAAAATATCTTATTGATCTTATGCAAAAAATGAATCGAAGCGCTATTTATGACGCCGTTGAAAACCTGATTCCTCTTATAGACAATCTTTTTTTAGAACAACTTGCCCAAATTCAACCGAAAATGTTCGAAACGGCTCGTTTGAATAATAAAGATGTCCAAATCATCAAAACGGAAGCTGGCGATATTTTAGTTGGCGGAAAAGAGGACAATGTTTGGAATCTCGACAATTTATCGAACGTTTGTTGCATAATTGATCTTGGCGGCAACGATACTTATAATGAGGGAAGTTGCAATCTCAATCGTCCGTTGTTAGTCGTCCTTGATCTTGGCGAGGGCAATGATAAATATATCGGTTCGTCTCCCGGAATTCAAGGCGGATCCATTTTAGGAGTGTCTCTTTGGTATAATCATGGCGGCGATAATTCTTATAATGCCAAATATCTTTCTCAGGGAAGTTCAATTGGCGGAGCTGGAATTTTAATCGACAACGCAGGCAATGATACTTATCGCGGTTTTGTTCGCGCTCAGGGATCGGCTCTTTGCGGCTTGGGACTTCTTATTGATCGAGAAGGAAAAGACGATTATCGATCCGCTCTTTTTGCTCAAGGACTGGGTCATCCGGGCGGATTTGGCGCTTTAATTGACAAATCCGGTAACGATCATTATTATCTCGGCGGTTATTATCAAGATTCCTATCCGCAACATCCCGGTTATGACGGTTGGGGACAAGGGCTCGGAACAGGCATTAGACCCGTTGCCTGCGGCGGAATTGGAACTCTTTTGGACGGCGACGGCGATGACGTTTATGAGTTCGATTATTTTGCTCACGGAGGCGGTTATTGGATGGGGATCGGTTTTGCGCGTGATTTCAATGGAAACGACAAACGACTCGGAGCAACGTTAAATGGTTTCGATGGCAGACCGCGCCATGAAGCTCGTTGGCAGCGATTCAGTAACGGTTTTGGTTGTCATTACGCCGTTGGTTATCTTTTCGATGATTACGGAAGTGACAGTTATAACGGAACAATTATGGGACTCGGAATGGGTTGGGATCTTGGCGCTGGTTTCCTTGTCGATTTTGATGGTTCTGACATTTATGAAGCAAACGGCGGTTTAACTCAAGGTTCAGGAGGCGAAGGAAGCATCGGGGTTCTGCTTGATTATCGAGGCAAAGACATTTATCGCGGCAACAGTCAAGGTTATTCGACTCCGCGCTTGACTTATCATATGCCCAATGATTGCGGATGTAATTTCAGTTTCCTGATTGATCATGGCGGAAACGATCAATATGGAAGCGGCGTTCGAAATAATTCAATGGCTCAACGCGGAACTTCGGGCGGATTTGTTATTGACCGTCCAACGGATGAGGAACTGTCACAAATTGAACAAGAATCTTCTAAAACGGCGAACAAATCCTCTGGCACAGTCAACGTCAATCGCCCGAAAACCTCTTCAACATTTGAATTAAAGGATGAAGCCGCCAGAACTCCGGTTCAAACTCCTTATTATAGTCCTCAACATGGCAACAATAATCAAAAGCAGCCGCGTTTTAATAATCCGTTGCGACGTCTTTTGAATATGTAGCAGAGATAATTTCGTATCTCTTCGCAAAACGATCAACATTTCCCCAGGAAATATGCCGATATCCATTCAGGCATTATGCCGAGGCCAGCAAAGACAAGATTCGTCGTTTCGTAACTCTCTTGTCCCTGCTGGACTTTTGTTTTTCCAAACAATCTGTTTTAACTATTTTCGCACAAAAAATAACAACTCGACAAACTTTCAAAAACCAAAGTTTCGACCAAAGGGCTCTTCTTTCTTGTCCAAACAGCCCATTTTGTCTCGTCTTCTTATTCAAACCGCTCTTCTTGCCTCGTTTTTTGATATAGATGCGAAAAAATCATGAAGGCGATTGTCTCAAAGAAACTCATAAACTATTTCCGAAGAATTATTGGAAAATCGTTACATCGAAATGAACGAACGCGTTGCCCTCCCCTATTCTATCCGAAGCCAAAAACGCCTTGGCTCCCTTGATCTTTTGAACGCCGTTCTGTCCTTTTGGCATTTTTTCGGAAATACGGCTCTTTTTTCGATTTTTGCAACAAAATTGGAGTTTTTGTGCTGCGGCGATAAAAAAGAAATGTCGAAATAAAAACAGAACGTCTATTTTTTGACGCTCTCAGAGATCAAGAAAAAACCAGAAATTTTTTCGACCAAGGCAATTGTTACTCTGGATAAATCTTTTATAATAGATCAGAAAAAGTAATTTGGTAAATTTGAAAACTTCAGTTGTTGTCCCCCCAAAAGCAGATTTCTTTTCCGAGTGAAAGACGATTCCAGGTTATGTTTGCCCCATAAAAAAATGGCCAAACAACAAACAACTGATAAAGGACAAAAATTTAAGGAGACAGAATGACAAAACGAATTGTGATCGTTTCAATGATTCTTGTTTTGAGCGTTTTTTCAATGACGTTCGCTCAAGATTTGACAAAGAATCCCGCGAATCTTGTTGGAACAGAATGGTTGTCTGATCCTGTGGCCAACCCTGACGCGGAAGCGACAACCGAATCCGAAATGAAAGCATACGAAGAAACGCTTCAATCCAACATTCCAGACGAGACGGTTAAATTTAAAATGATTCCGATCCCTGGCGGAAAATTCGTGATGGGAAGCAAGAATGGCGAAAAAGACGAAACCCCTCCCGTTGAAATGACAATTGAACCGTTCTGGATGGAAGAACATGAAGTAACCTGGTCAGAATTTCAACTCTTTGGATTGTTATTATTGGCAAAAGCCCGAAGCGAGGGAAAAGTCAGCGGAACCGATCGCGATGCAATTGCCGACGCTCTGGCAGCCCCGACAGCTCCTTATAATATTGGAGCTATCAGTTACAATCAAAGCAGTAAAGTCGGTTATCCAGCAAGCGGTTTGACTCGTTATGCTGCTCAAATGTATTGCAAATGGTTGACCGCGATTACCGGTCGTTATTATCGACTTCCGACTGAAGCCGAATGGGAATATGCCTGTCGAGCCGGCTCCGAGACGGAATATTATTTTGGCGATGATCCTGCCGAACTCGAAAAATATGCCTGGTTTTTGGATAATTGTCCTGACGGTTACAATAAAATCATGCAGAAAGAGCCGAACGCCTGGGGGCTCTATGATATGTATGGGAACGTCTGCGAATGGGTCATGGATCAATATGATAAAAAAGCGTATAAAGATTTTCAGGACGGCAAAGTCAAAGGTCCGTTTGTTACGCCCAAAAAACCGATTTCCGTTTACAAAATGTTCGATGAAGTCGCTCGCGGCGGCTCTTGTTTTCATGAAGCAAAAGATTGTCGAAGCGCAAAACGTATCGTTTCGACAAAAGAATGGAAAGCTCAAGATCCTCAATTTCCGCAAAGCATTTGGTGGATGACCGAAGCGCCTTATGTCGGTTTTCGCGTTGTTCGTCCTTTGAATCCCCCGACCGCTGAAGAGGCTCAATTATATGAACCGGACGTTAAAGTCTGGTTGAAATATAAAGAATTGAATCCTCGCTGATTTGCCAGGCTTGACTTCAAAATGCATTGGGTACTTTCAAAAAATTTATAACCCAATGTTTTTTGCTCTTGACAGTTCCTTTTTTGACGCTAGAATAATTTATACATAATTGATTCGGGTTCCCTGATCTGCCCGAATCGTCATCCCGTATAAAATGTTGATGACATCCGTTATCTGCCGATTTTTAACTTGGGGCTATAGCTCAGTTGGGAGAGCATCGCGTTTGCAACGCGGGGGTCGTCGGTTCAAGTCCGTCTAGCTCCATT
>JAUNBG010000036.1 GCA_030527205.1 Planctomycetia bacterium
ATCAACAAATGAATAACCAAACTTTTAATTTCTGATTTTTCAATTGAGATTAATAAAATAAGAACTTTGTTGGCTTCAAAGCTGTTGAAAATCCGTTATTGTTCTATTGGCAAACTTAACAACGACAAGCTGGTTAACGAAGCCGAAGCGAAAAAGAATGATCGGCTTCGCGTTTGTTTTGACGTTATTCGCCCGTCATTGACGATTGGCAATCCGGTTTTCAACGGGCTTGAATAGAGTTTTCATTGGTTCCTTGTTTCCTTGAAAAAGCTGAATAGGCTGAAAGAGACAGCGATGAAGCGACAGTTGAAAAGAGCGTTTACTTTATTGGAACTTCTCCTTGTTCTTGCGATCATGATTATGATTATTTCAATGGGGATTCCGTCCTTGCAACGATTGTTTGCTCGCGCGCAATTTAAAGCAGGCATTGTTGAGTTGCAAACAGAACTTTATCAAACGCGACTTCTCGCAATGAAAACCGGAAAACCTTATATTTTTCGATATCAGGTTGGAACAAATCTTTATGAAATCATGCCGAAAGACGTTTTGCAACAGGCAATCTTTCAGCAAAACTCATCAACTTTTGGAAGCGCAGAAACAGGATTTGAAAACGGCTTCTTAAACCAAAATGAAGAATTATCGGCGGGAATGAATTCAATCAATTCTCAACGGAAACTTTCCGATGACGTTTTTGCTCTTTCCGACGATTCGCTTCAAAATCCGTATTCCCAAACAGAAAAATCGGATCTGGAATGGAACTTTTCCCGAGATTCAAATTCCGAAATATCAAATCCTTTTTCGGACTCTCAAGATTCCAAAGTTGATAACCTGACTTTAGATGAAATCCCAAATATCAATTCCGAGAATACAGTTCAATCCAGAATAACCGAGTTTGGCGTCGTTTCTCGCAAAAAACTAACTCGGAATATTATTTTCGGATTAGGAACAATTTCCAAATCGACGCCGGCAAATCTTCAAAAGGAAGCGCCGCTTCAAAACGGGCAGGAAATTGAAGTTGATTTGGGCTCTTCCTTTGTCGGAACGCTTGAATCTCCTTCCGATCGGGACGCAAAATTAGAAGAAATTTGGTCCGAACCGATTATTTTTTATCCCAATGGCCGAACTTCGTCCGCTGTTTTCTTTTTACTGTCGGACGGACCCAACGAATTTTATTCCGAAATTGCTCTTCGCGGAATAACCGGCATTCCCCGAATCAGCGCCATTTCGTCGCTTCCGCCCGACGACCCTGAATTTCCCAGCGTTTTATCGCAAAACGCAATCGCTGAACTTTATGCGTCTCAAACTTCAAATGAACAGGAAGCGTCATTGACGGAGTCGATGATCTTTGATCAAGACAGCTTTGAGGATTCGTCTTTTGACTCGAACGAACTTTCCGGTTATATTCAACAGAATACGCCAACGGCCCCTGTTGCAGAATCAACCCATTCCGACGCAATATCAACAGAATAAACGCAAAATAATCGCAAAGTCAACAAAAATTCGACGTTATGCCGGAATATCCTTTAAGGAAGTTCAAAAACCGGGATTTTTCAACAAACGCATTTCAGATAAAGTCATTAAAACAAGTTTTTGCGGACGAAACGTCCGCGCTCCTAAGGGTTTTTAGAACATCTTTTTATTTTGTCAGAACGAGAATATTTTTCTTGTAAACAAACATTCAGAAATCGTTTCCTTTTTATCAAAGCGTCTCAAAAATGAGCTTGGAAATGAATCAAGGTTTTTTATGCGTAAAGCAAATCATTGTTTCCGTTTTATTGGATTAGTTATCGTTCTCTTTTTTGGACGCGAATCTTATTCTCAGGAAAAATATCATTGGGTCAATGAACTATCGCCGTCAATTCAATTTTCTTTTCAGCCGGAAACGCGATCTTTTTTCATTGAATTTTTCGATAAAAATGCCCAAAAACAGACGATTCAAACGCTTGTTGGCATTGGACCGGAATTTGTTTTTGACGGAGTTGCCTGCTCTTCAAAGGAACTCTCCATTGTTCCTGTTGAAACGAAAATGGATAAGTCGACCTTAATTTGTTTTTACGAAGTTCGATATCAGGAAAGAAAAGAAACTTTTTCCCTTCTCATTGATCTTCCGCGATCTTTCGAAATAAATGATTCAATAACAATTCATAATTCCGACAAGGACAAAATTGTCAACGCCAGGACTAATGAAAACAAAGCGAATCGTCCAATTCGGATACGAAATGAACAGTCTTTAAAAGATTCAAAAGAAACGCAGAAAACTCATTGGCAACAAAATTCGATCAATGTTGACAATTGTCGTTCTCAAAATGATTTTCATTCCTCTCAAGGGCTTTTGGGAGAAATTCAGATTCAAATTCAATCGAATTCAACAAACATTCAAGCTGTTCGTTCCGGTTTGACTTTGACAAAAGAAAAATGGGTCCGATTTTGTTCAAGGCGTTACGGCGAAGCGTATGCGCAACCTTTTTGGCCTCGAACCGCTTATTTTCCTTCCTGGGGGATTTTTCTCGATGCGGCCTGGTCGCTGGAAAAAAGCCAGGGAACTTGTTGGGATGAAAACGACGACAATCGCTTTAGCGGACAAAACGATTTTGTAACTTGTCCCGGCGTTCTTTATCAACCGAAATTGAACGGAGAAAGAAGTCCTGTTGATGAAACCTTAACATTGCGAATCGGAAATGATCTTTGGCAAACCGTTCCTTTGCCGAAACAAAAATCAAGCGAATTCCTGGACGAAATGAAGACTATGATTTATCTTGATCTTTGGAGCGGAACCGCTCTTGAAGCAAAGAACTTTCTTCAGAATTTGTCTCGATTAACGCAACACAAAATTCGTTTCCTGACTGTTTTTCAAAATTGGGAATGCGGCGGTTGGGACGCATTGTTGCCCGACAGCATTTTGATGCCGGATTATCCGCCCAATCCGAGAATAGGAACCATTGATGATCTAATCGAATTATCCAATTTTGCCCGAACGCAAGGCCGATTTGCTTTAAGAACGAATTATGTTTTTCTTCGAGAACAATCGCCCAGTTATCAAACAGGAAAGGCTCATTTTGCGCTCGACCATCAAGGCAAAGCGAAATGGCATATTCGTTTAAGCGAAATTGATTCGATTTTAAACCGTCAAGAAGAAGAAATTAAGACTCTTTTTCATCCGAACGCGACTTTTTCCGATCAATTAACAAGCGGAGCGGCTCCTTGGGCTTATCATGATTATAATCCTGAACAACCGATTCCGCCTCAAATCAATGCGGTTTTAAAAAAACAAAGAGATTTGACTCAACAACTCAAAAAAAGTCAAAACGGTCCGCTCGGAAGCGAATCGCTTATGGATGAGCATTTGCTGGGCGAATTTGTCGATTTTGGCGACTTTGGTATTTATGACGGTTTTCATCGTTCATTAACGCCGGAATTTAAATTGCGCCGTTTACAACATTTATCGGTTTTTTATGGAATGGGGCTTATGTATCGATTTTTCGAAATGCCCCCATTCGACCATTTTCATAGCGGAAAACATGACTTTTTATCAAACATCGAATATCGCGACGATTATCGAGCCTCTGAAATTCTTTATGGAAACGGCGCTTATTTTTTCTATTTGGGTTATAACGATTCCAAAGAGATTCCTTGGGATTATGTCTTGACCGAAGCTTTATTGGTTGGAACGCTTCAAAAATATTATTTGGGAGAAAAAATCGACTCCGTTTCTTATTGGTTCGAAAACCGATGGCAATCTCTTACAGAGCTGCTTGAAAAAGGAATTGATCCGACCGTTCCCGTTTGGGTTCCGCAATCAGAGGCTTTAAAGCGAATTAAAGTTATTTATCAAAACGGTCTGCATTTAATCGTCAATCGTTTGGATGAAGAATTTCCTGTTGAATATTCTTCAACAAATCAGGTTATTTTGCCAAAGTCCGGTTGGATTGCCTGGAAAGAGGACGGCTCTCTTTTGGCTTTTTCCGCCAAGCCTCAAAATCATGATTTTCGGATTGATTTTATTGAGGATCGGAATCAACGTTTTCAATATCTTGACCCGCGAAAAAGTTCGTTTTTAGATTGCGACAAGCCAACTCTTTGGATCGAGAACGAAAAATTCAATCTCGATTATAACGAAGCCGAAATGGGCAATTCGCTTCGCCTTTAATAATCCGTCTGTTATCGTCGCCAACTTGCCAATCCTGCAAACAATATTTTCAACAGGCTCAAGTTTATTTATATTGGCCAATAAATCATATTAAGGAATTCAATCGTTGAAAAACAAATCATCAAAAAACGGATTCTCTCTTTTGGAGATTCTCGTCGTTTTAGTTATATTGATGTTTGGTTTGACGGTTCTTTCGCAATTAATGAACGCGTCAATGCGTCAATCCATACTTGCGGACGAACAGACTGCGGTCCAAATATTTTGCCAAAATACAATGAGTCGCATTTTATCGGGCGAAATGGCCGTTTTGTCCGGAATGAATTTTCCTGTCGAAAGTCAACCGCATTGGCAAGCAACGGTTTTATTGGAACAGGGAATTCTGCCTAATATTTTAACCATTCGAATCATTGCGCAAAAATATGAAGAAAAATTGGAACCGTCGCCAGATCAACCGGGCCGTTTTATAACTTCCTTTGTTCCTGTCGGAGGTCAAAACATTGTTATAACGCAATGGGTTCGCCGAAATGCCGTCAAACTTCAAACGCTCAATACAAATTCCGCGTTTCTTAGTCCCGATTCTTTTGAAACATCCAATCAGAATCCTATAGGAATTGCGGAATCCGGTTATTTTCAAACAGAAAACAATTCAGCGAACAACGTTCAAAATAATATGCCAATCAACCCGCCAAATAATAATGCAAATTTAAACAACTTTTAAAACAGAAATAAATATTGTTGATTTCTTTTATTGGCAATGAATGAGAACTCTTTTTCGTTCTCTTTATATTGAAACAGAATGGACGACGAAAAAAGTTTTCCTGACATAATTCGTTTGCCGATGCCAAGCTCAAAAACTTAACGATCCGGTTTTCAACAGGCCTGAATATTAAACATTAAGGAAGTTCTAACATTAAGTCTGTTTAATAACATTCTGTTCTAATATCTTGCAATCCCGTTAATTTGTGATAATATTTCAATAAAGGCAAATCGTTTGACTTTTATGTTATATTAACTCTTTAAGAGTTTTCCTGTCCTTAACTCAAAACGAAAATCAATTTATCCAGAAACCCAAATGATCAACGGGTTTCTGGTTACAAACAACTTATTCGTTTTAATTTCGAAGCAATTCTTTTTTATTGTTCAGAAAGGAAAAAAATGCGTTCCGATCTCATAAAACAAGGGGATTCAAGAGCTCCGCATCGAAGTCTTCTCCGCGCTTGCGGTCTTTCAGAAAGAGAGTTTAAACGTCCTTTTATCGCCGTTGTTGGAAGTCATGTCGATATTATTCCCGGTCATGTTCATCTAAACGCGGTTAATGAATTTGTTGCCGACGCTGTTCGTAAAGCGGGAGGCGTCCCCTTTGTTTTCAATACAATCGGAATCTGTGACGGAATCGCAATGGGTCATGACGGCATGAAATATTCGCTTGCCAGTCGCGATTTGATTGCGGATTCCGTCGAAACGATGATTAACGCTCACAAGTTCGACGGAATGATCTGCATTCCAAACTGCGACAAAATCGTTCCTGGAATGTTAATGGCTTCGGTTCGCTGCAATATTCCGACCATTTTTGCCAGCGGCGGCCCAATGGAAGCAGGCCGGGACGATAACGGCAAACCAATGGATCTGATAACAACTTTTGCGGCTTCGGCAGCTCGCCTGAACAATAAAATATCAGCAAGGGAATTAGCGGAAATCGAATCCAAAAGTTGCCCAACCTGCGGTTCTTGTTCTGGAATGTTTACAGCCAATAGCATGAACTGCCTTTGCGAAGCGCTGGGCATGGCGCTTCCAATGAATGGAACGCTTTTGTCAACAAGTATGGAACGCCGTCGCCTTTATCAAAAAGCAGCCAAACGAATCGTTCAAATGGTTCAACTATACGAAATTCGTCAGAAAATGGAATCTGGCGAAATGAATGAAGACGAAGCGTTTGAACAACAACAGAAAATTCTTAAGGAAGCCGTTTCCGACAAAGGCCGCAATAAAAAATCGAACGCAATGCCAAAACTGCTGCCGCGCGAAATCATAACGCAGGATTCTGTTGACAACGCAATGGTTCTGGATATGGCAATGGGCGGAAGCTCCAATACGATTCTTCATTTATTGGCGATTGCCAACGAAGCAGAGCTTAATTATTCAATGGAACGTTTCAATGAATTGAGCGAACTGACGCCAACGATTTGCAAAGTTTCGCCGAGTTGCGATTATCATATCGAAGATGTTCATAATTCGGGCGGAATTCATACAATTTTGGGCGAACTGTGTCGCGGAAAACCAAAGTTGCTCAAGCTCGACGTTCCAACCGTAACCGGAAAAACGCTGAGACAAAATATTAAGGATTATGATATTCGATCAAAAAACGTTCTTTCCGAAGCGTTGGAAATGTATGCCGTTTCTCCTTCCGGAAAGCGGACAAATCAGGGAATGAGCGTCAAACGGCGTTACAAATCCCCCGAAAATATGCCGTTGAAATTTGATCCGAAAGATTGTATTCGAACTTGTAAAACCGCTTACAGTCCCAAAGGCGGGTTGGCCATTCTTTTCGGCAATATTGCCCCGAATGGCTCCGTTGTTAAAACCGCTGGCGTTTTGCCGGAAATGATGATTCATTCTGGTCCTGCCGTTATTTTTGAATCGGAACCGGAAGCCTATGAAGGAATTGTCAACGGAAAAGTCAAAGCGGGCGACGTTGTTGTCGTTCGTTATGAAGGACCCCGAGGCGGACCTGGAATGCAGGAAATGCTTGCGCCAACAGCAGCGATTAAAGGGGTCAAATTGGACGATTCTGTCGCATTGATTACAGACGGTCGTTTTTCTGGCGGAACAGCTGGCGCTTGCATTGGTCATATAAGTCCGGAAGCGGCTGCTGGCGGACCCATTGCTTTCCTTAAAAACGGCGATGTCATCGAAATCAACATTCCCAATCGTTCCATTAACGTTAAGCTTTCCGAAAGCGAATTGATCAAACGAGCCAAAAAATTTAAGGCGCCCCAGCCGCGTTATACGAAAGGATATTTGGCAAAATATACCAAATTGGCAACAAGCGCCGATACGGGCGCTATTCTAAAATGGGATTGATTTTTTATTTTGGGAAAAAAGTTGGAAAGTTGATATTTTGCGATTCCGTTTTAATTGTTCGATTTAAAAAATGGGATTTCTTCCAAATCAATTCAACAAAGGAACGTTTATCGATAACAATTAAACATTTATGTTTTTAAGACAAAAATAAACAATCATTATTTGATTAATATTCTTATTTGAAAACGTTTTCAATGCAAAAGTCTTAAAATCAATTTTCAACTTTTATCCCAAATCCGATTTGGACGAGACAAGTTTCGATCTCAACGGCCAGGATTTAAGAAATAGAACAAAGCTTTTTATTATGCTGTTAAATCAGGAAGAATATATAGAACAGGCGTTTTTTTTTCGTTCTTTTCAAGAACGCTTGGAAAACGGTTATTCAACCCAGGAAATTCTTTACGCAATGAAAAGCGAGCTTATTTCAACGGTCAAACTTCCGTTAGCGGTTGATTATCTTTTAACGGAAGTCAAGTTAAGCGGCTCAATGAGCAACGCCATGAAGCGAATGCGCCATTATTTTTCGCCATTTCAAACGTTTTTGATTCAGGAAGCAGAACGGGAAACTGGTCGATTTGACTTCAGAACGGCTTTAAAAGTTCTTGAAAAAGAAGCCCAATATCGAAGCGATTCGCCAAGCATTCAAGGACTCTTTTTTTATCAATTTGAAACGCTGAGTCGAAATCGACTCGGTTTTGACGACGGCCTGGACGCGATCGCCGGCGATCCAATTTATAATGAAAATTGGCAACAATGGATCAATTTTCCTTTGCGTCAGCAGCTTGGCATTATCGACTTTGCCGATCTCATTTATGTTCGAAGCGAATATTATAAAAAAAAGCCAACAGAATCAGATATTCCGATTCTCTTTGGAGAACGGGAAGGCCGAATCGCCTATGCGTCACGGCATCGAGATCCAATGTTTCTTTTTGCCGCTCTTTCCCGACATTTAGGTTATCCGGAAGTTCCGCGTTTACAAAAGACGCATGAAGAAGAAAATCTTATTCCTGTTCTTAAACGACGCATTGAACTTCTTGAAAATCGACTTCAGCTTATCGAAGAAGAATTAAATGGCGGAATTAATCTTGAACGTTTTTATAAAAAAGATTTCTCCCGTTCATAAAAATCAGGTTTCATTGAAAACGCCGAAATTCCGAAAACGTTGATAACGTTTTTCGACCAATTGATCGACAGATATTTTCGTTAATTCTCGCAAATTTGAGCGCAAAAATTGCTTCATACGAGACGCCATCAAATGATGATCGCGATGCGCTCCGCCAAGAGGCTCTTCAATAACGTCATCAACAATGCCAAAGTTATAAAGACAATTGGATGTAAATTTGAGAGCTTCGGCCGCTTTGTCTTTAAACTCATGACTTTTCCATAAAATACCGGCGCAGCCTTCCGGACTGATAACGCTATAATAGGAATGTTCAAGCATAGCAATCCGATCGCCGACGCAAATTCCAATCGCGCCGCCGCTTCCCCCTTCGCCAATAATAACGCAAATAATCGGCGTTTTGAGGGTTGCCATTTCGAACATTGATTCCGCAATGACCTGCGCTATTCCGCGTTCTTCCGAAGCAACTCCCGGATAAGCGCCGGGCGTATCGACAAAACTGATAATCGGGAGTCCGAATTTTGCCGCCATTTTCATTTTTGCCATTGCCTTGCGATAACCTTCCGGATGAGCGCAGCCGAAATTGCATTGCATTCGTTCTTTGGCATTGCGACCTTTTTGATGACCAACGACCATAACCTTAAACTCGTCCAGTTTTGCCCAACCGGTTCGAATAGCGCGATCATCGCCAAAACTTTTATCGCCATGAAGTTCAATAAAATCGTCAAAAACGAGTTCCAAATAGTCGACCGTTTGCGGACGGTCTGGATGTCGGGCAACTTCGACAGTCTCCCAGGCGGTCAGATTGGCATAAACTTTTCTTTTAAGATCGGCTATTCCCAATCGAAGACGTTGAATCTCATCCCGAACTTCTGGAGAATCGTTGTTTTTTTTCAGCAATTCCAGTTTTGCTTCCAATTCAAAAATCGGACGTTCAAACGATAAACGCGGTTCAACCGACGACATAACTGTTTTCCTTCACAATATCGATCAACATTATTCCTCCGAATGATAGAAAACATTTTACATGAAAATCGATTTGCTTGGAAGGAGTCCAAAACGGTTATCGATTCAAGAATGATCTTTTTTATGAAAGATTCAACTTTTTACCCCCCCCAAACGTTTCGCAAGCCTGCCAACAAAAGACGGATTAAGAAAGGATAATTCCTGTTCAACCCCTGCGTTCCCCCCCCTGAGCAACTTTGATTTCAATTCAATTGATCAGGGCATAACATGAATTTCGATAATATCGCCTTCATTGATGACATAATCCCCTTTAACCATTGTTCCGTCATGAACGGCAGAACCCCAAACGCGCCCGGATTTGAATTTTTGAACATAATCTTTATGAATCATTTCAGCCAGATCAAGAATAGTATCGCCCTGTTTGACTGTAAACGGTTTATCGCGATCCGGTTCTTTTTGCGTTGGCTGTTTTGTATAAACCCGAAAAACGTTCATCGATTCATAAATGGCATTTCGTAAAGTCTCGATTCCGATCATTTCCGTTGAAGAAATGACGAATTCCTGAAAATCCAGCGGATAAAGTTCATGAAAAAGTTCCAAACGTTCCGTTGCATCAGGAAGATCAATTTTGTTCGGAACGATAAATGTTTTCGTAAATGAAAGTCCGACATCGTCCTCATCCAAAGACGAAACGTTAGCCAAACGGGTTTTGGTTGTTTGAAGTCGCTCCAAAACGTCAACGCATTGTTGAATTCCGTCATCGTCTCCAAGGTCAAGCATTAAAAGAATAAGCTCGGCGCCGCGAATATATCCATAAAGATAAGGTTCAAGAAAGTCAGGCGTAATCGGCGGCGTATCGATCAATTGAACATAAACATCATTCCAGGGCATCATTCCAGGCATCGGAGCCTGCGTTGTAAACGGATACGGAGCAACCTCCGGTTTCGCTTTTGTCATTACAGACAGAAATTGACTTTTCCCCGCATTCGGACCGCCAATCAAAATCGCTGTTCCTGCTCCCTGACGCGGAATTTTAAAAGATTTTGCCCCCCCTTTTTTGCTGCCTCCCTGACGACTTTGCTCCATTTCCTTGCGAACATCTGACATTTTCGTCTTGAGCATCATCTGCATTTTTTCGCTCGCCTTATGTTTCGGAATTTCAGCGAACATAATTTGCAGCCATTTCAGCTCTTCATCAAGCGATTGAGCTCGTCGATAATTTTCTTCGGCTTTGAGATATTGAGGGGTCAGATTTGCAGCCATTGGTTATCTATTTATCCTTTTGATTAACGAAACTATATTTATTGAATCACATTTTTTGGCATTTCGGTTCGTATTGTTAAGAGATAATCGGCGAGAAGCTCTGCTTCAACTTCGGAACCAAGCCAAGGCGGCATATAAAATCCGGGTCTGTTCAAATGTTGAACCAAATCAATGATTTCCGGCTTCAGTTTCCCTGTCAGCAAAGGACCAACAGCCGAATAACCGCATTTTGCCGCATGACAATCATTGCAATGATGAACAAAAATAACTTCGCCCAAAGCAATACGATCTTCTTCGGAAACTTTTAAAAGATCAGGATTCCCTTTTCGCGAAAGAATTCGTTCCATAATTTGATTTGGATTATTGTCCTGATCCGTTAAACTTTGCGCTTCAATCGACGTTAACGGTTGAGGCGTTTCCGCTTGACTGTAATCAGATAAAACTTCTAAAGGTTTTGGCGAATTTAGGTCCAAATCATCTTGACCTGTCGCTCCAGAAGTTTCCGCTAAATTGTTCGTCGAAATCGGTTGAAAAATGGGAATCGAATTTTGAGTCGCGTTAATATTTTGATTTGAATTCAAGTTCTGATTCTGATTCGAAGTTTGAATAAGAATTGAATTTTCGCCCGACAATAATAAGCCTTGCGTTAAACGAATCGATTCCTTGGGGCTGGAAGTCAATTTCAATTCTTCAAACAATTGATTCTCAACAACTGAAAGTTCATCGCTTCGCAATTCCTTTATCGATAATTCATTGCTTAACGGCTCATTGGTCAATGGTTCATTGGTCAATGGCTCTGCTGTTGATTCTTCTTTGATCAAATTTTCTTTTATTGTTTTTTGATTCGGAAATTTATATTTTTCATAAGAAAAACGATCTGCTGAAATATTCAATTCCGGATATTTTTCCTGAAGTTTATTCAAATAAAGTTTTGTCCAAATTCCTTCATATAAAATGCCGCCGTCGCATTGAAATCTCTTGATTTCATCGACATAAACCTGATTTCCATAGACTTTTTGATCAACAACAAACGGTTTGCGAACCGCCTCGCGCAAAAATTCGCCAGTCGAAATGCCGACAATCCCAAACAACAATAAAGCGGTTGCAAATCCAGCGCTCATTTTTTTGGGCGATTTAAAAGGACCAATAATCAACAACAAAGTCATTCCGAAGAGCGTTGCAATAAAAATTGCCAAAAAGATATTCATTGCCGCCGCTCGCTCAAGCATCATTCGAGACGATTCCGGCAAGAACCAGAACCAACCAATGCTTCCCAAAACAATGAAAAAAATGCCAAAAATCGACGGCAATCTCATTCGTCGAACAATTTTGCCTCGAATTTCTGCGTCTTTTTCAACAATTGACGCATGAAGATAAACATAAAAAGTTGCCAAAACCAAAGCGGCGCCTGTTCGCAAAATCATTTGAGGAAAAAATTGAACATTGACAAACGCCAACCAAAACTCTTGCGTAAAACCAGCTCGACACAAAAAACCGGTTTGCCCCAGGATTCCGTTCTCTTGATTCGCCCAATCTGATAACAGCGACTGACTATTGAGCATAAACGCTGTTATTCCTGTTATCAAAACCAGAGAAATCCAAGCCGAGAAAGCATAAATCCAACCCATAAAAATATGCGCTCGCGGCTTCATTTGATCCCAAAAATAATAGAACCCGAAAGCAGCGATTATCTCAAGAATGAAAAAGACCCATTCAATCGCCCAGCCAAAAACGAATGTTCGAATGAGTAATTCGGTTGCCAGCGGCGAAGCCAATCCAATCGTCCACCAAATTCCAACGCCGGTTATGGCTCCAAAAACAACCGTCAAGAGAACAAAAAAGCGGACATGTTTTTTCCAATAAGAACGATATTTCTCGTTTTTCGTCCGCAATGAATGTCGATTTTCCAATGCCAATAAAATTCCGCCGCCAACCGCATAATGAGCAACAAGAACATGAACAACCGCGACGATTGCAATAATCATTGGAGCGGTCAATCCCGGAACATAAAACCAAGGATAATGCATTCCCTTTCTCCTTCATTGGAAAATGAAAAGCGTCAAGCAGAATCAAACTCAAATGATTTATTTGTTTTGAAATTTGATTCCAAAAACATCATTAACATATTCAAGCGTCACAAAAATCCCCATTATCCATTCTCGACAACGAACAGCTGTTGATTACTCAATGCGACGCTTGTTGACCATTCCAGTTTCGATATCATTTATATAAGGAACAGGATCATCAACGCCAGCTTCGCGAAAACCAGCAAGGCGCAGTTGGCATGATTCGCATTTTCCGCAGGAAAAACCGTTTTCATCCAACGAATAACAGGTTCGCGTCATCGAATAATCAACCCCCAAACTCAAACCGAGTTTTATTATGTCTCCTTTAGACAAGGATAATAATGGGGTTTTGATTTGAAATGTTGAGGTTTCTTCAATGCCCGCTTTGGTTGCCAATTTCGCCGTTTTTTCAAAAGAATGCAAAAAAGCGGGACGACAATCAGGATAACCGCTATAATCAACATTATTAACGCCCAACCAAATTTCTTCTGTTTGACGGGTTTCTGCAAAAGCGACTGCCAATGACAGAAAAATCATATTTCGCGCCGGAACATAAGAACTTGGAATGGAATGACCTATTTGGTCAAAAGAAACATTTTGATCGACTTCAATAGAATCATCGGTCAACGAACTTCCGCCAAAAAGTCGAAGATTAATCGGAAAAATAATATGTTCTGCGACTTCAAAACGCTTGGCAATCTGTTTCGCCGCTTCCAATTCAAACCGATGGCGTTGTTGATAATCGATCGTCAGCGCCAAAATGGATCGATTTTGCGACTTCGCAACGGCGCAAACGGTCGTCGAATCTAACCCGCCCGAAAGAAGAATAACCGCTTTTTTCATATTTTTGTTTTTCTTCTTGAATTTCAACAATTCAATGATCAATCAATAAAATTTTTAATGAACTGTATCGCCGATTTCCGGTTTTTTTCGAAAGATTCGAGTTGTTCGCAAAATATGAAGAATATCTTTGGCGGATTGCGGTCGCCGATCAGGATTTTTGGACATCATATTTTTTAAAAGTTCGCTGAACTCCGGCGTTACATTTTGATTTCGAGCCGTTATGGAAGGAATTGATCCCGTCAAATGTTTTTGAAGAAGATCGTCAATCGTAACTCCTGTAAAAGTCGGTCGAGCCGAAAGCATTTCAAAAAAGCTGCAAGCCAAACTATAAATATCGGAACGGCCATCAAGCGGTTGACCCAAAATTTGTTCCGGCGACATATAACTTCCCGTTCCTTGAGGTTTTGATCTTATTCGCAATAATTTAACCAACGGATTGACTTTGATCGATTTAGCCAAAGCAAAATCGATAAGTTTAATTCCTTTTTCTGGCAAATACAGAAAATTGTCCGGTTTAACATCTCGATGAACCCAACCTTGAGAATGCAAATAATGAAGCGCTTCCAACATCTGCGGAATCATAACCGGCAACTCAACACAATAATTTTCGTAACCTCGATTGATTATTTGCTTGATATTTATTCCGGCATACCATTCCATAACAATATAGGGAATTTTCTGATGTTTGCCGAATTCTTGCATTTCAATGATTCGTTCATGATGAAGCTTGGAACCGACGTCATATTCCCATTTAATGAGAGCGACTTGGCTGGCATCTTGACTGGTTCTATAAAACAACGTTTTAATCCCGACATAACGTCTTTCCCGATCATTATAAGCCTGCCAGGTTCGACTTGTTTGACCGGTATAGACCGCATTGATCAAACGATAAGGACCAATATATTCGACAAGACTTGAACTCACAAAATTCCTCTTCTTTTCTTTCCCAACATAAGGAGAAAAGACCAAAACGTCTGTTCCCGATTTATTTTTCTTGCTGATTTCTTACAATTATATTGTATATGAATGAAATACTCAACATCAATTCCATTTTTTTCTCTTGAGAATCCAGAGTAAAATATTTTCAAGAAGAAGAACAATTATGCCGATATTAACGATTAGGCGGCCTAGTGCTTTATAATTCCTGCTTGTTGAAAATACGGAATCATTCGATTTTCAACCCCAACAGCGACGTTCTGACGACACAAAGGCGAAACCGTTGTTTCTTTGGCTTCGATACAAAAATAATTTGATTGCAAAATATTGGGGGAAATGATGAACAAGTCAACTCATTGTCAAAAGAGTTTTCTCTTGAATAGTCTTTTGATTTCTGTTTTTACTTTTCTTCCAAATGTCCTTTGGGGGGTTAATTCAGAAAATTCTCTTTATTTTTCGTCCAAATTCTCAAGGACAAGTTCAACGTCTTGTTTTGATCCTTATCAAGATCATCAGTCTCGACTTTCGTTGGCTGAATCTGTTGTCAAATCTTTTAATGAAAAAGATTGTTCCGTTGAGCGTTTTGATTATAACGGAAATTCCCTTTCCTTTTCAAAAGAAGCGATTATTCGAGGTTCGCTTTCGTTGCCGTCTTTAAAAAAGATCCAAATTTGGGGAAATGCGTATTTGGGAAACGGGCATATAACGCCGAATGAAACAGGGCGAATCAAAAACAAGTTATCCGGCGCAATGGTCGGTTTAACATTAACCTGCGGTTCATACGGAAGAATTTCCGGTTATTATAATTTTAATGAGGGAAAATTGGATTTCTCCAACTTAAAAACGAAAGCGGAAACCAATCTTGCCGGTTTGAGTTATTCAATGGAAGCGGGGTCGGCCTATTTAACCCTTTTGGGAACTTATGGAAACGATTCCTATATTTTAGATTCGTTACAGCAAAACAGATCGCTTGATTATGAAGGTTATCAGGCAACCGGTTATATCGAAAGCGGTCTTCTGATGAAAACGAACGGACTTTTTGCCTTAAATCCGTTTGGTTCTTTACAATACAGTTATTTGGAACACGATTCTATTGATCGATCAACCTTGTCCATTCTTGACGGCGAGCAAACGAACTATAACGCATTTTATTCAACAATGGGTTCTCGAATAACGGTCAACCTTGCCGGAATGAACGCCTTTACATTGCAAGGCAGAATGGCCTGGATTCATCAATTGCGTTCGCAAAACGAATCGATTCAGAATATCAGTTTTGGAAGAATTCCCGGTTCCATTCTGCCGACCCAAGTTTTTTATGAAGGAAATGCCGGTCGAGATTATTTTTGGGGCGGCGCTGGATTAAGAGTCGGTTTATGGAATTTTCTGGCTCTTTCGCTTGATTATGATCTTCTTGTCAACAGCTATCAAACGACTCATCTTGGAAGCGCCGGACTCCTTATCAGTTTTTAACGCTTTCTTTTTGAGATTCGTTAATCAGCCATTGAACGCCGCGATAAAAAATGGTTCGATAATGTTCGTTATTGAAAGCGTTGCCGTCATGACCGGGAACAATCGCAAAAACAGGACTCTTTTTATAATGCCAAGTCCAAACAATTGGCTCCGACGATTCTGGATGATCGGTCTTAATCAAGACATTAATTCCCGGATTGAAATAAAGATGATTGAAAACTTCGTCATTAATACTGAAATCGTCTAAATCTTTTGTTATTGGATGATTTTTGTTCTCGATAATAAAATGAACGTCGGTTGGATGCAAATAGGACGACGCTTCATATTGTTGACCGTCGATTTCAAGTTCTTTAACAAGATAAGCGGTTCCGTATACTTCCCGGAAAAGCGGAAAATCGTTATGAGAAATCAGCGCATGATGAAGCATAACCGTCGGCATTCCTTCGGTCCAAAGATTCGTTAAATTCGTTTTTTGATCTTCGGTCAACTCAAAAAATGATTGATCATGAAAAACAACGACGTCAAATTTTTCCGACAACCCCGGTTTGAGTATATCCTGTTGATCCGGAATCGAAATTTCATGAAAAGTCGCATTCGGCATTTCCGCAAGCATTTTATGCAGATTCTCCTGATCATAACTGTGTCCGCCAACGACTAAAAGAATTCGAATCGGATTGACATCCTGACCCAAAACGGAAAAAGAAAACGTTAAAACAAAAAACATCAAGAACGATAAGCAAACTCGTTTCATTTTTCTCTCTCTGTATAAAATTGTCGACAAAATAATTCTCAGAAAGTTAAGCGCCTTGAAATCTTTGATTTTTGTTCTCAATCGCATTAAAAACAACAAACTCGGCAACGTCAGCAAGCCCGATAATGACCGGGATCGGTATCGAGTAAAAGACGCCCTGTTTTTATATGAACCTTTTGCCTATTTTAACTTTGATCCATTTGAAAGATTCGTTATCAAAAACTCAGACTTCAAATTGTCTTTAAAAAAGATCCATTTTCTCGATTTTGAAATCGCCAAACCCTTCGGCAGCAATAAAACCTCGATTTTTCGGAACATTTTTCCATAACTTGGAATCGTATTGAAAATCTTCGAGATTACCGGACCAAGTTGCAACTTCTTGTCCATTGATTTCAACCCGAATTCGATTTTTTTCAACAAAACATTCAATGGATGCCGATTGATTTTTGTCAAAAATTTTTTCAGAAAACGCTATTGTATTTTTGACAGATTCTTTTCCTTGAACTAAGGAAAAGCCGCTTTTCTCGATTTTTTCATTAGGAATCAATGGCTTTTGATCATTCATTTTTAAGACGACAGGACGCTTATCAACAATCAAACCGATATAAAAGGGACTTTCTCCAGACAAACGCGTCAGTTTGATCGATAAGGAATAAGATTCTGGCAGTTCGACCGGAAAGGCCAAACAAGCCCAACGAGTCGGCGGAACAATCAATTCTTGACCTTTTTTTTGCCAATAACCGTTTACAAAATGTTTTTGCGGAATAATTTGAGCGAGCAAATCAATCGCTTTCTTCGACGCCTTATTCGCCGCCTTATTCGCCGCTGACGATTCTTGAACAGAAGCTTGTTGAGTTGATGATTGTTGAACAGAAACTTGTTGAGCAGAAGCATTTGAATTTTCTGCAACCTTTTGAACCGAATCCGTCTTTTCATTTTTCGAGGCTTCGTTCTTGACAGGTTTGTTCTTTGCAGGTTTATTCTGAGCAACCTGATCTTTGGGAGCGTTTGTTTCTGTTGGCAGCGTTTTTGAAGAATTTGTTTGCTTTGGAACGTTCGAGGTCAATTGATTGGGCGCTTTGACAGATTCAGTTTGACTCGTTTTGTCAAAAGCGGAAGAACTCGGTTGAACTCCGACAGGTTGATTGATATTATGTTCTGCCAAAGGAACATCAATTTTATTGGCTTTTTGAAAAAGAAGATATTGCGACGAATCCTTATTCAAAATCATTTTCAACGTTGAACCGCTGACCATAATCGTTTCATTCGATCCTTTTTCCCAATTCCAGCCAGGCGATTCTGAATTCGACTTCATATAAACGTTATAACGCATACGAAGCGAATATTTTCCCTCAATCGTTTGAAAGGTTCCTGATTCATCCGCAGCTTTCCAGGAAAACGTCTGATCGTCCTTAAAAGTCAACTCGGGAAAAGCATTTGACCATTTTTGCTGAGATTCTGAATCAGAACCAACAAAACGCCATTGACCAACAATCATTTCATTATTTGAAGAACATCCGATTAAAAAGAGAAAAACAAACAAAAATAAATATAATCGTTTCATAGGGATCTCAATTCCGCAAAAAGATTCAAACATTATGCCCTTTTTATCGCTTTGCCCCTGCCCCTCTTTTCATAATAATTCAGGCTTGTTATTTAGAATTAATGATATTCAAGCCCGTTGAAAAGCCCGGATTTTTTATCTGTAACCCCGATAACGGCAAACTGATTTCAGATAACAATTGATTTCGGATAACAAAGCGTTCGCTCATTCAGGTTTCGATAGAACTCTTATCAGCGATCGCATCAAAAACCAGAAATTGCATCAAAAGCCATAAAATGTCTCAACAATCAGAAGTTACTGCGAATCAATCAAACAAATTGATCGAAAAACGCCTCGAAACGCAAGCTCTTTGAGAGGATTGACTTTCTTCTGGACTCCTCTCAACGCTATTCCTAATCATTGTCCAGCTAAACGCCAGACAAAGACCCCCCCGCAAATTCTTCGATTTTCAACAGACTTGAACCGATTTTTCCTAATCGAAAATCAAGAACAACTTCGACCTGCTCTATTTCCTCATTTTATCATAATCATTTTCGAAAACAATACAGACGTTCAAGCAAAAAAATCCGGCTTTATTCGATATATTTAACTCTTTCTGTTATTCAGCAAATTCAAACTCGTATTTCTCCTGATTCAAGCCGGTCTGATCAAGGAACCCAAGCAAAGCTTTTGAGCGTCCCGGCATTTGCAATTTTTTAACCGCTTTGGCTTCAATTTGACGAACGCGTTCTCTTGTAACTTCAAAAATGCGCCCGACTTCTTCCAGCGTATACATATAACCATTTTCCAATCCATAACGCAAACGAATTATTTCCCGTTCCCGAGGAGATAAGGTTTTGAGCAATTTATCGATTTCCTTGCGCAACATTTCATTGGACGCAAGTTTTTCCGGTCGTTCAAAATTTGTATCCGCAACAAGTTCGCCGAAATAATTGTCTTCATTTTCTCCGACTGGCAGTTCAAGACTGATTGGATTGGATCCCATTGCAAAAATGCGACGAACTTCTTCAACGTCCAGGTCTGCCATTTCCGCAATTTGATTTAAACCTGGATAACGACCCGTCTCTTGAAAAACTCGCTTTCGTATGGAACGCAGTCGATTGAGCGCATCAATCATATGAATCGGAATGCGAATCGTTCGACCTTGCTCGGATATGGCGCGCGTGATCGCCTGGCGGATCCACCAAGTCGCGTAAGTCGAAAATTTGAATCCCCGACGATATTCAAATTTATCAACGGCTCTCATTAAACCTGTATTTCCTTCTTGAATAAGGTCAAGGAAACCCAATCCGCGATTGCGATAATTTTTGGCAATCGAAACGACCAGACGAAGATTTCCATGCGAAAGAGCTGATTTAGCTTTTTCGTATTCCGCTTGATATTTCTTCATGATTGCAATTCGTTTGCGAAGTTTTTTCGGACTTTCCTGGGCAGCAATCATTAAATCTTTCATTTCCTGTTTCAGAGCATTTTTTCGATTCTCTCTCAAATAGGAAAATTGCGGCCCGCGCATTATGGCGATTATTTCTTCCATTCGATTGGATATCTGAATCATCTGATCCATCATTGCATGAATTCGACGATTTCGAAGACTCAATTCTTCGATAAGAATGACCGCCTTTTGACGTCGATAAAAATTCCGCTTTTTAATCTCCGATTTTTCCGTGTCGGAATGAGATTTGCTTCGCATTTGTCGATAATCCTTTTTGCAGACTTCGAGCATTTTTTCGAGCGTTTTTAAATTATGCGGCATTCGTAAAAGAATCTCTTCTTGCGACAAAGCGTCGGTTATCATTTTTTTGATGTTTCTTGTAAAAGAAATCTTATTCGAATGAACTTTGACCAGAATTTGAACGGCTGCATTGATTGCATAAGGAGCCCGAAGAACCGAAGCGCGAAAACGTTTGCGCGTTTTTTCGATTTGACGAGAACAACTGATTTCTTCCTCTTTTTTCAAAAGCGGAATCGAAGCAAGTTGAGACATATAAAGTCGAATCGGATCATTGCTCCATTTTTCTTCGTCGTTTTGAAACAACAGCGAAAAGGAACCGGTTTCATAAGAAGAAACGGTTTCCGTATTATAATCGGGATTATCAAAGACTTCCGGTTTGATATGATTGGTCAAAACTTCTTCATCATCATCGGTTGAAGGAAAAGGCGGAAAATAATCAACTGGCGGTTCATCTTGAAGAAGTTCGATTCCTTCTTCGTCCAGCATAAGAAGCCAATCGGCCAAATTTGAATTTTCGATCGCTTCGTCATTGGGGAGAAGCTGAAGGATTTCTTGATAAGTTAGATGGCCCTGTTGTTTCCCTTTAAGATAAAGTTCCTGTAATTCAGCTTCAAAAGATTCCGTTTTCATAGCAATTGAATACTCCTTTTGCGTCATCCCTGACTGCAAATTTGGGTCAGAAAATCTCCGAATATCGAACGCAACGATATTGACGCTTTGTTCTTTATCAAAGATTTCCAAGGATATTCCGATTCGTTCGTTTCATTGAAAATTTTGCCTCATATAAAATCATCAATGAACAGAATCTCGTTCTCTCGTCAAAATATTCGTTGAATAGAATGCGAAAGACAACAATTCGTCAAACGAATCAATTGTTTGGCCCGGATTCATCCTTAAATCCGGAAACGCCAAAACGATTTTTTTGTTTTTTTTGGAACAGATGTTGAAGTTCCAGAAGTTGTTTTAATTTTGTTTGATCATCAAGTTCCGTTTCTCGTAAAACATTGATTAATTTGGGTTCTTCCAACTCAATTTTCTGACGTTCAAATCCCCAATATAACTCTTCGAGCAAACGATTCCGCATTTTTGAATCGTTTAATCGCTCTGTCAGTTTTTTTAGATTGGCCGAATCATCCAAATCGACCAAAAACTTTTTCATTTCCGCGTTCTCATATCGAAGAATAACATTTTCCAAACTCGGCATAATTTCCTTATTGAACATATCGCAGCCCAAAAGATAAAGCTGTTTCGTAACAGGCGAACGAAAGAGCATCCAATCTATTTTTTCGATAAGTTGTTCAAATAAATCGGGCGAAGAAAACCATATTTCCAAAAAATCATGTTCCAATTGCGTCGGAAGCAAGTCGGAATTTTGCCATATAGTTTGGGAAAAAGCATCAAATTGTTTTTTCAGAAATTCGTTTGATTCCTCTTCATTTTCGGCAAGCGGATAAACCCAATTTTGACGATCATTATTTGCCTCGGGATTATGATCCTTTTCTGAATGACCAATTTGTTCGTCTTGTCGAAATCGCGATGTCGATTTTTGAATTTGATTTCGTTGCAGCATCAATTGATTTCGAATCTCTTTTTCATTGATTCGAAATCGAATGGCCAAACGCTGAATCATTTTTTCAACTCGCAAACGAACAGGATCATTCAGATTATCCGTTTTTTCCGGAAAAAGAGCGATAATGGCCAAAAGATTATTTAATGCCTTTGAGCTTTCGACAATATCATTTTGAAGATCAATGTTTTCGGTCATCAAGCGAAACGCGTGCTCCAAAGCATCCAACGATTCATTTTCGATAAGATTTTCAAAGGCTTCTTTTCCATAATCCAACAAATATTCGCAAGGATCGTCTTCTTCGGGCAAGGTTAAAATCGAAAGATTGACCCCTTGGGCAACAAAAAGCCCCAGAACTTCTTGAGCTCGCTTTTTGCCTGCCTCATCGCCATCAAGAACAAGGATCATTTTATCGGCAAAACGTTTTAAAATTTTTATATGTTCCGTCCCGAGAGCTGTTCCAAGAACGGCAACGGCTTCTCCGATCCCATATTGATGCGTCATAATGCAATCGGTATAGCCTTCCATAATCAAAACGCGTTTCGTTTTTCGAATACTGTTTCGGGCAACATCCAAACCGTAAAGCATTTTTGATTTCGTAAAGATCATTGTTTCCGGCGAATTGAGATATTTGGCGGGACTCTGATTAGTCGAATTCGGCAGAATTCTGCCGCCAAAAGCAACGGTTCGGTCCTGAGTATCGCGAATTGGAAAAATAACCCGACCATGAAAACGGTCATAATATTGCTGACATTCATAATTCGACAGTTTTTCTGTTAACGCGGCCCGAAAATAATCTTGCCTGGACTTTTCTGAATGAGAGCGATTAACCAAAACTCCCGCTGCCTCTAAAATTAAGGCGCGATTTCGATCTTCTTGAATCAAATTCAAAAGCCAGGAAACGTCCTGGGGCGAATAACCTATTTTAAACTGACGAATCATTGCGTCGTTGATGCCGCGTTCTCGAATATAATTTCGCGCCGCTTCTGCTTCCGAACTGTTTAAAAAGATTTCATGATATTTCTGCGCCAACCAATCCATTGAACGATAAAGAAGGGATTTTGATATTTCAACCGCTTTAAATGCGTTTGAATGAGTCGACTGATTGACCGCAGATTTATTTTCCGATCTTTCTTCCTGGAACTCTTTTTTGGGAAAAAATTTCTTTTTAAACTGCTGTTTGCTCGAACTCAAACTTATGCCGGCCATATCAGCCAAAAGTTCTATTGCTTCCTTAAAGTTGACGCCTTCCATTTGCATGATAAATGAAAAAATGTCGCCGCCAATATTGCAAACCCAACATTTATATGTCTGACGTTCTTGATTGACTTGAAGACTTGGCCGACTGTCATCATGCCAAGGACAGCGCCCGACATAATTCCGTCCCTGTCGATGTAACGATACATAACGCGAAACCAGATCAACGATATCAATCGCGTCCCGTATCTGTTCCCTTTGATCATTTGAGGACGAACCTGACAAAATCAGCTCCTTTAATAGAAGATGAAAACTCCATTTTTCCTTTATTTGATTTCCGAAACTTTAGTTGTTGACCTTTATCTTTGATTATCGAACTGTCAACTTCGTTTGAATGTTAAGCGTTTTATGAAAAGTTTTGATCATTCATTAAAACAAAAAGAATCATAAATGCCGAATCGTTCTAAAGTTTTTAAGAAACAATAACGGAATCAAATCAACGCGTCCTGCGTTGTTTATTAACAAAAACATAATTAACGATTATAGCAAAAAAATTAATTTTCTCGTTAATAGGGGGATTATAGATTTTTTCTGTTTTTCTGTCAATGCCAATTTTAACAAAATTGCATTATTCTTAAAAAAGCTTCTCGGAACAAAGAATTCTTTACAAAATTCGTAATTCCCAAAAAAGTTCACAAAGACCTTGAGAACTAGGAAATCGCCCTATTCCCCTCTTTTTTATCCCTAATATAATAAAAGAAAATGAAAGCCGTTGAGATCAATCTTATTGATCAATTATATAATGGACATCTTTCTATTTCAACTTTTTCGATACAAAAATTCAAAACAACAAATATCCTTCATCAACAGAAGAAACAAGGCTTGATATGTCGAAACCAGCAAATGTTATTGCCGATATGACCTGGCGAGGTCTTTTAAATCAGATAACCGATCAAAAAATCGAATCATTTCTCCTCGAAAAGCCGCGAACGTTATATACCGGTTTCGATCCAACGGCCGATTCGCTTCATATTGGTCATTTAGTTGCCATTATGAATTTGCGACGTTTTCAAAAAGCGGGACATCGACCCATTGCTCTTCTCGGAGGAGCGACAGGAATGATTGGCGATCCCAGCGGCAAAAGCGAAGAACGCAAACTTTTAACTGTTGAAATGGTTCAGCATAATGTTGACGCTATTCAAAAGCAAATGTCTCGTTTTATCGACTTTGATGAAAAAGAAAACGGCGCTCTTTTATTAAATAATTTGGATTGGGTTGGAAAATTTTCTTATCTCGATTTTTTACGAGAAATCGGCAAACATTTTCCGGTCAATGTTATGCTCACGAAAGACTCGGTCAAATCGCGACTCGAACGAACTGATTCTGGATTAAGTTATACGGAATTCAGTTATATGCTGCTTCAATCTTACGATTTTGTTTATCTTCGTCGAAATTATCAATGCGAGCTTCAAGTTGGCGGAAGCGATCAATGGGGAAATATAACCGCAGGCATTGATTTGGCGCGACGAATGGACGGAGTCGAATTATATGGACTGACAAGCAAACTTCTTTTGAAAAGCGACGGAACAAAAATGGGAAAATCGGAATCTGGCGCTGTTTGGCTTGATCCGGAACGAACCAGTCCTTATCAGTTTTATCAATATTGGATCAATGTCGATGATGCGGATATTGCCAAGGCGCTTCGCTTTTTTACTGATTTGGATGAAAACGATTGCAATGAACTTTTGATCGAACATCAAAACGATGCCGGACAACGACTGGCCCAACGACAAATTGCGCAAGAATTAACAAAACTCGTTCATGGCGAAACCGGTCTTCTGGTTGCTGAGAAAGCAACTCAAATTTTCTTCGGCGCGGAAATCAATGAACTCAATGACGCTCAATTAAATTCTATTTTTGCCGATGTTCCAAGCAAGGAAATCAGTAAAAACGCTTTAACAGAAAACGAAGGACTTCCGATTATTGACGCTTTAATGCTTGCCGGTTTGGCAACGACCAAAAGCGATGCTCGACGAACCATTCAACAGGGCGGCGCTTATGTCAATAACAAACCGATCAATGATATTAATGCCAAACTGACAACAGATAATCTTGTCAGCGAAACGATTATTGTTTTGCGAAGCGGGAAAAAACGTTACGCCTTATTGAAAACAGTTTGATTATTTTTTTACTGAATGCCTTTTAATCTGATCCGGCGCCGAAACTTTTCCGGCGTCGGCATAATCCAGAGGACAAGACGCAAAATAGCAAAGTTGAACTCCGTTATCCGACGAATTTGCCATTTCCTTTTTGTTGGTTGAATCGATGTTAAAATGAACCGCTGATTCTTTTTCTGAATGGAAAACGGGCAAAATTCGTTTGATTTCTAATCGAACTCCGTATGGGAATATTTGAATCAATTTAATTTCGCTATTCTCGTTTTCGATTTCCGCTTCAAAATGGGGGATATGCTCAAAAGGGGGGCAAAAAGAAAGATGAACTGTTGTCGTTTCTTCATTTTCGATAAAAGGAACGAATATTGATCCTTCGATTTGATCTGAAACATTTGGAAGAATGGACCGACGCTGCCATTGGGTTAAATGACCTTCAATATCGTTTAAAATTTCAGAATCGGCAACAACATTCTTTTTTGCCGCAGATTCTGGATTTATTGAGTCGTCCTTATTTTCAACAAGCAACTTCTTTTTTACAGATTGATCGTTGTCAATAACAGAATTATTTTCAACTTGACTCGTTTTCAATGCGCAAGACGAATCTCGCAATGGATCGGAACAATTATTTATATTTATTTGATTTTCTGATTGACCTTTATGATTTATATTGGGCGTTTTGCCTGAAAAACAAAATTCGGTCAACCCCGATTTTTGGAATTCGGAATCGCAAACGGCAAAATCCGATGAAACAGATTTCAAATGCGAAAAACAAGCTCTTTTAATAATATTCTGCCGCCAATATCTTATTTTTGATTCAAGAATTGGTCTTTCAAACCTCCAAAAAAGAGAATGAGCGACAAGGATAATAAAATAAGCAAAAGAACAATAAATAGGAAATAGAGGCAAAACAAAGAAAATTCCTGTCAACCAAGCCGGAAAAGTTCTTAATAAATGTTTGTTGGTTGAAATAGATTCATCAAGCCAAAACGGATACTCGCAACAGACTGTCGAGATATAATAAAAAAATAGTCCGATATTAGTCCAAAAGCAAATAAAAACCGTTAGAAAAAAGAAGTTCAGAAAACCCAAATTGCTGTTTGGTATTTCAATCAAAAAGCGTTCCAAGATTAATATCAAAGAAAAAAACCAAAGAAGAACAAAAATCGTTCGATCAACTCCCTTAAACAGAAATTTAACAAAATCTATTTTTAAAGAAGCGCTTTTGTTACCGATTTTTGATTCTTCTTTCATTGGATTCTTGATTATATCGAAGCCGGTTGGACGCCAAGCTTCGCCTTTGCATAAATCGCCTGTCATTTCCTGGCTTGCGAAGAGAATGATTCCGGGACTTTCAATTGAAACCGGCTGCCTTTTTCAATTCTTCTGCTTTATCAGTCATTTCCCAGGAAAAATCCGGATCATTTCGACCAAAATGACCGCCATAAGAAGTTTTCGCAAAAATGGGACGACGAAGTTTCAAATGTTCGATAATTCCGCGAGGGCTCAGCGGAAAATAGTCTCGAATCAGTTCGACAATTTTCTCTTCCGAAATTTTGCCGGTTCCGGAAAGTTCAACCAAAACGCTGACCGGTTCAGAAACGCCAATCGCATACGCCAACTGAACTTCGCAAGAATCGGCCAAACCGGCTGCAACGATATTTTTGGCAATATAACGAGCCATATAAGCAGCGCTCCGATCGACTTTGGTCGGATCTTTTCCCGAAAAAGCGCCGCCGCCATGACGAGCCCAACCGCCATAAGTATCGACAATAATCTTGCGACCGGTCAAACCGCAATCTCCATGCGGTCCGCCGACAACGAATTTGCCTGTCGGATTTATATAATATTTAATGTCTTCTTTAACCAATTCTGAAGGAAGGCAAGGAAGAACAACGTTTGGAATAACCCAATCGGCAATTCCCTTCTGGTCAATGGACGGGTCATGTTGCGTTGAAACGACAACTGTGTCGATTCGGATCGGTTTATCGCCGTCATATTCGACTGTAACCTGACTTTTGCTGTCTGGACGCAACCAATCAACTTTTTTAGCAAAACGAACTTCGGTCAAAAGATTTGTGATTCGATGAGCCAATGCGATTGGCAACGGCATAAGTTCTGGCGTTTGATTACAAGCGAAACCGAACATTAAACCTTGATCGCCTGCGCCAATATCTTTTCCGGAGCTTGCGTCGACTCCTTGCGCAATATCAGGACTTTGGCGATCCAACGAAACCATAACAGCGCAGCTATCCGCATTGAGTCCCCATTCATCATCCGTATATCCGACATTGCGAATTGCGTTTCGGACAAGCGTTTGATAATCGAGCTGCGCTTTTGTTGTTATTTCGCCGGCAATAATAGCAAAGCCTGTTGAAACCATTGTTTCACAGGCGACTCGACTTTGGGCATCTGCGGCAAGACAACCGTCCAGGATTGTATCTGAGATACGATCGGCCAGTTTATCGGGATGTCCCATACTAACTGCTTCGCTTGTAAAATATCTTTTTGACACAAAAACTCCTTTAATGAGTCATTTTGAATATAAATTGATTTTGATCTTTTGATATGTTTATTACGAAAAATCTATCTATTATTCATTTGTTCAACATCTATTGATAATAAAATTCAGCTGATTCTATTGTATCCGGAAGTTTTCTGGAAACAAGGAGCCGACTAACCTTTTTTCTCTATTTCTTTACACGATTCTTCCGTTAAAGTTGACGCATATTTTATATTTCCCCCAATTTATGCTTCATCTTATTGAATCTTCCAAAACTTCGGTTTCTATGCCAAGAAGCAAAAGGATCAACTTTTTTGAATAAAGTTCAAAACAAATCGGCCATTGATTTCATTAAGAACGTTATTGTTTACGAACTCAAGTCATATTTTCCGTCAACTTTAATGAAAATTTTGAAAATATCGTTTTCTATTGAAAAGCCAAAGCAACTTTTGTATAATATTGATTATTCTGTTGTTGATCTGAGCGTTATGGTTCGCTTCTTTACAATCAACCTTTCATTGTCAGAGCGACAGGCAGAAAATGCGGGATTTTTAAGCGGTTTAAATCCGAATAAAACAAAATAGGCAACGTTTCGGAACAGATTTGTTTTCGTAACGCAATTAAAATATTACAATTTTTCCTTCCGTCAATATATAATGATTATCTAAGGTTTCAGGCTTTTCGATGAAAAAAAACTGGAAATGGCTTTTTGCGATTATTCTCATTCTTTTTTCCGCTGAAACAAAAGCGCAACTTCCGCCAACGATTTTTCGAATTAGCGAAGTTGATTCAGCGGTTGACGTTTTTCTGAACAATCAGGACAACGTTCAAATGTCTTCGGTAAACGAATCCTTTCAAGAAGCGTTTGTTGCCAAAAACCGATCCTTTATTATCAACGGCTCTCCCATTTTAAATGAGCGTCCCTTTTCGGTTGAAATTTGGGCAAAATTCGATTCGGCATCCAATTATAATATTTTATTGGCGCATGAAGAAAAAAGTTCTCCGCGTCATTGGGAACTTTATACAATGGCGTCGAGCGGTCATTTGGCCCTTTATCTTCCGGGCAATTCGGCAATCGAAAACATTCAGGGATCCGCGTCCATTGTTGACGGAAATTGGCATTATATTGGACTCGTTATGAATTCCGATTATGCGGAACTGTTTGTTGACGGAAAAAGCGTTGCCCAGGGAACCATTAATCGCAACGATGTTCCGACGCCGGACAATACGAAGTTTGCAATTGGTTCTTTGGTTGAAGGGGCTCTCTTTTGCGATGGCGCCATTGACGAACTTCGAATCCAACAGGGAATTCTCTCTTTTGATGTTGATCGCATTCCAGTCTCCCCCTTGGACGCAAACAGCCAAACGATTCTTCTGGCTCATTTTGATTGGGACGATTCGAATCGTTCAGCTTCCGGAAACGAAGAACAAGAAAAGGAAAAAGCTGCCGATTCTGCTCTTTCTTTGGAAAAAACGGCTGAAACAACAAATCTGTCCAATGCGGAAATATCGCAATCCAAATTGAAATCTTCAAAATCTTCCTGTTCCGAGTCTTTTAACGTTGATCGTTTTGCGTCTGTTCCAAAAACATTTCGAGCCTCAACCGACTCAACAAAACCAGGCGACCTTTTATCTTTTGACGAATTGGAAATTGAAAAAATAAAATTGGTTTCTTTTCCCATTCAAGGACTATTAGCAGACAAAAACAACGGAATCATAACCCTTGATTCGGGATTACTGGATCGACTCTTTCCAACCGGAGCTCCAGAAATTGCTGTTCAACCTGGCGAAAAACCTGCTCGAAATATTCCCATTCAAAAAATTTCGCGGGAAGCATTCGAGAAAAGAGTCGCTGAGCTTGGAATTGAATCGCTTAAGTTTGACGATTTTCGTTCCGGAGTTTGGGAAAATTGGGGAGAACAATTCGTTTATTTGCGCCAGCAATTGGACGGTCAAATGCCTTTGCCCAAAGGCGCCGCCGATCAGGTTTATGATTCCAATGCGCTTGTTTTTCCAGAAACGGAATCGCAACCGGTTCAGGTTATTTTGCGTCGAACAAACGCTTTAATGGAATATTTTGACGCCGAAGGAATCGGATATGACGAATCTGCCGTTCTTCGAGACTTTTTCAAACTTTCGCAAAATATTGATCCGGCAAACGCGGAACAATCAACGGTCGATTATTTTATTGCTTCAGCGATTCGTCGCAAAATTATGTTTTCGAATTCCGAATTGAGCGATTTGGATCGAATTATGTTTCTTGCCCGCGCCTGTTATGCGGGCTGCCGCTTGACAAATATGTCGAACACAGACCGAATGGGCGGACATTTTGCAACCCAAATTTATGGTTTCAATACAATTGCAGGGGGCGGACTTTTCGCCATTTCCGATTGGAAAGCCCAAAATCCCAAAATCGACGATTTGATTCAAGGGAAAAAAGTCAAAGGAACTGACGTTTGCTCACGCTTGGACGGTCGAGAATTGAATTATGGTTCGTTTATGTCCCCCGATTTGAGTTTCGACGGCAAAACGATTTATTTCGCGCATTGCGGCTCGAAAGAACATCGTTGGCTTTGGACTCCCGATACGACCTGGAATCTTTTTAAAATGAGTCTTGAAGACGGTTCGATCGAACAGTTAACCGACAGCGCTTATAATGATTTCGATATTTGCGAACTTCCTTCCGGACGGCTTGTTTTCTGTTCGGAACGTCGCGGCGGATTCATTCGTTGTTTTGGCGAAGACGCCGCTCTTAGGGTTACAACGTCGGTTCTGCATAGCATGAAAAATGATGGCAGCGATATTTATCCGATCAGTTTTTTTGAAACAAGCGAATGGCAACCCAGCGTCGATAACAACGGAATGCTTGTTTATACGCGCTGGGATTATACGGATCGCGAAAACTGTCTCGGATCAACTTATTGGACCTGTTTCCCGGACGGTCGAAATCCCCGATCTCCGCAAGGGAATTATCCGTTTCCCTGGTTTACTTTTGAAGACAACACGCATGGCGATCATCGATTCGGAACCTGTCCCGACGCGCCTTCCGGGCTTCCAATGACGCAAATGCAATATCGAGCTATTCCCGACTCCCATAAATACATTTTTACAGCGGCCCCGCATCACGGAGAAACGTTTGGCTCGCTTTGTATTCTCGATTTGCGAGTCGAAAACGATAACCATATGAGCCAGATTCGTCGGATTACGCCGTTCGTTCCCTTTCCTGAATCGGAAATGGCAGCGCGAAGTCAATATCGATACGGAGCCCCCTGGCCGATCAACGAAGACCTTTATCTTTGTAACAGTTGGGAAAATCTTGTCCTTTTAGACCGTTTTGGAAACGAAGAATTGATTTGCGAGCGGGAAATTCTCCCAATCGGTTATGATCCCCGACTTCGACTTTCCGAACCGATCCCGCTCAAACCGCGAGTTAAACCGGCGGTCATTGCTCAACAAACGACTCAAGGCGAAGATTTTTCGGATCGCGACCAAAAGGCAACCATTGGCGTTATCAATGTCAATATTGCCGATCTTCCTTTCCCCGAAAACAGACCGATTAAATATCTCCGCGTTTTACAGGTTATTCCGAAGCCCAATCCTTGGATGGATACGCCCTGGATCGGTTATGCAACCGAAAATACGCCGCGCATTCCTCTCGGAATCGTTCCTGTTGAAGAAGACGGAAGCGTTTATTTTGAAGCTCCGTTTGGAAAACAACTCATTTTCCAAGTTTTAGATCAAGATTACAAAGCGATTCAAACAATGCGAGCCGTTGCCTTTGTTCATCCCGGCGAAAAACTCGTTTGCACTGGTTGCCATGAACCCAACAATCAAAGCGTTCAAAATGAAAATTCTTTACCAATCGCTTTTCAACGTCCTGCCGCAAAGCTGACCCCGGAATGCGGTCCCGTTGAACCGATCAATTTTTATCGAATGATTCAACCAATCTTTGAAAATCGTTGCGTCGAATGCCATCAAAAAGAACAAAAAGGGCCGCAAAAAATGGGTTATGACGATATGCATCCTTTCGTCTATTATTATAGCGGAAGCATGTCAGGCGGAACGCTTCATACCGGAACGCATGGCGGGTCGCGATCCTGTCCCGGACGCGTCGGAGCTTCTGAGGCAAAACTCGGGTCCATTTTGTTCGACGATAATCATAAAGATTCCGTTTCCGATGAAGATCGCCATAAAATCATTCTTTGGTTGGACGCCAATGCGTTACGCCTGGGCGCTTTTCAGGACGAAAAAGCTCAAAAAGAGGGAACGCTCGTCTGGCCGCTCCTGGATACAGAACCTTGCGACCTTTATGATCCGCAAAAAATGCCATAAATTTCCTAACAATCAATCATGTTATAAACATAAAAACTCATACCGATTGATTCGATAACCCTATCAGTATGAGTTTTACGGAAGCCTTTACGACTTTACCTATGCTTAAGTCCCTATCTTTTCTATTTTCCGAATACGATTGACTTAAATAATTTTTTTATGAGAATTTTAAAAATTTCTCTTGACAAATGTTTCTTTTTGTTTTATTCTCTAATTGCGCTATATCTTTTGTTTTTGTCTTTTGAATTCAAAAATAACAAAATTTTTTGAACAACAAAAGATTTATTACTTTCACTCAAGGAGAAAAAATGAAACGTTCATGTTTTATTAAACTGGGGGGGGAGGGTAAATTAGGCTTTACTCTCGTCGAACTTCTCGTTGTTATTGCTATTATTGGAATTCTTATCGGACTGCTTCTTCCTGCTGTTCAGGCTGCAAGAGAAGCGGCAAGACGCATGCAATGCTCAAACAATGTTAAACAACTTTCTTTGTCATGTCATACGATGCATGACGCCGTCAACCATTTTCCGTCTCTCTGTGCTCAAAAAGGATATGCAACTCTTGATGATGGCGGTTTTCATTGGCGAGTCAGCTGGCCTCCGATGCTGTTTCCGTACATTGAACAAATGGCGCGTTATGATATGGTCATGCAAATTCGGAAAGATGATCTTCCGATCGCTCCGTATTCAACCTCGGCAACGGTAACACATAATGGCGTTGAATACGATAATCCCTATGCAGGACTTTTATCTGGCTTCCTTTGTCCTTCTGAAACGGTAACGGATCCTGTTGACGGAGCTCTTGCCCCAACCAGTTACCGAGTCAATCTCGGCGATGAAACCTATAATAACTCGGTCAGCCTGGGAAATGACTCACTGAAACGCGGAATTGCCGGACGCGGAGACCAGTATACTTGCACAATGGGCTCTATTTCCGATGGAACCAGCAATACGGCTCTCTTTGTCGAATCGACCATTACAACTGGTTTTGACCAGGCCATTCAATCGCTTCGGGGCGGAATTGCACAAACAACAAGCGACGTTTATCGAATGCCTTTGTCTCTGGTTGAAGAATGCCGAAGTTTCCGCGATGGTTCCAATTTGACTTCCGTCTACCCCAATTCAAGACGAGGCGCTCGTTTGGCCGATGCATACGGCACAGTCTTTACTGGAGTCCATATGGTTCTGCCGCCCAACTCGCCGACTTGTTCCTATAATCATTACGAATATGTTTTCTGCGCCGCTTCCAGTTATCATCCCGGAGGAGTTCAGGTTGGTATGTGCGACGGATCGGTTCACTTTATTCCCGATACAATCAACTGTAAACGAAGCGATTATAACAGTCTGGATGGCGGAACCATTTCTGCCGGCAACAGCGGACAATCTTATTTCGGTATTTGGGGCGCTTTGGGTTCAAGAAACGGCGGAGAATCGGTCTCTTTCTAACCTGATCCGACTCGTTTTCGCCGCGATCTTGAATTTTGTATACTGATGATTATGCTCGAATCGGCTGAAAATTCAAAGCCGTTGCTTTCGTAAACCCGTTCAATTATAAAATGGACGGGTTGGGGAAAAACGGCAAAACGTTCAACTTAAACGCGTTTGTCATATTCAGCAAGAAAAGGGGCAAGGCTGCGTCTTTTCAGCTTCAGTATAATCGGGCATGGGAACCGCTGAGAAAAGAGGGGAATGTCGCAAGATTGACCCCTTTTCTTTGTTATTCCAGTTATTTATCAACAGGAGTTCAATATGAAATATGGTAAAACGCTGCTCATTTTGGCAGCTTGTTTGGTTTTTTGCTTCGGGTGTGGAAAAGGAAAGCCAGAAGGAGTGCCTGACCTTTATCCCGTCTCTATAACAGTCACAAAAGGCGCGACCCCTGTCTCTGAAGCAAATGTTTTTCTGGTTCCCACATCGGCAGAGGGAAGTTGGTCTGTTAATGGCATTACGGATGCGAATGGGGTTGCAATCATTAAAACTTCCCAGGGCGATTGGAAACAATCTGGCGCTCCGGAAGGCGAATTCAGTATTTATATAACAAAGTTGGCAAAAATTGATGAACCGGAAAAACCTGCCGATATTGAAACCAATGAAAAGGCGAAACAAGAATACTTTGCTGAACGTCTGAAAAGATTGGAAGCCGCTAACAAAGAAATTCCGAAAGTTTTAACTTCTGCAACGACTTCCGGGTTGAAGATTACTGTTGCGTCAGGATCTGAAACGAAAGAAACTTTTGACATTAGTCAATATGAATAATCAATCTTTGAATTGATGAAGATCGCATAGGGACCGTTCCGAAAACTGTCCGGATACAAAATCTGGCAGAATCAAAACCTGCCGGGAATGCGAACGTCTTGTCCGCATCTTTCGTAAATTACGACTCTTTACGAATTGTTTTGGAACCGGAATTGGCGTTTTCGGAACAGTCCAAATTCTCTTTTAACGTTGTTTGGTCTTCAAAAACGGTTGCATACATTCAAGAGTTTACTGATTTGAGCCAATATTGCGCATTTTCGGATGAGACAATTCGACGATAAAACGCTCTAAAATCAAACGGGGGTTACTCCGGCTGTCTCCTTTGAAACAGAGATCGGTTTTGACAAGCAGAGCAAGAATTTTCGAGCCGCGAAACCGGCCCAGGCGTTTCATTTGATCTTCGCTTTTGTTCAGAAGAAACGGCTTAAAGCCCGCTTTTTCCAAGATCATTCGCAAGTTGCTTCGGATTCCTTTTTTTTCCTCTTGAAGAAAAAGTTCGGTTGCTGCAGCAAATCGACGCAATGTCGGCGCTATTTGAGAAAAAATTCCGATCGGCGTTTCTCCTGACGCCAAAAGAAGATTCAGTTGCCGCAACGTTTCGCAAACATTGCCCTCCAGAGCAATATCCAGCATATCCCAGACTTTTCGAATTCGCCAACTTCCAACCTTTTTAGCAATGAAGTCTTGCGTTATCGCCTCATTGGGTTTGAGAAAAAGAGCCAATCTGGCTATTTCCTGGTCCAAAAGTCCCAGATCATTGCCGAGCAAATCAACAAGATGTTCCGCTGCATTTCCTTCGATTTCAACGGAATGCTTCGATTTCGCTCGGGCAATAAGCCAGACGGGAACTTTGACGGACGAAATCGTTTTGCAATCAATTATCAACCCATTTTTATTGATCGTTTGAAAAAGTCGCGTATTGCTCGGAAAGCTCTGTAATTGCAAAAGAAGAATTCCCGTTGGACAGGGAGATTCCGCATATTGTTCCAAACGATCGCGATACGAACTGACAAAAGAATCGGCCAAATCAATCTGAACGAGTCGCAATCCGCCAAACATTGCCATTGCTGAAACTTCGCCCAAAACAGCGCGAAACGTTGTTGCCGATCCTTCAAAACGAGAAAAAGAAAGTTCCGACTCTTCATGCGGCAGAACCAGTAACCGTATCGTTTTAAGAACCTCGCTCACCAAAAAAAGATCATCGCCAAAAACGACGCAAATCGGTTTGATCGCATATTTTTCGGGCTTGGTTAAATAATCCAAAGCGGAAAGAACAGTCGCCATAAAATTCCCCGCCTCCTGTATTCAAACCTTGAGAAAACGCCGCATTCTAATCTTTGGCAAACGTTCCCAACTGGAATCGAACCAGCAACCTTTGGCTTCGGAGGCCAACGCTCTATCCAATTGAGCTACGGGAACAAAACGAAAAAGTCCGATAAATAAAAGAACAGCCGTCAAGAAAACTTGCGGCTGTCATTACTTATTCGATCTTGTTGGAATAAATCCTTTCCATTCAGAAAATTCATTTCATAAACATGTCGCCAACTAAAATGAAAAATCACAACGGAAATAAAATGCGGGAAAGAGGACTCGAACCTCCACGGGATTAACTCCCACCAGGCCCTCAACC
>JAUNBG010000086.1 GCA_030527205.1 Planctomycetia bacterium
ACAATCTTTACGAAATGGTTGCGAAAAAACAGATTCATTCATTAAACGAGCTTGAGCAAAGACTTTCCTGATTAAATTCTTTTTTTATTTTCTTATGTCATTCCTTATGAAGGATTTACATTTTGGCCTTTACGTGACGTTACAGGACATAAGTGCTCATTGATTCACATATTGAAAAGACTTAAATCTTTTCAAACCAAAATTTTCGACATTACATGCAAGCTTGGGATATATAATATACTAAGCTGACACAAACACAATCGTTTCGCAAGGATTAACGGGAAGGTTCGCTCAGGATTTGCCCGCTTTTGTCGTTATCCTGATCGCCTTGGCATAACACATAAATACATTTTATGTCGCGATAATACTATATGATACAAAAGGCAACAGCAACGTTTTTTGTGCATTTCTCTACTGACGATCATCCAATCCCAAATCTGTCGGCAAGCAAATAAAACAAGAGTCTTCCTGTCTGTCGTTGGATTACACGCATAATCTGCAACACGGTCTTTTGCGTCATTTTTGTAAAACATTTGATCAAAAAGGTCAAACATGTTCAAATTGATTTTTTTCGCATGAAACAACCCGTTTAAAGCGAAACACGAACAAACAATTAATGCGAGGAGTTTTTAAATGAAATTTATTATTTTTTCAAGTCATTCCAAGAAAAAACGTTACAGTTTCCGAAACGAACTTGTCCTGTTGTTGATATGGACTTTTATTTTATTGACAGGAGCACAGGTTCTTTTTTCTGCGAGAACATGTAGAAGCGACGAGGCAATTCAAGTTTGGCCAGTCGATATTCATCAGAAGGTCTTTGATGACACAGTTCCAGAAGGTTCCGTCTTATTATCCGATAAATCACAAGATCAAGCGTCGATACAAATTCAACTTGCGGCAGCCGGAAATGAATATGAATCGGCGCAGTTTGCCATTCGTTCGACACACAAGATTGACGACATACAACTCTCGAGCTCAGCTCTTCTTCACGAAGATGGAACATCGGAAATTTCAGCCGATAATATTCAACTTCGACCTGTGGGCATGATTCCGGTCAAAAAAAACACAAGCGATGCTGATTCCATTATTGTCCGCAAGGCGCCCTGTGATATTCCTGATGTTCTTTACGATACCCAATCTTTTTCGCTTCAAGAGAATAAGACGCAAGGCATTTGGGTTACCGTTCTTGTTCCACAGAAAACCAAACCGGGCAAATACTTCGGCACAATTTCCCTGACAAAGGAAGAGACCTTGCTCAATATTCCGATCCAGTTGAAAGTATTTTCCTTTGAGCTTCCCGAGACACGGAATTTGTCTGTTACAAATTGGTGGTTCCCCAGATTCATTGCGAAATATCACAATGTTGAAATGAATTCTCCCGAATTTTGGACACTCATTGACGCGTATATGAAAAATATGCGTGAGCATCGTCAAAATGTTATTTTGCTTGAATGGCTTCCTTCGGCCAATGGCCTTATTCCGGCAAAACGGTTGAACGATGGTTCCTTTGAAATTGACTGGTCTTATCTGGAAAAAATGCTGACTCTTGCTGAAAAGAACGGAGTGGCCGATCGAATTGAACTGTCTCATGTTGGAAGTGTGGATCGGGAAAAACATGTAATCAGATTGCGTTCCATAACTGTTTTTGATGAAAAAGAGGGGCAAGCCATTACTCTTTCGGCTGACGAATGGCTTGAACCGATTCTGTCTCAACTTCGAGATTATCTTAAATCGACCAATCGACTGGATCGGGCCATGATTCATATTGCCGATGAACCGTTCTCCGAAGATATGGCTTCCTGGCGCAGCGTTTCTGATCGAGTACACAAAATCGTCCCGGAATTCAAGCTGATCGATGCGATTGAATCAATTAACTTTACAGATCGGCTCGACATTTGGGTTCCCAAACTGTCTCATTATGATCGTTGGAGTGACGCTTATAATGCCCGGCGCGGCGAGAATGAATTTTGGTATTATATTTGTTGTCATCCCGTTGGCTCTGCTTATCCCAATCGATTTATGGATATTCCGGGCTCACGAGTTCGTGTCCTTCATTGGATTAATTTTACAGACGATTTAAGCGGTTATCTGCATTGGGGATATAATTATTGGGAAGGCGATGTTTTTGGGGCTCCTACGGAAAAATATGGACCCGGCGATACACATATTGTATATCCGGGCGAAAACGGACCGCTTGACTCCATACGCGGAGAAATTCAAAGGGAAAGCATTGAAGACTTTGAATATTTGACCTTGCTTACAAAGTTAACCGAACAGGTCAAAAAGGAAGGCGGAGAAGAACTTTGGTGGCTGGATCCCAAAAATCGGGCGATGGAACTGGCTCGGCAAATTGTTCCTGATCTGGCACATACGGAATTGGACGCCTCCAAAATTGAGCAAACGCGTCTTGTCCTTGCGCAAGAAATTGAAGCCGCTTCTGGAGTCAATGCGCCTCGATTGATCGTTCAAACATTTCCGAAAGACAACAGTGTTGTTTATTGGGGGCCAAATGTAATAGAACTGTATGGAATCACAATTCCTGGAGCAAAAGTCACTATCGACCAAAAGGAAATACCGGTCAATCCTGACGGCACTTTCTCCTTAAATATCTGGAAAAAAGGTTCTTACACAGTTGAAATATCGGCAACTTTAAACAATCAAACAAGCAAAACAACTCGATCTTTTCGATAAAATAAGAAGAATCGTCCTTGATAAAAACGAAAAAACGGTTAGGAAATCCTCAAAACTTCTTAGGGCGAATCTGTAAATTATTTGCCACGCGAAGCGTATGAAAAAACCTGCCTTTAGAGTCTTCTGGAGTTATGAGATCGGATGCGTTTTGGAAGAAATCCTTCACAAGATCGACGGTTCGCTATTTGGTTTTTCGCAACAGCGTTTAGGTTTTGCTAAATGACATTTTTACAGGATTTAGATCGGGACCGTTAGCCGGTCATAACAACAGTTTTGCTCCGCCAGCCTCAGGTATTTCGTCGATGATTTTGGGTTGATACGGAGCAGGATTATTGTAAATAACCGTATAATAATAACTAACGATTGGAACGTTCCGAAACAAAATTTTGAACTGGGACGTAATATTTCAATAATTTTGGACGAATCCGCGATTCCCTTTGATCGGCTCATAACTTCCTGTATCTTGATAATGCTACAGTCCTAAGCTGATTGTTCTCCGTGACATATGCCATTAAACCGACGCTTTCCGAATCGACGTTCCCGCCGTGATATCGTCGATAACCCGTTCCCTTAATTCATTTGTAAAAGATTTCATGCAAAAAAGCTCCCGATCTCATCTCGAAAAAAGTGTCAAGTTTGTTTATTTCATACTCTCTGTGTAGTAAATATCTTATAAAAAACCTGATATTGAATATTTATCATAATCTTCGTCAGGGGGCAGGACAGAAGTTCAATCATTATAAATGTTTACATCTGTTTTGATTTATAGTTGCTGATTTATATATCCTTACCTTCGTGTTGCCAACTCCCGCCAGGTTTCCGCGTTGACCGTGTCGGAATAGAACTTAACTGATCCATCGCCATGGAGGGCATTGACACCACCGACGTGAAGACTTCGTGCCGCCATAAGACCACAAGACTGTCCATTCTGTTTGGGGTCGTTGAAATGAGTATCGAACAAGATTGTATTCGGAGTATGATAATTGTTGTAAAGCGTACTGCGGAAATACGCTCCATTCCAGCAGTAACCGCGCGGCCAAATATGCTGATCCAATGGGAAATCCGTCTGATGATTCGTTTCGGTGATATCGACAAGAATATCGTTCAGAAAATGAAATCGGGGATCTGCCGTTTCTTTTGTCAAGCCACGAGCATCGCGTCCGAGTATTGATTCCGACATGAAAATTGTATTACTCAAACCGTCACGAATTGCCGAAAAAGGGAGTGCTTTTTTGACCATAAACGGCCCATCGGTTTCATAGGCAGGTCCCAACGTTGTGTTGTTTCCTCCCTGATGACTGGCCGCTCCACTTCCCATGCACACTTTGTAATTGACCGGTCCCAAAAATGATTCGCCATAAACCGGACAGTCGGGAAATAAAACGGATGTAGACACGTCTGAAGGGCACATAAACATCGGGACAGGAACACGAAAAATATCACCCAGATTGTCAGGAAACTTATCGACATAAGTATCGACTCCCAGACATGGTTTGCTGATGTCCATCTGACAGGCCAGTCCCAATTGCTCAATATAGGCAGTCAAAATGCAAAACACAGACCAGCTGAAGTGAAATTCGGTATATCCTTGAGCTTCATATCCACGGCCTGGTGTGACAGTTGCCGGACTGGCAGCAGGTAAAACGCCCCTGACACTTTCGTGGTTCATCAATCCCAATCCAAGCTGTTTCAGATTATTCGTACAGGACATTCTCCGCGCCGCTTCCCGAGCCGCCTGAACGGCCGGTAAAAGCAAGGCAATCAGAATACCGATAATGGCTATCGAGACCAAAAGCTCGACGAGTGTAAAAGCCTTGTGCGAATTGAAACGCAAGTATCGACAGTCGTTTTCGCTGATGTTTCCCTGTTGTACTGCCGTATAAACTTTTGATTGTCGAACGTGACCGAAAAAGTGCGCGGAAAAAACGTGATTCCACCACTTGGTCTCATGATTCTTCTTGATGTATTTCATCTGGTATCTCCAATCTATTTTTATTCTTGCTGGAACCGGCAGTAATCACAAAGACAATCCGAAGTGCCGCCGTGTGTGTTATAAATTTAAATGATTTACAGTAGCAATTTCAATAAAGACAGTTCCCTCTGCTCCCGTTTTTCATCCGGAAGTAAACGTATAGTTGTTATATGCCTCGGTCTTGTAATATGTCATCACATATAGGACGTAATCATATAACAATATCAAAAAAAAACGATTTTGTTCTTTGGGGGATATTATCGCAAACCGTTTTGGCATAAAGGGACAGGGGAAAAATTCCCGTTGTTGGCGACGGGATAACCACATTCGCGAAGCATTGTTTCGCAATCGACGACCGAATGTCCGCGGCTTTTTTCTGTCTGCCCGGTCAGATCGCGAGGATTGGAACCGATTTCTGCGTAAACCGCATTGGCACCCGAACAGAGTCCAAGCGGGTTCGGTTCATGAACCGCAATGGAACGGAGCTCATCGTTTCCGATCATTGCAAGTGCAACGACAGCAGTAATTTGTGCAAGTCGCAATTCTGTAATGACGCCATGACGGGCAAGTGGACTGTTTGGCAGAAGAACACGACGCATGGCTGCATGTTGAAATGCGTTGAATTCACGACCAAGCAGTATTTGATCAACCAGCTCTTCCGGTGTATGTTCCGGACCGATCGGTTCACAGCAATAATACCACTCAAGTCCGGCTTCCCGAAGTATTTGAATCGTTTCGCGACGTCGTACCGGTTCAAGCTGCGTCACTTCACCTTCGCCAAGACGCAGTACATGATAGGCTCCGGAAACCCCTGCGGCCCTTAATTCATTGGCTTGAGACCGCGTAAAATCACCAATATTGACGACGAGTTTTATATCACTTCGCAAAACTTCGGATAATGTGTTGATTATATCCAGAAGATGATCGAACTTGAAATCGTGCATTCCCATCAGAAACAGAGCAAAAAGACTTTGATGTGCGAGAAAATCGGCTGCGACGATTCGAATTTCCTCGGCCGTCTGATATTTTTCTGGAAGCGTTGTGTAATCCCGGGCAAAGGCACAAAATTGACAATTTCCAGGACAGGGAGCCGTTTCATACCCGATTTGACCAAGAATAACGCCTCGGTTTTGAAACCTTTCACGTGATATTTGACTTGCCAGAGTTCGAATACGATCTGCTTCAGGACTGATCTCAGGATATTGCAAAAGCGAAATCAATTCTGTGCGATTTAATATTTCCCCGGCGGATGCTCGATCCATTATTTTTGAAAATGCAGAAGAAAACGTGTGGGACATGAAATACCTTTCTGTAATGTTATGGTTCTGTCTGATTTCCATTGAAACAGCCTGAACCTGAAAATAAGTACTTTCCCCGGGTTGCAATTTCGGGGAAATATTCTGTGACTACACTTTTCCGGTTTTAACCAGGAAAATTACCAAGCCCTTTTCCGTCACAACACGAAAAACTCAATCGAAAA
>JAUNBG010000037.1 GCA_030527205.1 Planctomycetia bacterium
TAGCCGCTGGGCTGATTACGCTAAACAATGTTGTTGTTATTTACGGATAAGCCCTAAATTGGTTTGAAGAGCGTCCGGAAAATCGATTGGAAGCTCAGGAAGTTTCGGAAAAATTGGCTGAACTCCCGATTGAACTTCGAGAAATCATTGAAATGCGAATTTGGGGAACCCTTTCCTTTGACGAAATTGCTGATTCAATTCAGCAATCGCGAACAACCGTTTGGCGACGTTATAATGAAGCGTTGGAAATTCTGCGCAACAAATTGTCTCAATAAACAAAACAAACAATTGTCCCAAAATAGTTGAGAAACGGAAAAAATTTTTTGAATTCACAGAATTTAGAAAACGAAATTTTATTAAATACAATAAAACAATGATTGATAACAGAGAAAATAATCTTTCCGAGGTTTTGGATATGAATCCGGAACTTTCCGCATTGGAAGCTCGACTGGCCTCATTGACGATTCGTTCGAACAAGGTTTCTCTTGAAAAAATTCGTCAAAAAGGGTTATTGGAACTTTGTCGTTCTGCTCAAGAATCGGTAACCAAACCGCTTATTGGCGAAAAATTGGCGGCAACAATTGTCAAAAGCGGCGAACAAGAAATAACGCTTTCTTTGCGACATTATATTCGATCAGTTCGTTTCAGCGCTGTTCTTATCGGATTATTAATCGGACTCGTTTTGGGCGGAATTGCAATTTTGATTTTAATTCAAAATTTAACTCCGTCGCAACCGTCCCGCGAACCTGTTGAAACTCCGTCCATTTTCATCAAACCTGTTCCGTCAGCCCCCCTTTCCCCATTGAATTTTTCGCTATAAAATTCCCCTTCAACTTTTTGCGCAACAAGTTCTTGCAAGCTGATAAAAATATAATAGGAAGTTCTAAAAATCCCTTCGGAGCGCGGACGTCTCGTTCTCTAGAACTGGTTTTAACGACTTTATCCGAAATACGTTTGTTGAAAAATCTCAGTTTTTAGAACTTCCTTAATATTTTAACGAAACGAATATTATTTTAGCAAAAAAGGCTATTTCAACTGCTCAATTGAGTTTTCCGAACCTTGATGATTCAAAGAATAAAAGAAATCGCAATATTACATATACAGAATGAAGGACAATTTCGATGACCAATTCAACTCCAGAAACCTCAGAAAACAACACAAATTTCAACGAACCGGTCAAACAACAGGCAACGTCTGTTTTGGACAGCGTTCTCGATAAAGAATCGAAACCGAAAAAACCTTGCTGGCAACGAAAACGATATTGGTTTTTGGCGTTTTTAGTCGTTGCGATTTGGTTTACAATGATTCCGTCCTGTCCGAAAAAAATAACCCTGGAGTCCCATTTTATAACGGAGCCGCGAACCGCTGACGGCAGACAAGTCGATTACTTTCGCTTTTTTGAAGAACAACAACTCGAAATGCTAAAAAATCCGGACGAAAATGGTTTCCGTCTTGTTTTGCAAGCGCTGGGTCCTTTTGTTCTGGAACAATGGAGTTTGGCAGAACATTGCGATTGGAGCGACATGCTCGTCGAGAAAAGTTCTTCTGATCTCCAAAATGAAAAAGATTATGCCTCGATTTGGTTTAAAAAAAGCTGGACGCCGCTTTGCGAAAAGATGAATCTTGATCCGAGACGGAAGCCCGATTTTTTTGATTCTTATAAAACGATGAACTTTTTCAGTTATCTGGGCGAACACGGAATTCTTGGCAATGAAGAACGGATTGAAGAAGGTTATTCGGCAGGCAAAAAAGTTGATCAGGAAACGTTAACGATTTATTATAACAAATTGATTGAATCTCCCTGGAAAGCGGACGACAATCCGCAAGCGGCAAAATGGCTCGAAGAAATGAAGCCTTTGTTTGATCTTTATGCCAAAGCGGTTCGAATGCCGACTTTTGTCTGTTATCATCAAAATAGTTTTCGAGATCAAGAAAATTCTGGTTTATATATGATTTTGCTTCCGGATATTCAATCTCAACGCGAGTTTGGGGGACGTTTGCCTTCGCTTCGAGCCAATTTTCGTATCGCAAACGGCGACATTGACGGAGCGATCGAAGATATTGAAACAATGCTCTATAATGCAAAACATTTAACCGGGGCAAATGCTCAATGTTTCGTTATCGTTTTGGTTGGAAATGCAATTCATCAAGTTGCGGAAAAAGCAATTTTGAATCTTTTAAAATATGGCAACCCAACGGAAGAGCAGCTTGCTCGACTTGACGGAATCGTTCGTTCTTTTTCCGATTTTATTCCAATTAAAGACCATCCTTTATGGAAAATAGAAAAAGTCTTTTATTATGATTTGATTGATCGGCTTTTAAATGGTTTGATGAATGACGATTTGGATATTATTATTGAAAACGACGCGGAAAGAGACTATTTAAAAAATGTTTCATTATTATTGAAATTGCCTTTGGATTCGAATATTGTTCGGCAACAATGTTATTATTGGCTACAAAAAACAGACGAATATTATCAAACGCCTGATCCCGCAAAATCTAAAGAACTCAAACAACTCCTGGACGACAACCAGAAAGTCCTTGAGAATTACAAAATGCATTATTGGCATCCGAGTTGGTTGCTTATCAACGTTCGGTCTAAAATGATAGGCGATATTTTAGGCAGAATTATTTGCCAAACGTCATCTGCAAAACAGGTTCAACTTGAAACTCAATCGCAAAATATTTTAACGTTGACAGGAATTGCGTTGGATCGTTATCGATTGAAAAACGGTCATTATCCGGATTCGCTTGACGCGCTGGTTCCGGAATTTCTTCCGACAGTTCCAATTGATCCCTGGACGCAAAAAACGCCGTTGATTTATGCGAAAAAATTCGTCAAACGAGCTCCCGAAGAAGAAGGAGAAAAACTTCAAACAAAAGATCAAGTCGAAACAACAACGGAATTGCAAACGACGCAAACTTCATCAGAATCAGCCCAAACGGAAACGATTTCCGACAAAATCGCGATTGAAACGGTCGAACAATATAAACAATATATTTTATATAGCGTTGGTCAGGATTTGATCGATAATAAATTGGAAGGTCAGAATCTGGAAAACGAAAACATAAGCCTCGACATTAATTTCAAGCGATTTGAAAAATAGTTTGCCCAACTCCCCTTTTCTTATATAATAATATTGTCTATGATTATTCCAAAACGGAGTTGGACAAGCGACAGATTTTGCCATTTTTTGCCATTGATCCGCTTTTTGCCGACAATATTCCTGAGATTTTCAAACAGGCTTGAGAATAGAACCGTCTTTTGTTTGTATTTTCAAAAAGATATTCGTTTATGGGTTCGTTTATGAATAATATTACAAAATATATCTTAATGATCATTGCCGGATTGATTATTATATCGATTGAAGAAAATCATCTTTTCGCGCAGTCAGGAAACGTTGCCTTAAAAAATGGCGGGATTGTTTACGGAAACGTCCAAAAAACGGAAAGCGACGATTGCCAAATTGAACTTCCCGGCGGCGGAACGCTCATTCTCGAAGCAAACCTTATTCAAACGACCCATATTCCTTCGGACGCTCAACTTTGGTATCGTCAGACAACTCCGTTGTCAAAAGACGACATCGAAACGCATTGGGAAATCGCAAAAGCCTGTTCTCAAAAAGGCCTGACCGAAGAAGCGAACAAGCATTATCAACGAATTCTCGAAATTGATCCGGAACATCTCGAAACTCACAAAATGCTCAAGCATGAGAAAATCGATGGCGTTTGGATGTCACGCAAAGAACGTCTGGAAAAAAGCGGTTATCAACGTTTCAATGGCCAGATTATGACGCTACAGGAAGTTGAACTTGAAAAAATGCGTCAACAAAATAAAGAAGACGCAAAATTCTGGAAAAGAAAGATTAAAGAGCTCTATTCAAAAATGCAGGAAGGGTTTCTCCCAACGCCTGACGATATCGGAATGATTCATTCGCCAACGGCTTTGGAGCCTGTTTCAGACTTTTTTCAACAAGAGCAGAATCCGGAAATCCGCATTATTTTTGTCCAAATCATTGGAAAAATTGGAACGCCTGCCGCAATGTCTTTTCTCGGCAATGTTGTTTTAATTGATCCAGACGACGAAGTTCGATTAACCGCTTTGGAAATGATCAAACGCAAAAGAACAGCTATTCCCGGGGCTATTGAATTCTTTCGACATCGACTTCGTATGAGCTCCGACAATGCGCAAATCAACCGAGCTGGTTTTGCGCTCGGTTTTTTTGAAGCAAAAGACGCCGTTCCCGATTTGATTGCCGCGCTCATAACCGATCATCGCCGAACCATTGTTTTGGGCGGAAGCGATAAAACCGGCGCAACGTTTGACAGCAACGGCGGATTACGCAATTTCTCAACAGGCGGCGGCGTTAAAACAAAAGTTGTTACAGAAGCGTTGAACAATGACGCCGTTTTAAATGCGCTGGTTCGAATTGTCAGCATTCATTATCATCCAGCTGTCGATTATCGTTATGACGTCGAAAGTTGGCGTCTTTGGTTTATGAACCAATTGCAACTGTATCATTTTAATGCGAGAAGAAATTTTTAAACCTTCATTATAAAATCCGGGTCAATCAACCCCAAAACGAAATTCACAAACAAATTGACTTCTCTTTGAAAAAATATTAGGAAGTTCTAAAAACCTGTTTTTTGCAATAAAACCCATTCGAAAAACGTCTCGAAAACCAGTTCCTGCGGACGGAACGTCCGCGCTCCCAGAGGGTTTTTAAAACTTTCTTATTGTTCTAAAATGGACGCGCCCTGAGCGGGTCTTGTTGCAAAAATGGTTGGTTTGATTCCGGTTTTCGAAAAATAGCCTGTCCGTATTGTTTCTGAAACGTCATCGACTTGATCTGCTCGAACCAAAGAAACCATACAGCCGCCAAATCCCCCGCCCGTCATTCTCGACCCGATCATTCCGCCGCCAAATCCAATCGATTTCGCAATATCAACGAGAATATCAAGCTCTGGACAACTGACTTCATAATCAACTTTCAACGATTCATGACTGGCATACATTTGCTCGCCGACCTTTTCCCAATCGGCAGCAATGAGCGCTTGAGCCATTGTTTGCGTTCGAATATCTTCCGAAACGACATGTTTTGCCCGACGATAATATCGATCTCCATTTTCCAGCCCGAGCAGTTTTTCTCGCGACGATTCCAACATATCAAGGGAAACGTCCCGCAATTTCGTAACGCCCAATATTCTTGACGCTTCTTCGCAACTTTGACGTCTTTCCGGATATTCGCTTCCGGTTAAAGAATGTTTGACGTTGCTGTTCGTAATCAGAACGACAATCGAAGGATCCAAAAGCGGAATCATTTTGGGAACAAGGCTGCGACAATCCAGAAGCATTGCGTGATCTTTAACGCCAAGGGCCGATATAAATTGATCCATAATCCCGCAAGGCATTTTCGCAAAAAGATGTTCCGCTTTTTGGCATAACAGAGCTTTATCGACTGGATTCAACGTTTGACCGCTCATTGCCTCCATTAAAGTCGCAACGGCAACTTCGAGAGAAGCGCTGCTCGAAAGGCTTCCGCCAATCGGAACATTAGAGTTCAAAACAGCGCAAAAAGGTTCGACATTCAATCCTTTTTCAAGCGAACAAGCGATCGAACCCTGAACATAAGAACTCCAACGAACTTTTTCTGTCGGTTGAATTTCTCCTTCCAACAAAAACGAAGACGTTTGATTCAAATTTTTGGTTCGTATTTGAGCTATTTTTTGATTCTTGTCGTTGCATTCCGGAACGTTTTGAGACGGGCCTGCGGCGATTATTGTATAACGTTCAATCGCCATTGGGAAAACAAAACCGTCATTGTAATCCGTATGTTCGCCGATCAAATTAACGCGTCCCGGCGCAAAAACAAGCCATTTGGGTTTCGACCGATACTGTTTTTCAAAATCGGAAATGGTTTCATCCAATAAAGTTTGAAATAATGTCATTTATTCTTTCCGGCTAAGCTTAATGTTGAACGACTGCGATTATAAAAGATCGAAGCCATATAAAAATCCCTTTATTCAGATCAAAATCGAAAACGATTGCCCAAAACGACTTCGCCTGAACCGTTTTGTCTAAAAAAAACAGCTTTTCAACAAATTCAATAAATAATTATTGCATTGTTAAAAAAGCTGATAATGAACTTCCCAAGAGCAATTCATGAAATTTAAGACTCAAATCTCTCGAAAAGCCCTATTTCCCGCGTTCGCAAATCCGTCATGTCGGACAAATAACTAAAAAACAAAGCAAGACGCCAAAACGATTTTCGATACAAATGGTTCCCAAACCAACAAAACAGAGTCGATAAACGAATGACAATATTGATCTGATAATTCAGCATTCAAAAATTAATCAACGTTTATCTGATTATTCAATGCTGGTCCAAACATTTAACATTCGTCGAATGATTCAACGTTTGTTAAACTATTCAGCTTTTTCCTGTTTTCTTGCTTCGCGTTTTGCCGCTTTGGCTTTTTTGCCTCGTCGAACTTTGGCTGGTTTATTCTCATCGACAACCCGTTCAACGCGGCGCTCAGTTAAGCGGACAGCTTTCCCGACGCGATCCCGCAAGAAATAAAGTTTCGCTCGACGAACAACAGCGGAACGAACAACATCAACTTTTGCGATTTTCGGACTATGAAGCGGAAACTTGCGCTCAACGCCTTCGCCGGCAACAATTCGACGAACAGTAAACATTTCGCTGCTTCCGCCGCCGCTTCGAGCGATAACAACGCCATTAAAAATTTGAACTCGTTCTTTATCTCCTTCGAGAATTTTGCAATGAACGTTAACGGTATCGCCAACTTCAAATTTGGAAACGTTCTCTTTTTTTGCGCGGGCTTCGACTAATCGAATGATTTCCTGACTCACGACTTTTCCTCATATACTTTTTAGAAAGGTTAATATTTAAAGGAAACGTTAAAAACTCCCGGCAAAACCGTTCCGGGCTAGAAAGAAGACAAGTTCCATTTCGTTGGGCAACAAGTCAACCCGTTCCTTTATTATAATAGGAATAAAATGATTTTTCTCTGGAATTGGAATTCGCAATCAAGTCATTTCAACAGGACTCAATTTTGAAACAAGCCCCCAAATCAAAAACAAATGTTATTCCTTATCGAAAAGGATCCTATTAGGAATCCGTCAACAGATCGGGTCGACGCAATTTTGTTCGCTCCAGTCTGTTTTGTAATCTCCATTTATCAACTTCCTGATGATTTCCGCTCAACAGAATTTCAGGAACCGATAAGCCGCGGAATTCGCGCGGCCTTGTATATTGTGACTCTTCCAATAAACGATTGCCCGACGAAAATGAATCAATTCTGGCAGAATCTTCATCGCCCAAAACGCCAGGAATCAATCGCATAATCGACTCGATTATCGTCATTGCGGCAACTTCGCCTCCGTTAAGAACAAAGTCGCCGATCGAGATTTCATCCGGTTGCAAAAGGTCATTGACTCGTTGATCAAAACCTTCATAACGACCGCAAAGAAGAAGAATTCGTTTTTGTTGAACCAGTTCTTCCGCGATTTGTTGACGAAAAGTTCGACCTTGCGGCGTTAAAAGGATTAAATGACCTGGCTCTGTCAAACGTTGTATCTCTTCGATACAAGGAACAACCCGATCAACCTTTAAAACCATTCCGGGGCCCCCGCCAAATGGACGATCATCGACCGTTTGATGTTTATCGTCAGCCCAATCCCGCAATTGATGTAAATGGATATCAATCAACCCGGCATCAATCGCCGTTTTGAGCATACTTTCCGAAAGAAAACCCGAAAAAATGCCTGGAAATAATGTTATGATATCAAATCGCATTAAATATCCGATCAGAAAAGTCGGAACTATTGAAAATGATATTCCGAAATTTTCCTGACAAATTAATTATTCGCCGGATTCAGTTGCTGTATAACCAACAGGAGCCGCTGAAGAACGCGGTTTGCGTTTCAATGCCAATTTTTCCAGCGCAATTTTCTGCTGTTCCAATTTAGTCCCATTGGCGCCATATTTCTTAATAAGAACGGCGGCTTTATCCGACGGCAAAGCGCCAACGCTAAGCCAATAATTAATTCGTTCGCCATTGAGTATGGCTCGCGCATCAATATCCGGAACCATTGGATCATAAGTTCCCAACTCTTCCAAAACGCGTCCGTCTCGAGGACAACGAATGTCCATTGCACATAAACGGAAAAACGGTCGATGTTTGCGGCCCATTTTCTTCAGTCGAATTCGTACTCCCACGAAAAAACTCCTCGTCATAAACTTTTATATTCGAACCGGCCCTTTTTGTTACAAAAACCTGGCGACGACAGGCGATTAACCAAAGGCAAAACCGGCAAATGACCCAAAAGGGGTCAACAATCAACAAAAAATAATATAGTTCTCAATAATTTAAAATAAAAGCAAAAACGTCTTCAACAATATATATTTTTGATTCCGTCATACAATATTCATTCCAACAAAAATGAACTTCGAGATTGCCCCTTATTAAATAATTACCCCCATTTTAAAAAACAACCTGTTTTATCAACGATTTCAAACGATAAAAAGTTCCTTTTCAAAAAGAAGTTCCCAAGATCAGATCAATTCGAACCTGTCTAAAAGCTTAAATTGATTATAAATCGTTTTTCAAACAGATGTTTGTCTGCTATTGAAAACGTCAAAAAAAGCAACAAAAATCATAAGGCTTATTTCTTTTTCTTCTTTTTGCGTTCTTTTTCAAGACGTTTTCTTTGTTCAGCCCGTTCTTTGGGGGTTAGACGTTTGCCTGTTCCTTTTCCTTTTTTGGGAGGAAGCATTCCGAAAGGATTCGCCGACGCTTGTTGCGTCATTTGCTGAATCGTTTTCATTCGGTCTCCCATTCCCATACCGGACCAACTTTTGACCATGCTGGCCATTCTGTCATACATCGCTATCAATTGCGTTACTTCCTGAACTTCAACGCCCGCCCCGGAGGCTATTCTTCGTTTGCGACGCAGATCAATTATTTTGGGATTGCGACGTTCTTCTCGAGTCATTGAATCAATGATTCCGCCGACCATTCGCATTTCGTTATCCGGATCAACATTGGCCGAACTGAGCATTTTACTGAGTTGTCCCATTCCTGGAATGAAACTCAGAATTTTATTCATTGACCCGAGACGACTCGCCTGGGTCATTTGTTTACGAAAATCATCGAGCGTAAAGACGCCCTTTTCCATTTGTTCCTGTTGTTTTTTCAGCTCATCGGCATCGAATTTCGTTTGCGCTGTTTCGATCAACGTTGCCAAATCGCCCATTCCGAGAATTCGCCCTGCCATTCGGTCAGGATAAAATTCTTCAAGAGCGTCAAGAGTTTCTCCGGTTCCGATAAATTTGATAGGAACGCCGGTTATGGCCTTAACAGAAAGAGCCGCTCCGCCTCGCGTATCGCCGTCCAGTTTTGTCAGAATAACGCCGTCCAGTTCCAAAGCTTCGTTAAACGCTCCAGCGCTGTTAACGGCATCCTGACCAGTCATTGAATCGACAACGAAATAAACCTGATCCGGTTGAAGTCGACGTTCAATTCGATTCAACTGATCCATTAACTCTTCATCGATATGAAGTCGACCGGCTGTATCAAGAATGAGAACGTCAATCTCTTTTTCTTGAGCCAGTTGAGCGGCGGCTTGACAAACAGCAACGGGATCTTTATTGGTTCGATCTGTATAAACCGGAATTCCTAAAGACTGCCCCAGAACTTCCAATTGATCAATCGCAGCGGGACGCTGAAGGTCTGCCGCAACCAACATTGGTTTTCGACCGGATTCCTTAAGTTTACGCCCCAATTTCCCGCAGGTTGTCGTTTTTCCTGAACCTTGAAGACCGCAGAGCATTATCGTTGTAAACGGTTCCTTCTCGGGAATACTGCTGTCAACCGGCCCCATTAATTCGATCAATTCATCTCGAACAATCGTTACAATTTGTTCCGTTGGATTGAGAATTCGGGCAACCTGAAGCCCAAGAGATTTTTCCGTTACATTTGCGACAAAATCTTTGACAACCGACATACTGACGTCTGCTTCAAGCAGCGATTGCTGAACGAGACGCATTCCGTCGCGAATATTGGACTCGCTGAGTCTTCCCCGTCCGATGAGAACGCGAATTGCAGAGCCAAGGCTATCTTGTAATGATTCAAACATAAACAGCTTCCAATAATTCTATTCGTTATTCAAATGTTATCTTGTTGCCAAAAATCCTTCAAGGTTGACGCTCTTTCCATCGAAAGAGAAACTTTGTAGAATAAATACAATTTCCATTGAATCAAGTATGATAACAGATTTTTTCGTCTTGACAACCGGGGGGAAACGCTGTTTTATTGATTTCCCTGAAATATCGTCTAAAATATATTGTCGACGTCTTGAGCAACTGGCTTGAGTATCAATGCGGCTTCAAAACAAAATGGCCCCCCAAACAGATAACGAAGAAAAAAAACAAAATAAATTTTGCAATAACAAATTAATTTCCAAACAAATTTATAATTTTGTTTTATATATCATTATTATTTTAGAAATGAGTATTTCTGAATATGATCAAACTGCATGAACTTTCAAATTTCCTCGAAATGATTTGTCCTCTTGAACTAGCCGAAGATTGGGATAACGTTGGCCTGATTCTTGGCGATCGAAACAGCAATCTGACAAACGTTATGACCTGTCTGACGATTACATTGAACGTTGTTGAAGAAGCGATTCAAAACAAAACAGATCTGATTGTTTCGCATCATCCGTTTCCTTTTCATGCCTCAAAAAAATGGACAACCGATTCTTTGAACGGGAAAATTCTTCTTTCTCTAATTGAGTCGAAAATTGCTGTTTACAGTCCTCATACGGCGCATGATTCGGCTCTTTTTGGCGTTAATCGACAGATCGCGGAACTTTTGAACCTTGACAATATTCGTCCGTTATTCCCTTACAAACAGAAATCGTCCGAACTAATCGCTGAGATATCAATGCTTTCGGGAATAAAGCAATTCTCCGAAAAAGGGACCCAGAATTTGCCTTGTTCCAGTTCGCAAGCCAATTTTCCGCTTGGAACCGGTCGAATTGGAAATTTGAATACGCCTCTTTTTTTAGCTGATTTCGTTTTTTTCGTCAAACAAAAGTTAAACGTTTCAACAATTCAATGGGTCGGTAAAGAAGATCAAATGATTCAAACGGTTGCCGTTGGATGCGGCTCTGCTGCCGAATTTATTGATCAGGCAATCGAAGCCAAAGCCGACGCTTTTCTTGTCGGGGAAGCTCGATTTCATGATTATTTGACTGCGGAACAAAACGGCCTTGGACTGATTCTTCCTGGTCATTTTGCTTCCGAACAATTTGCAATGAAAACTTTAGCTGATCGGATTCGAGCTCATTTTCCCTCGTTAAACGTTTGGCTTTCCAAATCGGAACGCGATCCGGTCCATTTCTGTTAGAGCCAAATCCGCTCAATTAACCTTGGACAAATCGTCAATAAAAAAAGACAAATCGTCATTGACTTTCTTTTTGTATCCAGTTATTATGTATAAAAAGAAAATTATTTTAAGGAAGTTCTAAAAACCCGCCGGGAATGCGGACGTCTCATCCGCAGGAACCGGTTTTCGCGACGTTTTCCCAAAATTAGTTTATTGTAAAAAACAGGTTTTTAGAACTTCCTTTTATAAAGTCGGCAACAACGAACTGACATTATGTAAGTATTCTTGTTGCCTGGCCAGGAGAATTATCAGAGTTTTTATATAAAATTTTATATAAATTATTGAATCTAAAGCCGTCTTTCATCGATTAAAATATCTTTTTTGAAACTTTTTTGGATGAAAACCCGCTTAATATGTTGTTTGTAAATGATTGTTAATGTCAACTATTTTTAAGGAGACAAATTATGACCAGAAATTTATGTTCTGAAAACCTTGTTAAATTGGGGGGGGGGGGGTAACATAAGAAAACCTCTCGGTTTTACGCTTGTTGAACTTCTTGTTGTTATCGCTATTATCGGAATTTTAATCGGGCTGCTTCTCCCAGCGGTTCAAGCGGCACGGGAAGCGGCAAGAAGAATGTCTTGCACAAATAATATGAAGCAGATTGCATTGGCCAATCATAATTATCATGACACTCATAAATCTTTTGCTCGACATAATTCAGCAACTCATGTTTGGAACGATCCGTCCAATCATGGCAGTTTTTATGTTTCTCTTCTCCCCTTTATGGAACAAGCTGCTCTTTATGATTGTTGCGATTTTTCCCGCGCGACTCAGTATTACAGTTGGACCGCCGACGGAAAATGTGTCTTCGAAACTTGGATTCCCGGTTTAATCTGTCCATCCGGTCGTTATCAAGCGGGCGACGATTACCCCAATCCCAAAAATACAACAACGGCGACTTTTGAGGATCGTTCTGCTGTTTTGGCTGCAGCAAGCGGTTATCCCGATTTAAATCGGGCAATGACCAATTATTCTGTTTGTATTGGAAATGTCTTATTTGCCGGAGGTTGCGATTCACTCTTTAATAATAACACAATCAAAGGATTTTTAAACACAAATCATGGAGATAATGCCGGGTCACAAACTCCCGGAATCAATGCGCATTGGGGCTGGGCAGCAACAATGGGACAAATTCCCGACGGAACATCCAATACAATTCTTTTGGGCGAAATCAGCGCCATTGCTCAAAAACATGCTCACGCCATTTGGGGCGGCTGGATGAATCCGAACTCTCTTTGGCATGCAACCGTTTGCCCGATCAATACCGGAACAGAAAAATATAAAGGAACCTGCGGTTGTCCCCCTCTCGATGGAGGAACAGGCGGTTGGGCTTGCGACCTCGGTTATGCTTCCGAGCATCCAGGCGGAGCCAATTTCGCGTTCGCTGACGGTTCGATTCATTTTCTTTCAGAAACAATTAATTATACAACTTATCAATATCTCGGTTGTCGCGCGGATGAACAGGCAATCGGTTCATTCTAGAGTTTTGTGAATGTCATAACCAGGAAGTTCTAAAAACCCTTAGGAGCGCGGACGTCTCGTCCGCAAAAACTTGTTTGAACGACCTTATCCGAAATGCGTTTGTTGAAAAATCCGGGTTTTCAGAACCTCCAGAATAGAAATAGAAGTCGGTTGGTTTTTCCAAAAAGTCGGGATAACTCTTTGGATCTCATACGGACGAGACGTCCGCGCTCCAGTCCTGTTTGTTACGCGACGGGGGCAACCGATAAATAGATATTTAACAGAGCAAGGCGTTTCGCTCTCTTAAAATTGTTCATAAACAAACCAACGAGCAGGAAAAGATTAATATTTATGAGACGAAAAACATATAAATCATTTTTATGGAACGTCGCTGTTTTAATTGGATTTTTGGGATTTTCAGTGTCCTTTGTCATTGCGGACGATTTTGTTCAAATCAAACCGCATTTGCCGAACAATATTGATCTTGATCCAACAAAAGCGACGTTTGTCCGCGTTTGTATTAACGCCAGCAACGACGGAACGGCTCCTTGTATTGATGAACTCGAATTTTATCAGGACGGAAACGAGCAAAATCTTGCTTTCGACAAAAATGTTAAGGCAACGGCCTCTTCGATTATTGGAAATTATCCGCAGCATCAGATTCGATTCATTAACGACGGTCGTTACGGAAATTCATTTAGCTGGATTCCTGCCATCGACGACAAATCCCCCTGGATTCAACTGCAATGGCCTGAACCGATCTCTTTCAATAAAATTGTTTTTTCTCGCGACCGCGCCAAACAATATCAGGACCGCGTTCCGATTGATCTTGAAGTTCTCATTTCCAATGACGGCGAAAATTGGACTTCCGCGACCCGTTTGATCGGAACGGTTCATTCGCTCAGCAGCGTTGGCGGAAGAACCAATTATTTGACGCATTGGTTCCAAAACGTTCCCAATGGCAATCGAATCGATTTAATTCGCGACGATCTCAAAAAAGACTCCCAAGCCGATAAAAACATATCGGATTATGATCGGAAATTGCGTTTGGCCATTCTCGGCGAAGAAAATGCCTGGTTGAAAATGGTCGGCTCTGCTGATACTCAACGGAATCTTCTGCAACGTCATTATCCCGAGCATGTCGAACCTCAGCTTCCTTATGAAGACATTCTGCCGCTTCCAACGACCGATTCCTTTCAAAACGCTTCTCAAGGAACCGTTCGCGTTTCCAATATGGAAAATTGGAATCTCGGTCCTTTGGTTCAACAATCGGTTGCCGCTTATCAAAAGGACAACTTTCTTCATTTAAAAATCGAAGGAAATCGCTTTCTCTCCGATCATATTGCGATGATTTCGACCGAAGATTTGCCAACAAGAGGTTTTGTGACGCTCATCGATAATCAAATCCAATGGAAGGCCATTGATCCCTTTGCTGATCGAACGCCCAATTCCCTGACTTCTCTGGAAGGGTCTTTTGACAAAGAAACCTTAACTTTCGAGGTTCGCATTCCGCTGGATTTTTTCCCCGAATATCAAAAACGCGGAATTTATGTTTCGCTTGGAATCGGCGGAAACAATACAATGCCGGGCGGTCATCCGATTCATTTCATTCCTGCCGATTTTTCGATTCAACCGCTTCCTCAATTGAAAAAGGGTTCCTTTTCCGTTCTCTTATCGGCCTGTTCAAACGATATTGAACTTGCCGATACGCAAGGTTCCCTTCAGGAAAATGGAACCATAAAAAAGTCGAATATTTCCATTTTGGGCGAAAAATTCCCTCTGAAAAGGGGCGAATCAAAAATAATGACGCTTCCCGTCAACAATGGAATAGTTGGTCCTGAAATTCATTGGAATTTTGAAGACGCTCAAGGAATCGTTTATCAAATTAATTTATTGCATTATGATCCTTGTTTTCGAGCAAAATCTCTTCTGGGCGATATGATTTTGCGACAGGCGTCTTCCTCAACGGAAACGATTGATCTAGTCCATTTTAAAAAAACAATCGCCATTCCAGGAACGCTTAACCCGCTTTATACCGATATCGATGCGGAACTAACCGCGCTGGATCAGCAATATCATGAACTGCTTTTTGCCGAACCGACTTCCGAAGAAATCGAAGATCCGTTCCTTCTTGATATTTTCAACCGTTATAATATTCTTGTCGACGAATATCAAAAAACAACCGAAACAAAATCCTTGACGGACATTTCAAATCGCGATCTCTTCTGGAAATTCCGAATGCTCAAACGGGAACTGTTTTTAACTAATGAAGAATTTGAACCGTTGACGTCCATTTTATTTAATAAACGGCATCCGTTTCATCCGTCCCATAATTACAGCGATTTGGTTGATTCTCAATGGCGCCCGGGCGGAGCGGTTTCCATTTTAACCATTCCAATGACCGAAGAGGGACGATTAGAACCGGAAAAGGCTCTTTGTCAAGAAATAATCCAGGCTAAAGACGGCGTTATTCGCAATCCGTCCCCCAGCTTCGATACAGAAAAAATCTATTATTCTCATCGCGATTCTCAAAATGAATATTTCAAAATTCGCGAATTTGATCGAAAAACAGGTCAAACGCGTCAAATAAGCGATGACGGGCCGTTTCATGATTTTTGGCCAACCCTTCTTCCCGACAATACAATCGCTTTTGTTTCAACCCGTTGCGCCAAGCGCTTTATCTGTTGGATTCCTCAAGCCTTTACGCTTCATAAAATGAACCTGGACGGTTCCAATATTCAACAATTATCGTTTGCGAATTTGTCGGAATTCGGTCCAAGCGTTAAAGATGACGGTCGAATTATTTGGACTCGGTCAGAATATGTTGATAAAGGAGCCGATTACGGTCATACGCTTTGGACGATTCGTATCGATGGAACAATGCCGGAACTTGTTTTCGGAAATACAATCAATCTTCCGCAAGGTTATGCCAACGGACGCGACGTTCCTCAGACTCGCGAAGTTTGTACAACAATGATTTCCCATTTCGGCGATCTCAACGGCCCGATTTCTCTTCTTGATACAACGAAATCCCCTCATGATCCAACCGCGAATCATAATATAACCCCCGAAGTTCCCTGGCCTGGTTTTTGGGCAGCCGGCGAAACGTTTCGAGAAGCGTTTCCGATTACGAAAGACGTCATTCTGGTTGCTCATGCCCCGCAACAGCGATTCGGAATTTTTCTGCTTGACCGTTTCGGCAATCGCGAAATGATCTCTATGAATGACGAAATTGACTCAATTTGTCCGCAACCGCTTCAAAGTCGAGAAACGCCCCCTGTCCTACTCGGCTCTTGTAATCAAGAACTTGCCGAACAAGGATTGGGACAGTTGTCGGTTGCCAACGTTTATCGCGGTTTGGAAGGCCAGGTTGAACCAGGAAGCGCAAAATATCTTCGAATCAGTCAGGAAATGCCCGCAACCCTGGAACCTTTTAAAAAGGACGACGGCTCTTATCCAATGATTCAAGATCCGTTTGAACAATATTATGCGTCCCCAACCGATATTTTGCGAGGCGCTTTTGGTTGGCCCTCATTCGTTGCAAAAGGAGTTATCGGAACAGTTGAAATTGAAGACGACGGTTCTGTTGACTTTCTTGTTCCCGCTGAAAAGGTCATTTTCTTTCAACTGCTTGATGAAAACTTTAACGAAATTCAAAGAATGCGATCCGTTGTTCAGCTTCAACCGGGCGAACAACGTTCCTGTATCGGATGTCACGAAAGCCGTTTGAGTACGCCGGAAACATCAAAGTCCAAAGCTTCATTAAAACCGGGACAAAAAATCTGTCCGCCGCCTTGGGGCGAAGGCGCTTTCTGGTTTGAAAAGACGGTTCAACCGGTTCTCGATAAAAATTGTACGGAATGCCATAATGCGGAAACGTTGGCCGAAAATCCCCGTCAACTTGACTTGACCGACTCGCTTGATGAACAAAACATTCCAACTTCTTATCGACAATTGATTCAGAGCGGAACCGTTCATTATTTCGATTATCTTTGGGGCGGAGGAATTACAACAAAAGTTGATCCTTATTCTTTCGGAACCTTTAAAAGTTCGCTTTGGAATATTCTGAAAGATGACAATCACGCGAAAAAAGTTCAACTGTCAAAAGATGAAGAACACGCGCTTAAATGTTGGATTGACCTCAATGTCCCCCTTTGGGGAGATTATTCTTTCAGGCCGTTGCGAAAGGGAGAACAACGACCGCAAGACAAAAATCGATGGAATGAGCAAAAATAGTTCATTGAATCAAAGCGTATGAAAAACGTTTTGATGCTCGAACCCCCAGACGGTTGATATTTAAAACTGTCGAAAAACCTTTCTGTTTGCGAACCTTCTTGCCTGTTGCGTTCGCAACCCCCAAAACAATAGCCGAATCAAAACAGAACGAAGCTATTTAAAACAACAAACAATTTCTGATATATTATTCAATACAAAATAAAGGATTTAATTATGAAACAAAAAGTTTTCATTGTTTTATTGGCAATCATAACATTGACATTGATCGGTTGCAATTCCAAAGCTCCAAAATTATATGACTGTTCCGGAACGGTTACAATGAACGGTCAACCGCTTGAAGGAGCCAACGTTGCTTTCGTCAATCTGGATTTGCCTGCTCCCAATACAGCGATAACAGACGCCTCGGGAGTTTTCAAAATGCAAAGTTATGAAGGTTCTTTTGATGTTACTATTGTCAAATTGGAAGGAAAAGCGTCCAAAGAAGATCCTTATGCCCCAACAACCAACCTTCTTCCTGAGAAATACAGCAATCTCAAAACCTCTGGACTAAAGGCAACCGTTACAAAAAATCCAGAAGAAAACAAATTTCAATTTGATATTCAATAAGAAAAACTGATTTTTGCTGCAAAAAACGTTTCTATATTAACGTTTTTGATTCTTTTTTTTCAAATAATCGCCGTTAAAAAAGAATTTTGGATTGGTTTTAGAAATATTATTCTGAAACCAATCCAGGCGATAACATTTAATCTCAAATTTTTGCCTGTTGTCAACGCCTTGCCAAACAGAAGTTTCTTTTCAAAAAACAGCAGCCGGGACAACAGACTTGAGTTTATGCGAAACAGAAAGAATATTATTTCGAGAAACCGCTTAAATCGTCTTCACAAATAACCCGGAATCCGACATTATAGACCTTTTGCCAGGATTCATAAGGCCGTCGAAGTCCAGCTCGCGCCCATTGAGGCCGATCGCGCCAGGAACCGCCTCGAACAACTTTCTTGATCGTTGGATCGCCATTATTTCGACCGTCCGAAACTTGATAAGGATAAGGCTTATAATCAGACAAAGTCCATTCGGCAACGCTTCCGAACATATCATAAAGCCCCCAGGGATTCGCTTCATAACCGCCGACTTCTTGAGCCAGCATATTTCCGTCATTAATCCCGTTTGCTCGCGGAATGAACGCTTGCCAATCCTGATGATTAATCGGCTGCGGATCAACGCCGGCAACAACAAACAGTCGCGTACTTTCGTCAGCCAAATTTTCATAACGACTGAAATCAGCGTTTAAATCTCCAAACCAGAACGGCAGATCGGAACCAGATCGAGCGGCCCATTCCCATTCCGCTTCTGTTGGAAGTCGGAATTTCTTGCCCGTCTTTTCGCTCAACCAATCGCAAAAACCGACCGCTTCCGCCCAACTGATCCGAATAACCGGTTGTTGCGGTTTATTCGCAGGATAACCAGGCAGAACATGATCTTTGTTCCATTGATCAATATAACGACTGTCATGCGTCGCATCATACAGGGCAAACATTTCATTGGTTACTTCTGTCGTCATCATCCAAAACGGCTTTTCGATTGTTGCCGCAGTTCTCGGAAGTTCGTCAAGAGATCCATTTTCGTCTCCCATAACAAAAGAACCGGCAGGAATTTTAACCAATTTAATCTCAATTTTTTTCTCATTTTCCAGCAACTCCGCAGAATCGCCTTCATTTTTTTCGGGAAGAGCAAACTTTTCCAAAGAAACAGAAGCGGTTAAGGAATGATTGACCGACAAGTCTGAAGAATCTTTTTCGTTTGACGGATCGTCGTTCGTTGCCCTTGCCCCCTGCATTTTTTGAGCCGTTTCTGTATCAAAAGGCCAATTTGCAACAGTCGGAGCAGATCGATCCGGTTCCGGAATTTCTTTCGGTTGAATGAATGCAACTTTTTGAGGATTTTTCTCACTATAATAAGAATCCGCTTCAAAATTCAAATCGTTTCCGGAATAAAGATTTTTCAATTCAACATAACGATCCGAAATGGTTTTCAATGGATTTGTTCCTTTGCCGCTTCGATATTCCGCAATTTCAGTCCAGGTCCCGAAATAAGGAACGTTCATGTCGATCCAACAATACAGTTTTCGCCAGCCTTCCTGATCCATTTCGACGTTATGATGCCCCTTGCGTAACATTTGAATCAACTCAGAAGTCGACGCATGATATTCCATTGGCTGAAAAGTATGAATATCGCTTTCCGGACCAGGGCGGCGAACATATCCATGCAGCGCATGATAAGCGTTGGAAAAACCGCCTGGACCCGGATTTGTGTCGGCAAAATTGGGACGATCAACCTCTGTCCCGTCATGACAACCGACGCAATATTGATCGAGAACCGGTTGAATTTCGCCCGCAAATGAGAAAGGCCGTTCCGGTCCATAAAATTCATTGATCGGCATCGGTTCCATTTTTTGAGCTTTTGTCATTCGTCCCGGCGAAACGGAGTTCTGCGTTTCATGACAACCGATACAAGATTCTGTTTCGCCCGGCATTCCGACAAACCAGGAACGCATTGTCTGAACAGCTGCTCCATTTTCGTCGAGCGGTTGAAGAACGAGCGGCGTATTGGCCGGAATTTTAAAGGTTGCGCTTCCGTCCTCAAAAACGGGAACTTCGCCGATTATTCTTCGACCGTCCCAACAACTTTCCATTCCAAAAACGTCATGACCGCCGATCCCCCGATAACCATAACTGACCGAAAAAACCCGTAAACTTTTGACCGTTCCAACAGGAACATCAGGAAGTCCCTGGCCGAAATAAACATCGGTTATGAAAACGGAAGCTTCCTTTTCGCCCGGAATGGTTCGATCCGGCAAAATGGTCGGTTCATCCTGTTCCCAAATCGGATTCGGTTCAAGAAGAGCAAAGCCAGGTTCTTCGCGAAGTTTTAACATATTATCGAAAACATCGACCAAATAAATCGCCCAGGGATCAGACGGTTTCATGCGACAGGCAACAATATAATATTCGTCGGAAAGAGGCGACGGAAAAAGAAATCTTGGCCAGGAATACTCGACCAATTGATCAACCGTAACATTTTTCGGCGGATTGTTGCGTCCCGGAATGCGTTGAACAACCCCTTGCGTTTCCTGACGCCCTTTTGCCGGATCGAAAATGACGAGTTCTCCTTCGCGGGCAACTCCGTGATGCCCGGAAACAATTCCAACGAATTTCGACGATTGGCCGGGAATCGGCTTTGCGTAAAATGTGCTGTTCGGCCAAAAAGAACCGCTTCCATAATGCTCTATTTGATTCGTTCCGTCCGGGTTCATTGTAAACATAATACGGGAATAATAATGCGGAATATCGACATATTCCCAGCGCAAATACATAATTCGGCCATTAGGAAGAATGGTCGGACACCAATCCTGATCCTGTTCAAAAGTCAGCTGGCGAACTGTTTTCCCATCCTTTTCAACTCGATAAATATTGCCGACCAGACCGGTTCCTCCAATGCAAGGAACGCCCATCATCGATGCGGAAGAAATGAAAATGATTGATCCATCCGGAACATAACAGCCTTCAACATTATCGACATCGCCGCCCATATCTGGCGTTTTTTGCGTCAAAGAGCCGTCTTCAAGATTGCATTCGAAAACCTGCCAGGTTTTTTGAGGCGACAAAGCCGTTACAAGACAACGATCCGCCTCCCAATGCAAAGCAATATCGCCAATATAAGAATTTTCCGGCCCTCGCGCAACTTCTTTCAGCGGCGCATCAAGATTATTCATATCGAGAAGGACAAGAGAATCGTTATATTCGCCTTTTTCGCGCGAAGCATTGGAAATCCAGTTCGGTTGAAGCGCTGGATTTGTCGTTTTGCGCAAAAGAATTTGATCGAAATCGAGAATGGGATTGGAAAGAAGAACTTCGCGGCGAAACGCTTCATATTCCTGCGCCAGCTCAATGAAATCGTCATTGTTTTGACCTGCCAGTTCAGAAAACTTCTGATCAAAATCTTCCCAACGTTCGAGATAATTGGAATTTTCAAACTCGTCGGGATAATTTGTCATAATATCCTCAATGGCCAGTTTTAACGATTCGCGATTTTTAATCGCAAACGAAACCTCTGAACCTAATGCGTCCAGTTTTCGTTCAAATCTTTTCAAATTTTGAGCTTCAAACCATTTTTGACGCTCTTCCTCATTTTTAAACAAGGAAGGATCATTCAGGTCGCCAAGGACTTGAATTTCAATCATTGATCCCCAACTGTCCGCTTGACTCGCCGATTTGCCCGGTTGACCGGCTTGTTGATTATAGGTTTGCCAAAAACGGAATTCGACCCAATCATATTTTGCGTCAAAAAGATTAGAGCCGTCCGTTTTTTCAAAAGCGGTCAGAAATCCGCCGCCATTGCCGCCCAAAATTGTTTCGCCAGAAGTCAATGTTGGCAATTCAGGAAAATTGGGCATTTTCCCCGCTTCGTTTTCATTATTTGCCAGACGAATTTCAAAATCCTGATTGCCTCGAGTATCGATATTGCCCGAGAAAATACGAATTGCGGAAATCGATTGAGGTTTTCCTAAATAATAAATGATTTTCGAAGGTTTGCCGTTGATCGCAACGCGTCCTTCGCCTCCCAGGACCCCTGCGTTTCCGTCTGTTAATAATTGCGACGCTGAAATATTTTCTTCTAAAAACAATTTCGCTTCCGGAAAGGTTAAAAGATTGAATTCAGCACAATCTTCGATTTCTGCATTCATTTTGTTAAATGATTCATTATTATTTGCCCAATGTTGCGTTCGCCTGATTATCCCCTCTTCTTTTGTTTGGTCGTTGGTTTCCTGAGCGAATAAAACAGACATCATTGAAGCAAAAGATAATAATATTGCCAATATAAACCCAAATGATGTTTTCATGTTTACCTATTTTCAATTTATTTCGATTAATTAGCTAAAAATGTTATTTTCAAACCGTTTGAAAATATATTGTTTATTGAGGCAAGCTTGGATAACGGCAAACAGACTTGAAAAATAGAATCATAAGAATGACAAATTCAATCGAAAATTCAAATTCGTTAAAAATCCGTGACGTTTTGTTCGCAACTTGCAACGACGGCAAATGAGAGCGACGAAATCTGTTGTCCAACCCGCATTTCGAATAAACATTTCTTCTTTCAATTTATCATAAATGACATTGAAAAACAAGACGTTTCTTTTTCGATGTCATTCCCTTTTGATGAAGTTCTGTTCTTTTAAGAAAACCATTGAAGTTATTGGCAAATCAATTAAAATGATTTTATGGTTTTATTTCTCGCGGAATCGCAGAGAAAGGGGAATCAATGCCGAAAAATGAGATCAGGGAGTTATTGGTTATTATTGTTGAAGGCAAATCAAATAAATTCGATGACAAACAATATTTTAAAATTTAAAAAAATTATTTACGAATCTGAAATCAAGTTGCTCGAAAATTTGGCGAAGGAAATTTGGGAAGAATATTTTATTCCAATCATCGGAGCCGGGCAGGTTGCTTATATGCTTGAAAAATTTCAATCCTATTCTGCAATTTCGAAGAATATAAAATTTGACGATTATCAATATTATTTTCTGCTGAAAGAGAACCAGCCAATCGGTTATACAGGAATTCAAATAAAAGATCAATCCCTTTTTTTGAGTAAACTTTATATTAAAAAGGAATATCGGGGCAATCATTTTGCAACTCGAACTCTTGACTTTTTGATTCATTTGGCACAAAATAATGGTTGCAGCGTTATTTGGCTGACTTGTAATCGAAACAATAAAGTTACGCTTGATATTTATCAAAAAATGGGGTTTAATATTATTGAAAAGAAAGACTCCGATATCGGAAACGGGTTTTTTATGAACGATTTTGTTCTCCAAAAGCCTGTTGATTCCTAATCAATTTTTTTCAAGTTAAAACCATTTGATTATCTCGCTGTTATTCTTTCCAAAATTCATTTTCTTTTTTCTGTTTGAAAAAAGATTCTTAATAAAGAAATTTAAATATTAGGTCGAAATGATTTACGACGTCATAATTATTGGAGCAGGAATCGTTGGCGGAGCAATTTTTCGCGAATTAAACAAATATGAACTTTCAACGCTTTTGCTTGAAGCGGAAAATGATGTTGCGGCAGGTTCATCCCGAGCCAATTCCGCTATTGTTCATGCGGGATATGATCCGCCTTTTGGATCGTTAATGGCTAAATATAACGTCGAAGGAAATCGACTTTATCAACGTCTTTGCTCCGATCTTTCCGTTGCGTTCAAAAACAATGGTTCTTTAATTCTCGCATTTGATGACGAAGATCAAAAGACGCTTGTTTCTCTGTTGAATAACGGGACAAGAAATGGCGTTCCCGGTTTAAGAATCCTTGGCGCCGAAACGGTTCTCCAAATGGAGCCTCATTTAAACTCAACCGTTCGATCGGCTCTTTATGCGCCGAGCGGCGGCATTGTCGGCGCTTATGAATTAACGATTGCCCTGATTGAAAATGGCGTTATCAATGGCGGAAAGCTCAAGCTGAATGCGGAAGTTGTCAATATAGAACGAAAAACTGTTGAATCAGAAACAACAATAAACTTTCCGTTTCGCCATTCAGACGACAAGCAACGAATAAACCAAAATCTTTTCGCAAACGACAATATTTCAGGAAAAGAGCCAAATATTTTTGAACTCTCCTTATCCAATGGGGAAAAAGTTCAATCCCGATTTCTAATTAATGCAGCAGGAATCAATTCCGATGTCATTCATAATTTGGCTTCGAAGCCGGATTTTATAATTCGACCGCGAAAGGGCGAATATTTTATTCTTGACCGATCAGAAGGAAATTTTGTTCAAAAAACAATATTTCGTTGCCCATCCAAATTGGGAAAAGGCGTCCTTATTTCGCCGACCGTTCACGGAAATTTGATTGTTGGGCCAGATGCCCAAGACATTTCTGACCGATATGACGTTTCAACAACCGCAAAGGGGCTCGATTTTGTTCGTCAAAACGCGTTGGAACTTTCCAATAAAATTCAATTTCGACACTCAATTCGAAATTTTGCGGGAATTCGCGCTCTTTCCGACAAAAAGGACTTCATCATAAGCCCTCATCCAGACGTTCCGCAAATGATTGATGTCGCAGGAATCAAGTCGCCTGGTTTGACTTCCGCGCCTGCCATTGCCGTCGAAATAACAGGAATGCTTGCTGATTGCGGGCTTGAATTAATTGAAAAGAAAGAATTTAACCCCAATCGCTTTGAGACCCGTTTTATGAATCTTTCGACAGAGGAAAAACAGGAATTGATTCGTCGTGAACCAATGTTCGGGCGGATTATTTGCCGTTGCGAAAGCATTACGGAAGGGGAAATTGTCGAAGCGATTCGGCGTCCAGTTGGGGCGACAACTCTTGACGGCGTCAAGCGACGTTGCCGTCCGGGTTGCGGTCGTTGTCAAGGCGGATTCTGCGGCCCGCAGGTTCTCGATATTTTAGCTCGCGAACTTCATTTGAACCGAGAAGAAATTGTTCAGGATAAAAAGAACTCAACCATTTTATTCCAAAAAACCAAATAATATAGAAAGACATTCTCGTTACAATATTAAGGTTATTTATGAAAGTTAAAAGTTTTGGGTTCCTTCTGCTGTTTTCCTTTTTCTTAGCGATCAATTCTGTTCTCCTGGCTCAAAATGCAGAACAAAGGAATCAGGAAATTGCTCAGATTGAACAACGGGCAAAAGAAATTGAACCATTTTTGAATCCCGAGGAAACAATTTTAGGCGCCCCCATAACAGATCGAAATGCCTGGAATCGTTTCGCATCGCTTCCTGATGCTCAAAATATTATCGTTCAAGCGGAAAAGTTATTAGAAACGCCAATTCCTGAAGCATCCGAGTTGCTTTATAAGGAATATTATCGAAACGGCAATCGTTCAAATTATCAGACTGTTTACAACAGGCAACAATCCCGATTGACAACGCTCGCTTTAGCCGAAGCTTGCGAAAATCAGGGACGCTTTCTTCCGGCGCTGGAAGAATCGATTCGTTTTATTTGCGAGCAACCGTCTTGGCTTTTGCCTGCTCATGATCGCAATGGAGAAGTTTATGACGGCAAAACAGTTTATTCCGATCTGGCTTCAACAAGCGTCGGTTGCAAATTAGGAATAATCAAAAACTTATTCAAAAATTCATTGTCTTCTGACATTAATGATCTCATAATCAATAATATTGAAAAAAGAATTCTTCTTCCTTATGAAGATTCGATTAAAAAAACCCCTCAACCCCGATTTTGGTGGATCCGAACAACCAATAACTGGAATTCCGTTTGTCATGCCGGAACAGTTGGAGCGGCATTATCGATTTGCTCTTCCGTCGAACGTCGGGCTTGGTTTATTGCGGCCAGCGAATATTTTATGAAAAAATATTATTTCGCCGGTTTTTCCGAAGACGGTTATTGCAGCGAAGGAATGAGTTATTGGAATTACGGTTTCGGTCATTTTATCTATTTGGCGACAATGATTCGTCAGGCAACTCATAATCAGGTCGATTTATTTCAAATTCCGAAAGTTATTCCTGTAACCTGTTTTGCCCCCAATCTTGAACTCGGGAATCGTCTTTTTGCCGCTTTTGCCGATTGCCCCATTAACGCAAAACCTTCCGATTATTATGTTGGTTATATGAGTCGAATGTTTCAGCTTGGTTTTAAGGATTATGAAGAACGTTGTCAAGATCGGAACAGAAAAACGGGCAATTTAATTCATTCTGTTCTTTTCGAATTTGATCCTTTTTTTAACGCTGCTTCAACTGACTTATCCTTATCAGCCGAAACGACATTTTCCTTGCCCATTCGTTCAGAATTTGAAAAGGCGGGCGTTTGGATTTTTCGGCCATTTCAAAATTCTTCTCAAAATCGACTCGCTCTAGCTTTAAAAGGGGGATCAAACAACGAACATCATAATCATAATGACGTCGGAACTTATTCGCTTGCTTTGTTACCGGAGTCGATTTCTTCCGAATTAAAATCAGATACAAAGCAGCAAAATTCTCAATCGATAAAAAATGAGCCAAGCCGTTTTATGGTTGTTGATCCTGGCGCTGAAATTTATACAGCCAGAACATTTGGTTCTCATCGTTATGACGGAGAACTTTTAAATTCTTTCGGACATCCTGTTCCGCGCATTAATCATCAACTTCAAAAACAGGGAGCCGACGCAAAAGGAATCGTTCTTGAAAAAGTTTTTTCAGACCAATGCGACAAAATTGTCCTGGATATTTCGTCCGCTTACGACATTCCTGAACTTGATTCAATTCAGAGAACTTTTCTTTATCGAAGAATCCTTCCCGATCTCTCCGCGAATCAGGATTCCGACTGCGTTTTAAATGAATGGAATAAACAGGCAAATTCGCTATTTCCCTCTTCATTAAGGAATGCAGAAATGAGCTCGAACGTTTTGGAAAAAGCGTCCCTTGTTATTTGCGACAGCATTCAATTCAAACCAAATCAAACAGGCATTTTGGAATCAGCGATTATTTCATTTGAACCCTATAAAATAGAAACACAAAATTCCAATTCAGTCATTTTACAAAACGATCCCTTAACCATTGTTGTTCTAGCGGTTGATGATCAAAATGAAAAACTCCCATTAAAATGGATCGAAAACAGAGTCGGCGAAAACGACAATTCCGTTCCGAAAAAACCAAATCGTTACGGTTTTAATATTGATCAGAAAGTCTCTCGAGCCCGAATCATTTTTCTGTTCATTCTTAATGAGAAAACGGAACAATAAAATATATTTCGTTCCTTTACTCTCAGATCTGTTGAGAACAAGATCGTTGAGACAGCCAACTGAAAAAAGCGGACGAATCGCAAAACAGCGAAGTCAGCCCGCCTTTCCGAATGCGGATTATCATTTTTCAAAAACAAGGATTCGTTTTCGTCATTTTTAACAAAATCAGCAAAGGAAAAAAACATGAACCATTTATCCCTTCAAAGAATCTTGAACTCAAATCTGTTGAAAAGTCTGACTTTTAAATTCGAAAGCCTGGCAAAATCGGACGAATTGCTGAATATGGCGAAATCTGTCGCCCTTTCCGTCTTCTGTTTACCGATTTTGGGAATATTTCTGTTTTGTAACAATTCGTCATACAGTTTTGCAAAATCGGAAGATTTTCGTGTTATGTCGTTCAATATTCGTTTGGCGTCGGCCAATGACGGCGATAATAGTTGGAATTTTCGCAAAGAAACGCTTTTAGCGGAAATTCAAGAAAACGACCCGCTTCTTCTGGGCGTTCAGGAAGCGCAATGGATTCAAATGACATTTTTGAGCAAAAATCTGACAAATTATGATTTCATCGGAGTCGGTCGGGATGACGGTCAAAAAGGGGGCGAATTCAGCGCCATTTTCTATAAAAAAGACGCGTTAACCGTTTTGGATTCCGGAACTTTTTGGTTAAGCGAAAAGCCTGAAAAAGCTGGCGTCAAAGGTTGGGACGCAGCTTGCAACCGCGTTGTTTCCTGGGGAAAATTCCAATGTCGCGAAACGGACAAGGTCTTTCTCTTTGCCAATACTCATTTTGATCATATTGGTCAAACAGCAAGAGTCGAAAGCGCCAAATTAATTCAACGTTGGCGAAATGAAAACTTTGCTGATATTCCGTTCATTATTTCCGGCGATTTCAATATTACCGATAAAAATGAAGCTTATCAAATATTGATTTCTGACTTTGAAAATGCCAAAGCTTTAAAGGATTCCCGTAAAATCGCAGAATCAACAGATTGGGAAGAAGAACGAACGTTTCATAACTTCGGAAAGATTCCGGCCAAAAAAGCGGATATTATTGACTTTATTTTTGTCTCCGATTTCATTGTTGTTAAAAAATTCAAAATTTCTCCTGTCAAACGAGACGGGCGTTATCCTTCCGATCATTGTTCGATTATCGCAACGATCGCTTTATAATCTGATTGATTTTGACTCAATCTGTATCCCCAACCCCATATCGAAATGCTCTGATCATTGGATTCGCAAAGTCGCAAGCGAACGGACGGATTGCAAACGGGCAAATCCTGTTGCCCAAACTGTTTTCGCTCTGTTCGCTCCAAATGATCATTTCGATAATATTTGAATCGAAATCGACGAAAATATTCAACTTTAAAAATCCGTTTGCCATTTCGAACTTTCAAACATTGCAATCCGATATTTTCAACAGGTTTGATGAGAAATTTCTTTAATGAAATCTGGATTATTAATAAATTATCAAATTTTCTTGCCTCGATTTTATAAACCCGACTTGCTTTTGAACTGATTTTTTCTTATAATGAAAATGAAATGTTCTGTTTAATCTTTTTGAATTCCCGAATCGTTAGCGTCGCAAACGAACAGCCTAATGACGAAAGAACGAAATCTGCCGCCCAAACGGCCTTTAATGGGTTTCAATATTAACAAACATTTGAGTCTTATGAATTCTGTCAAAACGATAGAACCTTAAAATAACAGAGTTAAAACGTTCATAATCCGGAAAGACCAATGCGAACCAAAATTCTTATTTCCATTTTGTTGATTACATTGTTGACAACAACGCTTTTTGCTCAGGATTTACAACAAATGCCGACTCCGCCGCAAACGCCGGAACGTCAGCAATTCGATTCCCAAATGAGCGATTATCGAGACAATCTGAAAAAGCTCCGAACTATCAAGGAACAATATCAAACAGCGACTCCTCAGGAAAAAGACGCTTTAAAAGAACAATTCGATCCGCTTATTGCCGAAACAGAAATCATGCAGTCCCATTTGATTCCGTTGGCTATTGCCGCCTATCAAAAAGTTCCGGAAAACGAATCCGATCCGGAAATTATGCTCTTTCTTGCCGGAATGTTGCAATGGATGACCGTTACTCGAGAAAATTATGAGACGGCTTATCAAATTGCTGAAGCTTTTCTTCAAAAAGAAGTTCCTAGCAATATGAATATTCTTTACGCTTATGCTGCTTTTGCCGCTTTTAATATTATGGAACTTGACAACGCGGAAAAATGGTTCAAAATTGCAACGGAAAAAGACGTTATCAAACAGGTCGATCCGCAAAATAAAATGAATATCGAAATGGTTGGTTATCAACTTCCGCAATATAAAAAACTTTGGGAAGAAGAAAAAACGATTCGTGACAAGCAGGCAACAGAAAATCTTCCGCTTGTTTCATTGCATACAACCAAAGGGGATATCGTTATCGAACTTTTTAAAGAGGAAGCGCCCAATGCCGTCGGAAACTTTTTGACGCTTGTCTCGCAAGGGTTTTATACAGACGTTCCCTTTCATCGCGTTCTTCCTTATTTTATGGCTCAAGGGGGCGATCCAACCGGAACAGGAAGCGGCGGCCCGGGATATTGCATTCCTTGCGAATGCGGTCAGGAAAATGCGCGTCATCATTTTCGCGGTTCGTTGAGTATGGCTCATGCCGGCCCTGATACAGGCGGTTCGCAATTCTTTTTGACGTTTGTTCCAACTGGTTTTCTCGACGGAAAACATACTGTTTTTGGACGCGTTGTTGAAGGAATGAATATCCTTTCCGATATTCAACGAATCAATCCGGAAGACGAAAATCTTCCGTCTCCGGACAAAATTCTTGAAGCCAAAATTATCCGCGGAGAACCGTTTGAATTTAAAAAATTACAAGCTCGTTAATGATTGTTCCAATGATTAACGTTTCTCTTTTCGTTGATTCATTATCGACTTCTCATTAATAAGCAAAAGAGTTCTTTCCTTGTCAACATTTCTGTTTTCAAGAAGCGGGCAATGACCTTTTTAGTTTGCGGCGATCTCAAAAATCGTCGCTTTCGTTGATTATTCAACAAAAATTCAATTATGAAGATTTCCAATGAACTCCGATTTTGATACCAGAATAAAAAAACTCGTTTTAATTGTTGATGACGATCAGGAAATTGCCGAATCGATGCGAATTGCATTGGAAGCGGTTGGATATCGAGTCTTAGTTGCCCGGGACGGAAACACTGGTTTGGCTCTTGCAGAGCGCGAAAACCCGAATTTGCTTATTCTCGATATGATGATGCCGAAACGAAGCGGATTTCTTGTTCTGGAAACGCTTCGGCAGACCAACAAATCGCCGTCTCGAATTATTATGATAACGGCAAATGAAGGAAATCGTCATAAAGAATACGCGAAACAATTAGGCGTTGACGAATATATTCGCAAACCGTTTCCTATGGATATTCTGCTTGACGCTGTCGAACGAATTATTGCGTAACAAACAAGATATTGATTGTTTTTCGTTGCGAAAAAGACGCAAAAAAGAAGGAAACAATGTCAGAGCAAGAAGGCCGGAACGGTTATTATTCTTGAAGACGGAAAGCGTATCGCAACCAACTTATAAGAAGTTCTAAAAACCTGTTTTTTACAACAAACTCAATACGGAAAACGTCGCGGAAACCATTTTATGCGACGAGACGTCCGCGTTTCCTGCGGGTTTTAGAACTTCCTTTCTGTATAACCGTTTGGAAATTGACCGAAAACCTTATAAAAACAATTCGCTTGTCGCAACAAGTTTATGAAGTTCAGAAATTCAACTTGTTTGTCAAATAAAACCTTCAAATTCGATTTCTCGAATTTTCCTTTTTTTGAGGAGAATCTTCAATGCAAAAAAATCATTATGAATCGGCATTTGAAGCATTTCTTCGGATTTCGAACATCCCTTATTTTTCCAATCGACAAGATTTTCGAAATCGATTCAAAAATGGAAGTTCGTTGAAAAATTTTGATTTTGTTATTTCGCTTCCTCAGCAGGGAAATTGGATCGTTGATGTTAAAGGACGCAAATTTCCTGGCGGATCCAATAAGCGACATTGGAAACATTGGACAACCCGCGATGACCTTTCAGGTTTGTTAAAATGGGAAAAAATGTTGGGAGATCAATTTCGCGGACTTTTTGTTTTTGCTTACCAAATTTGCGACGACATTTCGCCTTTGCCGGTTGAAAATCTTTTCGCCTGGAAAAAACAGCTTTACGCTTTTATCGGCGTTGAGCTTCATCAATATCTCGGAGAAGTTCGCCTTATTTCGCCTCAATGGCAAACCTATGAAATGCCAATTCGCCGCTTTAAAACAGTTGCTCGACCTTTTACTGACTTTATTTCGCCAGAATGGTTTCAGAAGTCGAAGACAAATATTCCTTGATGCCCAATGATTTTTTTATATTTTTTCAATTTCATTTAAGGCTGACTTTTTTATGGTTATCCCGTCAAGACGGGGAAATCGATTCCGAAAAAACGCCAAAATCGTTTTATCCGAGCAACGCGCCGATAAATTAAAGCGGCCAACGACAGCAGCGTTTTCCTTTTGGAGCGATCATTCGGTTGGGGGATAAAATCTGGCAACAAACGTTCTATTATTGAGCGAATGTTCAGACCGAAAGGTCAGCAACGGCGAATTGCGAAAAAGGAAACTTGTTCGTTTCGTTAGACAATCAGGAAGTTCTAAAAACCCCTTAGGAGCGCGGGCGTCTCGTCCGTAACGCCCCCAAAGAGTCGTCTTGACTTTTTGGAAAAACCAACCGACGTCCATTTATAACATTCACAAAAACAGTTTTAACGACTTTATCCGAAATGCGTTTGTTGAAAAATCTCGGTTTTTAGAACTTACTAATCGAATATTTGAAATATTGAGACTATTTAGAACAGAAAAACACGGATTTCGAAATGTGTGGATTTTGCGGAGCTGTCTGGACAACAGCCGAAGGATTTGTTTCTCAAGAGACAATACAACAAATGACCGACATCTTGACGCATCGAGGTCCGGATCAAAGCGGAATGCTTCGCTTGGCGCTGAACATCCAAAACCCGTTTTCAGATTGTTGTTCTCCTTCAAAATCATATTCTTTGCTTGACAATTTTCAATCCGAAACAACGATTGATAAGGGAATTGTTTTCGGACATCGTCGACTTTCCATTCTTGATCTGACTGAAGACGGACGTCAACCGATTTGCAATGAAGACGGAACTGTTTGGGTTGTTTTTAATGGCGAAATATATAATTATTTGGAATTAGAATCCATTTTAAAACTCGAAGGGCATCAATTTCGAACGAAAACGGATACGGAGGTCATTGTTCATTTATATGAAAAATATGGAACGGACTTTCTTCATGAAATCAATGGAATGTTCGCCATTGCTCTTTGGGATGTTCGAAAGAAGCAGCTCATTCTTGCTCGCGATCGAATGGGCAAAAAACCGCTATTTTATCGACAGGAATCGAACCGATTGATTTTTGCCAGCGAAATCAAATCGTTAATGAAAGTTCCTGGCATTCGGCAAGTCATCGACCCAATTGCCTTGGATCAATATTTTATCTATCAATATATTCCCTTTCCGCGAACCATTTATCAAGGAATCAGCAAACTTCCGCCGGGCCATTTTTTGGTTTGGTCAGAAGGAACGGAACTCAGAATTGAACCATTTTGGTTAAGAAACGCTCAGGAAAGCGAACAGGAACGGCTGGAAAACGAACAAATTTCGTCTTTGCGAACCTTTGCCGATTGGCAAAGCGAATTGTCAAAACGTTTGGAAAATGCGGTTCAGATTCGATTACGAAGCGACGTCCCATTAGGAGCGTTTTTGTCGGGCGGAATTGATTCTTCTATTATTGTCGGTTTAATGCAGAAATTTTCGTCTCAGAAAGTTAAAACTTTTTCGATCGGATTTGCGCAAAAAGAATATGACGAAACCCCTTTAGCTCGTCGAACCGCTCAACGGCTTGGAACCGAGCATGAAGAATTTTTTGTGTCGCCTGAAGTCGAAAATATTCTGCCGGCAATAATTGATCAATATGACGAACCTTTTGCGGACAGTTCAGCCATTCCGACCTGGTTTCTTTCTCAAATGACAAAAAAAAGAGTTACTGTTGCGCTGAGCGGCGACGGCAGCGATGAACTTTTTGCTGGTTATAATCGTTATCAGGCTGTTCGTTTAGGTTATTGGGGCGACCATATTCCAAAGTCGATTCTTCGGATTCTCATTAAAATATTACAATGGACAATTCCCAATACAATCGGAGCGCGTTCTCCATTTCGCCGAACGAAACGCTTTCTTGAGGCGTTGGACATGCCCCCGCTTGAACGTTATTTGAAATGGATCGCTTATTTCAATCGCGAACACATGAATCATATTTATTGCGAAGAATACAAAAAATCGTTTGAATCGCTCATTCTTTCGACTGTTCCTGAATATAATTGTATTGATTTTTTAAACGATCATCGCCAACTTTTTGAAAGCAGGGATTATATTTCGTCAATCAGTTTAATGGATATGATGACGTATCTTCCTTGCGATATTATGACCAAAGTTGACATCGCGTCGATGAAACATTCATTGGAAGTTCGTTCTCCGTTTTTGGACGTTCATGTCGCAAATTTGGCAATTCGTATGCCGATCCAATATAAAATCCGAGGCACGAAAGGAAAATATATTCTTCGAGAAACATTTCGCGAGTTTTTGCCTCCGGAGCTCGAAAACAAACCGAAAACAGGTTTTGGCGTTCCGCTTGATCATTGGTTTCGCGGCCCGCTCAATCTTTGGTTGAAAGACATTTTAACTGATCCTTCCCAAACAAATCTCATTTTGAATAAAAACTTCATTAATCAATTAATTAAGGAGCATGAAGATCAAATTTGCGATCATTCGAATCGACTTTGGTCTCTGGTTGTTTTTCAACATTGGGCGAACAAGAACGGAATCAGCTTATGAACAATCAATCTTCATTTTCAATGCGAACAAAAATCGGATTGATAACGATCGTTCTTTTTATCGGCATTTTGATTGGCGCCTGGCGAAGTTATCAAAATGGAACTTCGGACGATCCTATTTCGGAAGCTTGCAATCGAATTGGAATTATGATGTTCATTCTTTGGGTTGCCTGGCCGGAACTTGTTCGTCTTCCTCGATGGTTCTATATTTCCATTCCAATAATAATGGCAATAGCCGCCTGGCGTCCGATGATTTTGATTTATGCCTGTCCCCTTTTGCTTCTTTATTGGTTTCTTTTGCCCAATAAAAAATCTAAAAAGAAATAAAACGCGTTCCTCAAACAAAGAGCGATATTGATCCATTCAAGACTTTTTGCAGAAAGGGGCGATTGCTTTGCAGACAATCTTGCGAAAGAAGCAAATCCGGCAAAGTCAGCCAAACGACTTCAGAAACTTCATTTGGATCCGGAAAAAATGGAACAGAAGGATCATCAAGAAAAGCAAGAAACCAAACAAGTTGAACGTTCCAAGGGGTTATATTTTCCCAAATAGCCCGCGAATCTCTTATTGAAACGCCGAGTTCTTCCTGAAATTCCCGTTGAACTGCTTCTTGCGGCGTTTCTTCTGGCTCAATTCCGCCGCCTGGAAAACATAATGTATTTGGCGCGAGAACTTTCGATGAACGTCGAATTATTAAAAACGGTTCCGTTTTGATATCCAAAATAACATTTGATTTTGGAACAACCGCAACGGCGCCTTTTCGTTTTATTTTCATTCCATTTGTCTTGACGTTTGTCATTTCAGAAGTTTTTCTGTGAAAAACGCTCTTTTCGATTTATTTCAATCAAATTCAATTTGATATCAAACATTGTTTACTTCAAAACAAGAAAAAAGCGAAAAAAAAACCGCATTGTTTTCAATGCGGTCAAATTTAACTCATTATGTAACCGAAAAGATACGGTCAATATGAGACAGAATATTCTTCATAATATAAATGAGAATTATTCAGAAACCGTTGGAGCAACTTCCTCAACAACTGGAGCAGCTTCTTCA
>JAUNBG010000038.1 GCA_030527205.1 Planctomycetia bacterium
ACAGATTCATTCATTAAACGAGCTTGAACAAAAACTTTCCTGATTCTTTGGCAATCGTTTTTTTGGCAGTTGATTATAGAGAACGATCACTGTTGCGTTTTGTAAGCCGCTTGATTTTCGTTCTTTACGGATTGACTTGTTTTTTGATAATGCCAGACAATAACAAAAGAGTCTCCTTTTTCTATACAAATTAAAAATTTTTTCCGCTCATTGTCAAAACAGGGGAAAATGTATCTGAATTGCAATATTGTAAGATTTGAAAAAGTTTACGATCAATCTCTGTAAGATTTGTTCCTTATCGGAAACGACTCTAACAAAGCAAGAAAGACGCACAAAAATTTTTGTAAAGATTAATATTCAATCGTCTGGAGAAAGGCTCATTTCACAAACCTGGTTTTGGATTCTTTGTTGTTTTTATTCGAAATAAAATCTTGTTACCCCCTTGTTCTTTTATTAAAATTAACGATAATTATTTGACAATTTGTTAAAGAGATTGCTGATAATCCAATCAGTTCTTTTATAAGAAAACGGATCGAAAACAACCCGAAAGTAAGGTTTTTCTGCTTCAAAAAGAGAATCTCGAACAGCATTTCAACATTTTCAACCTTTAACTCCAAACGCGATAAAATGTCAGACCTTTCAAAATGGCGAAATATCGGAATTTCAGCTCATATAGACTCCGGAAAAACAACGTTGAGTGAACGAATTCTCTTCTATACAGGAAGAACTCATAAAATGGGAGAAGTTCATGACGGCGGAGCAACAATGGATCATATGGAGCTGGAACAGGAACGCGGCATTACGATAACCAGCGCCGCGACCAGCGTTCGTTGGCATGAGAATACAATTAATCTCATTGATACGCCAGGTCATGTCGATTTTACTGTTGAAGTCGAACGAAGTTTGCGCGTTCTTGACGGGGCTGTTTTAGTTCTTTGCTCCGTTGGAGGAGTTCAAGCTCAGTCAATTACAATTGACCGTCAAATGAAACGTTATTCGATTCCGCGAATCGCCTTTATTAATAAAATGGATCGCGTTGGCGCCAATCCGTATCGAGTCATTAAGCAATTGAAAGAAAAATTGGATTGCGATGCCGTTTTAATGCAGATGCCGATCGGTTTAGAGCAAAACTTTGAGGGCGTTATCGATCTGATTTCTGGAAAGGCCATTTATTTTGAAGGCGAACAGGGCGAACATCTTCGTTACGAAGAGATTCCAGACAGCATTAAGGCCGAATACAAACGAGCTCGCCAATATATGCTCGAATCACTTTCGATGTATAGCGATCAATTAATGGAACTTCTCTTAATGGAAAACGACGTTCCTGAAGAATTGATTCATGACGTTATCAAAAACGCAACTCTTTCGCTTCAGTTGACGCCGGTCTTTTTGGGGACGGCTTATCGAAACAAAGGGATTCAACCGCTTTTGGATGCGATTTGCCGTTATTTGCCGTCTCCTCTGGATCGCGAAACCGATGCTTACAAAGCTCATTCTCAAACTGATTCCGAGCCGGTTAAAATGAAATTGACCGCTTCGCCCAACGATCCATTGGTTGCAATGGCTTTTAAGATTGTTGAAGATCCTTATGGAACGCTGACTTTTATGCGAATTTATCAGGGAACTCTTCGCAAAGGGAATTCTTATTATAATCAACGATCCGGAAAAAAAGAACGAATCAGTCGAATTTTCCGCATGCATGCCGATCAACGCGTCGAACTTGACAGCGCTGAAGCGGGCGATATTGTCGCCGTTATTGGAATCGACAGCGCCAGCGGAGAAACTTATTGCGAGCAACCGAATTTTTGTACACTCGAATCGATTTATGTTCCGGAACCTGTTATTCAAATTGCGATCCGACCGCTTCAGACAAAAGACGCTGATCGTTTGGCTAAAGCTCTTTATCGATTCCGAAAAGAAGACCCGACTTTAATGATCCGAACCGATCAGGAAAGCGGCGAAACGTTAATGGCTGGAATGGGCGAACTCCATTTGGATGTTTATGTCGAACGAATTCGTCGAGAATATAAGGTTGACGTCGAAACAACGCCGCCGAAAGTTAATTATCGGGAAGCTCCAACGATTGCGATTAACTATGAAACAAAGCACAAAAAACAATCCGGCGGTTCGGGGCAATATGCTCACATTTGTGGAACGATGTCCCCAATTCCAAGCGATGCGGAAACGAGCGAAACTTTCATTTTTGAAGAACAGATTGTTGGCGGCGTTATTCCCGCTAATTATATTCCGGCAATCGAAAAAGGATTTCGCGCGTCGTTGGAAAAAGGACCTGTCGCGGGATACCCAGTCGTTAATTTGAAAATTCTTGTCAACGACGGATCGTTTCATGCGGTTGACTCAAGCGATCTGGCTTTCCGTATTTGCGCTCAAACAGCGCTTCGCGAAAATTTTTCCCGAATGAAACCAACGATTCTGGAACCGATTATGAAAATTGAAATCGAATGTCCTTCCCATTTTCAGGGAAATGTCGTTGGCGATTTAACCAGTCGTCGCGGAATCGTTAATATTACAGAAACAATGGGCTCTGCCTGTCGAATCGAAGGAGAGATTCCGCTTGCGGAAACATTTGGGTATTCAACAACGCTTCGGAGTATGACTCAAGGACAAGGAACTTTTTCAATGGAGTTTCTTAAATACAAAAAAGTTCCAAGCTCCATTCAAGAAACGATTATCCGAGAACGCAATGCAAAATCGAAATAATCGTTTACTTTTCTCTGGAATGACAAGAAAACAGAAAGATATTAATTCAAGAATAATATTTCTGTTTTGGAAAACAATTTTTTTTGCGCGTTTTGTATGTTGAAACCAAAAACTATTGCCGGAATGCCGAATCATCAAAAGGAAGTTCTAACCCCCCTGATTTTTCAACAAAGGCATTTCGGATAAAGTCGTTAAAACGAGTTTTTTATGGGCGAGATGTCCGCGCTGCGAATGGGTTTTTAGAGCATCCTCAAAGCTTTACTTGTTATCTCGACTTCAGGATAGGCAATTGAGGCCCAATCGGTTTTGGCGACAATTCGCCTTCTGTCTCGCCGATCATTACAAAAATTGCGAAACGAACGATAAGGCCTTTTCAACAGGCTTGAACCCGTTATTTGGTTTCCGAATGTTTTCTTTCGTTTTCCAAATGGTTTAGAATGCGTCGTTTGATAATGCAATCTTCATCGTCAATTTCTTTCGGCAATTCGTAAATAAGAGGACAATTGTCCAACTCTGGAACTTGATCGACCGTTTTTCCCAAATCGTTATCATTGACAAATTGAGGTTGAGAACAACCGTTTAGACCGACGATACAGGAGAAAAAGAGAATGCTCAAATAAAAGGATAATGTTGTTTTGACAAAGTTCACTTGAAAGCCTCGCATTGATTATAATGGTCTTTAAAGAATACTATTCAGTCGTTTACATATCAAATTTGAAATGGGCAACAGACTTCGACCTTTCGAAACCGTCCTGTCCTTAACGGGTCATTGATCAGGGGATTTTTACAAGCAGGAAAATCAATTATCGCATCAATATTACGAAAAATGTTTTAATGATTGAAAACGAAAAATTGTTTTTTTCGACAATTTCTTCCAGCAACTTTTCGAGCGAAAAAAGGAATGATTGATGAAATTGGGAAAAACCTGACTTTTCCAAATTCGTTTTTAAGTATTTTCATATGAAAAAGGTTGAGCAACCGATTTTTTCGAAAAGTCTATTCAAAATGAATATATTCATTATAACACAGAAAAACAGCCGAAAAAGTCATATTGAGGAGAAGAGTCGTTTTTTTGCCAAATTTTTTAGATGACATGCGGTTAAAAAACGAGTATAATGAATTAATATAACAAACGATAACTTATAAAGGAACTTGTCAGAAACATTGCCGTCTTGAATTATTGTCGCGTCAGGGGCTTTGTTTTGAACAATTGACGAATTCTGCTTTATCATTTATAATCAAAACGTTATTGTTTTCATATTTATAATAAATTTATTAGAATTGCAAAATTCATCGTTCTGACATTTTGAGATATCTTCATCAACATTATTTTATTGCATATAATCGAAGGATAGGATCAAAAAAATTGAGAATCCTTGAAAAAGATGTTTTGGAACTTTGAATAAACGTTATTTTCCCATTTTCGTTTATCAAATCGAAGGACTATCCTATGGCTGATTACTCGGTTGACGAACTTGTTAAAATGGCATTATCCAATAAAATTCTGGATATGCCTCAACTCCAGGAAATCTGGACGACTTTTGGAACGCAAAATGTTGAAACCGAAGCTTTTTTACAGGCTCTTATGCGTTATAACATTCTGACGAAATATCAAGTCGAACGATTGGTTGCCGGCGAAACGAGCGGTTTCTATTATGGAGATTATAAGGTTCTTTATCTTGTCGGAGCCGGCTCTTTTGCTCGAGTTTATCGAGCAGTTCACAACGAGACAGAGAAAGTCGCTGCGGTTAAAGTTCTTCGCGCTCGATATCGAGATGATCAAAACGTCATTGATCATTTTATCCGGGAAGCGGAACTCGGAATGGAGTTGCATCATCCCAATATCGCGACAATATATGACATATCTTCTGATAACAACGACTATTTTATGTCGATGGATTTTATTGAAGGGCAGACATTACGGGATATTTTGCGAATTCAGAAAAAAATTGAACCGAAAATAGCGGTTCGAATCATAACCGATATTTGTCATGCAATGGATTACGCGTTAAAACGAGGCCATCAACATCGCGATATAAAATTAACGAATATCATTCTGTCGAGTTCCGGGAAATCCGTTTTAGTCGATTTTGGTTTGGCCGCAACGGAAGAAGAAAAATCGATCGAAAATCGAAATCAGCGGGCTATTGATTATGCGGCTCTGGAAAAAGCGACGGGAGTTCAGCGAAATGATCGACGAAGCGATATTTATTTTCTTGGAACCATTTTTTATCATATGCTGACCGGCGAATCTCCGCTTCCCATAACAAAAGAGACCAGTCGTTCTCAACGCATGGATCGGGGAAGATTTTTGAACATTCGTCCGATTCGGGAAAAATATCCCGAAGTTCCTTATGTTCTCAGTTTTATTGTTGGAAAAGCAATGTCCTTTGATCCTGAAGGACGTTATCAATCGCCGGGCGCTATGCTTGCCGACTTGGAAATTGCAGTCAAAAAGTTGAATGAAGGAAAAACGACGGAAGTTGCTCATACTGATCTCGGATTAGCTAATGCGGCAAAACAGCAATCCGTTAAATCGACTCTTATGATCGTCGAAGCGAATCCCGAAATGCAGAATATTTTCCGCGAATCTTTTAAAAAAGCGGGATATCGCGTTCTTATTATTTCCGATACCGTTCGCGCTTTGGAACGTTTTGATGATCATTCTGCTCAAATTGATTGCGTTTTGCTCAATGCCCAGTCTTTGGGAATAAAAGCTGTTGAAATGTTTAATTTGATGGCAAAAGACCCTTTTACAAAAAATCTGCCAATCATTCTTCTCCTTGATGAAAGTCAGATCAAATGGGCTGCCAAAGCGGAACGATGTAAATGGCGTCTGGCTGTCGTTATGCCGATTACGATTCGAAGACTGCAAGAAGTTTTGAGTAAACTGCTGGAAACGAATGTTTCCCAAAAAGCGTCTGCGGCAAAAGTCCAGTTGAAACATTATGCCGAACAAGATGACGAACTGAATAAGAAAAAGATTGTTTTGGATTCCGAAAGCAAAAAGTTTCAACAAACTTCGCCGTTTGCCAAGCTTGACCAAAATCAACCGATTAGTACAAAACCGCTGTCGAAAGAAGACTTTCTTTCTTCGGACAATATTAAAACAACCGAAGAAGAGGAGCATGAAAAATATTTACAAGCGGACTATGAAGGTTATGTTTCTGATGATAATGACGAATATCGGAAGATTGGCGACAATAAATATCCAACCGAGCTGTTTGATAAAGCGCTTGATCAGGCGATTGAATTGATAACATCCAAGGCGAAAGATATGACAGAGCAACAGGCCGCTTCTTTATCTCATCCCGATTTCTCGCTTGACACGGTTCAACTGGCTCATATTGAGCATGAAGAGTCGGGATCTGGTTCATATGGTTATATTGATGAAGATTAGAGGACGAATCTGATTTTTCGCGTTTTTTTTATTGATTCGGCAAAGAGACAACGTTGTTTTTCCGATTCTAATTAAGGAAATGTTATGCTCAAGACTTTGTTTGATAATCTCAGATCGTTGAGGACGCAAGCCAGGCAATGACAGATTTGTTATCAAAGTTTGTTATCGCTTGTTATTAAAGGGCGAAACTTGTCGTCCTTTTGGCTTTCTATATTTTGGTTCAACGGAATATTAAGATTGCGCAAAGTCAAACAATGCGACGAACCGGCTTGATAAGGAAACAATATTATCTTCAGTTCGATTGATTTATAATCTCGTTTTCTTAAGCTTGACATTGACTTTTGGATTGACGAAGAAGGGGCATAAAAACAATGTTTCCGGGAATTGACGATCTTTATTTGAAGCAAAAACAAATAATGTAACGAAGAATATTTTTTGGTTTGATTTTAATGACAAATTTTGAAATAATTGATTTACTCGAACGAACGGCCAAATATTTACAATTTCAAAAAGAACCGCCGGAATTTTTTCAACCTTATTTAGAAGCGGCTTTGATTGTTTCTGAGCTCGATTTTCCATTAGAAATCTTTTGTGAAGGATTTCGAACGGAAAGCCGTCGCATTGAAGATGAATTTCGATCTATTTTTCGCAGTTTGAACCGCGATTGTCGTCAGGATATTAAGACGCTGTTATTGACTGGATCATTTGAATTGTTGAATGATTTACGAAGGAAATTGCCAACTCGAATTAAAATCCTTTTAGAGTTGGATGAAATCAAAGCGGATAAGGTTTCCAAATTGCAGGATTCCTTGAAAATTGATTCGATTGACGGTCTGAAAATTGCTTGTCAACAGAATCTTGTTCGCGCTGTTCCGGGTTTTACTGCGACTGAAGAAGAAAGAATTTTAGCGGAGATCGAACGAAAAACTGATTCGGGATCAAAAATATTTTGGATTAACGCAGAATCGATTGTTGATTTGATTATCGAAACTGTAACAAAATTGGATCAGCAGCCTTCCCGAAAAGAGAAACGTTCCGTTCCTTTCCAATCTTGGGACAATCGTCCTGATCCTGCGTTTTCAAGAGTTAAGGAGAAAAAGGGCATATTATCAAAAGTTGTTTCCTTTTTTCAAAACAGACCAAATCAGGGCAGAACGGATATTTATAATAATGCCCATTTTCCTGATAATGATCGAAATGGCAATAAAAATCCGTATTTTATGAATGAATCGAATTCTTTTTTGGGTCGGACGCCCCATTCTTCATTTCCTCAAGACAATCCGAACTTCAAACAACGCCCCTTTCCCGATCATCCAAATCAAGGCGCTTTGCCGAATCAATTTGGGAACAAACCTTCCTGTTTGAATTCTCGACAAAACGTTGATGAACGATTTTTTCCTCCAAACGGAGTTTTGGAACGCCCCAAAATGAATCAATCGCCTTTTCCTTATGAAAATGGCCCGGAACATTTTCCGCAACGTTTGATTCAGAATATCAGGTCGGTTGGTTCATTTTGTCAATTTGTTGATTTTATCGGAAAACTCGAATTTCTGATTGAAACGCGAAATCCGTTTCTTCTTTTTGATAAACTCGAGAAAATGTCTTTTGTCAAAAGAATTATCAAGCGAACAGGAAATTCGTTGACTTTGATATTAAATGGACAAAAATTTTCTCTGCCCATCGGAAGTCAGGAATGTCCGGATTTAACCGTTTTGTTTTATGCCGTTCCTGTCAATCGTTTTGGAGCCGGACTCCTTTATTTTTCGTCTTCGAAAGATCATTGGAAAAGTTTGACGTCTCTTGCAAAAAAGAAAAATCGTCAATTGAATGAGTTCGGATTATTTGACGGAGAAAAATGTTTAACTTCTCGATCAGAGGAGAAAATATATCAGTTTCTTGATTTGCCCTTTATTTCTCCAGAAATTCGCCATAATCATCTGGCAACGGAATGGATTGAAAAAGGTTCGCCCGATTTGATTTCTTTGGACGATATCCGGGGCGATTTGCATTTGCATACAACTTTTACTGACGGAACAGGTTCGCTTGATGAAATGGTTAAAAAAAGTCTGAGTCTGGGCTATCGTTATATTGCGCTGACGGATCATTCCAAAAATGTTGTCGTTGCCAACGGAATGGGATCGTCAATGATCGAACGTTATTGGGACGAAATTGATCGAGTCAATGAAAAGTTGTTGAATTCTCATTGTCCTCTCAAAGTTCTCAAGGGGCTTGAAGTCGATATTCTTGAGGACGGACGCCTTGATTTGGATGACGATCTGCTTGCCAAAGCCGATTGGATCATTGCGAGTATTCATTTCGGACTGGAACAATCTCAAGATCGAATTCATAGTCGTTATTTATCCGCTTTACAGAATCCTTATGTCAATGTTATCGGCCATCCAACCGATCGCGTTCTCGGAACCGGCAAAGCGATTAATGTTGATCTTGATTTTTTATGCGAAGAAGCTCAACGATATGGAAAATTTTTGGAAATTAATTCCCAACCCAAACGACTTGATCTCAATGCGGATAATGCATTAAAAGCAGCAAAAAAAGGCGTTAAATTGGTCATTTCAACCGATTCTCATGCTGTTGATCAAATGGATTATATGCGACTTGGCGTTAATCTGGCCCGTCGGTCTGGATTGACAAAAGCGAATATTATCAATTCGTTATCGTTTGAAGATTTGATTTTATTGCTTAATGACAAGCGAAAGCGGAATTGATTGTCAAACTAACGTTTGACAGCTGTTTTGAAGGAAAGAAACATCAATTGAGTTCCAAACGTTTTCGTTCGGACAATAATCGAACTCGGAAGATTCAAATGCAAAGTTCAGATCAATATAATTCGGATCAATTGAATAAAAAAAAAGAGCAGAACAAGCAAGATCAACTGGTTCATAATGAAGAAGAGCTTGTTTCTCAACAGAAAGAAGTTCCCGTTTTGCCTTTGAATCGTTTTGATGGAGCTCAAGAGAATAACGATTCCGATTCAAGCCGTCGGAGTCTCCGTCGCAAAAGAAGTCGAAGCGATTTTAATGGCGATTTTGACGCCGATTTTAATGCCGATTCCGATTCAAGTCGCCGGAGTCTCCGTCGCAAAAGAAGTCGAAGCGATTTTGACGCCGATTTTGATTCAAACCGTCTTGATGATACAGAAGACAAAGCAGAACGATCTCATCGGCATCATCGGAAGAGCCGACTAAAAGAATTAATCCGAGAGAAGCGACAAAAAAAAGCTCAGGAACTCTTTGAAGACTCCAGTAATCTTGAAAATCTTTCGCTTCAATCATTTCGCTCGCCGTTTCCCAATATCAATTATTGGTCGACGATTATTGGTCGTTATTCAATGATCGGAACGATTCTTCTTGCTCCCTGGCTTTATGGCGGCGCAACTTTATTCAGTCAACTGATTCTGTATTACGGAATATTAATCAGCATTACTTCTGCTCTGATTATGTTTGTGACTTCTTCTTATCTTGATCGTCAAAAGCATTCTTTTGGCAAATTCGGATTGACAACAATTCTGCTCATTTTAGGACTTCTTTTAGGAATTTTCCAACTGATCCCTTTTTCTCAGGAAACGCTTCAACAACTTGCGCCGCGATCTTATGAGCTCAGAAATAATCTGATTCTTAACGATTTGGAGGGCTTGAAATCAAATGATCAAGTTGTTGGCGAAACGACTGAGTCCGACAATGTTTCTGAATCAAAAATCAATAATCATGAAATCATTCAAACCTGGGATTCTGTTTTTTTAACAAAGGCCGATCAGGAAAATATTTCCGAATGGCCGGCCTGTTTTAGTATTCATCCGAACAAAACCAGACGACAGCTTGCTTTGCTTTTTATGGTTGTTGCCGCTTTTATTTCCGGAGGAATCCTTTTTAATACGCCGTCCTCGCGTCGCTGGCTTTGGCTGGGAATTGCGATCAATGCTTTTTTCCTGACCTTTTTCAGCATAACAATGTATCTTCGACCGATTGGAATTTATAAAAAAGTGTGGGCAGGCTGTCAATTTGGCCCTTACGTAAACCGAAACAATTTATCGGGTTATCTTTGTATTTGTTTTGGCGTTGTTTTTGGCCTTTGGGTCGAACAACTTCTGGCAATGCGACGCGTCCTCGAAAAAGAAAACGATCAACCGGTCAGCTCCATTTATCAACGGTCATTATATTATCGAATTCGGGATCGATTTTATCAAACTCTTGATCTCATCAATCGAAAAGTTTTCCTGGGAATTGTTGCTTTAGGAGTCATTTTTGCTGGAATTCTAATGTTGATGTCTCGAGGCGCGACGCTTGCTTTAATTTTTTCCTTTTTGATTGGAACAACGATTCTTCTGCAGTTCCGGAATTTTCGCCAATATATATTGCTCTTTTTGGGCGTTGTTCTCATTGGAGTATTAACCCTCTTTTGGTTGGGACGAAACGAATCCGTAAGTCAACGATTGGAATCGTTAACCTCATTAGAAACTGAAGAAAATGCGATTTTTCAAGACGTTCGGCTGACAACATGGTCCAATGCTTTTAAAACAATCGATGAATATGATTGGCGCGGCAGCGGACTCGGAACCTTTGCCGTTGCCAACCGTAATCATGATAAAGCGCTGGCTGTCAATAAAATCTTTCGTCATGCCGAAAACCAACTTATTGAAACGCTTGTTGAAGCGGGCATTATTGGAACTGTATTGATGATTTTGGAATTTGTGACCATTATCGTTATTTGTATCTTTTGTCTGCGAAAGAAGCGAAGCGATATGACATTCGCTTTCGGATTGGGAATGATCGTTGTTTTATTAGGACAAATGATCGCCGGATTTGCCGATTTCGGTATGTATTTAATGGCCAACGCTCTTTTGATGGCTGTTCTTTGCGGTTCTTTTGTGAACCAATCAAGACGCAATAACGATAATTTGAAATTATTCAATCAAACGCGATCTTTTTGTTGGTTTCATTTTCTTATGATTTTTCTTTTTCTGATTGGAGGAATTTCCGGGAGTCTTTGGGGACTTCAGGAAATAACAAAATCTTACGAATTGGAGAAAGTTATGAAAAGTTCGCCTTTGCCAAACAATTCGGAAACGTCTCTTTCGTTTGTTGATTCGTTGATTGAGAAAATGGAGCTTGCGACCCAAAAATCGTTCGATTCTTCTGACGCTCATCTTTTATTGGCAAAGTTATATTTGATTAAGAATCATATTCTCCAGCGCGAGGAATATTTAAAGAATAATCCGCAGAGTTCATTGGAAAATGCTTGGTTGCAATCTGATATTATCTTGCCTTTGCGGATTATTTTCCAATTAAAGCAAACGAAACAGGAAATCAGCGCGGATGAAATACAACAGATATTTCGAGATCAAGGCAATATCAATCAGGCGATTCGCCATTTTCTTTTAGCGCGTCGAATTTGTCCGATTCAGCCTGAAGTTCATTATCAATTGGGATATCTTTTGCCTTTAATCCAAAACGTTCCTTTTGAACAACTTAAAAAACAAGTCGAACTTTGCGCCAAACGAGCCGAAGGAATTTCTCAATATGAACCGCGCGTTTATTATCAAAACGGGCTTCTCTTCTTTATTTTGGGCGATGAGCCGCAAGCGTTTCAAACCTGGCAAAAATCGTTGACTCTTTCTTCCTTTTATATGATTCCCATTTTAAACCATTTGGGGGCGCGAATCAAACCGCGCAATGTTGACTCGATTGTTGATCGGATTTTTCCCGATTCTTTTGACCTTCTTAATAAATGTTTAAATATTATGCTTGTCGAGCAAGTATCAAAAACGGCGAATATTCAACAACTTTTATCCAAATCAACTGCCAAAATGTTTGATTCTGTTTCGGAGAGCAAAACAACGCCTGAAATATCCTTTTCATTATTGATTCAGAAAAAACAAGCGATTATTATCGACGCAATTCTTCACAAAATGGAGAAAGTCTTAACCGCGATTCCTGAAAATGATCGCAATGCCGAATATTATTTTTGTTGCGGCATTTTGGATGCAAGACGGAAAAAATATGACGATTCGGCCAATCATTTCGAAAAAGCGATTCAAATGGATTCGCAACAAGGTCGATTTTATTATGAATATGCCCGAATGCTCAATGAACAGGATAAACTTTCGCAATGCGTCGAAATGTATGAAAAAAGCTTGGAATGCAGTCCTGGGCACAAACTTTATATCAAGCGTTTAGAGCAAGCCAAAGCTCGACTTGAACGCCAAAAAATGCCTTATGGAAAGAAGAAATCTCAAGAAAAAAAAGAAGCCGAACCGATCGGCCTTTAAATGTTGATATTAAATGCTTTGAGACGATTTTGTTGCGAGCTCTCGTTTTAAAGGACTCAAACTGTAATGAACGGGTTTTCTTTGCCGTTCGACAAAACTCATTAAGCCTTAATCCTTTGCGGGAGAGAGATCGAATTGTCATTTACAGTTTGCGTTATAACACAAAATGTTTTTATCGAAACGGTTAGAGCGAGGGAATTCCGGGTTCATCCTTGATTTCCGAAGGATGTTTTCGACGAGTTGCCCGTTCTTCATCCGTTGCTTCTTTGAGAATAAATTTGACTTGAGCTTCTTTCGGAAGGCGATCTGCTTCTTTTAACTTCTGGCCGATTGTCAAATATTTTTCGATTGTTTCGGCATCCAACTCATAATTCGGCAACGTTGGCATTCCTTCCCAAACAACGCCGCCGATCATCGGCTCAAGAAGGATTGCGTGAGGAATTCCATAAACGCCGAGCTTATTTGCCAATCGTCGGCCTGTATCAATCGCCAATGAATATCTGGTTTCATCGATTTTACTTCCCGGCATATTTCGAATCGCTTCTTCATCCGTTTCACAGATCGAAACAACAACCAGTTGATCTCTGTATTTCTCTTGAATAAAGTTTAAATAGGGAATCGAACGACGGCAGGCGGGACACCAAGTTGCCCAAAATTCGATGAGAACATATTTGCCAGCCAAATCTTCTGGAAGCGGAGTTATCCATTGCTCAACGGGAATTTCTGCCATAATATCTCCGATTGAACTCCATAAAACCGAATTGGCCCAAAGCATTCGTTCTCGTTTCAGCGCCGGATGATTCAAGGGAAGATTGGCGCTTTCGACAAGCCAGGGTTCTTGAGTTAAATCAACGATCCGTCTTTCTTCGATAAGATCGCCGGTCGCGGCAGAATGAATCGGACCGCCTTGGGCGTCGATCGAAACGGGCGGTTCATTAACGAGACAAACGCCCCCTTCGCATTCCTGATCGGATGATTGCTGTTGATTTTCCTGCGAAAAACAACAAGTCGAAAATAATCCAAAAATAACCATAAAAGCGATTCTTTTCTTTATTTGAAACATTTCTTCTCCTTAAAAGGAATGACCCTGTTGATTATTGCAAAACGATTGATTGCTTCGGCAATCTTTTATAAAACTTTGTCTGTCAAGAAAAAAGAAAAAAAGGAAATCGACCAAAAAGAAAAAAAGAGCAAACGGCTTGAATGAATGCCGTTGTCTTTTTCATTTAAATGGGGAGTTGTTTTTTGTTATTGTCCTTGCTTGGAAATGATCAGAAAAACAATAAACCTTATATATTGTAAACAAAAAATCAGACTCAATCAAGAGAGCTCAAACAGAACCTAAAGAGAAAATCTGATTTTTCTCTCGAAAAAATTTAAAACTTATTCCATTTAATATCTTTTAATGATATAATCAAACAAGTCGAAAATCGGAGATTCTTGATTCGCAAACGAACAGGCGGATTAAAAATGATCGAAAATGGTCGCTCTTTTCGGCTTCAGAATAAAAATTTCGATTAAAGAGACAAAATATTTTGGACCTCGAATTATTTCAGGTTTCGTTTATTAGCTGCAGAAATCATTTCTTTCGTTTGGTCGAATGCGACTTTTGGTCTCCATTTGCAATTCGTAATCTCAAGGAATTCAAAATGAATATTCAAATCAATCATTCCAAAGAAAATGGACTATTAAAGATATCGCTTTCCGGTCGTCTTGATACAACGACTTCCCCTGTTGCAGAAATGGATATCAGACCGCTTCTTGATGATGTCGAAAACATTGAAATGGATTTGTCTGGATTGGAATATATTTCCAGCGCGGGACTTCGAACTCTTTTAGCTATCAAAAAATCGATTCCAGAAACGGGAGTTATCAAATTGTTTCATGTTCGGGGAGAAATTCGGGAAGTATTCGATATGACAGGGTTTTCAAACATTTTTGTTATCGAATAAACTTTCGATTTCGGGAGCGATCAAACATCTTATGCCCGATTTTTCTCGGGGGTTCTGACTTCCGACCATAAAGCCTTTCTGTTTTCAAGCTTCGTGAACTGGAAACGATGAGTCGGTTGCTGACGTTGATCCGTTGCCATTATTGTTTCTTGATTAACCGGCGTTTTTCTTATTCCAAATCGGTTGCCGATAAATCGTTAAGGACGCAATAAATGAGATTTTTCGTAACATTTTTGTAAGATTTTTGCGAAATGAATTTCCTTATTTTGATCAAGAACAAATTCAACAGTCCCGTCGTTTTTCGTTAACCCTAAGGACTCAATGAGTCAACGTTTTTTATCTTGCAAAGGCGATTCAGAGCAGAGAAAAAAGGGGTTGAGCAAGATTGTTATTTTTTGTTCATTTCAAAAAAATATTACAACTTTTTAATGAGCGTTCTTGATATTCGAAGGGGGCCGGCAAGTTTTGTGACTCGGGTTATATCCCCTTATTATTAAAGAGTTTTATTGAAAAACGGAATGGTTTCGTCAGAAAAACGGTTTGCTTTTGACGATTTTTCCAAAACACATTTTCTCTTTCGGAAGTTCCGTTTGAAGACGAGATTTATCAATCGTTTACGCAGACAATGTAACGGAGGCTCCAGGCATGAATAATGAACTGTTTGGCGAATCTCAACCGAAAATAAAGGCGATCCAATGTCAATCCGGCAACGATTCGGGCGACTTGTCCGAAAGAATGCGGAATACAGCCACAAATTTTGCTGCGGAAGCAGAACCGTCGGACGACATAACGCTTTGGGCGGTTCAAAATCAAGAGCCTGCGTCCCCAAATTGCCCGTTGCGAGTCAAGGCAACGCTGGAAAAGCTTCCGCAAATTATGGGGTTTATTGAAAATATTCCGGATGTTGCCCAATTGGATTCAAAATCGCGAAATCAGTTATTCGTTGCTGTCGAAGAGATTTATGTCAACATTATTCATTATGCGTATCGCGGACAAGAAGGAGACGTTATAATTTCATTTGACGTTATTTCATCCGACGTTGACAATAAATATCGCCAGATTCGAATTCATTTTTGTGATTCAGGACCGCGTTTTAATCCTTTAGAAAATATTGAGCCCGACATAACTCTTTCAGCTTCCGAACGGGACATCGGAGGGTTGGGAATCTTTATCGTCCGAAAGACAATGGATTTTGTCGACTATCAATATATTGACGGGCAAAACATTCTAACCATTGGAAAAAATATCTCTTAAGGGCAATTGACTTTTAAGAGGAACCGATCCGAAATAACAATTAACTTTGTCAAAATGTTCCAATATTGAAAAAAGAGTTGCCCGTCAAAGCCCAAAAAACGCAAAGCAACCGATCTTCCGGATTGCTTCGCGGCAAATGAAGGCAATGTTGCCGTTTCTGTTGCAAATACCGTTACCGTTACAAATTCTGTTGAAGCTGACGTTCCAGAAGGGCTGGGGGGCGATTGGCCGTTCCGGGATTGAGAAAAACAGACTCAGAAAAAACGGGCTTGCATTTCTTTTCCAAGCCGATAAATCAAGCGTTGACAAAATCTTCGATTTATCAAATCCGTTTTTTTGAGTCGGCGTTCGATTCCTATTTCGTTATAATCCTTATTTTGGCGCTGCTTCTGTTTCTTTGGGGACTTGCCAGATTTTGACGTTTCGATAAACGACGGGTTCATTTCCATGCAAGCCTTGAAGTCCGAGAAAACCAGCGTTTTCGGTTTCGCAAGGGGCTTTATTGACGAGCCAGGAAAAAACTTCAGAACCGTCTGGGTTTGTTGCAGCTTCTTTCCATAAACTCTTGTCCATCATTGTCGTTAATTCTCCGTTTAAACAAACGCCAATTCTATTTTTGAAGCAAAAAACGGTCATTCGATTCCATTCGCCGGGGGCTTTGCAGACATTGAACAACGGAGCGCAACGTCCATAAATGGCGCCGCAATCCGACATATCAACTTTGCGTCCAAAACTGTCAAAAACTTGGACTTCAAAGGAGTTGGGAATCCAATTCGCCTTATCTGTGCATTGAATCACAATTCCGCTATTGGAACCCTTTGTATTCATGAATTCAAGGTCGAGAATGAAATCTTCATATTTTTCTTTGCTCCAAATAACGTCATCTTTTGTCGCATGAAGAACGCCGTCAGCGTCAATCGACCATATTTCCGGATTAAACTCGGCATTTTCAAGATTCGGGCCGAAAAGAGAGTCAAATTTGTCTAATTTGAGTTCTAAGGGGAACGGAATGATTTTAGCGTTGCGAATGATCATCGGAGCGTTTCCGTGAAGCCCTTGAAAACCAATATAACCATATGGTTCGGCGCTGGCAAGCGAATGTCCATGAAATTTTTCTTCAATATCGGTTCCGGAAGGACTCTTGGCGTTGTCGGTCCATTCCGCTGTATCAATGCGATTAATCATTTTGCCGTTCAAGATGATTTGAATTTCTCTTCCCATACAGATAACTGTCATTGAATTCCATTCGCCGGGCTGTTTCGTTGCATTTTCGCTGGGAGCCTGAAATCCGTAAATTGAACCGCAGGAATGATAATTCGGTTCCTGACCATAATCGTCCAAGAGTTGAATTTCGATTGTATTGGGAATCCAGTTTTCCTTGTCGGAACATTGAATCAGAAAGCCGCCGTTTGTATGCGGCGAAAGTTTGAAATCGAAAGAACAAACAAAGGACGCGTATTTTTCTTTCGTCCAAATGACCTGATCTTCTGTTGCGGTCATTTCGCCGTCTTCGTTGATTGACCAAGCTCCTTCAGGAAAATCCGCTTCTTCAAGATTGTTTCCGAAAAGCGGTTTTTCCTGGTCTTGAGGCGAAACAAATGGTTCCGTCATTATTGTTTGGCTGGGTTGGGCTTGAACTGTCCAGAAAGCGGTCAATGAGAGAAAGGCAACCGTTGCCATTAAAATCATTTTTTTCATTAGAGTTCCTTTTATGAAGTTTTTTTAAAGCAAGGAAGAGACATTAACAAAAAAATGCCGCTTCGCTTGAACGGAATAAAATTCTTTATTATAATATAAATGAAACAACTCAACTTTACAAGAAACAATTTAAACTTTTTTTGAGACTTTAATGATTGTTTTTGCCGAAAAACGAAATTTCCCCCAATTAATGAATCCTATTCAACTTCAAATCGCGCGTCAGTCTTTGGAAAATGACGGTCGATTGCAGACTGTTTTAAATCAGTTGGGGGTCAAAAATGAAGATGAAGGTCTCGCGCTTTTAGCGGCAACGCTGAATATTCCGGTTATCGATTTGAGTAAAACCGAAGTCCCAGCCAATATTCTTGATAAATTTCCGATTAAAATGATTCATCGATTCGGCGTTTTTCCCGTCGGATATCAAAAGGACGGGACGCTTCTGATTGCGACCTGTAATCCTTTTCATTTGGATTCCATTGACGCCATTGCCGCTGCGATTAATAAACCGGCTGTTCCGGTCATTGCCAGTCCGGGCGAACTTGCAAAACTCATTAAAGCCAATCTCGGCGTTGGAGCTGAAACGATTGAAGGGCTTCTCGCTCAGAATGAAGAAGAAGGCGGCGTTGAAGTTCTGGAAGATATCGATTGGGATCAGAGCGGCGATGCGGCAATGGCGCAAGAAGCGTCCGTTGTTCGACTCGTCAACGATATTTTGACCGAAGCGATTGAATCCGGAACAAGCGATATTCATATCGAAGCGCAAGAAGCGGGAATGAAAGTTCGATATCGAATTGATGGCGTTCTTCAAACGCAACCGATGCCGCCCGAAATCAATCGATTTCAATCCGCTATTGTCAGCCGTTTAAAAATTATGGCTCGACTCAATATCGCAGAAAAACGAATTCCGCAAGACGGCCGAATCAAAATTAAGGTTTCTGATCGGGAAGTCGATATTCGTCTTTCCATTATTCCGATGCTTCATGGCGAAGGAATCGTTATGCGTATTCTCGATAAGGATCGAATGAATTTTACGCTTCGAGGGATCGGAATGGATCAGGATATTTATGAACAATTTGGCAAATTGATCAAACTTCCTCACGGAATTCTTCTCGTAACCGGCCCAACCGGAAGCGGCAAAACAACGACGTTATACAGCGCTTTAAATGAGATCAAGAGCGACGATACAAAAATCATAACAACGGAAGACCCGATCGAATATCAGTTGGACGGAATCAATCAAATTCAGGTTCATACAAAGGTCGGATTGACTTTTGCGGCAAGTTTGCGTGCCATTTTGCGGCATGACCCTGACGTCGTTCTCGTCGGCGAAATTCGAGACTTTGAGACAGCCGAAAATGCGATTCAAGCTTCTTTAACCGGCCATCTCGTCTTCAGTACGCTCCATACAAACGACGCCGCTGGCGCTTATACGCGAATGATCGATATGGGCGTCGAGCCGTTTCTGGTCAGTACAACCGTCGAGGGAATAATGGCCCAACGACTCATTCGCCGACTTTGCAAACATTGTAAAGAGCCTTATATTCCCGATATAAAGGACGTCCCAGACGATTTTCCTTTGAATCAGCTTTTGGAGGAAAAAGGTCAAATTTTTCGTCCGGTCGGTTGTCGCGAATGTCGTCAAACCGGTTATGCGGGGCGGGCCGCTCTTTACGAATTGTTGATTCCCAACGATGAAATTCGTTCTTTGGCGGGAAACAAGTCTCCTTCCAACGAAGTCAAAAAAGCGGCGCGAGCTTCTGGAATGGAAACGCTTCGCGATAACGGCTGGAAAAAAGTTCTCGCCGGACTGACTTCCGTTGACGAAATCGTTCGAATGGCTAAACAAGATTAAAGGTTCACAATGCTTCAATCAACATATACGCTTTCCGAATTGGCTCTTTATTTAAAGGAATCTGAGAAACAGGTTCAAAAATATGCGGAACAAGGAATCATTCAAGGCCGAAAAGTCCAGGGGAAATGGGTTTTCGCCGCAGCTGACGTCATTCTGTTGCTGGAAAAAATGCTGAATCATCCCGAAAACGAGAAATCGGTTGTTTCCGTTGAAAAGGTTGTTAATCAAAATGTTTCGCAAGAAGATCGGGAAAACTTTTCGATTTTGGATTATCTTTCGGAAGATTCCATTATTATCCCGTTTTCCGCAAAAACAACGGATTCCGTCATTCGTAAAATTACAGCTTTTGCCGCCGATATAGGAAAACTTTGGGTTCCTGAAGATATGGCCGCTGCGATTCGGAAACGAGAAGAAATGATGTCAACCGCAATGGAAAACGGCGTTGCTTTATTGCATCCGAGACGTCCGCTGCCCGATATTATTGCGGAAACTTTTCTCGTCCTGGGGATTGCGCCGCGAGGAATCCCGTTTGGCGGAGGTTTCAATAATCTGACTGACATCTTTTTTATGATTTGCTGCACAAACGACAAAATTCATTTAAGAATTCTGGCTCGATTAGGAAGAATTCTTGGACAAGTCGCTTTTCTCGATCAATTAAGAGAACTGGAATCGCCTGCCGAAATTATTGAATTGATTTCTGTTGCGGAATCCAAGATCGTTTCATTTTAGCGAAATGAACTTAAGTCAGAATCAAGATAACAGACTCTGTAAATGAATCTGAAACTTTTTCAATAATCAAAAAAACTTTATTTTTCAGATTGTTTTGTTCATTTCGCTAAAATGTTACAAAAACTTTTGGGGTTCCATAAAGACGGACAACTTTTGGGGGGTTATTTTCAACTCGCCAAAGTCGTTTTTTTGACGAAATCGATGATTGTTTGCGCAAAAAGATCGGGTTGTTCCAGCGGCGGAAGATGTCCGCAGTTTGGAATGGAAACGAATTCAATCGATGTTGACGGATTCTGAGTGGCAATGGACTCTTTTAAAGCGATCATTGATTCTGGAGGCGAAAGGGCGTCCTGATCGCCGCATATTAAGAGGACAGGAACCGTAATCGTTCGCAAAAGATCGGTTGTATCGACCCTTTTTGCCATTCCGCGAGAGGCCGCAGCGATTCCGTTGATTGGTTGTCGAAGGATCATTTTGCGTAAGAAATCGACAACTTGGGGGGATTTTGCAAACGTTTCCTCGCATAAAAGATTTGAAATCATCTGATCTGCAATAGCGGGGAGTTTTTCCGAGGAAATCGAATCGGCCAGTTTCAATCGATTGGAAGCCGCTTCGGCGCTGTCCGGGATTGTTTTGGTATCGCAAAGAATCAATCCGGCCAAACGGGAAGAATAATGACGAACGAATTCCATGGAAATATAGCCGCCCATCGAGAGCCCGCAAAGAAAAATGGGACGTTGAACGCCCAAATATTGCAGAATCATCTCGATTTGATCCGCAAAATCGGTCATTGTTCGAATGGTTGTTTGATCTTTTGAGTTTTCCTGGTTGCCAAAACCAACAAGATCAGGCGCAATAACGTCGCAAACGGAAGCAATCTTTGAAGAGACCGATTCGTACATTTTATGGTCAAAGGGAAATCCGTGAATCAGAAGAATAATCGGTTTTTTTCCGTCGAACGAAATCTCATTTTTATTAATGCTCTTTTTTTGTGTTGGCATTGATTCTCCTTGATCTTTTTTTGACTATAATATAAAATAGTTCAGGGTTGATTCTGAATGATTTGATTTTTGGGTTTGTTAATCAAAGATTGTATTGAGACCATAGGCGGGACGTTTCGCCTTTTTCTAAACTGTTCTTGACGAATTGATAAACAAACGGCAAGGAAGTTCTAAAAAGCTGTTTTTTACAAAAAACTGAATTCGGAAAACGTCACGAAAATCTGTTCCTGCGGACGAGACGTCTGCGTTCCCCGCTGGTTTTTAGAACTTCCTGACAGTTTTTTCCGAATCGAATTGGATTGGATTAATGAAAAAGGATAATCCCGCAACGGGAACAGGGGAATCTCAATATGATTTCCGAATATGATTTCTGAACGACAGAATCTTAAAGGTTGAGCTTTCTCTTTTCATTGTCTATTATTTGTTGTCCGTTGTCAACTCAAAGAGGTTTCTAATGACGAAAAAATGTTTCCTTTTCGGCCAAGCAATCTTGCCGATTTTTTGCTTTTTAATTATATTATCGACAAATCAACAATTTGTTTTCGCTCAAATTACTTTTGGCGATATCAGCGGCGAAACCGAAGAGTCTGAAGAGCAAACCAAGCGGGGTTCTGTTTTGGGAACGGCAAAAGTCATAAAATATAAAGCCGGAATGATTTTCGAAGCCCGACCGGGAGGGACTTGTTCAAATCTGCTAGGAACAGCCCCGGTTCCAATGGATTTTCCAGAACAAAAAGTCCGTATTCTTGAAGAAGAATTTGCCAATTCAGCCAAAGTTAAATATCGGGAATTGCGAGAAGGCGGCGCAAAAGAAATGGTCTTTTCGATGAAAACGTTGCGTCCCGGACAAAGAGTTGAATCGACTGTTCTTTTTGAAGTTACTCGTTATCAACAGCTTCCTCCCGTTGAAACGGATTGCTATTCCATTTCAAAGAAAATAACTCGAAATCTTCGTCAGTATTTGCGTAACAGTCCTTATATTGAAACCGATAATAAAGTTATTCGCGATCTTGCCAAAAAGACAACCGCCAAGATTGATTCCGATTGGAAAAAAGTTGAGGCGATCTTTCAATTTGTTCGCGAAAACATTGCTTATAAAGAAGAAATGGTCGAAAAAGAGATTCGCGGAGCTGTTGCGGCATATCGAACCAAAGAAGGCGATTGCGAAGATATGTGCGCGCTTTTCATTGCGATGTGTCGATCTCTTAACATTCCAGCCCGACTTGTTCATGTTCCAGGTCATTGTTATGCGGAATTTTATCTTGTTGATGAAAAAAACGACGGATATTGGTTTCCAGCTCAAGTTGCTGGAACAGAACCATTTGGCGGTATGCTTGATCTTCGTGTGATTCTTCAAAAAGGCGATTGTTTTCGACTTCCAGAGTCGCCCAAAACAGAAACGCTTTATGTTAAGGAAATGTTTACAGGAAATGTCAGCGAAGGGGCGCCAGATCCCATTTATCAATTCATTCAGGAATCCTATTAATGGAAAATTGAATCAAAGAGCAAATAATAATGGGAAATAGAATCAATGAGCAAAGATGTCGATTGGCGTCAAGCAGGTCATCGTTATTATCCATTGGCGATGTATATGCGTCATGAGTTTGGGGAACCGGTCTGGAAAATTAGCCTTGACGCCCATTTTTCGTGTCCCAATATTGACGGAACGGTTGGTCGAGAGGGTTGTCTTTTCTGCGACGCCAAAAGTTTCAGTCCCGGTCGACGTTTTGGACTCGAAAATCTTGAAGCTCAAATGGACGACGGAATAACTCAACTGCAACGACGTCATTCTGTCCGAAAGTTTCTTGCCTATTTTCAACCTTCGACGAATACTTATGCCCCGGTTGAAAGATTGGAATCGATTTTTCGTCGGGCAATGCGTCGTTCGGAAATCGTTGGTCTGGCTATTGGAACTCGTCCGGACGCTTTGCCTGATGACGTTCTTGATCTGCTTGCTGATTTATCGAAAGAAACTCGGATTTTTCTCGAAATCGGATTGCAATCGGCGAAAAATGAGTCGCTTCGTTTTTTGAATCGCGGCCATAATTATGAAACTTTTGCCGATGCGATTGAACGAGCTCAAAAAAGAAATTTGTGTTTGGGAACCCATTTGATTCTCGGAATTCCAGGCGAAACTCGCGACGATTTGATTCGAACCGCTCAGCTTGTTGCTCAATGGAAACTTCATTCCATTAAACTTCATAATCTTTATGTTGTTCGTAACACAAAACTGGCTGAACTTTGGACGGAAAACAAGATTTCGCTTCCAACTTGTCAGGAATATGCCGAAATGGTCGTCGATTTTCTCGAATATCAAAATCCGGAAACCGTTATCGAACGCATTTCCGGGGAAGCTTCAGAAGAATATCTTCTGGCCCCTCAATGGACTGCGATCAAACATTCAGCTCGAAATGCCGTTGATCGCGCTTTTCGAAATCGCAATACATATCAGGGAAAATTGTGGCGTTGACTTTTCTAAATAAGCTTTCCCGATTTTTGACTTTCGGGGCATTTTTCAATCAGGCCTTTTGCCGATTTTCTTTTCGCGACACAGAATAGAACATTATCCGCCGGAAAAAAGGATTTTCGCGCCGCGACGCAACGAACAGAATGAAAACTCCCAAAACGAATGACAAAAACGACTCTTTTTCAAATGGAACAGCCGTTTTAAAAGCGATTTAAATAATGACGAAATCGGAAGTTCCAAAAAGAAATCGCCCTTGCGTTTCGACAGCGCAAACATTTCCAATTTCATTACAAAAATCGGGAAATGGGCAGTTTCTTAAGAATGTTCTAAAAAACGGATTTGGCAACAACCCTAATTCGGTTAAAGTCGTTAATGCAAGTTCTTGCGGACGAGACGTCCGCGCTCCGAAGGGGTTTTTAGAACTTTTTCTAAAAATGTTTGGAAACGAGTCGAAAACGATTGTTTTGTGAATGTTATAAATTGTCGTCGGTTGCTTTTTCCAAAGAGTCGGGACGATTGGGATCAGATAGACGAGACGTCCCGCGCTTCAGTCCTGTTTGTTTCGCAACTTATTAATGTTTTGAAAGAGATTTTTTCATTAGAGACGTCCCGCGCTTCAGTCCTGTTTGTTTCGCAACGGGACAAGCGATCATTAGAAATTTAACAAATCGTTATTTTTTGTGTGTTAAACAAATAAAATTGCAATAATCAACCGCGTTTTTCGATGAACTTTCTTTGAGCAGAAAGCGATTCTTTGTAAAACGTTTTGAGGTCACGAAAGATGGCCTTTGGGTTGGAAAAACTTGTATAACCTTGCAATTCTCCTTCTGTTTTTGAGAGAAAGATTGGATCGAATGACGAAATATTTAAATCGTAACGCCTTATGTGTCAAACCGTTATCAGAGCGAGTCAATAAACTGGTTTATTCAAGAGATCTTGTTTGTCCGCATTCGTATCCTGTCGAATTAACTCCTGAAGCGCAAGAGGACGTTGAAAAAACAGCCGAAGAAATTTGTCGGGCGAAAGAACGAAATGCGGCTAGAATCTTGGCTTTTGGAGCTCATTCAATCAAAAATGGATTAGGGCCTGTTTTGAGTCAATTAATGCAAGGCCATTGGTTGACTCATTTTGCAACGAACGGGGCTGGCGTTATTCATGATTGGGAGTTCGCATTTCAAGGGCAATCAGGCGAAGATGTTCATCGATATACAACCGAAGGACAGTTTGGTATTTGGCAGGAAACCGGGACTTATATCAATTTGGCCATAATATCCGGCGCGTTTCGCGGGTTGGGTTATGGGCAATCAATTGGAATGATGATTGATCTGGAAGGAATAGAAATTCCAACTGATGAAGAACTTAGGGAAAGAATTGCGGCGGGATGTCAAACAAACGCTTCAGAGGATTCTCTTGAAACCGCTTCAGCGGCTGCTGATTTTCTCAAAATGAAAAAGCATTTTTCTTTATCGGACGGTTTCCTTTCCATTCCTCATCACAAAAAGGAAAATTCTGCCGCTTATGCCGCTTGGCGCGACGGGATTCCGTATACTTGTCATCCGATGATCGGGCATGATATCATTTATACTCATCCGATGAACAAATGTTCCGCAATTGGACGAGCGGCAGAACTTGATTTTCTTTCCTATGCCGACTCCGTATCTCAATTGGAAGGGGGCGTTTATCTGTCTGTCGGTTCTGCTGTAATGTCGCCGATGATTTTTGAAAAGTCTCTTTCGATGGCTCGAAATCTTTCTCAACAGGAAGAAAAAAAACTGACCGATTTTTCCATTCATGTTGTCGATTTGGCAAAATCCGCTTGGGATTGGACAAAAGAGGGCGAACCGCCCATGGATAATCCTGCCTATTATCTTCGTTTTTGCAAAACATTCAGCCGAATGGAAAGTCGAAAAATGACTTATTGCAGCGCCGACAATCGATCTTGGCTTGTTGCTCTCTTGAAAATTCTTCAAAAAAGAGCATAAACTCAAGGCTTGAAAATATCCCGATTTATTGAGATTGTAAACCATGAAATAACGGTTGAATACAATCAAATAAAACTGTTTGCTCTCATTTTTATTTCCGTGTCAATATTTTTGGGCGAATACGAATTGTAATTTCAAACGTTTTATTGATTTTTTGCTCTTTCCCCGATTTTTGTAATATATTGAAATTTTTCGTGCAGCGACGCGGCGGCGCAGCGAAAACGCTATTTGGGGGGAACTTCCGATTTCGGCGTTATTTAAATCGCATTTAAAACGGCGGCTCCGTTTGAAAAATATTCATTTCCGACGCTCGTTTTGGGAGTTTTTATTCTCTTCGCCGCGTCGCTGTGCGAAAATCCTTTTTTCAAAGGAATTTCGAACTCGATCGCGCAAAAGGAATAAATTGTTGTGAACGGGCACGAGAATTTTTTATCAGATTTTTGGCGAGAACGCAAGTTGTTGATTAAGAAAGAGTTAAGAAAAATCGGGGCGACACGATTTGAACGTGCGACCCCCTGCTCCCAAAGCAGGTGCGCTAGCCAGGCTGCGCTACGCCCCGTTAATTTTGTAAAAGTTGCACAAATTGTTGGACTTATGAAACTTGTTGAATCTGTAAAACTTGCAAGACTTTTACAGATTTCGAATTGAAATGTCATGAGATGAGTTATTTTGGAATAAAACATCGAAGGAATCATTTCCAATCGAAACATTTTCTATATTATAGGAAGAAAAGTTTTTTTGTGAAGGGGAGAATTTTATTTTTTTGCAGTTTTTTCTTGTTCGGAAATAAAGGTTGCTTTGGGCGGGTCGGGAACTCTTGCAGCGCGAGCCAGTTCGACAATGCTTATGTCGATTGGTTCGGTCATGAGTTCGGGGATATTATAGGATTTCATGAGAACGATATTTTGTTCCGGGTCTTTTTGAGGCAAGAGGAATGGTTTTGAAAAAGATCCGTCCTGATTTTTGTGCGTGAAATAAAGACGCGTATAGGATCCGTCATCGCGTCTGGAACTGAAGACAAACCAATTTCCGGTTGAATCCCAATTATGGAAACTTTCGGATTCGCAACTGTTGACGTCGTTTAATGGTTGATTTTCGCCTGTTTGAAGATTGAGTAACCAAAGGTCGCTGTCGGGATGCCAGATCGGGAAAGTCCCATATTTTGAAAGCGTATACAGAAGAGATTTTCCGTCAGGCGAAACGCGGGGGAATAGAACGCTTTTGTCTATTGCTGCAGCGTCAATAACGAGTTCCGGTTCTCCAAATGTTCGCGTTGCCGGATCAAAAGGAATTTTCATTAAATTGTATTTGAAGTCGGAATAATGTTTCAGAGCGGCTTTTTTTCTTTCGGTTTTGTTTTCCCGCGGAACTTTTAAATCTAAATGAGCAACGCAATAATAAAGGGTTCGTCCGTCAGGAGCCCAGGAAGGAAAGGTTTCAAAAGAGTCATCGCTTTTGGGTAAAATGCGCGAGATTGCATGCTTTTCGACGTCGTAAAGAACCAAATCGGAAAAAGTATCCAGAACCTCAATTTTGTCCAGGGAAAGAGAATGGAAAATTTGAACCGTATTGTTGACGGAAAAAGCAACTAAAGGAAGGTCAGGATGCCAGGAAGGATAAACGCAGGCGCCGCCGGTTTCATCTGTTTTCGTTTCAATTTTGACCGCTTCGCCATTTGTGACAAAGACGGTTCCTCCCAAAGAGATTCGCGTATGGAATAGAAAGTTGTCCGTTTTTCTGTTTTGATAATTGTGGCAATTTGTGCAAGTTTTTTCATCGACCAGATTTCCTCGAAAAAAAGGGGTTTCTTTGAACGTTTCGAGATTTCGTTGAAAAAGACCGAGAAAGGAATAATGTTCGTAACCGGGCGCAATAAGTCGATAGGAAAGCCAGGGATCAATCGGGTTTTCGGTAATTTTATTCGTGATTGATTGAAATTTAGTCCATTTATTATTTTTTTGGACGAAGATATCAAAGCAAATATTTTTTCCGATATTATTCAGAAGCATTTTTTTCCAGGCGGGAAGGGGAATGTCAACCGTTTTGCCAGTCAGAAGCAACGATTCGGAACCGGCGGAGATTTTTGTCAAAAAGCGATCGCCTTCTTCTTGAATGGAGAAATTCATCGGGGCGATGTTTGGCGGAATTGTTATATTGGAATAATCGGGATAAATAGCGGGTTTTTGCGTTGTTTCCTCAAATTGTTGCGGAAGAGTCGCGTTGCGGCATCCAATCATTAAAAGGATCGAAAAGAGGAGAAAGGAGTTCATTTTTGTCATTATTGAGTTCATGAATAACGTCCCAGAAAAGGGGGTTCATTTTTATCGTTTCATTGATTTCGTTGGCAATCGGTTTGGGTCTCCGTTTGGCGAAAAACGTTTGCGTATTGCTTGCCGATTTTGAACAATCAGGCGTTTTTTCGGAGCAGGGAAGGGAATGAAATTTTGTTGAATGGAAATAATCTTGAATGTTCCGGGAGTTGAGTTGATTTTAAATCAATCGTTGAACAAATGTTGTCCGTTCGTTGGACTTATTTTTGTTTATTCATTTGTTTTAAAACAAATCATGACGACAACAATAATCCAAATCGGAGGCATTATTGCCCGGATAAAAAAACATAAAACAGCGCCGCCGGTTCCCCAAAGTTGATAGGTCAATTTGATCCATGATATTGTCGCAAAAAGAGCACAAAAAAGCAAAACAACGACAGCAACAACCGAAACAGGGAGAGATTTGGACAATCCAGCAAGGGGAATGCCAACGAAAGTCAAGGCAAGTGTCATTCCTTCCATTAATAAATATTTATTGCGCAGATCAATTGTATCGTAATCGACTGATTTTGCTTTTTTTGCCTTGGATTTTTTCGATTTCTTTTTTACCGGTTTGGCTAATTGCAAAGGTTTGGGGGTTGCTCTGGGAATATTTTGCTGTTCGATCGGAATGCTGTTTCGATCCAATGCGACAAGCGATTCCAAATCGTTTATGTTAAATGGGTCGGAAACAGGAGCTCCGGATGGCGAAGCGGTCTGCTGTTCAAATGGTTGACCTTGTTGAGGAAAAGGATGGGTTTGTTGAGAAGAATTCGGACGTTGTGCCCCGAGAACTTGTTGTTGAACGGGGTGCCGCGGTCCGGATTGAGTCGGCGACTGACGTTGAGTTGTTGGTTGACGTTGAGTTGTAGGTTGCTGAGTGTTTATTTGTTGATTTGTTGATTTGTTGAGTCGGCGCTGATTTGCTTGGGGGGATTGCGGCGTCGGCGATTCTGGAGTCAAACCGAGTTGATCAAGGGAAGAAGTGTTTGTTGAATTGTTCGAGAGTCGGAAAATCTGGCGGCATTTCGAACATCGAACCTGACGACCGTTCAAAGACTCGTCTGCCAGGAAAACAGCTTTGCAATGGGGACAAATAAACTTGTTTTTCATGATATTCTTGAATTTCAAATAACGGAGTATTTTGTTATTGTTATAAATAAATGTCGATTGTTTTTTACAAAGAATTGGGACAACTCTTTTGATCTGATATGGCCGAGACGTTTGCGTTCAAGCCTGTTGGGTTCGCGAGGTTGCAACCGATAAATAGAAATTTAACAGAACAGGAGTCTTGATTTTTGTATTTTGTGACGTTAATATAATATCAAAAACATTTTGGAGGACAGATTTCGCGTTTGCGTAATCAGTTCGACATTGCAGGGCTTTTAATATTTATGGTCAGGGATATCAATCGAGTTGAGTCTTAATAGTTGAGTAATTCTTCAGTAAAAATTTCGTGATACCAAAAAGTATCCTTGAAGTCGCGGTCAAGTTTTTTAATTCCTTCTTTTTCGTAACGCGGATTTTTTTTGATGTCGTTGCTGATCGCAACAAACTGATTAAAACGCTCTTGAACTTTGGGCGAAATGGGGCAAAGTTCCGGATCGATCCGTTTTTTCTTTAAAAAATAGGAATCGAATAAAACCGCTTGTTGAAAATATTCGGGAATCGGATCGTTGCCTTTTGTTTTTAGCCAGGAGTTCAACTTTTCAAAAAAGACGTCCATATCCATTAAAATCAGATGAGCCATAAGTTGATTGGCCTGTTGCCGACGGGAACGATTTTCAAAATTTTGCTCTTGAAAGCCGAGCAAAATGACATAATCCAAAGCTAAAACATTGCTTGTATAATTTTCTTGAATGCCAAATTCCCAAAGCGGCTGAAATTCTTCCGAAACGGATCGAACGACTGCGGACTGTTTTTCAACGGGCTCGTTTTTGTGACGAAGATATTCTCGATAACGTTGAGCCCAGCTTCGATGAAACAAGGTTTTTTCAATACGTTTTAAGTATTTTTCGGCCAAGACGCTCTCTTTTTGACCAATCGCCGAGAGGGCCAACGTTTTTATTGCCCAAAGGGAACGCTCATTTTTATCGTTCAAGTTGTTCATTGCGGTTCGCGTTGCCAGATTAAAATATCCGTGTTCGACCAGAATTCGGTCGCCCAACATTTTGAAGGAAGAAACACTCATAAGTTGGTTTGAGAATTTTGGATAAAACGGGCGTTCAAAAAAACGTTCAGGAAATTGGTCTGTTTTGATCAAAGCCAAAGTTCGCAAAGAAATATTGGGATTGATCGGAATAGGGATTTTTGCTTCCAAATCGATGATTTCGTTCCAACGTTTTTCTTCAAGGAGTTTTCCCATCTGAAGCAGGATTTTATAATTTTGCGGGAAAAAAGCGGCAGAAACGGTTACAGAACAGAATAGAAAGAGAATAATCGATAAAAAGCATTCCTGCAATCCCCAAACGTTCCAACGGAACTGAGAGTTTGGAATGAGTTTTGGGACTTCAATGGTTTGAAGCGTTTTTTCGTCATTTGGCTTATTCAAATCGAAATCGATTCTCCTGGAAAATAATTTAACATAAATTGATCCGCAAACGGCTCCGAGAAGAATCAGCAGAATTAAGCCCCAATATGGACCATAAAACAGGATTTTTGTTGTAATATCTTTATCGAAGACGCTTTCTTCAAGGAGTCCGGAAATGAAAAACCAGAAAAAGCCATTTGAAGCGGAAAAGAACGGAAACCAACAGATTGGCGTAATCAAAATCGATAAAACGATTATTTCGCAACGAATCGAGCGTTTGGAATCGAAAGTATAAGTCCATTCTTTCAATAAGCAGAGAAAAGCGGAAAAAAGGGCAAAAAAACCGAAAACAGGATAAAGGGCAAAAGTCGTCAGGATCGAAAAAAGCAATCTGTTTCGTTGTTGATTGATTCGAAGAAAGATCGAACCGATCAGAAAAGTATAAAACAAGGAAAAAATAATGCTGTATAAAAACGCGAGGTCAAAAGCCTCAAAAAAATAATAATTGATCTGGGGAATCGTCAACATAAATGTCAATGGCGGAAGAAACGAGAGCAGGAAGGAATAACGTTTTAATCTGAAAAACGAAGCGATAAGTATAGCCGTCATTGTCAAAAAAGAAGCAAGAATCAAACCGCCTGCAAAAGGATAATAAAAGAATTGAATGACGAAAGACGAAAACCAGGTTAAAAGTCCGCCTAAACGGGAGGCATTTTGCTGGAAGAACCAGGAATCCCAAAGAAAGATGTCATAATTTTGCGACATATAAAGAAAATTGCCATATCGAACAGCCCAAAACCAAAAAGCAAAAGCGAAAAAAAACAAACGAGAGGCATAAACAAAGCAAATCGAATTATCTCTTCGCAAACGAGACTGTTTTTCTGGTTTGAGTTGAGTTGTCTTTTCGGGCGATTTGCCTGAAGAAGAAACAGCAGCCGAAAGATTCTTATTGGATCGTTTGTTTTTTTTCATGAGATCACATTTTCAGCAGATTTTATTCGCTTACAAGTTCAAGTTTGAGGTTGTTATTTTTGGTGGCTTCAATGGTCAATGTCAAATCAGTAAACTGCGTACTGGCATATTTTTGAGGAAGCTGATTGACTGAGACGACATCCCTGACGCGCTTTCCGCCAAGGGATTCTGCTTTTTCCTCTTCGGTCAGGGGGTCTTCGATGACCATTTTTGTAACAGTAACTTTATATGTTCCGGGAAAGGCTCCGTCGCCCGTTTTCAAGGTTGATAATTTAAAAATTCCTCCCGCTTCCGATAAAGCAGAAGCGCCTCGTTTGTCGGAACCCGTTGAATCGGGAATCAGGTTGATTGCGGCGCCTTCAAGCGGTTGACCGTCCAGGGTTATTGTTCCTTCAGCGGGATAAACGCCAGTTAACGAACCTTTTTCTGCGCATCCAACTGTTGCGATCAAAACGGTCAGGCAACAAATGGTCATTAAAGTCATTAATTTATTCATCAGATTTTCCTTTCTGAAAAAAGAGCATTTTGTCGGCAAAAACTCAAGCAGTTTTGCCCTAATACGAAAGTTGACCATAAGACGTCTGAATTCATCCTATGGTCAATTTTATTAAAAGGGAAGAATCATTTCAAGGGAAAAAAATCGAAAAGGAGAAATTTCCCTGAAAAAGTCAACCATTTACAAACTGGTTGATTCGCCCCCTTCGCGGGATCCGAGAGCTCCCCAAACGCCAAAGTTTGAAGCGCCAGCTCGAACGCAAAGTCCGGAATTATTTCCAACCAGGTTTCCTGAAAGATTGCCCGTATCAACGGTATCGCTGATGAAGCCGACGCTTCCGTCAATTCTGGCGCAATTGACGCCGCCGCTGTGATTGCTCTGCGGAGGGAACAAGGCGGGATTATAATGATTTGCGTCGGGACCGCTGCAAGCCGGGGCGTTCGGTCCTAGAATCGTATTGAAGCCCGACATAGCCGGTTGTCCGTCAAGCCAGCGAACGCAACGGGCATTTGTGTTAACAGCAACAGTTGAACTGAATTCCGAAGCATTATAAGTTGCCGAAAGGCAGTTTTGCGGGACAAACGATCCTGAAATTTCGCAAACATTATGACCGGTTGCTGCAATTGCGGAAGCATGTTGAGCATAACTTCCTTTGACAGGGCCGCCGTTTCGGTTAGCGCCTGCGTCAGTTCCGTCTCTGCCTTTTGCGACAACGCATTCAGAGACTGCGATTGTATTGGAAGTTCCGTCTACGATACCAGAAAGTTTTGTCCAATTTCGCGGTTGGAAAGCTCCGCGGGACCAGTTGGTTGGAGAAGCAACATTCCAGCCCCAGTCTTCATCTTTAACGCAATAATCGCCATAAGAGAAAACATAACTTGCGCTTGCATAACCGCTGTTGATTTCTCCCGCATTTCCGTCGGAAGGACAGCAATAAGCGGTTATTTTGGTTTCGCGAAGAGTTTGGGGAGCTCCCCAGGCATAAGTTCGATTTTCCATGCATTGCAGAATTGATTCATAAAGAGCGGATTGTTCAACGAATGGAAGAATGAAAGCGCGAACGCTGAAGCTTTGAGAGTCATTTCCAGGATCACCGGCAGGATCCCAGGCGCAATCGCTGACCATCGGAAGAGAATCTTTATTGGCGTCGGCATAAACAAGACAGGCCAAAGCGATTTGCTTCAGATTGTTTGTGCAGGACATTCGACGGGCGGCTTCTCGAGCAGCTTGAACAGCCGGAAGTAAAAGTCCGATTAAGATGCCGATAATGGCAATAACAACCAGAAGTTCAACGAGAGTGAAACCTAACTTACCCCCCCCCCCCAATTTGACATGATTTCTTTTCATAAAAATCTCCTAAATAAGATAATTAGTATTGTCCCTAAAAAAGGACGGCCAAAATAGTTTATCATCAAAAGATGCTTAATGACTTGAAATTAATTTAGGGATAATTGAATACAATAAACCCAACAATATTCATTATAAATGATCGTTGATTTTTGTCAAGACAAAATCATGTTTTTATTTATCTCTTGCGTTTTGCGACTGGAACGAAATAAAAACAAACGTTTACTCTTTGAGGAAGTTCTGAACCCCAAATTTTTCAATAAACGCATTTCGGATAAATTTGTTAAAATCGTTCCTGCGGACGAGACGTCCGCGCTCCTGAGGGGGGATTTTAAAACTTCATTAATATTGTAACTTGAAATATTATAACTTGAACGTTCCTTATTGGAGGGACATTACATTTTTGTCCAAATAATTAAAGCGAGTCCGACAACAAAGAAGAGGAACATCAGATTGAGCATTTTTGAAGTTCCTTTGGGAGCTTCTTTGAATTCTTTCCAAATAAAGACGCCCCAAATAGCGGACATTAATGTTGCGCCTTGGCCCAATCCGTAAGCAACGGCGGGAGAGGCAACGCCGGAGGCAATAACGTTCAAGGTCATTCCAACGGCCCAGATTGCTCCGCCGATGAGTCCCCAAATATGATCGCGGCAGGTTCCTTTGAAATAATCGAAGAGAGCAACCGGAGTTCCAACGAGCGGTTTTTCCATTAAAAAAGGCATCAGAATAAAGTTGCTGATAAGAATACCGAATGTAAAAACCAGATTTCCAGTATAAGGGGTCAGTTTTCCTGGTTCAAGGGTTGCTCCTGTTTGGCTTAAGTTGGAAAGGGTCAACGGGATTTGCGATCCATCTGCCAGAATGACTTGCGCTAATGATTGTGAGACGAAATAATAAAAAGTTGACATTAAACAACCGCAAAGAATCGCAAGGAAAAGTCCTTTGAATCCGCTTTTGCCCCCTTGACCCGGCAGACGTCGATAAGCCAAAGCGTTTGTTATTATGGCTAACGCGACCAGTCCAACTCCAGAAAACAGAAGAGTCGGATTTCCTGACTCGGCAGGATTGGCCGCATAATTGAGCAAGACGCCTAAAACAAGCGCCAAACCAATTCCAACCGGAAAAGCGACCGACATTCCAGCAATCGCAATGGCCGCAACGAGAAGAATGTTCGCAATATTAAAAACAACGCCGCCGCAAAACGCATATCCAAGCGAAATAATGTTCGATTGAAGCAAGTCCTCCGATAAAGAACGACCATAATCGCCGTTGCTTCCCATTGTCAAAGCGAAAATGATTGCTGTAATAACAACGCCGAAAACATAATCCCAATAGAATAACTCATATCGCCAGGTTTTTCCTGCCAGTTTTTGAGCATTCGCCCAGGAACCCCAGCAGAGCATTGTTATAAAACAGAATAAAACCGCGACAAAATAATTTTCGAGTAAAAACATCTTGTTCCTTTCAATTCGTTTTTGTTGATACAATATCAGTTTGATTGTTGATATATGTTAGATATGTTGGTTGTGTTGAATAGGTTGATGATGCAGAAAGGATGTTCTAAAAACCTTTCAGGAGCGAGGACGTTTTGTCCGCAAAACCCAGGATGTGTGCTTTAAATAACGACGACGCTGGCAACGTTGGTCGTTTGGAGGCAACAACGGCCTATAATTAACTCGTAATGATCAACTTTTTCGTCGTTCTTTTTCGGAAAAAAGCGACTTGCGTCTGTTTT
>JAUNBG010000001.1:0-225042 GCA_030527205.1 Planctomycetia bacterium
CTGCAATGAAGGTTTTTACAACTGGTCAGGTCGCCAAGATCTGTAAGGTAGCCCCTCGCACGGTCAGCAAATGGTTCGACTCGGGGCGTCTAAAGGGTTATCGTATTCCCGGATCACAGGATCGTCGTATTCCTCGCGAATACCTGATCAAATTTCTGAAGGAACATGGAATGCCGACCGGAGATCTCGAAGACGAGACTCAGGCGAAAGTTCTAATTGTTGCTCAGGATCAGGTTCTGATTGAGAATGTCAAACGTGAACTCCCTGTGGAAAAAGCGTTTAAAGTCTCAGTCGCGGCAAGCGGCTTTGACGCCGGAATTCAAGCGGAAAGCTTTCATCCGGATTGCATTATCGTAGACTTTTCAATCGGACGAACGGAGTCGCTCCAGATTTGTCAAAATTTAAGACGAAATCCGGAGTTTTCTGAAGTGATTCTAATCGCGCTTCTCCCGGATGACGGAAGTAGTACGAGTTTTGATCGTTCTAGTATTAATGAAACATTCAGAAAACCGTTCGATTCCGCCTTGTTAGCGGAAAGATTACGAACTCTTGTTGGTTCGCGTAAAGAACTTGTCTGATTTCGTATTTTTCAGTTTTGTTCGAAGTTTTGCCTGTCATTTTCCGAAGATCGTAATTCTTCAAAGGAGGACTTTTTTTCGGAAGGACGTTCGACGAAGGAGAAATCTCACGAAAACAAAAGGAATAACGAAAGAGTATTCAATGTTTTTGGAAGAAATCAACCGCTTGATTTGAAAAGGATCAAGCGGTTTTTTTTGCGCCTTTTTGAACGTTTTTTTTATAAGAACTTGTCGATTTTTCGTTTGTCTGTTATATTTGTGAAGAGTTTCTTTGGTTGTTTGATTATAATGAATGAAATGTTTATTGAATTCCTTTTCGTTCTCGAAAGAATTCTATATTAATGAGAAAACCTTTATTAAATGGTTTGTTTAATGGCAGATTCCCAAATTCTCGCAATAGATATTGGCGGCTCAAAATTGTTGACCGCCCTGGTTGACGTTCATGAGATAACGTTATGCAAAGGGGCAGAAGATGTCAATCCAACGTTGGCTCAGGGAGAAAACCGGAAGCGTATTGAGCGAGAGGTTTTGTCAACAGGATTCCGCCCCTCGTTATCGGCTTTGCATTCCAGCGACCAGGGCGTTTCAACTGGTTTGAACAACAAGAACGCAGATGTTGTTCCAACAACCAGGTCGCAGGAAACAACTTTTGGTTCGAAGCGAAAAAAGGCCGTTTTATCAGGAATCAGCAAAAGGCTTTTATATAAGACGTCGCAAAAAGCGGATATATTACGAGAAATTGATAAAGCGATTGGCGAAACATTCAGGCAAACAGGAAAAGACTGGATCAATATTTCGCAAATAGGTCTTACAATTCCGGGTTTGGCGGACGGCAAACGGGGAGATTGGATTTTTGCGCCATTTTCAGGAATTGCCGATTTTCCGATTGCTTCCATTCTTTCGCAAAAATATGATCGCGAAGTTTTTGCGGATAATGATGTCAATGCTTGCGCCTGGGGCGAAAAAATCTTTGGAGTTTGTCAAGATATTGATGATTTCCTTTGGATAACAATAAGCAATGGAATTGGGGGCGGTCTTGTTTTGAATGGCCAAATCTATCCAGGAACCTTTGGAGGAGCCGCAGAATTCGGGCATTTTAATATAGTCGAAAACGGCAATCTTTGCGGTTGCGGCAATCGAGGTTGTCTTGAAGCTCATGCGGCAGGGCCGGCGATAGCGCGACGATTTCGAACGATTTTGGATAATCGGGCAAATGAATTGATTCGTTTTGCCGCAGCATCAGGGCAAAAAGAGTTTGAAGATCAAACAGATTTGGATATATCAGCCGCTTCAATTGCTCAGGCGGCCTATAATGGCTATGAGTTGGCCATTCAGGTTTTTAATGAGACAGGCCATTATTTGGGTCGAGCGGCAGCATTTGCGGCAAATTTGATAAATCCGTCAAAAATTATCATAGGCGGGGGAGTTTCTGGCGCCTTTGATCTCTTTCAACCGGAAATGGAACGAACCTTTTGGTCGCAAGTCATTGGAACAGCCAATAAAAATGTTAAAATTGAAAAAACTGGACTCGGTTATGAAGCGGGACTGTTTGGAGCTGCCTCATTAATTTATCAAAAACGGGATTGAGTATAACATTTTAGCCAAGAAATCAGGAGTCGCAAAACAGGTCTTTTTTGCAATCGGAAAAAAGTCTATCCTCAAACGATCAATTAAGGTTGAATTAATGTTGCGCTGAAGCATTCAGAGGCAGAAAAAAAGAAAAAGGGATTAAGGAAACAAATCTTTCCCATTTTAACCTCATTTACAATAAACAGTCGAGACGTTTTGTTGTTGAGTTATTATTGTCCAGAAAACGCCGATTGAACAATAGAATTGTCTCGATATTTATTTCGCAAAATATTGCGATTCAATGTTATTTTAAGAACAAGATGAAACAACGAAAATGAGAGGCGAGAGTTTTGTGAATGTTATAAATAGACGTCTGTTGTTTTTTCCCAAGATTCGGGACAACTCTTGGGATCGGATGCGGACGGGACGTTTGCGCTCCAGGGCTGTTTGTTCTGCGACGGGGGCAGACGATAAATAGAAATTTAACAGAGCGCTAGAAAGCGAATATCATCAGTTTTAGTCTTTGACGCGTCGCGGAGAAGAAAGATTTTTTGATTAGAAATCTTCTATAAAATATTAAATATTGCAACAATATTGGGATTATTTATCGGAACAATTGAAATGCCAGCCAAATATGTCATTGGAATTGATTTGGGAACGACAAACTCCGTTTTAGCTTATATTCCATTGGAAGGAGAACAGGCGGAAATATCTTTGTTGGAAATTCCTCAAATGATTGCGCCGTCAACAATAGAAAATCGAACTGCATTGCCTTCTTTTCTTTATTTTAGTACGGAAGAAGAAAAATTAGATTGTTTGCGAAATTTGGGGACAGAAATATCTTTTTTGGATTCAAAAATCATATTGGGTGAATATGCGCGAAAACGTTCCGCAGAGGTTCCGGATCGAATTGTTGTTGCAGCGAAATCCTGGCTTGCGAATCGTCGAGTTGATCGACATCAAGCGATTCTTCCCTGGGAATCAGCGTCTGATTTTCCGAAGATATCGCCAGTTCAAGCTTCTCAATATTATTTGGAATATCTGGTTGCAACTTGGAATAACGCATTTCCGGAGAATCCCATTCAAGATCAAAATGTTGTTTTAACCGTTCCAGCGTCATTTGACGAAAGCGCTCGGGAATTGACTCGGGAAGCCGCTTTTGCCGCCGGTCTTTCTCAAGAGACGATTTTTCTTGAAGAACCGCAAGCGGCCATCTATTCCTGGCTCGCAACAGTTGGCGATGATTGGCGAAAAAGACTCGGCGTGAACGACGTTCTGCTTGTTTGCGATGTCGGCGGCGGAACAACCGACTTGTCTCTTGTTCGCGTTGAAGAAGAGAATGGCGAATTTTTTCTCCGGCGTCTTGCCGTTGGAAATCATTTGCTTATCGGCGGCGATAATATGGATCTTGCTCTGGCTTATCAGGCGGCAGAACTTTTTTCGGAGAAGGGAATGACTTTAAATCCCTGGCAGTCGATTTCGCTTTGGCATTCTTGTCGAACAGCTAAAGAAACGCTTCTTCAATCGTCGAATACAATAACGGATTCGAAAGATTCTTATAAACTTTCGATCCTTGGCCGGTCGAAACGGTTAATAGGCGGAACGGTTTCCGTTGATTTTCCGAAATCACAGATTTTGGAGACTATTTTTAATGGTTTTTTCCCGCTTTGTGATCTTTCAGATCGTCCTAAACGTCGTTCTTCGATAGGAGTTCGCGAACTTGGACTTCCATTTGAGCCCGAAACAGGAATAACAAAACATATTGCGGCTTTTTTGCAAAATCAAAAACAATCGTCCGCGATTTCAACAGACCAGATTCGCCCGACTCATTATTTGCTCAATGGCGGAGTTTTTAAAGCAACGGCGCTTCAACAGCGTTTGAAAGAACAATTTTTGCATTGGTTTCCAGATTTTCCGCCTCAAAATCTATTTGAAGAAACAGATCTTGATCATTCAGTAGCCAAAGGGGCAGCTTATTATGCTTGGACAAAACAACATAATGGCGTTCGTATTCGAGGCTCCCTGGCTCGTTCCTATTATGTCGGAATCGAATCCGCAGGTTTGGCTATTCCAGGAATGTCGCGTCCCTTGAAAGCGCTTTGCGTTGCGCCCATTGGAATGGAAGAAGGAACTTCTTGTCAGGTTCCGTCAACAGAGTTCGGTTTAATTGTCGGAGAACCCGCTGTTTTTCGTTTTTTCAGCTCAACAACGCGTCGAAATGACCGGCCAGGCGCGTTACTGGATCAATCGTTAATCGATTCATTTAATGATTCCGAAAACGAAAATATTGATTTGACTGAAACCGATCCAATTGAAACAACGTTGACGGCAGAATCGGCTTATTCCGCTTCATCTGAAGACATTTCTTCATCAAGAACAAATGCTTCTCCTGAAACATTTGATCAGGAGGACGAATATGTCCCGGTTCATTTTCAAACTAATATTACCGAATTGGGCGTTCTTGAAATTTGGTGTAAAGATACTCAGTCAGACCGGCGCTGGAAACTAGAGTTTAGTGTGCGAGAATCAAATGATGTTAATTGATTTGCGCCATTTTTAATCAAGATTTCGGAAATCGAATGGGTTGATCAGCTTTGTCCTTTCGAATTCTGTCTGTTTTTTTGCGGTCTTGCGAAGCGCGAACTTCGGAATTTTCAAAAGTTTTGGGGCAATAAGAAACGAATCAAAGAAAGAATAGATTTTTTGATAATCGGGTTTTAATTGTTTTTATTGAATTTAGCGTTTTTAGTTTTTATTTGGGGGTTGATGCCTTTTTTGCAAATTTTGAGGCTTTTTCTCATTTGATTTTTGGGAATTGCTTTGATAAGATTGAATGTTGTCGCCCATTTCTTTTCCGGGTTTAAAAACAACAGTCTTTTTTGCCTCAATCCAAACATTTTCGCCAGTTCGAGGATTTCTTGCCATTCTTGGGGCTCGTTCTTTGACAACAAAAACGCCAAAATTTCGTAATTCAATGCGTCCTTCTTTTTTCAGACCATCAATAATAGCCTCAAAAGTTTTTTGAATCGCTTTGTGAGCTTCTTTCCTGGGCAGATGAAGTTCTTTTGAAATAATGCGAACAATATCTTTTTTTGTCATATCAATTTCCCCTTTTTTTGTTTTTGATGAACAAAGTTCCAAGAAGAGTAATGGTTATAAAGAAAAAAGCATTTTCTATTTTGCCTCAAAAACTAAATGTTTTCCCAGAAATCAGACGATGTTTGCGAACATTATACGATACAAAAAGCAAAGCGTCAAGTATTTATTATCGAAACATTAAATAAAAAAGAATATTGTTTTTTTATCAAAGTTGTAAGTTTCCGAAATAGGAAAGCGGCACGAAAAACAAAAAACAGAGGTTAAGAAAAGATAAAACGGCCAATTAAGAACGGGGAGACAATTAAGTTTTTCGCCAAATCGCTTAAAAATTCCGGTTCATTGGATTCAAAAACTTGCAAACGAATCGGCAGATCAAAAAAGAGAATGTCTGTTGTCGTTGGCGACTTTGTTCGAGAAATTCAGTCAAAAAGCCAACCAGACGACAGATTTGTGTTTCTATAAATTTTTTTCGTTTGTTGGTTTGTGAACACAGAAATCAGGGAATTTCAACAGGTTTGAAGGAAGTTCTAAAAACCGAGATTTTTCAACAACGCATTTCTGGTAAAATCGTTAAAACGAGTTTTTGCGGAAAAGACGTCCGCGCTCCTAAGAAGTTTTTAGAACTTCCTTTGGGTTTATCTTAATGAGGACATATTATTGAAAGACGATTGAAATAATCTTAAGGAACAGGTTGATAAAACGGATTATTTTCAACCGGCATAAAAGAATTGGAAAAGGGAGCGTCAATGAGTCGGGTTGCTTTGACAAGGCGACTCGTTCGAAACTGGAAGAAATTGTCGGATCGATTTGGATCCAAACTGTTAATTTTAACAGAAGTCGCCGCATGAATGAATTCGGAATCCCCTAAATAAATTCCAGTATGAGTAATCCCGAGATTTGTTTCGCTTTTGGGGGTTCCAAAATAGAGCAAATCGCCCGGTTTCAGATTATGATAACCTTCAGAAACGTCAATGTTGATTCCGTCTCGCATTTGTTGACTTGCATCGCGTAAAATAATAATGCGATTCAGAAAGAAAACAATCGAAACAAAACCGCTGCAATCAATTCCTTTCGTTGACGTTCCCGCCCAAAAATAAGGAAACCCTAAAAACTTTTTCGCTGTTTTTGTCACATTTTCAGCGGAAAGATCGCGCGTTGCCAACCAAATATCAAACGGAATGGAAGATTCTTTCAAAATCCAACCGATTCGGCCATCCGGAAACGCGACTTGATAGAACAATTCGTTGTCTGAATTTTCCAACGTTAAAACGTTGCCAGCAACGAGATCTGAAATAGTCGAACTATCTTTATCTGGTTCAGAATAAACGAAACCAAAAAAATCTGTGAAGACAATTTTTGAAGCGGATATCCATGAATTGTATTCGTCTTTTGTCATAGGCTGAACAGAGCCGGAAGTTGTATAACCGAGATAACCATTTGGCATTTGAATCCGAATCCAACCGGAATTTTTTGCTTTGTCAATAATCCGAACGGGCATTCCTAATAAAGCTTGCGTTCCGAGTTCCGCGGAATAGTCTGGATCATAACGGAGATTGATAACCGATAAAGTAACGACGCCATAAAATCGATCATTTAATTCGGCATTTTCTTGCGGCGCTATAATGAAATCGACTTGGTAATGAGGAAAATCCTTTTTTAAGAGTTCCAAAACCGCTTGCTTTGCTTCGGGCGAAGTTGTTTTGCCATTTAAATAAGGTTGCCCATTCATTTCGCCGAGCGACCATTCAAAAACCCCCAATCGCCAATCGGGACGCCATTGGTTTTGAATGAGTTTTAATCCTTTTTCCAAATCTTCGACAGACTTTTCCTGCGAATATCCGAAAGAAAAACCAAAAAGCAAATAAAGTAACAGAAAAAAAGAGAATCTTGTTTTCATTTGAATAAACTTTCCATTTATCCAGAAATTGGAATCAGTACGGGCTTTGCTCTTTTGACATCTGTTCGTTGTTGTCGATCAAACGACTCCAACGAACCGGGCTTTTAACAGATTTGATTCTAAATCAGAACCGCATCGTTTAAAAAAGCGTTTTTAGAAAATAAATTATTTTTTCAAACAATCAGCTAAATCGGTTTGAGGGTCGCTTATTAAATTGAGTCCAAAACGGTCGGCAAGCATATTGAGAACGTCAGGCGTCAAAAATGCGGGAAGGGTTGGTCCCAATCTGATATTTTTAATATTTAAGGCCAATAGTGTCAAAAGAACAGCAACCGCTTTTTGTTCAAACCAACTTAAAAAAATCGAAATGGGCAGGTTTTTGATTTCGCAATTTAATTGTTCGGACATAAATTGAACAACTCGAATGGCAGAATAAGCGTCGTTGCATTGTCCAACGTCCCATAATCTCGGAAGACCCGAAGGAAGGGGGGCAAAAACTTCGCGATTAAATCGAAATTTTCCGCATCCGAGCGTTATAATAACGCAATCATTTGGAATTGCTAAAGCCAAATCGGTAAAATAACTTCGTTTCGAACAGGATCCGTCGCAACCGCCGATTAAAAAGAATCGTCGCAGTTGTTTTTGTTGAATGGCCTTTTGAATTTGATCCCAAATATTAATAATGGCGTCAGCGCCAAAACCAATAGTTATTTTTTCGTTTCCTTTTGATTTGAAAAAACCCGGAGAATCAAACGCAGCTTGAATTAATGGCGAATAATCTTTCCGCCCTTTTGAATCCCGTTGAATAGCTTTAATTCCAGGCCAACTGACAGGCCCCGTTGTAAAAATATAATCCTGATAACTTTCGCTTGGTTGTTGAAGACAATTGCTTGTCATTAAAATAGCGCCGGGGAAAGCATCAAATTCTCGCTGTTGATTTTGCCAGGCAGTTCCATAATGTCCCGCTAAATGTTTAAATTTTTTCAATAGCGGATAAGAATGGGCGGGCAACATTTCGCCATGCGTATAAACATTAATATTTTTGCCTTCGGTTAAAACCAGGACGTCATATAAATCTTTCAAATTATGACCGGAAACAAGAATGCATTTTCCTTGAATCGGAGATAAACGAACAACAGACGGTTCAGGAATACCGAAATTTTGAATATGACCTTTTTCCAAAAGTTCCATAGCTTCCAGATTCAAGAAACCAACTCTTAGAGCGCTGTCAAGATATTCGTTTAAATCAGTTGATTCATTTGCTAAAAAGGCAAGTTCCGTAATAATTCCGTCCAATAAATGGCGTTCTTTTTGACCCCATTCTGTTAACAAACTGGTTACGGAATTGATTTTAGACTGAAGGGCGGCTTTTTTTTCTTTTTCTTTGGAGTCGCGAGCTTTGGTTTTTTTTAACGATTCGGTTAAAGTTTTGAGTTCCAGGCGGGAACGGTCACTGAATTTTTTATGTAATTCCAACGAATGAAAAGTATAAGCGGCCGTTCCTCGGAGTCCGCAAAGAATCAATTCCTGAAGTCCGGCAATTGTTGGACCGAATTCATTTTGTTTCGTTGCAATCGAATATGCTTTTCCCTGACCAACCAGTTCTTCAATTTGATCTTCAGTTGGTTCCTCATTCGATTGGAGAATCTGCTCTTCTAAAGAACTTTGATATTCCGGATTATTTTCTGTCGATAAATATTCAGTTAATTGAAGAATATGATCAGCTAAAAAAATAAGTTTTGTAATTTCTTTTTCATTAAAATTAACGTTTGTTAAAGTTGAATAAAGAGCATTAATAAAAAACGAATCGATAATTTCGCTGGAATTTCCCCTTTGTAACATTTGAGTTGCCGTTTGCGCAATATGTTTGGCCCAAGCGGTCAATAAATTTTGAAGATGGGCAACCTTCTCTGTTTTTCCGCATACTCCGCAAAGATAACAGCCCGTTCCCTCAACGGTTTGTTCGCATTGATAACAAAAAACATTCATATTTGACTTTCTTTGTTGAACAGTATCTGTAAAATCCGTCGTTGATTTTAAAGCGACAAAAATTAACGGACAGGCCCCAATCGTTTTTTGACAATCCCTCTCTATTATCATAGCCATTATCAGCTTAAAAAGTAAGAGGGTTGTTCCTGTTTTTTAACATTTTTTCATTTTTTCAAACAGATTATAATGAAAAAACTTCTTATAGAAGCGGAAAAATCGGTTTCAGTTTGTTTCGAAGCAATCATCTCAAAGCAAATAATGATCGGTTTCAATAAAGTAATTGAAAAAAATTTTTGTTGCCAATCGTTTAGCTTCCAAAGGCCAAACGAATTTCCATTTGCAAACAGAACTCTTAAATAGCTTGAGTATATAGGTTATTAAGGGGTTTTAATTGATTTTATGTAGAAATTTCTGTAAAGAGTTCAAAAGAAATTAAGATCAAGGATATGAATTTTTAAAGAAAGGAGATTGTTAAATATTGAATCTTTGATATATATTTGAAAAAAATTGATATTGCTAATAAAAGTATGCAATAATAGATAAAATGGCTTAAATCGAAGAAGACGTTACTGAAGATTCTGAAGAAACTTTATAAAAAAAGAGTATCCGTTCACGGGAACTTCGTCGAATTCAAGAAATAGCGGCCGCTGTTAAATATACAGTGTTTTCTCCGATCTTTGTAATGCATTGGACATTTTCGCGCAGCGACGCGGCGGAAATGCAATGACGCATTCTTGGGAACTTCCGATTTCGTCATTATTTAAATCGCTTTTAAAACGGCGATCCCATTTGAAAAAGATTGTATTTGTTACTCGTTTTTGGAATTTTTATTCTGTTCGCCGCTCGCCGCGTCGTTGCGCGAAAATATTTTTTAAAAGGAATGTCGAACTCTTTCGCGCAAAAGGAAAAAATCGCCGTGAACGGGGACAAAAAAGAAATAGGTTTTATTGAAATCGAAATAGGGAACCGGCATTGATCTTTCATAAATTGCTCATTTTCTTTCGGGTTTGGGGCTATGATTTGGGAATTCAAATGGCTTGAAGAAAAAAGAATCCGACTCGGAATAGCCGACGTTTTTTCAAATCAAGTTCCGGTTCGAATCCAACGACGAATAATTTGAGCGGCCTGTTCGGGATGATTTGCAATGAGGTCTTTGACTTCTTTTTGCATCAAATCATAGGAATCATTTCGTAAATGAGAATTCAATTCAAGTTCGTCTTCAATTTTTTTTTCTTCATTTTCTTTATAAAGATCATTTAGAATATTTGCTTTGAGGTCTTCTTCGGACGAATCCAACCGATAAAATTGGTCGGGTTCGTCTAATAATGATAAGGAAGAATGGGATTGAACAGACTCGTTTCCATAAAAGTTCGAATGTTTCTTTTCCGCATTTTTTAAGAAATGATCGTTTTCGGCAGCGAAGGTTTTGTCTGGTTGCTCAAGTTGAGTTGAATGGCTGGAGTCATTTTGATTTTTTCGCATTTTTCTTCTGCGAAGCGAAAATTGAATCAAAGCCAACAAACAAGCGCCTAAAATGAGAGAACCGGGAATAAGAATGCCAATATATTTAATTCTCCAATGACTGATAATTTGAGTAATTTCTCCGAATGGAATAATTGGTTTTGAAGTCGTTATTTTTACAGAATCATCGAGATGAGGTTCCGTATTTATATTGTCGGAATAAAAAGAAATGCGAATCCAATCATCCGAATTGGACAAGTCGATTCCTTCTCCTTTTAAGACCGGCTTCAAAAGAGTCAGAACCAATTTATGAACATTTTGAATAATATTATTTTTTGTATTCAAGAAAAGTTCAGAAGGAATATTGGGGCTGACGGGTTGATGTTTGGAGTTGTTTTCTGAAGCAATAATCGAATTGGTTTCGGAATCTTGATGTTGTTTTTCGGTCAAACTGTTTTCCGAATTTTGTGACGGATCATTATTTGTCTGGCGAAAATCATTCAAGGTTTCAGATGAACTTTTTGAATCAACATCGGGTTGATTGGAAGGATTTGTTCTCAAATTTTTTTCTTGAGATTCAGAATGATTGACTTGTTCCAATGGATTATTTGCAAAAGTAAACGTTGCATTCGATATTTTGTCGGCGGGAGTCTGTTCCTTATTCTTTTCTGACGACGAACGTTTCATTTCTTTTATAGCCAATTGTTCAATATAACTTTCGGGAATAGAAATACTGACGGAAACGCCGCGCAATTTTCCGAATGATTTTGGCAAAGGTTCGGAAATTGGCTGATTCATAAATCTTTGCTTAATCGGGTTCAAATGAATTAACGACGCATTGGAAGTTTGGGGGGTTAATGTCGATTTTGCCGAGATATTTTGAGACGCGATTTCTTCTCCATTTTGAAAATTCAAAGAAGAATTATCTTGAGCGGAAACCATTTCCAAATTTGATTGATTGTTTGAATTCTCAACGGCTTGATTCGTTTGGATTGTTTGGTCAAGAACTTCTTGATTTTCAGAAGAGTCCGTTGAAACAACAGTTTGATTTAAAGAAGTTTGAGAAGACGCCGCATTTGACGTTGAACTATCATTTTTCTCTGATTTGTTTTGGTTATTTTGCCTATATTCAAAAGAAGAGAGGGAACCGTTTTTATTTCCAGATTCATTTTGGAAATTTGGGAAACCGATATAAGCGATTGATTGTTGAACAATTTGACCGTTTTCATCCGCTTGCGCTAAAATAAGCGTTCGGTTCAATTCATTTGTTTCTGAATGAGTTATCGGTTCAAGGTCGACGGTTGTTGAAATATAAATTTCAGGAATAAAAGAAAGAGCGTTTTGAAATTTTTCCTGCCAATAAAGTTCCTGACGTTTTTGTTCTTGAATAAGCGAAGCGCTTTCAGCATTCGAAACGGCTTCTTCCGTTCCGAGATAAGCGCGTCCGGCGCGAAAATCAAGAATAGAAATGTCTTTATTGTTCGATATTCCCAATTGATGTTTGGCCGCGATTGTTATTGCGGAAAGGAGTTCGGGCGTTAATGTCGCATTTTCCTGCATACAAATTCCGATCGAAGCCGTCGTAATATTTTTAACAATCAAACCGGTCTGTTCGCGACGAAGTCGAACGCCAACAGTTGCATATTGAATCTGTTTTTCATAATATTCGAACGTTTGTTCGAGTTGTTTGGCGCAAGAGAGAAGTTCGCGAGCCCGGCTTTTGGATTCCGGCTCAAATTGTCCCATTTCTTTCAGAGATTCCCATTGAATATCGCTGGGAGCTTTGGGGAAAGCGGCGTTTTCCGTTAAGGCCGATTCATATTTGGCTTTTTCAGACTTGGGAACGGATAAACGGCCAGACTCCCAATGATAATCAAAAAGTCCAGCTTTGGCAAGCGCTGTTGTTGCCCGTTTTTGATCTTCCCGATTATAAAGCCAACCGTCAAAAACGAAGTCGTTTTCTTTAATAGGATTATTATTTAATAAAAAAGCATAAATCAAAACAGCGATCAGAATTGTTAAAATCAAGCCGATCCCTAATCGAATTCCTGGCGCTGCTTTTCCTTGCTGCTTTGGCATGATTGATTCCCGTTGCGTTAAAACAATAATTTCGTTTATTTTTATATAAAAACGTTTGAGAACCAATGATAATGATTATATCAGAATCTTTCAAGAGCAATTTCAGTAAAGAAACAGACGAAAAGAAATATATAATATTGAAAACAGATCCGTCGATCAGCTTTGCTTTGGTCATCCGCCAGTTTGTTTGCGAGTTCAATGATTCCGGAACTTTTTAAAGGGCTTGCGACTAATGTTTTGCGAATGTTATAAATAGAGATCGGTTGAATTTTACAAAGAGCCGGGACAACTCTTTTGATCGGAAGAACGAGACGTCCGCGCTCCAGTTCTGTTTGTTTCGCGACGGTTGCAACCGATAAATAGAAATTTAATAGAACTGGAATCGTCAAATTTGGAAAAAATGGATGTTTAGTGTTCGAGAATCAAAATTATTGAGAGTCGATGTCATTGAGATTGGGGGTTGCGATCCGGATATTTCGGAAAATAATATTTGTCCAGGGATCATGACCTTGAAGTTGAATTGTTCCTTTTTCAATTCGACAACCTTTTCGAGGATTTTCGTCCTTTTTTCTTTTGTCTGTCCAAACGACCGCCGGAATTCCGTTGATCCAGGTTCGGAAAGTTGCGTCGACAGCAGAAACGGTTAAATAAGTCCATTCGTTTTCCCGATTTGTCAAACGGCGGGCAGCAGCGTGACGAAAAATGCTTCCAGAGTCATTTCCAAGAAATTTTTCCCGATCTTGGGGATTCGGAACGTTGTTGATTTGACATTCGTAACCGTCAAGCGAACTTTGGGGAATAGATCGAAAAAACAGGCCAGAATTACAAAACGTTTTGTCTCGATTATTCAGATCAACGAGAGTTTGATATTCGAGTTGAACGCAAAAATGATCAAACGATTCTTTGGTTTCCAAATGTCCTTGTTGAAAAAGTCGAAACGTTTGATTATCGATTAATTCAATTTTCAAATTGTCATTTTGAGGAAGCCAATCGCCGGACTCGTCGGTTCTAAAATTCAGATGTTTTTTTGCATTAGGGCAATATCGAACGGATTCGATAACAAACGTTCCTTTTAAAATATCAATCGCTAAATAATTATCAAAATGTTCGGCGAATGATTGGGAAACAATATTTTGTTGGGGAGAATTATGCAAAATGGGATGATTGTCAAAAGCGATTTGTTTTGTGCTGAAACCGCCATTCATTCCCCGACGAAGAACGGTTGTCTGATATTCATCAAGCGGGATTCCTTGAATGAGAACTTGACAAACAGCGCTTTCGACGCGAAAGTCAATCGTCAAATTCGGGGCATTTCCCATAAAAAGGGGCGTTTTGAGTCGAATAGGCGTTTGCGTATTGATCCTCATTTCGCCTTGGGTAATTTTGATGATTGGATCGGAAACATTTTCGTTTTTTTTCTTTTTGAGAGGAATGATTTCCCAACCGAAAACAGTTTTTCCGTCGAACAGATGAACCCAGCCGTCTTGTAAGTCGGATTCAGAAATCTCTTTGAATCCAGTCAAAACGTCTGGAGAGATTTGATCAACTGAATCTTGAGCCGGAAGAGTCAGATTAAATAAGGAAATTTGTCCCAAAAATAATCCGAGTAAGAATTGTTTCAACATTTTTTGCATATTTTTCCTCGATAAATTCAAGATTAATGTTTTTTAAATTTTGGATTGAAATTGTTTTTTTTGTTTTAAGCCGAAGCTGGAATGGCGAACCGGTTTTGCCGTTTAGTAATTCGTTTTTCGCATACAGGTTTGCGAATCCAGTGAGCGGGAAATTTCCATTGATTTGAAAATGACTGCATTTTGCCCGATTTTTGTAATGATATTGGAACTTTTCGCGCAGCGGAAACGCAAGGACGCTTTCTTTTTTAAAACTTCCGATTTCGTCGTTATTAAAATCGCTTTTAAAGCGGCATTTCCATTTGAAAAATATTCGTTTTTGTCGCTCATTTTGGGAGTTTTATCCTGTTTGCTGCGCCGCGCGAAAAACTTTTTTTCCGACGGATAATGTTCTATTCTGTGTCGCGAAAAGAAAACCGAGGAAAGAACAGAAAATCGCTCAAAAAACATTTTATTCAAAACTGTTAAATCCTAATCGTTCTTTTTTCAAATTTGGCGACAGCAAAAAGAGAATCAATTCTTGAAGCCAAAATCCAAGCAAAACGAAAGACGATCGTCAACGGTTGCGCCTGGTTTGGGACTTTTCATTCATTAAATATGTCATTGCATAATGAGCAATATGAAGACCAAACATTCCTGTTATTGTTGGAAGGCTGCCGAGCGTATTGCGGCGGCGCCCTTGAGAAGGTTTTTCGTCTTCCGAGAATTCTTTTGAAATAATTTTGTCTTGATGTTTTTCGCGAACCGCTTCCGTTGAAAAAACGGCAAAAACGTCATCCGTACAAACGCCGCGTCGTCGCAAATGCTTTCTCAATATTGCTGCTAACGGACAATAAGAAACGTCAGTTAAACGTCCTGTTTGGATTAAGGCTGGATTTATTTTCAAGGCCGCGCCCATACTTGAAATCATTGGGATTTGCGAGGCTAAAGCGGCGACAATCAATTCGACTTTCGGTCCTAAAGAATCAATAGCGTCAATCAAAAAATCAGGAGAATCATTCTGCGCTTGGAAAGTTTGAAACAAATGGGGCATTGAGACAGAATTGAGAAGAAGGTTTCGCTTTTCAATGCAACAGTTGGGATTAATGGAAAGAAGTCGCTTTTCAGCGGCATCTGTCTTTGTTTGACCGACTGTATCCCAAGTTGCAAAAAGTTGTCGATTAATATTGCTCGGTTTTATGATATCGCAATCGATTAACAAAAAACGTCCGATTCCTGCCCGCGCCAATGTTTCGGCCGCAAAGCTTCCAACGGCTCCCAAACCAGCAATAACAATAAAGGAGTTTTGAAGTCGTTTTAACGCTTCTTGACCGATCATTTGTTCGATTCGATGAAATTGTCCAAAATCCGTGTTCGTCATTATTAATCTAATATTTTGATTTCGCTTTTTTCGATTTGGCTGTTCATAATTCGCAATCAGACAAAATTCATAAAAAGGTTTTCGGAAATTTAAGAGAAAGAGACTTTTTTCCAAAGAGCGAAGAAAACTTTTTCATTGTTTTGAATATGCTGGCAAAATATTTCCCAGGGCACATTTTTCAATTTTTGAATTTCCGCAGCAACAACAGGAATAAGAGCAGGTTCATTCAACAAAAAACCGTCATTTCCAAGTTCTTCAAGCATTAATGGCGGATTGGAACCGAAAACAGCCTTTGAAGGAAAAAGAAGCGGTCCGTCGCTTTCCAATAAAATGCGATCCAAAGGCGTTTGAATAATTGTTTCAATCGCTTTTTTATGGTTCGGCTTGATATTTTGAAAGGAAAAAGAGAAATAACCCCCCAACTCGATTATTTTGTCAATCTGTTGCCGCGTTCCAACGAAACCATGAAACAACAAAGTTGGAAAACGAGGAAATTCGGAAAGAATAGATAAAATTCGATCCGTTGCCTGAACGGAATGGATAATAACGGGAACTTGAAATTGATTCGCCATATGAAGTTGGCGTCGAAAAAAATCTTCTTGAAGAGACTCATCTTTTTCCCGCATTGCAAAATCTAACCCGATTTCTCCGACAGCGGGACAAAATCCGCTTCGAGGAACGCGAAAGAGCATTGATTTCAAATATTGTTCCCAATCGCCGTTGATTCCTCGCAAAAACCAAGGATGAATCCCATAAGTTGTCAAAAGTTGGGGGCGTTTTTGTCCCAGTTGTTCGACTCGTCGCCAATCGGCTGGAGAAGTTGCGGAACAAATCATTCGACGAACATTCTTTTCTTCCGCTCTATTAAAAACGATATCAAGATCGCTGCCAAACCGGTTATCCTGAAGATGAACATGAACATCGCTCCAAATAATGGGCGAATCAATCTTGTTGTTATCATTGACAAGATCATTGGAATTTGTTCTCGATTTCAAATCTTCTGAAGCCTTTGTCATGAAAATCTCCGCTTTTTTTCATTCGACCTTTTTATTATTGTTTGATTTGTGTTTTTAATATGATTGTTGTGTTTAAAATAAACTTATGTTTTTGGTAATCAAAATTAAAGAAGTTTAATAATAAAATCAATGGTTTGCCAAAAGATATTTTGTCGAAGTCAGAAACAACAAGGGATTTTGTTTTTTCGTAATCCGACCTTTTGTTGTTGATTTGCAAATTCGAAGGTCAGGGGTTTGTAATCGGTTTGAATATTGATAAACCTCAGATTCAAAAGAATCTCATTTGAATAAATCAAACCGATTTGGAAATAAATGTTCATTGGGAATCGTTTGACGAGAAACGGTTGTTGAAATGCTGTCATTCGTTAAAATTGATAAAAATTGTAAATTTGGATAATCAATCGAGGGGATTTTGTCGATTATATCGAATATATTGACTTGTTTATTGATGTCAACCCAAAAATTTCAAATGGGTAAGCCTATGAAAAATCGTTCACAAAAAAGCAAAATGAGCCATTTCATTTCGTCTAAAAAAATATTGGAAAGTTTTCTTCTGATTGGAATCGTTTTGTTTACTTTTAATGGCTGCGCTCTTTTTGGCGAAAAAAAGAGTCAAAAAAACAATGTTGATGTTGAAATTGCCAAGGACAATAAATCTCAGGAAGAGGACCTTGGCGAATATGTTGCTTCTTATGGTCGCTCTGACCCTAAGGCGAAAAAAAAGATTGATCCAGGGCAAACTTTTCTTTTTAGCGATAAAGCGAAAGAAATTTACGCGAATACTGAGCGATAATCAATTTTAATAATTCGGGGTTGGCGGACGAAATTCGCTTATATCAATTTGACGAAACCATTGAATCGTTTTTGACAATCCTTCTTCAAGCGAAATCTTTGGGATCCAATTCAATTTCTTTCGCGCTAAAGCAATATCGGGTTGACGGCGACAAGGATCGTCAACAGGAAGTTCCTTGAAAATAAAATTCTCTTGAACTCCTAATAATTTCTGAACAAGTTTGGCCAATTCCAAAATAGTAAACTCGTCGGGGTTGCCGAGATTGATTGGCCCAATAAAATTTTGATCGTTTTCCATTAAACGAATGAGTCCGTCAATCAAATCTGTATAATAGCAAAAAGACCGCGTTTGGGAACCGTCGCCAAAAATGGTAATCGGATTGCCAGAAATTGCCTGACGAATGAAATTTGAAACAACGCGACCATCAAAAGGATGCATTTTAGGGCCATATGTATTGAAAATTCGAGCAATACGAATGTTCAAGCCATAAACTCGATAATAATCCATAAAAAGCGACTCTGCGGCTCGTTTTCCTTCGTCATAACAGGATCGAGGCCCGATTGGATTGACGGCTCCCCGATAATTTTCTGTTTGCGGATGAATTTCGGGGTCGCCATAAATTTCGCTTGTCGAGGCCTGAAGAATTTTGGCATGACAACGCTTGGCCATTCCGAGCAGATTAATTGCTCCCAAAAGCGAGGTTTTCATTGTTTTTATCGGATTGTATTGATAATGACCAGGCGCAGCCGGACAGGCAAGATTGTAAATCTCATCAACTTCTAAATAGATCGGAAGCGTTATATCATGCCGAATCAATTCAAAATTGGTTCGTCCTAAAAGAGAAGCGACGTTTGATTTCTGACTTGTGAAAAAATTATCGACGCAAATAACGTCATGACCGGCATCCAATAATTTTTCGCATAAATGCGAACCAAGAAAACCAGCTCCGCCTACAACTAAAATTCGTTTGATTTTTGCCATTGTTTTCTGTATATCGGTTAATTAATGTTAAATGAAATATGGTTTACGCCGAAGCCGGACTCGGGGACAAACTTCGCCTTTGCGTCTTCAGCTTGCTCGTTTGCGGGCTTGCGAAGACAAAATTCCTGATTTTCAACAGGCTTGAGCATCAAATAAGGAAAACGAAAAAGAAAAAACAAAGCGGAAATCATTGATCAATGGAGTCGATTCGCAAACGATAATTGGGAAGGGCTTTTAAAAAAAAGTTTCCATATGATTTCGTTTGAATACGCGAGTCCATAATAACGACCAAACCGCAATCCGTTTTGGTTCGAATGAGTCTTCCGAATCCCTGTTTAAATTTTAAAATAGCTTGCGGAAGTTGATAATCTCGAAACGGAGAACCGCCTTCAGCCGCTATTTTTTCGAGTCGGGCTTCAACAAGCGGTTGATCGGGAACCTGAAACGGCAGTTTTGTTATAATGACATTTTGCAGGGCGTTTCCAGGAACATCAATTCCTTGCCAAAAACTATCCGTTCCAAATAAAACGCTTCGCGGAGTTGATTTGAACTTTTCAATCATTTTATTGCGAGGCATTCGATCAGCTTGGGAGAAAAAAGGCATATTTTGAGCAGCAAGCCAACTCAAAAGGGAATCGCCTGTTTGTTTCAATTGTTGATAACTTGTAAAAAGAACAAACGCGTGACCATCCGTTTCTAAAATATATTTTTTGAGCGTTTTTTGAAAAATGTCCTGATAAAAATGGTTTTTATCATTCGGCTCGGGCATATTTTTGAGAAGAACGAGCGTCATTTGATCTCGATAATTAAATGGACTTCCCAATAAAACGGAACGAACATTTGTCAGTCCGATTCTCGATCGAAAAAAAGTAAAGGATTGATCAATCTGATTTTGCGTTGGCGAGGAGACTTTTCCATTTCCGACGGAAATCGTTGCGCTTGTCATAATGATAGAGGGGATTTTTGAAAACAATTCCTTACGCAAAATAGTTCCAACGTCAATAGGAGCCCCAAGCATCGAAACTTTAGGACGCCCTCTTGAATATCCCTGTTCCAACCAATAAACGCAACCGGGTTCTTTTTGATTCAACCAAAAATCCAGGGAGTTGGCCAAATCGTCGATTTTCAAGCGCGAGGCGATCAATTCCTGACTTTCATCCAAATTTTTGATTTCGGCCAGTAATCGCAGAGACCGCGAAAGAGAACGAAAAGCCTCGCTTAAACCATTTTTGACAATATTGGTTTCCAAGACCCGGCCATTTCCGCCTGGTCGTTCATTTAACCATTGATAAAGGTCATAAAACAATTCTTCAGCGCGAAAGCGACATTCGACAACCCATTTTTGTGCCCGTTGAGTCATTTCAATATTCGCAATCTCTTTTTGATGATCCGCTGGTTTTTCGGAGCTTGAGAAGGTTTTTATGAAATCGGACGCGGATTTCTTATTGTCGGAAAGAGTTGATTGAGGCGAATCCAATAAAAGACCTTTATTGGTTCGATCGTTATAAAGTCGGTTTAGTAAATAATCAATCTGTCCTTGCGAAATGGAAAGTCCCAAATGATTGGCGGCGACTTGTTCCATTGTATGAGTTTCATCGAAAACGAGAAGATCATAATGAGGCAAAATATTTCCGCCGGAACGTCGAATCATCAAATCGCTGAAAAGAAGGGCATGATTGACAATCAAAATTTGAGCATTGGCAACGCGTCTTCGGGCTCGATGATAAAAGCAACCTTGATAATAAGGGCATTTTTTTCCAGAGCAATTTCCGTGTTCGCAAGCGATTTCGTTCCAGATTTCAGCGGGAGGACGAGGCAATAAGTCAGATAACGAACCGTCCGCTGTTTTCTGACTCCATTTTTTTAATTGAGCAAAAGTTTCGCTGACATCATCGTCAAAAAGAGAAGCCATTTTGCGGATTGAATGATTAAAGCGTCTCAAACAAAGATAATTGGAACGTCCTTTGACCAAAACAGAAGAAAATTCAAACGGAAGAACGCTTCGTAAAAAAGGGATATCTTTTTCGAATAACTGTTCCTGAAGGCTGATTGTATGCGTTGAAATAACGACTCGTCGCAGTTTGATTTCTTCGTCTTGATCATAACCGTCAAAAACGGGCTCTTGACTTTCAGAAACGGGCTCTTGATCTGTGCGGTTGTCCCGGGGCTGATCTGGAGAGTTTGATGAACCATTGAAAGATTTGTTTGACGAAGCGTTTGGGGAATCGTCTGGCAAATGAATCGGAGATTTCTGGTCCGAAGAGATTTCGTTCGGGAAATTCTTTTCGTCAATCGTATCGGAAGAACTGTTCTGTGAAGAAAAAGGATCGGGCAAAAAATCATTCCTGGATTTGAGTAAATCTCGAACTTGTTCCTCAGCGACAAACAAGATCGCAGGAACCAAATAGGCGAAACTTTTGCCGACGCCCGTTCCCGCTTCAACAATTAAATGTTCCCGATTTCGGATCGCCGATTCAACAGCTTCAGCCATTTGAAGTTGAGCTTTCCGATGTTCATAATGCTTCAAACGCTGAGCAATTAATCCGTTTGGGCCGAGAATATCCAAATAATTTTTGATCAATTTAATACTGTCCGTTGCTCAACCTTCAAGAAGGTTTTGCTTCCATTGATAATAAAACGGGTTTGCTCTTCTTTTTAAATCGAAACAGACTCGGGCAAAAGGCATTGTCCTTTTTTGCAAATTGCCCGACGTTATCATCGCTTACAAACACAAAATTCGGAATTTCAATCAACTTGACTCGAAAACATAAAATATTAACATTAAATATTTCGACGTTATTCGAAAACCTTTCCAATTCGATCTCAACCTTTTTTCTTTAACGGCGAAACCGGTTTTCCCTGATCGTCGAGTTTTAAAGGAGTCCAGGCGCCGTTGTCAACAACCCAAGTATACTTTTTCTTATCAAAATCGCTGTTATGAATAAAAAAGCGTTTTCCAGAAATCGATACAAAAAAGGTTTCCTTGTCGTTTCCTTTTGGATAAGTAATCGCGTAAGTCATAATGACCGATTCTTCATTTCCGGCAGAAAAGTAACAAGCGTCAACGCGATAAAGTCGACATTGAGCCTGATCGCCTAAAGCGGCCAAAGTAAGCAAAGTCCGATTGGTCAAAAAACGATGGGTTGCTTCATGAGTTTCTTCGTCGCGAATATAATTTTTCCAAAAACCAGCTTCGTCGCTTATCGGATTTCGAACAGCCAATCCAGATTGCAATTGTTGCAATTTAACGAAATCGCCTTTTTTAGCGGTTTCAAACCAATATGTAAAAAAGACATCGGCATTTTTATATAGATTTTGTGAATAAACATAATCCATTAACGGTTTGGAAATGCCTGGAATCAACAGCAACCAAAGTCCGATCAACAAGAAAGAACGGCCGATCAACAGTCCCTCGGATCGTTTGATGTTAATGGCCGCGATAATAATCAAAAGAAGAGTAATAATCGGCACGAAAAGAAAATTCATGCTGAAAAAAACCGTAAACGACAAAAAGCCGCCAATCAATGAAAGAATGGCTAAAATGCTAATGTTTTTGGGCGAAGATTCATCCAGACTCTGTTCATTGGAAAGACTCCAATTCTGCGAAAACAGAGAACCGCTTTTGGTTTCAAAATCGGTTTCATTGTTCGACATAATAACCTCAAAATTTTTTAAATCATAAATCAAAGGAATTTTAAAAGATTTGAATTTTCTCAAAAATATCAAAAAGTATTCATTCTTTTATGGGAATTCAATTTATTTGCGTTGACAGTTCAGTAAAACGGAACAATCAGAAATTTTTAACTGGCTTGAATTTAAAGATTTCAAATCGACCCGTTTATTTAACATTGGGACTGTCGCCCTCAAATTGCCAGGAATCTGTATTTTCCAGTGTGGAATAAATCGCGCAATTTCGAGCATTTTGCCCCTGTAAAAACGAATCTGAATTAAATTGCGCATGCGGCAGAAAATCCGGCGATTTCATGGATCCGCTGGAAACATAATTAAGCAATTTCATCGTTGGCGGAGCGCTGATGTTTTCGACATGAGGGGCTTCTGGAAGAAGGGACATAAAAATAAATCCAGTCGTTGAATAAAATCCGACGAACAAGACAAACAAAATGCAATAAGTTCCAATCAGATTAGTTTTAGCCGGAAAATAAACATTTACTTTCGATAATTTTCGGCTGACTTCCCCCAAAAAAGCAAGAGTAAAGCAGAATATAATGAAAAATGCCAGGACGTCATTATAATAAAGCATCATTGACATTGCGCCGTCAAGAATATTGGCCAACGGTTCAAAATAGTTAATGGCAATGATTGAAGCGAAGAAAATATTAAACAATTTGATTAACGCTCCCCAAATTGGATCATTTCGACTGAATGCGAGAATTGATAACAGGACAACCGGCGCTCCAATCAGATAAAAAAGATGATATCCCCACATAATCAGATTCATTTTATCAACTCCAGTCTATTTTAGGGAAGTCTTTTTGCAGGACTTCATTGAATTCAAAAAATCAGAAGCAAAAACCGTTGAATAATGGAATGTTTATTGGATTGCGTTGTTTTTTTGATTTGCAATAATTGTTTCAAAACAAGAAAAAGAGTTCAATTTTTTAAAAATCCCGATTCTTACGGGGTCAAGTTCGACAACAACAATTTGAATTGAACCGACCCCCGATTCCTTTTGGTTGAGGAAAATTTGGAGAAAGAATATTCTCAAACAGGCAAGGTCAACTAAAAGGGACGCAAAGTCATTACAAACGAAAGCAATATTCAAAACCGCAATATTATATTTCAAAAACTCAAGGTCATAAAAGTCAAATCAACATTATTTCAAAATGCGAACCAATTCGTCGAACGAAGTATGGCCTTTCGAAACCAACCAGGAGCCGTCTTCCAAATAACCCCTTTGGCCGTTTCGAGCGGCTACCTGTCGCAATGCCTCGGCGGAAGGATGCGTCATCATAACCTGACGAATGTCATCGTTGATGAATAAAATATCAAGAATCGCGCTGCGACCGTCATAACCGATTTCCTGGCAAGCCGAGCAAGGGACATAAGTATCTTTTTGACCCTGTTCGACAACAGGCCGAACGCGTTTTCGATATAAATATTTAACGGAACCGGGCTGCAATCCAAGTTTTTGAAGAATGAGCGGATTGGCGGGAATTTTTTCCCGACAGGCTTTGCAAAGATTTCGAATCAGTTTTTGAGTAATAATGGCTTGAAGCGAGTCGGCGAGCAATTTGGGGTCAATGCCGGTTTGAAGCATTTTGAGCAACGTTTCAACGGAATCTTTGGCACGAAATGTTGTTATGATAAACCGGTCATTCTCAATTTCCTGACAGCAAAGCGAAAAAGCTTCCGTATTGATCATATCGCGAATCAACAGAACTTTTGGTTCTCGGAAAAAAACGTCAGGAAGAATGTCCATCGGATTTTTTCCGTCAGCGGAATCATAAGTATTCAATTGGACATTTTCAAGGAATGGATACGGATTTTGAACGTCTTCGACCGTTGAGAAGTCTCGAGTAAAACGATCCGCCGCCAGGACAGAGACGTTGGTCAACGTTTTCAAGCCTTGCCCATTCAGAGCGGAGAAAACAAGTAAACCGTGATCCGTTTTCATCAATTCCTTAACCAGCATTTGACGTTTTTGGGAAAGCCCCAACTCCGCAAGCGTTTTATGATTGGTCCCATTCGAAACGATCGACAGAGAAATTTTTTCGCCGGTTGGCGCTCCTTGAGAAACAAAATGAACAGGAATTTTATTCTTTTTTCCTGCGTCAATAATAAGGTCGCCCTGTTGATGACTGCGACGGTCTTGCGGATTGGCTCCAACAAGAATTTTAGCTGTTTCCTGAAGCGGATCAGCTTCTTCGCGTTTCAAGGGATATTTGAATATATTGTCAATCTGATGCCAAACGCCATCGAGCATGAAATAGATGAGCGTTTCTTCCTGACCGAATTCAATCGCAATTGCGGTCGCTTTTCGTTGCATCGAATTATAGACAATCGTTCGAAGCGTATTGTATCCAGCGGTATTTCGCGCTAAAATGGTTCGGCCATTTTTTTCTTCTGTCGAGAAAGTTTTCGTATTATTGACCAATTGAATGGGCGGACCAACTTCATAAGCTTGCTTTTTTTCTTTGATTTTGATTCCGCATAATCGTTTGATGATAAAAGAAATATGACTCGGAGTCATAACCTTGTCGGCGGCCAACATTCCGGTATTGCGATGAGACACATACATAAATGTCGGAACAAAATAAGCAAGCGGAATGAGCAGCAACGGAACGATCCAAAGCGGAATCAGCAACGAAAGGAAAAAGACCAATGGGAAAACGCTCACAAGAATGGTATTCCAATAAACGCGATCCGGGTCTCCCAATCGTTCTGCGTCTGTGTTGGCCCAGCTTGTTGTTACAGTCCAGAGCCAATAAAAGATAATCATAACGATAATCGTAATCAGATTAAAATAATTTCCGCCATTGGCTCGCCAACCGGTTTCTAAAATATTTTGACCGGTTGCCTCGATTTTTTTCATTTCTTCTGCCGAAAAAATTCGTTTGGGACCTGCATCCTCGTCTTGCGCTATTGCGAAATTCGAGCCGCAATGAATCGTTAAAGACGCCAGAAAAATTGTCAGGCAAATGAACAATAAAGTTTTGATATGAATTTTCATCTTTTGATTTCCGCTTCGTGTTTCAGGAAATAGTATCCCCAAAACTGTATCGAGTGACAAAGTCAAAAAACAATGATTTTGTATTTTATGTGATTTTTCCTTGAATTGACAGCATCAAGCCCTGTTTTTTTGATGAAATTTTTGAAAAATTTACAAAATACCAGGTTCTTTAACTTCAATTCCTTTAAGCGCCATTTTGAGCGATTCAACGTTCGGCGCGACCTCAAAAGCGGTTGCGCGATCGATTTTTTTAGCTTGAACCAGACTTTTCAGACTCATTGTAAAGTCCTGCATTCCTTCCTGAGCGCCAATACGAATCGCGTCGGACAGTTTTTCGTCCTGTTCTTCCAGTATCAATTTCTTAACGATACTGTTGACAGTCATTATTTCAACGGTTGGAACTCGTTGAGTGCCGGGAATAATGGACGGGAGCAATTTTTGTGCAACAATCCCCTTCAAATTCATCGCTAAGGCGCCTCGAATTGCTTTATGCATATTCGCAGGAAAAAGGTCGAGAATACGGCCAATTGTGCTCGGCGCTGTTGACGCGTGAATGGTTCCAAAAACCAAGTGACCGGTTTCAGCAGCATGAATGGCCGTCTCAAAAGTATCGCGGTCACGCATTTCTCCGACAAGCATAACATCCGGGTCTTCTCGAACCGCATGTTTCATGCCGATCTCAAAATTAACGACGTCCATTCCGATTTCTCGTTGATTAATGAGGCATTTGTCTTCAGTGAACATAAACTCGATCGGGTCTTCGAGGGTCAGAATATGCTTGTTGTAATTACGATTGACCCAGTTCAGCATGGACGCGATTGTCGTTGATTTTCCAGAACCGGTAATTCCAGCGAGCAGAATCATTCCCTGACTGAATTTACAAAGTTCATACAAAACCGTCGGCAAATGCAACTTTTCGAGTTCGGGAATATAATTGTTAATTCGACGAGCGACCAAACCGATATGACCCATTTGAGTCAGAACGTTGACACGAAATCGCCAGCGAACGCCGTCAACCATACAAGTATGAGCAAAGTCGGCGCCGCCGTCATCGTTATAAATTTTTCGATTTCGTTCATCCATAATGGGAAAAATCAGGCGACGCATTTCTTCGTCATCAATCGGTCCGCGATTTAAGGTTCGCAGACCCCCTTTGACCCGAATATAAGGGGGACGATCAACTTTCAAATGCAAATCGCTTCCTTCAAGTCGGACAAGAGCTTGAAAGAGAGCATCAATTTCCAAATCTTTTTTTTTCTTTGTATAAACCTGTTCCGGTGAATAATCAAGATCGTTGGCCGGCATTTTGGGCTCCCGAGTAAATTGGTCGAATATAATTCTAATTTAATCTATTCTATAATATTGTATCCGATTGACAAAAATGATCAACCAGAGTTACGAAAAGATATATGACATTCATGCGGTCTCAACTTTGATGTTGTTCTGTTGATAACAAACCCAATCGGAAATGGGGAAACAGAGTTTCGGCTCTTTGTTATCCGTTCGTTCGTGTTTCAACAGTCGGCGATTTCAATGAGATTGAGACTGTTTGTTAAAGAAGATTTTTTGATTATGGTTTCTGATTTTTATTTGTCGATGTTTTTTTCTTTAGTTCTTTCATTAATAAATTGATAATTCGAATATATGAACGAATGGATTCCTCATAATTATAAACTTTCAGACAGGAAAAAGCATGATTTTTTTGTTTTTCGATATTTTTCCAATTCAAAGAAATTCCTTGATTTTGAACGGCAATAATCAGTTGATTGACTATTTCATTCAATTTGTCACAAAAAGAGCTGCTCGGAGCGACAGGAGTTCGAATATAAGGGCCTTTTCCTAAAATTTTACTCGAGGAACGAGAATTAGAAAAACGAAAAAGCGATTTTCTGGCGCTCCAAAGAAACAAGGAAGCAAAAACAAAAGCAACGAGACCGGAAATGATTGACCCTTTAAAGCAACCCGATCGAATTTCTTCGTTCCCAGAAGCAACAACAGCTGTTATCAAAAGCGTTAATAAAGCGGCAATTGTTAAAGCCATCAGCGACCAGGAAAGCGTTGAAATGGGGATTCGCTTTTCATAAATCGTATCCCGTTTGTCCTCTTCCGGCTCTGGAAGCGAAAGAACCTGAACAACAATGATTGTTATATTGTCTGGGCCGCCGCGAAGATTGGCTAAATTAATCAACGCTTCTGTCGCCTCATTCGGCGGAAAAAGTTCGATTATTTGCCCTATTTCCGTATCATCAACCTGCCCGGTCAGTCCGTCGCTGCATAATAAAAAAGAATCGCCAGGCTGCAACGGAAAAGGTCCTTCCAAATCGACAACAAGATTATCGGTTGGCCCAAGCGATCTCGTTATGACATTTTTGGGAATAAAAGCCGGAACTTTGGCCATTGGAACCCGACCTGAATGACGAACTTCCCAAACGAGACTATGATCAAAAGTCAATTGTTCAAATGATCTGTTCCGAAGACGATAGACTCTGCTGTCGCCAACATGAGCGACATAAGCTCCTTCCGGCAATAAAAGAAGCGCGTCTACGGTTGTTCCCATATCATGAAACGCTTCGTCCGATGCCCCTTCTCGTTTGATTTGTTGATGAGCCTGAATGACCGCATTTCTTAAGGCGTCCGACGTTATTTCCGACGTTCGTTTTATATAACTTTGCGAGATAATGTCGGTTGCCATTCGACTTGCCCGTTCGCCTGCCGCATGAGCGCCCATGCCGTCTGCAACAATAAAAAGATGACCGCGGGTTCGCCAAAGTCTTGAACTGTTCGCTGGAGAGACGCTATGAGAATCCTGATTGTTTGAACGGCGCATTCCGATATCTGTTCGCGCCGAAAAACGAATCATATGATCCCACCAATTGCTCTTTTCGTTCATCAGAACCTCGTTCAAAACTCTTCTTCCAACTATTTTTCCTGAAATTTGACCTTATCCAAATTAATCCGGCAAAATCCTGTTTTTAGAGCAGAATTCAACCCCTTAAATCATTAATCAAAACACAAATTATTCCTGACTTTTTTGAACCGTTGCCTTGCAAATAATCGCCGTTGATTTCAAGTATCCAAATTGCTTTGGATGATTAAAATCCCGACGCTTGGATTTTTTCGCCTCGCCGACGCATAACCTTTGAAAATGCGGTTCTATATATCGCCGCATTTCGGAAAATTCAAGGAAAACGTCGATACAAGCCCGGATTTTGCGTTCGTAACCCGCGCCATGAAGGATCAATTTATGAAAGCAAAAGGTTAGCCCAGCCAATGATTCCCGCAAACGAAATCAATCAGGTCATGAAAACAAATAGAATTTCAATGACTCTAAAATAATCTCGCGATTTCCAATCAAAATGATCAAAAGATAAATAAAAATGATGATTCCAAGAGCGACAAAATATTTGTTGGCCGGATTGATTCCAGATTTCATATTCCGCGTTGCTTGAACCAATGCCTCTTCCAGGCGATTCCAACCGCGCAAATCTGGTTGTTCGCCAGCAGCAATCAGGGACACATTTTTTAAAAACGAACAATTTTCCAAATAAAATTGGATTCCCAAACCGGGAAGATTTAATGAAGCTCCTGCCCATCGCGCTTCAAAGTCCAGTTCAAGCGCCAAACGAGAAAGAAGAGATCGCGCTTCGTCATAACTAATATTATATAATATGATTTGAGGGCGACGAAACGTTCCGAGAAAAACAATCAACAGGAAATATAAAGAAAGTAATAAGAACCAAACCCAAAACTTCCAAACAATAATCGCATTAATTGGAACAAGCATTTGTATCGGGCCAATAAAAACAAATCCAATCAACCCAAGACCAAGAAAAATAAGGTCCCGTTTGCCCGATACAACGGTTGGACAGGAACGAGAATTGATAAAAGCCAGAACCAATAAATACAACGCCATTGGTCCCAAACTTATGATAATAAATAACGAATTCATATAATCGTTTTAAAAAATTGATTTTTCGTGAATAATCCTTTAAACGTTGGCGAAGAACATCAGTTTTCTGAATATCGCAACTTCTCAACAATAAGACAATTTCTCATTATAATCAGATTGTCTTATATTTTCCAGCGGTTGAGTTTCTTTTTTTCTTTTTTTTTAAACTTGTAAATAAAGAAGACTTTTATGCGAATTGTAACAAAAAAAACAGTTGCACAAATATCGCAAGATATATTCGCGAAAAAGAGATCAGCATTCCCGAAAAGAGTTCGGAACCGACCATAAATGAAAAAACAACTTTACCGAATTGAAAAAGTCCAATCAGAAAAGTTGATCTGTTTTAATCCAACGACCAGTTAGGGGGCAACTGCCTTTCCTCAGAAAAAACAACCCGTCTCCCTGGCATTTCGAGGTTTGGTTAAATTATTTCTGGGCTCACTGACCGTTTGATTTTGAAAGATAAAAAGTCCGATATAATATATCAAGTATGAGAAAAAGTTGAAAAATATATGAAATATTTTGAGAATAGAATTCGCTAAAATTCGTTAAAATCCGTTAGAATTCGCTAAAATTCGTTTTCAGGCCGCAGTAAAGAGATAACATGTTTTCCACCATTGACGTCGAAATCTTCTTTTCATGATTCTTTCTTTCTATTTTTGTTGCCCGATTAAATAATGATTCAAAAAAACCGGCATAAATATATACAAAACAGTTGTCAACCGGCTGATTTGTCTATTGACAGTCAGAAAACAACGAACGGCTCAATGAGAAACAAAAAACGGTTACCGATTCCGGCGACAGCATAAATAACGGCCAACAATGATTCGATTTTTGGCAAAAAATAAACATTAGGACATTAAAGAAAACTTGGTTATTGAAAATAGTGCGACTTTCAATCTGCTAATTCAATAAAGTTATCCTCAAAGATTGACTTAACTATAGCATCAAAAGGAACAAGGACAAGGGGGGATTCACAGTTTATGTTAAAACTAGCAATTTGTGAAAAAGTTTTTTTTTCGTCTCAATTCAAAACGAATGACCATTCTTTTGTTCAATGAAAAAGCTGTTTGAGCAACCGGCTTTATTCTTTTGTAAACTCCTGATCGTTTACGAGCCCAACCTGTTTGAATCGTTACGAAAGTTGACACTGATTTGTCTCCTCAAAATAGATTTGGAATAAAATTTGTTTTCCTGTTGAATTGGCTGGTTGTAAAAAACTTTGACCTCGATAAAATATATTGATATATTCCGAAGGCGGTCCAGGCAACCGGATTCGTCTTTTTGTCGTCTTTTGATTCAGGCTTGCGAATCCAACGATCCGGGGTTCTGTTGACTTGACTGGAAATGATTCAATTTTTCTCCATTATTCTGAATATATTGATCCATGATGAAACCGAATGTTTTAATTTTACGAGCTCCCGGAACAAATTGCGATAATGAAACGGCCTATGCTTTTGAGTTGGCCGGGGCAAAAACAGAGAAGATTCATATCAATCGTTTATTGGAAAATGTGTCCATTCTTGATCGTTTTCAGATTCTTTGTTTTCCGGGCGGTTTTAGTTACGGCGATGATATTGCCGCCGGTCGAATTCTGGCGACGCAAATTCGTCAAAATCTTTCCGATGTTTTCCAACGTTTTAAGGATTCGGAAAAGTTGATTCTTGGGATTTGTAATGGTTTTCAAATTTTGGTAAAATCGGGTCTTCTTTTAGCTGATGATCAAAACGGAGCTTTGGCGACTTTAACTTGGAATGATTGCGGAATTTATACTGACCGTTGGGTTCGTTTAAAATCGAATAGTCAAAAATGCGTCTTTTTGAAAGAAATGGATTCGATTTATTTGCCGATCGCGCATGCCGAAGGAAAATTTGTCGCTCGAAACGATCAAATTTTGGATTCGTTGGAAATGAATGGTCAGCTTGCTTTAAAATATGATCCTCAAGATAATCCGAACGGTTCCGTTCGTCATGTTGCCGGCGTTTGCGATGAATCGGGACGCGTCTTCGGATTAATGCCGCATCCGGAACGTTTTATCGATTGGACTCAACATCCTCAATGGACTCGTCAGGAAAATTCAAATTCAAACCAGAACAATAAGAGAGGCGACGGTTTCGCTTTGTTTCAAAACGCCGTCAACTATTTTGACTAATGATTTGGAATATGTGATTATGTTTGTTTTTTGAAAAAAGTCCATATAGCTGTTTTTTTGGTTTTATATTTAATTTTGTGTTGATTTGTATGATTGTGTGCCGATAATTTATTATTGTTTTTGAAATAATTTTCCGATCGTTTTTTTGTTTTAAAGCGAATGGGAACAATCCCGTTGAAATTTGAATCATTGGAGACGCAAGTCTGTTGGCAGCAACGGAAAGATCATCAATCCGTTGCAAGCGGACAACTATATAAAAGGAAGTTCTAAAAACTGTTTTTTGCAATAAACTCCATTCGGAAACGTCGCGAAAACCAGTTTCTGCGAGACGAGACGTTCGCGTTTTAAACGGGTTTTTAGAATTTCCTTAAATAATGACTGAACTGTTGAAGATATTTGTTTATTAATATATTTTAAGGAATATTTATGGCCTTGTTAAAAAGAACTCCGCTTTATGAAAAACATTTGGAATATAAAGGACGAATTATTGATTTTGGCGGTTGGGAACTTCCTGTTCAGTATGAAGGAATTTTGAAAGAACATCAAATGGTTCGTCAAAAAGCGGGACTCTTTGACGTTTCCCATATGGGCGAAATTCTTGTTCGAGGAAATGATGCCGAAAAGTTTATTCAGTATTTAGTAACAAATGACGTCACAAAAATTCAACCGAAACAAGCTCAATATTCGCCTATTTGTTATCAAAATGGCGGTTGTGTCGATGATTTGATTGTTTATAAATATTCGAATAACGAATATTTTATTGTTGTTAACGCCGCCAATACAGACAAGGATTTCGATTGGATTTCAAAATATGCGCCGGATCATTTAAAGGTTGAAAACGTTTCGTCACAATTTGCCCAGCTTGCCATTCAAGGTCCGTTGGCTCAGTCTATTCTTCAACAATTGACGACTTTTCCATTGGATCAAATTGCGTTTTTCCATTTTGAGCCGGAAGTCATTATCGATGGAAAACTTTGTATTGTTTCAAGAACCGGTTATACTGGCGAAGACGGTTTTGAAATTTACGCAAATCCAGAAGACGCTTCTCAAATTTGGGATTCAATTTTAACGGTTGGCCGAAGCGATATTGCCCCAATTGGTTTGGGGGCTCGCGATACATTGCGCTTTGAGGCCAAGCTTCCGCTTTATGGTCAGGAAATTTCAGCGGATATTTCTCCGCTTGAGGCGGGGCTCGGTTATTTTGTTCGTTTGGAAAAAGAAGCGGACTTTTTGGGAAAAGACGCCCTTCTTGCACAAAAAAAGAACGGTTTGACTCGTTCTTTATGCGAATTTGAAATGTTAGACCGCGGCGTTCCCCGATCCCATTATCAAGTTGCGATTCAGGATCAGATTGTCGGTTGCGTTACGACTGGAATGTTTGCTCCGACTTTGCAGAAAAATATGGGACTTGCCTTGATTCCTTCAGAATTTAAAGAGCCTGGAACAAAAATTGACATTATTATCCGAAATAAAAAAATTCCAGCCGAAATCAAAAAAGGAATATTTTATTCCAAAAAAACCAAAAAACATTAATCGAACGACGATACATTAATCCTTTTCTGTTTCTGTTGTTGTTTATAGAACGCCTTATTCTGTATTTGGTTTGAATGACATTTTTTCGTTCAATGATTCGTCTGCTGTTATCAAGATTGCAAACCAAACGGCGATTTTGTTCCAAAACCGGAATGGCGACAAAATTTGTTTTCAGTAATCCGTCCGTTGTTGTCGGAATTGCGACTGTAAAATGCAGAATTATCTACACACTTGAAAGCTGTGTCCATTATCAATAAAGGAGAAAGAAATGAACGTTCCCAATAATTTGTTGTATTCGAAAGAACATGAATGGGTTCGTATCGAAGGCAACAAAGCTTTTGTCGGCATTACAGACTTTGCTCAAAACAGTTTGGGCGATATCGTTTTTGTTGAGCTTCCCGAAATTGATTCCAAAATCGAAGCGATGAGCGAAGCAGGCGTTATTGAATCCGTTAAAGCGGTTTCTCCGATTTATTCTCCCATTTCGGGTAATATTTGCGAAATCAATCAAAATTTGGAAGAAAGTCCAGAACTTCTTAACAGTTCTCCTTATGATCAATTTGTTTTTGCTGTCGAAATGAATGAAATGCTTGAAAAGGATGCTTTGCTTAACGCTTCGGAATACGAAAAACTTATTGAACAAGCATAATCGATAAAATCTGTTTTATTTATCGCGGGATACAAACTCAGAAAATTTGAATATCTCTGCTGGACAGAGCAGCAATGTTTGACCTTATCCTTGATCGTTGTTGCGGGAACTTGCGAACATTAATCACTAATTTTGACAGGTTTGATTAAAATGGTAACAGATCGAACAGTTTATCAGAATAAAATTATTGATCGATATTACGAAAATCGAGACGATATTATGCTTCAAAAGCTTTCCGAATTGGTTACAGAACTCTATTTGTCGGAAGGAAAAAAGCGACTTTCTCTTTGGAAAAGAGTTAAACTTGCTCTGATGAATTTAAATGTTTCTTCTCAACAAATAGCTTTTCTAATAGAAAGTGACAACCCGGCCTTTTTGGCAAAATTTGTTCAAAATGAACTTGAAAAATAGAACTTGAAACGGGGATTGACAACGCTCTTGTTTTCATTTTTCTCTTGATTCCCTTTGACGAATTCATTTTTCAAAGGGTTCCCCTTCCTTGAATTAATTTCATTTCAGTTTAGAATAAAATGTCTAACAACAGAAGAGAATAAATGAGACAAGTTTATTTTCTGATACTATTTTGATGGAGATTGAATACATTTAAAATGAGACACATTATTTCGGCGCTGGTTCAAAACGTTCCGGGAGTTCTGTCCCATGTTTCTGGAATGCTTGCTTCACGAGGTTATAATATTGACAGTTTGGCTGTCGGAGAAACAGAGGATAATCGTTTTTCAAGAATGACTTTTGTCGTTGTTGGCGATCATTCTGTTTTAACGCAGGTTCGCGCGCAACTTGAAAAAATTGTAACCGTCGTTAAAGTTGATGACATTAGCGAGAAAGAATATGTCGAGCGCGATTTAATGCTTATTCGGGTTCATGCGACCGAAGAAACTCGCAGTTCCATTTTAGAACTTGTCCATATTTTTCGTGCCAGCATTGTTGATGTTGACCCTCAAATGTTGATGATCGAAATTTCCGGTAAGGAATCCAAAGTTGAAGCTTTCATCAATGTTATGCGTCCGTTCGGAATCGCGGATCTCGTTCGGACTGGCCGAATTGCTCTTCCCCGGTCAAATGCGGAATATATTAAACCGCATAATTAACCAGAAAAATATTTTGGTTGACAAGATCGACTTCCGTTTCGCTTGTCGTTGTCAGAGTTGAGACGGCAACATTTCGCGTTTCGATAGATTTGCGATTGAATAATAGATTTTTAATGCTTCATATTATCCGATTTTTTTGACCAAAATAGCTTGCGATCAATATTTAAGCTGCAAAAACGAAAATCAATGAAGCGGATTGTTGAAAGGTTGAACGAGCATATAAACTTGTTTTTCGGACAATAATTTTCAAAAGATAAAAGATATTTTAGAGGCATTTCGGCCTTAAACAAAGAATAATTTAAGACGTTTTGTTTATCGTTCATAAAGTATGGCAAGTTCATTTGGAAAATGAATGTTTGAAGTCGCTATGAAAAACAAAACAACAACTGAATCAACAATAATAATTTAGGGAGCTAAAAATGGCTGCAACAATTTATTATGACAAAGATGCCGATCAGTCTGTTTTAAAGGACAAGACAATCGCAATTCTCGGTTATGGATCTCAGGGGCATGCTCATGCCCAAAATCTTCGTGACAGCGGTTGCAAAGTTATTGTCGCTGAACTCGAAGGAACCGACAATTACAATGCAGCGGTCAAAGACGATTTCAAGCCGATGACCATTGCCGAAGCTGTCAGCCAAGCCAACATCATTGTCATAACTCTTCCCGATGAACTGCAAGGAGGGATTTTCAAATCTCAAATTCGTCCCAATTTGAAAAAAGGGGATATTTTGGTTGCGACTCACGGATTCAATGTTCATTATGGGCAGTTCGATATGCCGCAAGGTTGCTGCGCTATTATGATTGCTCCTAAAGGTCCCGGTCATCTCGTTCGAAGCGAATTCGTCAAAGGCGGAGGCGTTCCTTGTCTTATTGCTTTGGGAGAAGGGGCCGGCGATGCGGAAAAAGCAATCGGTTTGGCTTACGCAAAAGGAATCGGGGGAACTCGCGGCGGCGTTATCGAAACAACATTTGCGGAAGAAACGGAAACCGACCTTTTTGGAGAACAAGCAGTTCTTTGCGGCGGCGTCAGCGCTTTGATTCAAGCCGGTTTTGAAACGCTTGTTGAAGCGGGTTATCAACCGGAAATGGCTTATTTTGAATGCATGCATGAAATGAAGCTCATTGTTGACCTCTTTTATCAAGGCGGTTTGAGCTATATGCGTTACAGCGTCTCCAATACAGCGGAGTATGGCGATTATACTCGCGGCCCTCGCATTATTAATGAAGAGACTAAAAAAGAGATGAAAAGGATTTTGACCGAAATTCAAAATGGTCAATTTGCTCGCGAATGGCTGCTCGAAAATCAAGTCAATGCTCCGGCTTTCAAACGCGCTCGCGCTCAACATCATGATCATCTGATCGAACAGGTTGGCAAGAAATTGCGAAAAATGATGACCTGGATTAATTCCAAAGAATTCTAATTCCTGATTTGTTTTTTCTATTTTGAATCTTCGATTTTTCAAAAACGATTGTCCAACGATCCAAAGAAATGACAAAATATGTTTTCAACGACGGGATATTTGGAAAAATGGGAGAGTTCATATTATGAAACTGAATTCCTTTTTGTGTACGAAATAAAAAGGGGATTCAGTTTTGTCTTTTACTGAAAACCGGAAAGGGAAACAAACTTTGTTTTTTCGTCAGCCGCTTGTTTTCTTGCCCGGTTTGCAACCTCAAGGTCAGGATTCATAACAGGCTTGTTAATCATTATCAGGTTTGATTTTATTTCGATTTGTTGTATTTAGGTTGTTTTTCAAAACGGCAGGTTATGAAATGTCTGATGAACTATTTTTAACGCAAGATCATCCCTCTTTTTTTCGGGATCAGCAATATGTTTATCCGGTAATAGGACGGCGAGCGGGAGGCGTTTCGATCGGCATTAATTTGAGTCAATCCCAAAAATGCAATTTTCGTTGCATTTATTGTCAGGTTGGTCATGAACGAATCGACCGGCAGGCCTTGTTTGCGTCTCAAAACTCGAAATCCGATGATATTGATTTGACCAAGCTTCATTTTGAACTGAAAAAGACAGCTCAACAAGTTCTCAATGGACGAATTTTCGAGGATGCCTGGTTTTCTCATGCGCCGAAAGACAAGCGTATTTTGAAGGATTTTGCTTTCAGCGGCGACGGAGAACCGACTCTTTCTTCTCAATTTCCTTCAGCGGTTCAAGCGGTTGTTGATGTTCGTCAAGAATTGCGATTGGATGACGTTAAAATTGTTTTGATTACTAATGCGACCTGTCTCCAAAAACCGGCTGTTGTCGAAGCTTTGAAATTGTTGATTGAAAACAATGGCGAAATATGGGCAAAACTTGACGCGGGAAGCGATTATTGTTATCAGACAATGAATCGTTCTTCCGTTCCCTATTCAACAATTCTGGACAATATTTTATTTGTTGCTCAAAGTTGGGGCGTCGTTATTCAAACAATGCTTCTTCGATCCAACGGCGAATTGCCGTCTGAAGTTGAAATCATAAAATATTGTCAACAATTGAATCAAATACGAGAAAAAGGGGGGACAATTCGTCAGTTGCAATTATATACAGTTGCAAGAGAACCGTTGGAAAATAATGTTGTTGCCCTTTCAAATGAGGAAATGAATCATTTGGGAACTTTCATTCGCTCAAAAACTTCGTTGAATCCTCAGATCTTTTATTCGCATTAATTCAAATTTTCAAGTTTTCTATTTTTTCTATTTTAACTTTTCCCCTTTTTTAGAGGAATTATATATTAGAAAAACTTTTTTTTTGATAAAAGAAGGCTGAAAAAGCTGGAATGGGGATGTTTTTTTATACAAATCGAGTATATTGTTATTATACTGACTTCGATAAGTTTGCAAAAAATTTGGTAAGCGAGACTTTTCCAATGAAATTTTTGACTAAAGATTTTGTAACGCCTAAACGAAATCAGTTTAAAGAGTCAAATTTCTTTTTGAGACAGGAAAACAAATTGAAACTTCATCGTTTATTAAATCGGTCAATTTAGCCAAGTTTATAAAAAGTCAATATTCTTTCAGATATTATGAAAATGGAGATTTTTCAAGAATAAAGCGCAGGAATGAATAAAATTAAGACAGCAACAATTTTGAAAGTTGGTTCAAAATGTTCAAATCTTGTTTCATTAAACGAATAAGAAGTTTTAAAATGTTGAATTTATAACAAAAAAATGAAAAAGATGACTTTTGTTAATAAAAAGGATTTTTCTTTTCGATTCTTATTAGAGACATTAAGGAGCTGAAAAATGCAAGTTAACGTGTCAGTTCGCCATGGAAATCTGTCGGAAGCAGCCCAACAAAAAATCATCGAAAAAGTTGAAAAACTTGCTCGATTGATTGAGAGGGTTTCTAAAATTGATGTTATTGTTGAGCTCGAAAAAGCGGATCATCCTTCTGTTGATCTTCTTGTTTCAACAGAACTGAAAAAAGAGTTTAAATCGAGCTATTCATCAGACGATCTTTATGGTTGCCTCGATCAGGTCATTGATAAAGTTGAGCAGCAAATGCGAAAATTCAAGGAAAAATTGACCGATCATCATTGAAGATGACCCATTTTCTTTTCAACTCGGAAGGCAATCGAAGGACGCAATCCGTCGATTCCAATAATTGAAGAAGCAAATAATGAAGAGATAAATATTTTATCTCAAGATTTTCCAATAGAAGATTGATAAATAAATAGAATTTTGTTCCTCGTAATGGGAGTTTTTGAATGAAATTTGCCGATTTTATTCTTGTAGACGCAATTCGTATACAACTTGATGCTGTTGATAAAGAAGGCGTTATTCGTGAAATGGTTCGAACAATAATTGACGCCGGAGGAATTCCAGACTCGGAATATGAAGGAATAGTCAAAGCGATAATGCGCCGGGAAGACCTTGGTTCAACGGGCATTGGTCGCGGAATCGCGGTTCCTCACACGAAACATGTAAGCGTTGATCGATTGGTTGGAACCGTTGCAATCAGTCAGGAAGGAATAGATTTTGACAGTTTGGACTGCGAAAAAGTCAATCTTTTTTTCCTTTTGATTTCTCCGCCAGATCGACCAAGCGAACATCTTCGAGCGTTGGAACATATAACTCGCCAACTTAAAGATGACGCATTTTGCCGTTTCCTGAAACAATCCCAAACGCGGGAAGACATTCTTCATCTATTGGATGAAGCGGATAATAATGTTTATGGGAAATAGGCGGTCTTTTTGATAAAAAGACGGCGAATCAGAGAAGTTTTCTTTGAAAGGATTAAAATTCAAATGGGCTTTTCGACGAGATTTTAAGAAAAGCATAGACTTTTCCATTTGTCTTTTATTATCTGAAAGAGGTTCTGATAATGAAATTGACTCGAGAATTGACCGTCAAGAACCAGGCAGGGTTTCATCTTCGAGTTGCGTCGATGATCAGTAAACTGGCAATGAACGTCCAATCCGAAGTTTTTTTGACGTTTGGTTCTTATAAAGCCGATTGTAAAAGTTGTTTTGACTTGTTGGCGGTTATGGCTCCTTGCGGAAGCGTTTTGACTTTGGATGTTGAAGGAGACGATGCAATAGAAATAGCGGATACGATAACCGATATGTTTGAAAAGAAGTTTTTTGAAGACGAATTTGCTCCTCAAGAAACATAATGAACGGATCTGTTTTTCCGTATCCGAACAGGGCAATTCAAACAGCCATTGTTGACGCTCGCAAATTAAAGGTCAACGATATAGAGCAGAGTTAAGTTTATTCTTGTTGATCCGAAATTATTTCATTTTGATTAATGAGAATCATTCTTTTATGAAGTCGTTGATTGAAATATGGGTTTGTGATTTGAATTTTGTCTTTTTGATTGTTTGTTGCTTCTGTTATTTGTTTTCTCTTGAAGATATGGTTTCGTCAGTTCCCGTTGTTCTCATTATAAAAACTCGCCAATCAGAGCAGTTGTTGGCGAGTCGAAAAGAGAACGAATCGTTTGGGGGTTATATCGAAGCCGTTTGGGGGGAACCGTTGCCTTCATAAATCGTCTTTTGCTGTTGCCGAATCTTGTGTCCGCAGGGATATTGGATTTGCAATAGCATTGTATATCCATACAAAGAGAACGTTATTCATAAAAACGAATGAAAACTTATCAGGGAATTCCTGTTTCGCCAGGCATAATTATTGGCGAAGCGATGATCATCGACAATGGAAAATGTCGAATCAACCGGCGTTTTATTTCGAAAGCCGATGTTGAGGCCGAATTGCTTCGTTTGGAAAATGCGATCTTAACGGCGAGTCATCAGATAGCCAAAAGAAGAGATTCAGCAACAAACGAATTGGGAAAAGAATATGGGCAAATTTTCGATGCTCATCTTTTAATTCTCTCAGATAAAAAATTGAAAACGGAGTTGCAGAGGCATATTGAGCAAGAGCTTTTCAGTGCCGAATATGCAGTCAGTCTAACGTTTGAACGTCAAGCCAATCTTCTTCGCAGTATTCAGCATGGCGGGCTTGCCGAACGAATTAATGACATTATCGATATTGAAACGAATCTGTTGCATACCTTGCTCGGAATACGACGGGAAAGCATAGCGCAATTAAATCGTCCAGTCGTTGTTTTGGCAACCAATTTGACGCCAAGCGAAACGGTCAATCTTGAAAAAGAGAAGGTTCTTGGAATAGCAACAGAAAGCGGCGGATTAGGAAGCCATACAGCGATTGTCGCGTCGGCGCTTCAAATTCCAGCCGTATTGGGAATCGGTCTTTTTTTGTCCGAAGTCAGCGATGGCGATATTGTTATTCTCGATGGCAAAAACGGCATACTTATTGTTGAACCCGATGTCGAAACGATAAGGAAATTTGAGCAGCTTAAAGAGAATGAAACCTCTTTTCGTCGTCATCTTCTTTCCCAAATTCATAAACCGGCTCAAACGCTTGATCAAACAGAGATATTTATTTTTGGCAATATAGAATTTCCTTATGAAGCGAAAATATGTCTCGAAAATGGAGCCAGCGGCATCGGTTTGTATCGAACCGAGTTTCTTTATCTTGTCGATTCTCCCGAAGGTCTTCCCAACGAAGAAGTTCATTTTCAGACCTATAAACAAGTTGCGGAATCAATGGGCGGAAAAGAGGGGAAAGTTGTTACAATAAGGACATTCGATTTGGGCGCGGATAAGCTTCCCGATGGGTTTCCTTTTGTTCAAGATGAGAAAAACCCTTTTATGGGACTTCGAAGCATTCGTTTGTCTTTGAGAAATACGGATATGTTTCGAACTCAGCTTCGCGCCATTTTAAGAGCCAGCGCTTTTGGCAATTTTCGCATTATGCTTCCGTTGGTTTCAACCGTTCGAGAATTTCGCAAAGCCAAAATGCTTATTGCCGACGTTCGCGAAGAATTATATGAATTGGGAGTTCCTTTTGATGAAAATATTCCGATTGGAATCATGGTTGAGGTTCCTTCGACTGTTATCATGCTCGGAACATTCGTTCATGAAGTCGATTTTTTCAGTATTGGAACGAACGATTTGATTCAGTATACATTGGCCGTCGACCGAAGCAATAAGGACGTTTGTGACCTTTATAACGCAGAAGATCCAGCTGTTATTCGTCTTGTTAAACAATCCATTAAAGTTGCGACCATGTATGGAAAACCGATTTCTTTATGCGGTCAAATGAGCAGTAATCCGATCAATACGATTTTGCTTTTGGGGCTGGGATTGCGTCATTTCAGCGTTTCGCCGGGCGTCATTCTGGAAATAAAGGAGATATGCCGAAACGTTTCTATTTCAGAATGTCAGGAAATAGCGCAACGAGTTCTTTTTATGGAAAATGCTGCGGATATACGGAATTATTTGAAAAGCGAGCTTGAAAAGCGAATGAGTACGCAATTCGATCGCTTTGAGTATTAATAGAGAAAGGAAAAATATGTCATCCGTTTTGAATAATCGTCGCGAATTTTTAAAATGGTTGGGTTTGTCGTCTGTCTCGGCGTTCAATTTGGTTTCTGGAATGAAAAAAGACGTTTTGGGTTCATCGAATGAATTGTCGTCCTTTTTATCGAAAGACGATCCGTTTGTTTTGTTTCATTCGTTTTTAAAAGAAGACGTTTGTGAAATAGTTCATTATTCCTATTGTCATTTTCCAACGATTGAACCGGAAACAAGAGCTTTATTTCAGATTCAATGGCGCGAAATTGCTGAAAAAACAGCGCAATTGAAAAATCAGTCGCTTACAAAAATGGAAAACCATTCTATCGATTGCTGTACAATTATTTTGTCAGATGGAACGAAATTAATATATCATTTACGACTTTCCCCTTTAAGCAATCAAATGAAAAATTTGACTTTTTTTAATGGTCGAAAACAGCTTGCAATAGCGAGTCAGAAAGAGACAGAATGGGGATTGACGTTATATCGGAATAAAAGTTGTTGTTCCGAAACAATCTCTTTTCAAGAACGGTTGAAAGCAGATCAATTTCATCAGGCGAGAAATTTTCCGTTTTTTGATTGATTTGAGGTTTGTTGGTCGTTGTTTAATTGATTGTTATTGATTGGAGCGCCGTTTTTTGACCGTCGCTTATTGTTTTGCCGAAATGATTGAGAATGGAACGTCAGCCAAAATGGATTTTTCATAATGCTTGAAAATAACGATAGCGTCGTTGAAATGGCATTTTTTTCTGTTTTGCCTGTTTTTTGAATAAAGACGTTTTGAATTTAAAGGGCAATAATCATTGCTTTAATTTGGTTTGACTTTATGAGAAATACTATTTGTCTGGAATTGATTCTTTGTTTTTTTTTCCTGATCAATCCTTTGACGATTCAAAATGTAATGACGCAAACAACGGATTTGCCGCTTGATACTTCGAGCCTCGACGAATCTTTCAATGAAGAAATCAGAGCAGAACAAAGTTCTTCGGAAGGAACGAATATCAAAGCGGATTCAGATGTCTTCGAGCCAGCTGTTGATTCAATATCGGACGGTTCTTCAACCAACCAAACAACCTTTTGGGGACTTATTAAGGCAAGCGGTTGGGTTGGATTGATTATTTTTTTGCTTTCCGTTTCTGCTTGCGCTCTTGTTATTCAATTTCTTTTGACATTGCGAATGACTCTTCTTGCTCCCAAACATTTTGTATCAAAAATAGCCTCTTTCATTGAGCAGGGGCAAATTCGTTCCGCTTTTGATTTGTGTGCCAAAGATTCTTCAATGTTGGGACGCGTTCTTATTCGAGGTTTCAAAGAATTGGACGGTTCCTGGAAAGACGTTGAAAAATGTCTTGAAGATTCGCTTGCCGAAGAAACAGCCATTTTATATCGGCGGGTTGAATATTTGTCGGTTATTGGTAATATTGCCCCGATGCTTGGACTTTTGGGGACTGTTTTGGGAATGGTTATCGCTTTTGGAGACCTTGCCGCTTCGGACGGTTTGGCTCGAAATTTGGCGCAAGGAATTTATTTCGCTTTGATGACAACCGTTGAAGGACTTTTGGTTGCCATTCCGTCGTTAGCTGCATTTGCGTTTTTTAATAATCGAGTTGCCGATTTATCTTCGAGATTGAGTCAACAGATTGAAGACCTTTTTCGTCCTATCAAAAAGCGGCTTGCTGCTTCCGAGAATCCAAAGGACAAGAAAAATATTTTGTCGCCTCAATCTCAATCATCTGTTTCTGTGCCAGCGGCGAAACCTCCTAAAATAACGCGTCTTGAAGGTCTTGAGGAAATTACAGAAAAGGAAGCCTGTTCCGAACGTCCCATTCCGTCGCTCAAACCTCGAAATTAGCTTCGTTCTTTTTTATAAAAGAAATATTCGAAAAACATATTTATGAAAAAGGAGCCTGTGACCTTTCAAGAGATTCTGTTCAAATTCCAGTTTTATTGCGAAACCGTTTTGGACAACAGCGACGATCTTGCAAAATTTGTCCGACATTGTCTGAATTGCGAATCAACGGGTTTGCAAAAGGCTTGAGCATGAAGAATGGAACAACTTGATTAGGGTTTCGTTTATCTAAAGGGGCATTTGATTCAATAACTTTAAAATCAGGAAAACAAAGCGACAATGCGTTCTCCGAACGATTTAAAACCCAAGTCATTTTCGTTGAATATGACTCCGTTAATTGACGTTGTTTTTCTTCTGATCATCTTTTTTATTGTTTCCAATAAGATGATGAAAGAAGAAGTCAGTATTGATCTGGATCTTCCTTCTGCAACGACCGGAAAGGAATTGACGCGTCAAAAAACGGCAAAAATTATTATTAACGTTGTTTCAGAAGAATCAATATTATTGGGAACGCGACCTGTTTCTTTGCCGGAGCTTCATTCGTTTTTTGAAACAGAAAAACTCAAGAGTAAAGATCCGCTCGAAATTCGAATTCGAACAAACCGAGCCAATCCTTATCAAATTGTCGAGCCGATTTTAGTCATCTGCGCGCGTTGCGGCATTGGAAATGTTTCGTTTTCTGTTGTTGATAAATAAGTTTGTTGATATTGCCATTCGGGCAAAGATTATTTGAAGAAAAAGTTATAAGGAGAAAGAAATCTGTCGAAAAAATCTAATTTATCAAAAAGAACTTATTGTTTAATCGGATTCCCCTTTCTGACTTTTTAAAAGACAATTTATTTGCTCTCCTGTTTTCGAAAGTTCGGAACCGTTATTTCAGGGACTTAATCGCTTAGCGAAACCGTTCTGAACAACAGATTTCGCCCTCAATCGTCCGTTCTCTTGCGGTCTTGCGAAAGCAAAATGTTGGGTTTTCGAAAGAATAAAGAAGAAAACAAATTGATATAATCCGATTATAACAAACAATCAGCAAATAAGTTCATTAGAAGAAATCAACTTTTTCTTCGTTATTTGTTGCGTTAAGTTTCGATCTATTCGAATTGTTTGAAAGCAAAGGATTCGAAAGCTTTTTGGGCGGAAAGCAGAATGAAAACCGGGAATCTTGTTTTGAAGAAGAATAAGGGGCTTTTTTCAAAATCCATTTTGTGGGGAGATTGCTTTTTTCGATGATAATGGTTGAAACCAGCAGATCCTTAAACCATAAAAGTCTGGCTAATTCCTCTGGGTTTTCGTTGAGAGCATATTCCATAAACCAAGCCGACGTTAATGAATTAAAATCTTTCAAAAGCGTTATTTGACCAGCTTCGGGACAGTCCAGTTGTTGCAGCAGTTTTTGATAAAATAATTGAAATCTCATTAAATCATGAATCGTTCGACGAAGAAAATCAAGTTTTTTGTCATCTGGCGTTTCTTGATAAAGTCGCATTTTAGTCAGAAACCAGTTTTTAAGAACGAAATGGCAGTTTTTTTCGACTTTTAAAAAAGGATTCGGGGTCTTTTTTAATTTATTTATGCTATTTAATTGTTTTATCAACCCAGAGCTGGGAATAATATCGTCCGGTATAATATAGCAACTTGGATATTGCCGGGAAACGTTTCTGGGCGTTACCTGATATTGGAGTTGATATCGTTTTTTTGAATCTGTTGTTAATATTGGATTAGCTGTTTCTTTTTTTTGCAGATATTGCCGAATTTTTCCCTTAACGGAATTGATATAGGGGATATCATCGGGATTGTCGATTTGATTTTCGATGAATTGAATATATTGGTCGGCAAGCTTTTCGCTGATTTCCAGAGTTTCTTTATTCAGATCCCGAAAAAGAAACCATTGAGTTAACTGCGAGGAATTAATATTTTCTGGATTAATCGGAGCATTAATATTTCGCAACCAAATTCCAATGCCAATGGCAATAACAATGAAAACAATTAGGGAGAAAAGGAACAATCGCCAAAAAATTCGGCCTATTCGCTGAAAAATGCTAAATGACGAAGCGGTTGAATTGTTGTTGGAATGATTATTATCTTCCATTGATTTCTTTCAAAAATGATTTGATAAGAGTTGATCCAGACGCTGGCCTTGAAATTTTTTGATTCGGAGCGTCATTATCGCTTTTCGAAGCAAAAAGCAAAGGACTTTCAATAAGTTCAAGTTAAAATGGATCATCGTTTTGTTTATAGAGCGACAATCAAAAAATGTCGTTCGACAAGATCGCTCTGGAAAATATTAATTAATTCATTATAATGAAAAAATCCAAATCGGACAAGTCGTTCCTTTTTCCTCTTAGGAAGGAAAACAATGAAAAAAATCAACCAGCCGACCGTTATTCTCTCTCGACCAAGAACGGAATCGACTTTATTGTCGTTTGAGGAAAGAATCGTCGCTCTTTTGTCGACATTTAAGAAACAATTTCCTTTGCTTGATTTTATTTCCATTCCTTGTTTGACTGATTTGGACGATTCCGTTATTCAAACGCTTCAATCGTTTGACAATGAGCTTCTTTTTTTATCCCCTTTAAGCCGAAGGGCAACTTATTGGCTTATCAAAACATTTCCGATCAACGGTTCTCTCTGTTTTCTTTCCGAAAACGCTCCGAAATCTGAGGCCTCTCCAAATCTTAGCTCAAGGAATTTGTTTTGCGAAAAGTATTCCGTTCTTTCAGAAAACAGTCTTCAAACGTTGATCGAGTCCTTTTGTCGGATTCTGTCGGAACAAAATTCAAAAACAGCAAAAGCGGATCAAGTTGACGCCATTCAAACGAAAATCAATCCAATCGACTTTCCAATCAGTTCGCCGCCCTTTTTTTTAAAAAACAAACAGTCCGAAGAACATTGGTTTCCTGTTATCGATTATTCTGCCTGTCAGGGTTGTTTGGAATGCGTTAATTTTTGTCTTTTTGGAGTCTATTCTGTCAATGAACAAAATCAGCCGATTGTTGAAAATCCGTCTGCCTGCCGAAATGGTTGTCCTGCTTGCAGTCGAATTTGTCCGGGCAAGGCGATCATTTTTCCGCTTTATCAGGACGCTGCCATTAATGGCGAAATGGAACCGGATGAAATTCAAAAACAACTCGAACAAACCGCATCCGAATCCGACCCGTCAACGATATTGAATTTGCTTCCGGATCATTTAAGCAATTCGGAACGGTTGGCTATTCAAGAACAATCAGAAAAATCGATAAAAAAAGATCAATCCCCTTTTAAGAAGATTGATCAAAACGAACTTGAAAAACTCGTTGAGTCAACAGACGATTTGTTTTTTTAATTCAAAATGAATTTTGAAAGAAGTTCTAAAAACCCGTTGGGAACGCGGACGTTTCGTCTGCTGGAACTCGTTTTCGCGACTTTATCCAAAATGCGTTTTTTGAAAATCCAGGTTTTGAGAAGTTCCTTATTGTAACTCAAGAATCATCCTGGCAACTGCTCGACGTTTTGTAAAAATCGGTTGCGGCGAATCCGTAAAATCCGTTAAACTTTTTGTAATCGATTCAAAGTTGAAAATATCATCGATTTGTTCTTTTTGACTCTCGGTTAATTGGTCTTTTTTCTTCTCGACTAATTCTTTGAGCGTTGTCAACATTTCATAATCTTCGACCCCTTCCCGAATCATTTCCCAACGAATGCTGCTGACTGGTTTGTCAAAGATCGGTTTTCCGTCATTATTTCCAGGAACAGCTGCGGAAAGCGGCGGATAAACGAATCGACCGTCGCCATTTCCCCAAAAGAGTTTTGTTCCCGGAGGGGTTGAATAACCGGAAACATAACACATCGGATCAAGATAAGGGTTCTGGGCCTCATTCGGGAAGGCCGCGCTGCTCGTCCAATAGGTTGATTCCCAAATGAGCGTTCCAGCAATATTTCGCTCAAATGTTTGCCAATGCCAGACGCGAAGTTCATGAGCCGGATGATCTGTGAATTCTGTGCAATAGGGGGCTTTGGGCCAGCAGCAGACATACCACCAAAAACGTTCGCCGTTTTTTATGCGTTTTTCCGCTTCTTTTTCCGAAAAATTTGGACTAACGGGACACCAAACGTCGATTTGTGCCTCTTTTTCTTCCAAAATTTTACATAATTCGTCGTTTGGTTCTTCTGTCAGCATACGCGTCAGATTTGGCATATATTTTTTAAGTTGAGCGAATCCATTGGCGACAAATTCATAATCTTTTGGATCCGGTTCGTCAAACCAATAACAATATGCTTTATCAAGCCAACCTTTTTCTTTTAAATGCGTTTCCAATTTATTTGCGTAATCGGCAAACATCGCTTGATATTCAGGCGTTTCTTCTGTAAAATCGAGAATTTTGCCTGGCGAACGGCTATGAAATGTCCCGCTTCCCATTGCTTGAACATTGAGTCGAAAGTTTGTGAAGTTATATTTTGTGAAAACGCGTTCCATTTCTTTATCAAATCGCGAAAAATCGATTTCGCAAGACGGCGGATTGGTTTCCGGATGCCATTGAACCGAATAGGAGTCCAACGGAGTTGGCTGATAAAAGCTGATTCGATGATCGTCATAATTTTGAAAATAAAGATCAAGAACAGCGCGACGATCTTCTTCCGTTTGACAGTTATGATATCGGAAAATATTGGAGGGCGACATTCCGTAAGCGGTTTCGAGTCGGTTTTTCTGCGGAAGAGCGAAGTCCCAAACGTTAAGTTGGAAAGGAATTTGAACATCAAAAGTTCGAGTTTTGTCAAAGAGCGAAAGCGTTCCGGAATAAGTCCCGCTTGCCGCGTCTTTCGGGACATGAACGGTTATCCAAATGGGCTGATTATGATTCTTTTGGATATTAATGAGAGTTCCCAGTCCATCGGACCCTTTTTCCAATGGAACCAATGCGTCTGGATAATAACCGACTGAGCAAGTTGAATCGGTTGGAGTTTCAACGAAATGATAATAAGCATAACGCAATTCAGTTTCCGACGCGTTAATTGTGTTGCCATTTTCGTTAATAAGATCGCTGACTGAACCGGATAAACCAATCAAATCCGTTTTGGGTTTTAAGACAATTTGAAATGACTCAAAATCATTTTTAGCTGCTTCGATTTTGATCGGTTCATTTTGGGAAATTTGACGAATAATGGGCGAAAGGGGAACTTTGTAGTCCGCTTCAGTCCAGGAAAGATCAACATTGGATTTTCCCTGTATTTCTGGAATTCCTTTCGTATAATTTTGAATAAAATAAGGAGACAATGCTTCGATATCGACGATATATTTTGTTCCTAAATCATAAATGAGCCGCATCGGTTTTTCTATTGAATCGTTGAACGATTGAATGGCAAAGCTGATGGACTGCGGAGCAAAAAGAGAATCTTTATAAAACTCTCCGATAATTTGCGTTTGTGAGAGCTCTTGAAAAGTTTCTGCGGACGAATCCAGGATTGGTTTCGCTGTTGATTTTTCCAAAATTTTATGATTATTGCCTTCTATCGGCAAAGATTTATTGGTTGGATTGTTTATCAAATAAAAAAATTGCTGATCTTCAGAAATAAAAAGCGGTTTTTGAGTCAGAGCGAAATCTTTTTCGTTTGATAAATCAACTTCCGCGAAAGTTGTTTTTCCCCGACCATTAAAGTTATTGGAATCGACATTTGATTGAAACTGAATTGATGGGATTTGAAAAGAGACATTTTCATTTTCGTTGCTTTTTTCGCCGCGTAAACGAAGATAAATGGTTTCAACTTTTGCTTCATTTTTGAAAATATCCTCTATTTTTTTCGAGAATAATCCAGACGTTTCAATTGAACCGAGCGGCAACCAGTTTTGGCCATCGGAACTGATATCGATAACGCAACGTCCCGTAATATAATGCCCGATATTGATATTGACCTCTGCATTTTTAAATGATATGGGCGATAAAATATTTTCCAAAGGTTTTTGAGAAATACAAATCGGCTGCAGATGAAATCGGTAAATGACTTCGGTATTATTGCCAAAAAGCCAACGATTCGAGTTGAAAAAAGCGGTCGTTGAAAGAAGCGGACGGTCAAAATTGCCGTTTTCAGCTGCGCTAAAAGCGGAAAAACGATAAAGTCCTTCTTGAATTGTCTCGCCTGATCCAAGCGGAAGGAAATCAGATGAATCTGTTTTATCGCCAAGATCATCAAGGGCATTCCATTGAAGTTTGGAACATTTTAAACCAGTATAAATGGGAACGACCGGCGTTAAAGTTGGCGAATCAAAACGGAATGTTCGTTTCGATTGCCATTGACAACATTTTAATGACGTTTCCTTAATCTGATTCGGAATAAAAACGATCATTGAGCAATCGTCTTTGGGCGTTTCGCCGTCGGCAAAAAGCGTAAAATCATTATGAGCAACCGATGTTCCGCAAGGCGCTGATTTGTTTCCTTCGCCGGAAACATTACTGATTTTGACATTAAAGCGATACAATTTTCCCGGTTCAACGACAAATGAATCGCTTATCCAACCGGAATAATCTTCTCCCTGACCGGTTAATTCCAATATTCCGTCTGTTTGCTGCCCCTTGGCGTTTGATGTAAGCGACCAATTTTTGATTTCTCCAATCTTTTTTGCCGGTTCGTAAAAAAATGGAGAATAGATTGACATTTTTTGCGTCAGGCCAATTTGGGGGGCATTTTCCTGGCCTTGAATTGCATTTATTGATATAAAAAATAAAAAAACAAGCAAAAATAATTTTTGTGTTGCAAATTTCATAAATAACCTCCGATTTTGAACATATCTCGAATTCAAGTATTTTGAATTATATCAAAGCCGTTCAGGACAACAGGTTTCGCCGTTTTGTAATCAGTTCATTATTGCCGCGGCTTGCGCCTCCAAAAAACAGAAAATTTCAACAGCTTTGAATACAATGGCATCTTTTGATAAACCAAACAAAAAAGACGTCATAAAATGACAGAAAAAACTGACGAAAGACAAAATGACCAATTTGATTATATCGGAGTTCAGAGCAACTTGCAAGTTAAGTTCATTGACGATTTGGATAAAATCGAGAAAGTATTGACAAATTAAATTGAAAAAGCTGTTTCATAACCGGTTTCCTGACGATTTCATTTGAGAAAACGAGGTTCAAAAAACGGGAATATGAAACAGCTTAGAACAATAATGTTGCAATAACAAGAATTAGAAACGTTTATTATTCTCGGTTTCCGCCAAAGAAAATCATCAAATAATAAAGAAATTGAAGAAGAGCGGTCAACATAGCGGCGACATAAGTCAAAGCGGCAGCGCCCAAAACGCCTCGAACGCAGGCCAGATCGCTGTTATTGACAATCCCAAGCGAAGAAAGTTGTTGTTTCGCGCGATTGCTTGCATTGAATTCGACAGGCAAGTTGATGATCTGATAAAGGGCAACAATCCCAAACAGAATAACGCCAGCCAAAACTAAACCCATAATATGCATTAAAGCGCCAATGAAAAGCAAAATAAAGGAAAAATTGCTTCCAAAAGCAGCCAATGGCCAGGCAAGCTGAGTCATAACAAGCGGCAAATAATTTTTTGCGTCCTGAATGGCATGTCCAGCTTCATGAGCGGCAATTCCGACCGCCGCCAAAGTTCGTCCCTGATAAACGTCCTGACTTAAACGGATAACCTTGGCGCGGGGATCATAATGATCGCTTAATTGGCCGGATATCATTTCGATTTCAACATGCTGAAGGCCAGCAGAGTCAAGAATCTGTCTTGCTGCCGCAGCTCCCGTTATCGAAGCAGGTTGCTGCTTTGCCTTGGCATAACGAATTTTAACGAGTCCTTGCGCATAAATCGCCAATAATAATGGAACTCCGAAACAAATTAACATCGGCAACATTTATTTTTCTCCTTAATATTCTGACTTTGAATTTTTGGCTTTTCGAAAGATGATTTTATCAAAATCGGTTTTGCGAATGTCTCATATTTTAATAAAATCTTTTATAATTCGGTTTTTAATATTATTATAGAATAACCTTTTTATTTGTATGGAAAAAAGTTTGTTTTCAGCAACTTTTTTATAGAAATGTTTTGATTATGCAGCAGGGCGATTGCCTTCGAATATAATTTAGAACTTTTTTTACAATATTTTGGTTATTATTAATGATCATCGCCAAAAGTTGATTTTTTTCTTAAAATATGATGATAATGTTGCGCAAAACGATGAGATTCGTCGCGAACATATTGAAGGAGTCGAAGCGCGAAAGAGTTTCGGCTCAATCGAATGGGATCGGATTGGCCGGGAACAAAGATTTCTTCTTCTTTTTTAGCAAGCGAAATAATCAGTTTGGGTTGACAAGGAGTCGATTGCAAAACGGAACAGGCGGCATGAAGTTGTCCCTTTCCGCCGTCGATTAACAAAAGGTCGGGCGGCGGATTTTCCGGGTCTTCTTTGCCAAAACGTCGGGCAACAACTTCGGCAATGGACGCGAAATCATCGATTCCCTGAACAGATCGGATTTTATAGCGGCGATAACCAGACTTAAACGGAAGACCGTCAAGAAATTGAACTAACGAAGCAACCGTATCTTTGCCGCTCAAATGCGCAATATCAACGCCTTCAATAATTCGCGGTGGCTTTTCCAATTTAAATATCTTTTGAAGCCCGAGAACTCCGCGTCGGGGATCAATTTGAAATGCCTCCGGTTGAACATGTTCGTCGATTTTTCCCCGTTCTTTAAGCGATTGAAGAGCCTGAATCTGATCTCGAAATTCGGCCGCTTGTTCATATTGACGCTTTTCGGCCGCTTCTTTCATATCGTCCTTTAAATCGGATAAAAGCTTTTTGCGGTTTCCGGTCAAAAACTCCTGAAATCGACGAATATTGCGGCGATATTCTTCTTTTCGTATTCGAAAGTTACAGGGAGCGCTGCATTGACCAATCGAAGCCAAAATACAGGGACGAAAATGCAACCAGCGGTCGTCATTTTCCTGAATATTCAATGAACAGGTCCGGAATCGAAATATTTTTTGAAGAACATGAACGGCTCCGCGTAAATGCGTAACGCCCGGAAAAGGCCCAAACAATCGAACGTTATGTTCTGACGGAGTTCGCGTTATTTCGACGCGGGGAAATGCTTCTCGAATTCTGATTTGTAAATATGGAAATGTTTTATCGTCTTTTAAATCCCGATTGTATTTGGGAAGAATATCTTTAATGAGTCGAGCTTCCATTAAAATGGCGTCAACTTCGCTTTCCGCTTCAAGATAATCGATGTCGCGAATTTCTCGAACCAAAGGCGCTGTTCGAGGGTCATCAATGGCTGTCCGATGAAAATAACTGCTGGCTCGATTTTTTAAATTTTTCGCCTTTCCAATATAAATAACGCGGTCAACGCTATCTTTCATTAAATAAACGCCAGGCGAATGCGGAAAATCTCGAACTTTTTCAGAAGCTTTTCGATAATTTTTAACGATTTGCGAACATTCTTCTTCTGATGTTCCGTTAATCAATGAATTCAACGTTGATTCATTAAAATATCGATCCAAAATTTCGGAATTTCCATTGATAATTCGTTGACCGTCCGGTTTTTCAATCGATGAGGTTAAGGTTTCGGAATGGATTGAATCAGCTTTTGGAGTTGTTGATTCTTTTTCGTCCTTATGAAAGGTCATATCGATTTTATTTTTCCCCCATTTTGTTATTCGATGAGGCGTTTAATGTTATCATTTTAACGGAATACAAAGCAACCTTGAGCAAAACTTCAATGTATATGAACTCATTTTAGGGAGATTCTGTCGACAAAATTTTCCGTTGGTCGTTTATTCTGTAAAACGTCCCCTTATAAAATAGCGGTAATTCGGTCAGCCGCATCAATTCCGCTTTTTATGCAGGCGGGAATGCCGACGCCGCGAGTTGCGTTTCCTGCAATGGCTAAGGTCGGGAATTTTTTCAGTTCCTGATCTAATTGGCGGAGCATTTCCAAATGCCCAATATAATATTGGGGCATTGTGTCCGCCCATTTGGCAACGTCAACGACAAGCGGTTCTCCTTTGATTTTTAACAGTTGTTCCGCTTCTTTTAAAACAAGCGAAATTAGTTGATCGTCCGGCAAAAAGGCCAATTCCGGAACTCTCGCCCCGCCCGCGAAAAAACGCAGAAGCGTCGTTCCTTGCGGCGCTCGATGCGGATATTTATGGCTGCTGAAACTTCCGGCAATAATAGGACTTTTTTCGATTTTAGGAACAACAAACCCCATTTCACAAATTTTAAAGCCAATCTGCTCGTTTTTATAACCAAGCGTTATAACTGCTGTTCCTGTATGCTCGACTTGTCCCAAGAGTTTTCCGATTTTTGGCGCAGAATTGTTGATTAAATTCGCAAACTGTTGCGAAGGCAAAGCGCTAATGATTGCGTCCGCTTTTTCAGAAAAGCCTTTTTGATCCGTTAAAAGCCAATGATCTTGGCCATTTTCAGAAATTTTTTGGATTGAACAAACTTCGCGATTCAAATGAATTGATTCCGGCGGAAGATGACGCCCCAACGTTTCGATGAAATGAGACAATCCCCTTTTTAGCGTTACAAAAAAACTGTAACGGGCGCCGCTTTGCTCATCTCGAACGATTTGGCGTCCCATTTTTTGACGTTTTCTCATAGCTAAAATTAATGATCGATAATCCTGTTCCATTTTAGGGAAACGCGGCAAAGTTGCCTGAACGCTTAACCGGTCTGCATCGCCGGCATAAATTCCGCTGACCATCGGCTCAACAATTCGATTAAAGGTTTCTGTTCCAAGTCGCCTTTTAACAAAATGAGCCATTGTTTCATCGTCAAAATGTTTTCGCGGCAAAAAAAGTTCCAAAGCGGCTCTCATTTTTCCAAATGGACTTAAAAGCGGCGAAAAAGCGAACGGCCAAAGTTTTGTTGGCGCCATCATCATAAATCCGTCGGGGAGCGCATATAATTTCTGACGACGAACAACGCAAGTCCGACGATAACGCGAATCCGTTTGAGCCAATTGATCAATGAGTCCCAATTCCCGACAGAGTTCGATTCCCCAAGGAACATCGGAAATAAAATTATCGGCGCTTCGTTCAATCTGAAAACCGTCTAGATGAATCGTTTCCAAAACGCCGCCAATCCGGTTTTGTTTTTCCCAAAGTTGGATTTCGCAAGACGGCAAACGTTTTTTTAAATAAAACGCCGATGACAATCCGCTGATTCCGCCTCCTAAAATAATGACTTTTTTGCGATTCAACTCTGGAACAGATTCTATTTTCATGAGATTTTATAGTCCGCATATTTCAGACTAATCAATTATTGTTTCGGTTAAGCAAGAAAATGATAATTCTAAATTTGCTGTTTTGGAAATCAATGTTCATTAATATTATTTAAAATTATTGGATAAATCAAAGCGTCAGGAAGACTCATTTTGTTTATATTAAAAAATCGAAGAAGACAACAAGTTTCGCGTTCAATAATCCGATTGTCCTTGACCGACTTTCGAAAAAAGGAATCAAAAGATTTGAGTAACCCTATTTTGCGATATTTGCCCTTTTTTATTAAACTCGTCCAATAACTGAACAAATAAATCGCTTTTAAAAACAATTTTGGCCTGTTTTCGAACCGATTCAATAACTGAATTCTGTTCGATTCCTTGCGCCATTTCTGCTTCGCTTGTTTTATTCGGAAAAATTAACATTTTCTGTCAGGAAACCAATGAAGAATGAAAGTTCAAACTTTTGGTTTCCTTTGCGAAGGACAACGTCAATTAAACCCATTAAAAGAAATTCAGAACCCGTTCGACCAAAAAGCCGCAAAAAAGGACATATCGCATGAAAACGCCCAATTTGTTCTCCAAACAAAACTGTCGTTCCCAATAGTTATCGGGTTCGATATTCAAACCTTAATTCCGATCAGAACAGTTGTTCGGAAATTTTAAAATGGGAGTTCTGGCCGCTCGCGTCTCATCGACTCGTTTAATAATAGTTGAATGCGGCGCTGTTTTAACTAATTCAGGATTTTCCCGACATTCTTTGGCTATTTGTTTCATTGCGGCAATAAAATCATCCAAACGTTCTTTCGATTCTGTTTCGGTTGGCTCAAACATCATCGCTTCATGAACGATCAGCGGAAAATAAATGGTTGGCGGATGATAACCGAAATCAATTAATCGTTTCGCAATGTCAAGCGCTCGGATGCCAAATTGTTCCTGTTTTTTTGAGGTTGCAACGAATTCATGCTTGCAAAGTTCATTATAAGGAATGTCATAATCTTCCGCCAAATGATGTCGTAAATAATTGGCATTCAAAACGGCCTGTTCGCAAGCCTGACGAATTCCTTGCATTCCCAAACTTTTAATATAAGTATACGCCTTAACGCAGACGCCGAAATTTCCATAAAAAGTTTTGACTTTACCGATTGAAAGGGGGCGATTGTTGTTGAACCCATAAGTTCCGTCAGCCATTTTTTCGATTGTCGGATTGGGGAGAAACGGTTCCAAAAATTCTTTGACGCCAACCGTTCCTGCTCCCGGACCGCCGCCGCCATGAGGAGTCGCAAACGTTTTATGTAAATTATAATGAACAATGTCAAAGCCCATATCGCCAGGCCGCGCAATTCCCATAATTGCGTTGAGATTTGCGCCATCATAATAAAGCAATCCGCCCGATTTATGAACGAGTTCCGATATCTCAAGAATGTCTGTTTCAAAAAGCCCCAATGTATTTGGATTGGTCAACATTAAACCGGCGACGTCATTGCCCAATTTGGACTTTAAATCTTCTAAATCAACGCGTCCTTTTTCATTCGATCGAATTTCGCGAACTTTAAATCCGACAACGGAAGCGGAAGCCGGATTGGTTCCGTGAGCGGAATCTGGAATAAGAATAATGTTTCGCTTTTCGTCGTTGTTATATTTATGAAAAGCTCGAATAATCATCAAACCGGCCATTTCGCCCTGCGCTCCGGCGGCTGGTTGAAGCGAAAAACGGGTCATTCCGCCAATATTCGCCAACATTAATTGGAGTTCATACATTAACTCCAAAGCGCCTTGAACAGTTTCAGGCGGTTGATAAGGATGAATATTGGCAAAACCAGGTTGAATAGCAGCCCATTCGTTGATTTTTGGGTTGTATTTCATTGTGCAAGAGCCGAGAGGATACATCCCATCGTCGACGCCAAAAGCGTAATGCGAGAGTTCAGTAAAATGGCGAACCGCTTCAACCTCGCTTAATTCAGGAATTCCGAGCGACGTTTCCCGCCAATGGGTTTCGGGAAGCGTTTCTTGAAGGTCAATTTCGGGAAGATCATGAATCGGGAACCGAAAATTGTTGCTCCCTTTGACATTTTTTTCAAATAGAAGTTTCATTATTCGTTTTCCCCTTTCAGTTCATTATTAAGTTGTTCTTTATTCGTTGAGCTGATTTCTTGAGAGAATGTCGTCATTAATTCGACAAGTTCATCGATTTCATCCCGCGTTCGTTTTTCCGTAAACGCGAAAAGAAGACCTTTTTCCAATTCGTAACCGCCGATAATCCCATATTCCAATAATTTTTTGTTGACAAAATGCGGATTGGCGACGTTGACGACAAATTCTCGAAAAAAAGGAACGTTATGCGGAAAGGTAAACCCTGCTTCAGCGAAAAGAGAATGAGCATATTGAGCCATTCGATGCGAACTGAGCGCCGCCTGTTTGAGTCCAAACGGTCCTACGAAAGTCAAATACATTAAGACAGTCAACGCATTAAGAGCCTGATTGGAACAAATATTGGAGTTGGCTTTTTCTCGACGAATATGTTGTTCGCGAGCTTGAAGCGTTAAAACGAAAGAGCGTTTTCCATTTTCATCGACCGTTTGCCCAACAAGGCGACCGGGAATTTTGCGAAGCAGTTTATGGGTTACGGCCATAAAACCTAAATGCGGTCCGCCAAAACTCATTGAATTTCCGAGAACCTGAGCGTCGCCAACCGCGATATCGGCTCCCCATTCTCCCGGCGATTTTAACATCGAAAGAACAATTGGATCGACCGACATAATGACAAGAGCGTCTGTTTTTTCGCGAACCATTTGAATAATGTCGGCAACCGCTTCCAAATTGCCATAAAAGTTCGGATATTGAATGACGACGCCAGCGACTTCGCTGCTCAAGTAAGCCGGCAAAAGTTCGAGATCAATTTGTCCATTCTTTTCCGGAATGAAACGAATTTCCATTTGATCGGAAATCGAATAGGTCTTGACAATTTGGGCATAATCCGGATGAAGCGTTTTCGGCAAAAGAATGATTCGCTTTTTGCTTACTTCAGCGGCAACTTGACAAGCTTGAGCCAAAGCGCTTCCGCCGCAATAAAGCGAAGCATTGGCGATATCCATTCCCGTCAAATTGCAAATAAGCGTTTGATATTCAAAAATGGACTGCAATATGCCTTGACTTATTTCCGGTTGATATGGCGTATAGGCTGTATAGAATTCTGATCTGGCAATCAATTGCGAAACAGCCGCCGGAATATAATGATCATAACAACCGGCTCCAAGGAAAATGGCGCAATCATCTGAAGTTTCATTAAGAAAAGCGAGTTCGTCAAGCTGACGTCGAACCGACAATTCCGACATTCCATAGCTTTCAGGAAGAACGCATTTCTCTTTAATGACATTCGGGACATCTGAAAAAAGTTCGTCCAGCGTAAAAAGTCCAACGGAAGTCAACATTTCTTTGACAACCGCATTAGGGTTTGGAGTATATCGCATTGTTTTAACTTTGAATCTTGTTTGAAAAGCAAAAAACGGACAACAATAAAAAGATACTAATAATTCATAAGGATTTTGTCAACAGGTTTTGTTGAAGGACAGTTTTAAGTTGACTTGACTGAGGCAATTTGACAGGGACAACAGCGGTTTTATTGATCAACGATTTCTGGAAAAAGGTCAAACGGATTAGTTTGAATCAAACGATAAAAAACAGCCGGTTTCGGCCAGTTCAGGAAAAACAAATTAAGTCTTTTGAAAAAATATATTTAAGAGATTAAAAAATAATGTCTCTTTGTATTTTAACTCAAAGCGAAAAATGGTCAAGCAATTGCAGATTCTGAGCAAAATTTGAAGTTTTTACGAATAACGCAAAAAGACAAAATATTATGATGTCCGGCCTTATCGGGCTTTCGAAGAAAAAAACCGAGATTTCAATAGGCTTGAGAAAGAATGAAAAAAAGGGATAAACTTGAATCTTTTTCTGCAATATAATCATAATATTTAAAAGAACTAATAAAGAACCATGAATAATAACGATAATTTTGCTTTTTTGATTGAACTTCATAGGTTTTTCTTGCCGAATATTTATCAACAAGATTATTTATATCGTTTCTGATTCATCAATTTTCTTTTTTCAATAGCTTGGTCCCGATATCGAGTCAAGCTATTGGAAATCCCGATTTGTCGGGTTGAAAACAAGGCGACGCCGCCGGCAAAAAGTCGAAGCTCTGAGCGTTTGTCTGGGAGTTATAATTGCCGTTGCCTCAAAGCCTTTTTGTCCTGGCGAACGCAAAAAAACAGACGGTTCAAATAACTTGAAAATTAACAGCGAAAATTGTTATTGAAGTCGGGCAACGAAAAAAGAGAAAATATATTTAGTTCAGATTCAAAATAAAAGGTTCGATTCCCTTCAAATAAGATTTGCGAATATTGTTGTTAAAGGATTCAAATATGCAAAAAAAATGGCTTTTTATGCTTGGAGCAATTCTGATTTTTTCAAACGGTTGCGTTTTGGGACAGCGTCAGACGCTAAGACAAAGTTTCGATGGACGAGGACCTATTCTTGCGGCCTCTTCCTGTTTTCAACGGCTTCAAACAACTGAACCTTATATGGGTTCTCCCGTTTATATGGTCAATGGAGGCCCTGATATTTATTCCTCTGTATATGGACGCCCTTGTTTAAATGCGCCGGGTCTTCTCGGCGATCGGGTTGATCCTTTTGATGATCAAGGACCTTTTGCAAGAAATATGACGGCTCGTAATGCCCGAATAAATGCTATTCGAAATGGCGCTGCGAACCGTCAACGATTGTTTGGAAACAATCGTTTTGGAAATGATGACGTTTTCTTTTATCCTCAGTATACGCCGACAAGAAGTCCCCGGGATTTTCTTGCGCCTAATCCGCCAACAATAGGGCAATGAATTCTGTCTGATTTATATTTATCATTTTGATTATCGGTTTATTGACGATTAATATGTTTTTGGGATTGATTTCTGTTAAATCCTGTTGAAAATCAAAGAAATTTGCGTTTGCGAGCCCGATTGTCTCGGGCAAATAAATGAAAATACAATCTTTTGGTTAATTATATTTTCCTGTCAAAACAAATCAGAATTATTTTCGGTTAATTCTTTTAAACGGATCGAAACATTGAGGGGCAACAACCCCCTTTTGCGTTAATACTCAATTCTATTGAAAAAAAGATCGAAAAAGATTTTCAATAGAATTGAGTCGAATATTTTCGAAAAGGCCAGGAAATCTCAAATATCCTCAACGTCGTCGTCATCGCTGACAAAAGTATTTTCGTCCGTATCAAGATCGTCAAAATCTTCAAAAGGATCAATTTCTATTTCTTCTTCAGAAACGATATCATTTTCATCGTCATCAGAGTATGGATCAGGAAAATCTTCAAGATCATCATCGGGAAGCGGTTCAAAATCTTCGTCGAAATCATCGTCAAAGTCGTCGTATTCAAAATCGTCGTCATATTTGTAGTCGTCAGAAATGAAATTAAAGGACGAGAACGGCGATTCCTGATCAATGCCAAACGCGATAAAACCGGAAACGAATGGTTTGAAAATATTGTCGTTGAGAACTTCAATTTCTTGATTCTTTTGTTGAAACAAATCAATTTTTAACGGAGAAACAACAATTTCCGAAGTCAAATGAGTTGTTATCGTTTGAATTGTTTGATCTTCAAAATGATTGCAAATCCCGTTTCCTGCTTCCGAAGTTTGGAAGGACGAGCTATAAATGTGACCCAATCGGGGGTTGGATCCAAATTGACAAGATATATTCATTGAAGTCAAATATAAAGATTCCATAAAAATCTCGAACCTCCTTTTAATTCGATGACTTCTTTCAAAAAGAATAATGATCATTTTATTTAACATTCAGACAGGAACAGCCATTTTAACAATCTTTTAGAAAGAGGAAAAGGGCTGCTTCAAAACTTTTTTTAACTCGAACAAAAATTTTTTATTTTTTGGAAATTTTTCTTAGGGTCTGTCCATTTTGATGTTTTTTTCTAAAATAAAAAGAATGTTTAAAAAGCGGAAATGGTTAAATGAATATTCAGCTTTTCTGAATGACGAAATTTGTCTTTATGTTGAGTTGGACCAGGCAGGGGGCGATTTTATTCTCAAACCGGTTTAAAAAATCGGATATTAAGTTTTGTTTGTCCCTGACGTCAAACAATTTTTGAAGGCAAAAAAATAATGCGTTTCATTTGGGGACGAAATTAAACTTTTATTGAACGAGGTTATTTGGAGATTTATTGTGTTAAGATCAAAAACATGCGGCGAATTACGATTGAGTGATCAAGGAAAAACGGTTACGCTTTGCGGTTGGGTTGATTCCGCTCGCGATCACAGCGGTGTCTTTTTTGTCAACATTCGAGATCGCTATGGAAAAACGCAAACGGTTTTCTATTCAACAATGGACGCCGAGCAATTCAACCTTGTTCGAACCTTAAGAAATGAAGACGTCATTCGAATCATTGGCGAAGTCATTGCTCGACCGGAAGGACTTGTCAATCCGAAAATGCCAACCGGCGAAATTGAAGTCAAAGTTGAAAAACTTGAAATTCTGAATCGTTCGGAAGTTGTTCCATTTTTGCCGGGCGCTCCGGAAATTCCTTCCGATGAAATGCGAATGAAATATCGTTTTATTGATCTGCGTCGTCCTGAAATGCAACGAGTTCTGATTATTCGTCATAAAATAACAAAAGTTCTTCGCGATTATTTTGACGAAAACGGTTTTATTGAAGTTGAAACGCCGATTTTGGGCAAAAGTACTCCGGAAGGCGCTCGCGATTATCTCGTTCCGAGTCGAGTTTCGCAAGGGGCTTTTTATGCGCTTCCGCAATCGCCGCAACTTTATAAACAACTGCTCATGATTGCCGGTTATGATCGTTATTTTCAGATTGCCCGTTGCTTTCGCGACGAAGACCTTCGAGCGGATCGTCAGCCGGAATTTACGCAATTAGACGTCGAAATGTCGTTCATCGAAATGGAAGACATTCTCGAAATCATGAGTCGTCTTGTTGTTCGTTTAATGAAAAATATTCTTGATCGGGATATTTCCTTGCCGATTCCGCGAATTTCTTATGATGAAGCAATGGAACGGTTCGGGCATGACGCTCCGGATTTGCGATTTGGAATGGAACTCAAGGATATTACCGATATTGCCCAATCTGTCGATTTTAAAGTTTTTCGATCCGTTGCCGAAAACGGCGGACGCGTTCGGGGGATCAATGTTAAAAATGCTGCCGACCAATTCAGCCGAAAAGATATTGACGGTTTAACCGCTTGGACTGCGGAACAGTTTGGAGCCAAAGGTCTCGTTTGGTTCAAAGTTGACGCCAATGGGAAATTGACCGGTTCCAGCGCAAAAAATTTCAGCGACGAATCTCTTGCGGCAATAGGAAATCGTTTGGAAGCAGAACCAAATGATTTTCTGCTTTTTTCTTCAGATTCTTTTGGAATGACTTGCCGGGTTTTGAATGGATTGCGACGACGTTTGGCGGCTCAATTGAATTTAATCGATCCCAATGAAATGAATTTCTGTTGGGTCGTTAAATTTCCGATGTTCGATTGGGACGAAGAAGAAAATCGCTGGGTCGCAACTCATCATCCGTTTACAGCGCCGTTAAAAGAAGATTTGCAATATCTTGAAAGCGATCCGGGTCGAATTCGAGCGCAAGCTTATGATTTGGTTTTGAACGGTTTTGAGGTCGGCGGCGGAACGATCCGAATTCATGATTCAGAGACGCAAAACCGCGTTTTTTCTTTGCTCGGAATGACTCGCGAAATGGCCAAGCAACAATTTGGATTCCTTTTGGACGCTCTTCAATTTGGCGCCCCGCCGCATGGAGGACTTGCTTTCGGTTTGGATCGTCTGGTTATGCTTTTTGCTAAAATGGATAATATTCGCGACTGTATCGCTTTCCCCAAAACAGCCAAAGCGACTGATTTAATGACTGGCGCTCCGAGCCCCGTCGCCCCAAAACAATTGGATGAGTTGGCTATTAAAACTGTTTTGCCCGAATCAAATCAGAATCTCAAGACGATCGAAAATTCCTGATTTTTCTGTTCGTCTGCCAGGCAAAGGCGGCGGATTTTTCAAGACGGAACAAGTTTATCGCCCATTCCGTCTCCCGAATAAAAAGGATTTTAATTCTTTTCGAGCAAATCCTGTCGTTTGCTGTTTTGTGAATATTATAAATAGACGTCGGTTGGTTTTTCCAAAGAGTCGGGATGACTCTTTGGATCCGATGCGGACGAGACGTTCGCGCTCCAGTTTTGTTTGCTCTGCGACAGGGACAACCGATAAATAGAAATTCAACAGAGCGCTGGATTGATTTTGGAAAAATTAAATTAATTAATGGTTCAGAATAGAAATTTTTTGACTTTTATGATTTGCGTTTGAATTTATGGATTCTTTTTATGATTATGACGTCGTTGTTGTCGGCGCTGGCCATGCCGGAACGGAAGCGGCTTTGGCGGCTGCCCGTCTTGGCGCCAAAACGGTTCTTTTGACTGCTAATCTGGATACCGTTGCGCAAATGAGTTGCAATCCGGCCATTGGCGGCGTCGGCAAAGGGCATATTGTTCGAGAAATTGACGCTCTGGGCGGGGCAATGGGACGGGCAATCGACGCAACCGGCATTCAGTTTCGGATGTTAAATGTCCGCAAAGGTCCCGCAATGCAAGGACCTCGCGCGCAAGCGGACAAACGGCGCTATCAAGACGAAATCAAACGAATTGTTGAGGAACAGCCGAATCTTCATTTGCGTCAGGAAAAGGTCATTGAGGTTTTGACGGAATCGTTTTCAAATGAATTTCCGGATTGTGACCAGCAAATTATTGGCGTTCGAGTTGTTGGCGACGCGATTTATCGAGCCAAATCGGTTGTTCTTTGTTGCGGAACGTTTATGCGCGGTCTGATTCATATTGGTTCGCTTCAATTTCCCGGCGGTCGGGCAAGCGAAGCGCCAGCTAACCGAATCAGCGAGTCGCTTTTAAAAGCTGGAATTCAACTTTCCCGATTCAAGACGGGAACCCCGGCCAGACTTAACGGAAAAACGATTTGTTATAGCCGGCTTGAACGTCAGGACGGCGACGAAACTCCGCGCCCGTTTTCTTTTTTGAATCGAAAAATTGAGATTGAGCAGATTCCTTGCTGGATGACTTATACAAATCCGGCTCTTCATCAGTTTATTCGCGATAATTTTTCGCGGGCGCCAATGTTCAGCGGTCAAATATCTTCGACCGGTCCGCGATATTGTCCTTCGATCGAGACCAAAATCGATCGTTTTGGCGAAAAGGAACGTCATCAACTTTATTTGGAGCCGGAAAGTCGAACAACGAATGAAGTCTATATTAATGGGCTTTCGACAAGTTTTCCCCGCGACATTCAGGATCAAATGATTCGAATGATCGCCGGTCTTGAAAACGCTCAAATTATGCGTTACGCTTATGCGATTGAATATGATTATGCGCCGCCGCATCAGCTCAAAGCGTCTTTGGAAACCAAAAAAATCGCCGGTCTTTTCTTTGCGGGACAACTTAATGGAACAACCGGTTATGAAGAAGCAGGCGCGCAAGGTCTTATTGCCGGAACAAACGCCGCTTTTCGTTTGAATTCCAATGCGGAACCATTTATTCCGACTCGAGACGAATCTTATATCGGCGTTATGCTCGACGATTTGGTTACGCGCAGCGTCGATGAACCTTATCGAATGTTTACATCGCGGGCGGAATATCGGCTTTTATTACGTCAAGACAATGCCGACCGGCGATTGACTCCGTTAGCTTATCGGATTGGACTCGTTGATGACGTCCGTTGGAACCGGCTCCAATTTAAGGAAAAATCGATTCAGGAAACTCAATTGTTGTTGAATTCGACTCATGACGCCAATGGTTCTCTGCTCAAATTTCTCAGACGTCCCGAAACAGATTGGGCGGCGATGATTGAACGTCTGCCCGTTTTGAGGGAAGTCGATTCCGAAGTTGCCGAACAGGTTTCGATTGACGCGAAATATGCCGGTTATATTGAACGTCAGGAAATGGAAATAGAGCGACAAAAGCGTTTGGCTTTTCGAAAAATTCCAGCAAGCTTTTCGTATCGGGATTTAATTCATTTGCGCGCGGAAGCCAAAGAAAAACTCGAAAAAATTCGACCGGTCGATTTGGCCCAGGCAAGTCGAATAACCGGCATAACGCCCGCCGATATTGCTGTTCTTCTCGTTTGTCTCGAAAAACGATCGCTGGAATAAGCGGCTCAAGCCGATTGAAAATCCGAAATCTTTTTATTTCAGTCTGGCAACGACAGACTGATTATTCAAGACAATTCTGATTATAATGAATTGGGATTCAATATACTGCAAATCGAACGAAAATTCATCGCGTTGAATAATTGTCTTTAATATCGATCCAAAGAGGCGTTTTTCCGTCGCGAATCGGAAAACCGAGCCGCTTGCCTTCTTCAGACAAACGATTGATGAGCGGTTCATTGGAATGAAATCGCCGAACATTTTCGCAATAAATGTCGCAAATATCTTCAAATCGCCAACGAATTTGGCCGCCGACATGCGGCGTAATCAAAACGTTTTCAAAGTCCCAAAGCGGATGATTCGGAGGCAACGGTTCCGGCGAAGTAACGTCCATAATCGCCCCGGCTAAATGACCTGACTTCAAAACGTCAACCAAAGCGTCTGTTTGAACCAACGGCCCCCGAGCCATATTCGCCAAAAGAGTCCCCTTCTTCATTTTTCCCAATTTGTCGGCATTAAAAATCCCGCGAGTCGACTCATTGAGCGGCAACGACAAAAAAACGATGTCAGAAAGAGCCAAAAGTTCGTCGAGTTGATCAGCGTTCCAGAGTTCCTGAACATAAGACGGTTTATTTGTCGGAAAAAGATCAGTCGCAATAATTCGTTTGGCAAAAGGGGCAACGAGTTGAGAAAAACGTCGTCCGACGCCTCCAAAACCGACAATTCCAACGGTTAAACCGATTAAATCCCGAGTTGGTTTGCGTCGAAATTGACGATAATCCGGATTTTTAATTGAACAGAATTGATCTGCCCAAAAAGCGGGAAGGTTGCGAATCCAGGCAAGAATCAAAGCCAGGCCATGCTCGGAAACCTGATCGGCTAAAACGCCTGCTGCTGTTGTTATTGTTATTTTTGACGCAATAACAGAAGGAACGAGCAGCCAATCCATTCCCGCTGCCGACGATTGAACCCAACGCAAGCGATTTTGAGCAACGATACCATTCCAGTCAACAGGAACTTTTGCGTGACCACAAAAATAATCCGCTTCAAATAAAGCCTGACTCACTCCCGACTGATCTGTATTGATTATATTGATTTTTTCTGTTGAGTTTTGATCCCAGGCGCATTTGATTCGTTCGATCAAATACTCTTCAACCGGTTTATCCTTAAAACAAACAACAAGGTTCTTCATAAAACAAAACCATTAACGTTTTCTCAAGTTTGTTGAAACAAAATATAAATATCGTATTAATATGTGACTTTTTTTGAATTGTTAAACTGCGTAAAATATTGGTCTGAATAACAATTTAAATTAACATTTTTCAGTTGAGAGTTGAAATCAACAAAATAATGTCAAAAGAAAAAAAATATGAATTACAGACAATTCAAAGCAAATTGATTACAATTTATTTTTCGAAACTTTAGGGAAAAAGACAGAATCCCAAAAAAACCAGATCGTTCGCTTCGCAAGTCCGCAAAAAAACTCGCGGTTTACAGCTGTCGCGGCCTGCCATTTATTTTCCCCTTTTGAAAATAAGTTGAAATCAAAACGGTTGCTCAAACGATTGCGATTTTCTTGGTTCAGCGTCAAAACAATGCGTTTTCAATAAAAAATCCTGAACTGTTTGCAATATCGTTTCAAAATGATCCTTTTCGCCAAAAATGTCATGACCGGCGTTTTTCAAGATTAATGTTTCGACGAAAAGACCGTTTTGCCGCGCAATTTCCGCATTGGTCTGCATCATTTCAAGGGGAACGATCGAATCTTGATCGCCATGAATCAACAAAAAGGGACAATAAAGGCTTGGAATTTTTTCAATCGAAGCAAACTCTGAATGAAGCAACCAATGAACGGGGAGAAACGGATATAAGATTTGACCTGTTTCCGGTAATGAAGTAAACCCTGAAAAGAAGATCAATCCTCCGACCTTTTTTTGGCTTGCCAAACCGCAGGCAACCGCCGTTCCCAAGCTGTGTCCGCTTACAATAATTTTTTCAGGCGAACATTTCTTTTGATCGATCAAATAATCATAAACGGCAAGCGCGGTTTCATAACAATCATTTTCCGTCGGTCGTCCCGGCGATATTCCATAACCAACATATTCCGGAATGACAACATTAACGCCAATCTTCCGAAAATTTTGAAAAATGGAGTTCATATAACCCAAACAGCCGCCGTTCCCATAAAAAAAGATGAGCGTTGGGGAATCATTAAAATTCGGCAAAAGTTTTCCGCTTGAAGTCAGGGCTCCAACCGATCGAAAAAAAGTTTGATGCCCCGATTTCGTTGTCAATTCAATCAGATTATCAGATGAATCTTCCGAATTGATCTGGACGTCTTTCATTCCTTGCGTTTGATGGCCAGGAAAAACCATTTGGCGTTCCAATGACGGCAAACCCAACAACAAAGCCAGGACTCCGCCCAATATTAATGAAATTCCCAAAAGCATTCCTTTTCTTGTTTTCCAGTGAATCATTTTTGCCATTATAATTAAACCTGTCGAAAAAATCAAAACAATTCATTTCAAACCCGGAAGGGACAACTGATTTTCTCTTGAATCATTTGCCGTTATTGCCAAGTTTGCGAAACCTGCGATTCAATATTTTCAAATTTTCAACCGGTTTGAGTCAAAACCAGACAATTCCAATATGCTTCATGTTTACGATCGCTCTTTGAAAAGCAAACTCAGTTATATTTAACGACTCAAAATAACAATAGCAACATCGGCATTCAAATTCGGATCGGAGTCGACAATAACCCCCAATTCCGTATTCAAGGCAACCTGACGATGAATTCGATACCCTTTTTCCTTACAAAAATCTTCAAAATCGGCAATCGTCAGAAATCGAACATCGTTTGTATTAAACCATTTGCGGCCTGGACGCGGATCGGTTTGAGGAGCCCGGCCCATTTGAAGTTCTTCTCGAAATTTCTGAAATCCAAAGTTCGGAAAACTGACGATTGCTCTTGTCCCGACTCGAAGCATTTCTTCCAAAACCAATTCAACATTGCGAACTGATTGCAAGGTCTTGGAAAGAACAACAAAATCGAATTGTTTATCAAAAAAGGAATGCAATCCTTTATCCAAGTCGGCATGAATGACATCAAGACCTTTTTCAATACATTTTAAAATGAGTTGTTCTTCTATTTCCAATCCAACAAGCCGCTCATGACCGCGCTCCTTGAGTCGAAGCAACAAATCTCCTTTGCCGCAACCCAAATCAAGAATCTTTGTCTTGGCTGGAATCAACTCCAAAATGCGGTCATAATCAATTCGATGCTTTCGCTTGGTTGGAAAGAAATGGGTTTCGTCTTCGGATATTTCCAAAGATTGTGAGCCAAAAAGATTTCTGGGGCAAATTTCCTGATATGTATGAAAAAGGAAAGAACGAATCAAATTGCCATAGATTTCCAACTCATTTTCAAGAAGAAACGCGTCATGGCCGCAATCGCTATTGACATTGCAATAACAAATCCTTTTATCTCCTGCCAAAGCGGCGTCAACAAGTTCCTGAGATTGAAACGGCGGATAAAGCCAGTCCGATGTAAAACTGACAAAAAGCCAGCGACACATCGATTTCCGTAACGAATGAATCAATTTTTCGCGATTTTCTCCCAACTCGAATTTATCAAGCGCCATTGAAATGGTCAAATAACTGTTTGCGTCAAAACGTTCGACAAATTTATCCCCTTGATGAGCCAAATAAGAACCAACGGAAAATTTGGTTTCAAAGGACGTTTTTATCTGACGCGCATGATTTCGATCGCTGTCGAATTTCTTCCGCATTGATTCGAGCGACAAATAGGTTATATGAGCCAGCATTCGCGCAATAGCCAAACCGGTCGCTGGCGTTGTTCCTTTATCATAATATTGACCCTGATAAAAATGCGGATCGCTTAATATCGCGTTTCGAGCGACAATATCAAATGCCAGCGACTGACTGGTTAAATGGGCTCCCGAAGCAATGGCCACACAACTGGCGACTTTATCAGGAAAACGGGTTCCCCAAACAAGAGTCATAACGCCGCCGAGAGAACCGCCAACAACGGCCAAAAGTCGTTGAATTCCTAAATGATCTTCGACAAGTTTACGTTGAACTTCAACCATATCTTCAATCGAAATATCAGGAAAATCCATTCCGTAGCGCTGACCGGTTTGCGGATTAATGCTATCCGGCCCCGTTGTTCCCCGACATCCGCCCAAAACATTCGGGCAAATGACAAAATATTTATTGGTATCGATATATTTGCCGGGGCCGACAAGAATCTCCCACCAACCGGGGTCATCCGCGTCTGAATGGGAGGCAACATGCGAATCGCCCGAAAATGCATGACAAATCAGAACCGCATTGTCCTTTCGTTCGTTCAGCGTTCCATAAGTTTCATAAACAACTGTTACTTCTAACAGCTCTTGTTGATTATGAAGAACAAGCGGATCTGGAAATGTTACCGTTTCTATATATTGTAACGGATTAGCATTGCGACAACTGTCGCTGTCATCAAAAATGTTCATTAATTCCGATTTATTGATCATTGATTGAATTTGTAATTATGATATGCTCTGTTTTCAAGCCGATTGGAAAGTTAGCGTTCTGTTTGCAAGTTTGGCAAAGACCGAAACGTCAGGCCAGGCCGAAATCGGGCGCTCTTTTTTATAAATAAAAGCGAAGGTCGGTTATTTCAATATCCAAAACGATTTGCAATGAATATCGCGTTAAAAATAAAATATCATATTTTTATTCGAAACAACAAAAACGAACCTTCAAGCAACCCAGTTCAGTATAACAGAATCTGATAAAAACTCAACGACGATTTCGAGATAAAAGTTCAATCCATAGACTTTCATAACGAGAAACCATTTTATCAATTGAAAAATGATTAATGACGCGATTATAATTTTTTAACCCTAATTCTTGTCGAATTGCTTCATTATTGATGAAAAATAATATTTTTTGAACAAGTTCATCTGATTGACCAAACGGAACAGTTTGAGAAGCAAACAAGTTGTCCCCCAATATTTCCAAAACTCCTTCTGCTTGCGATGAAAGAACAGGAAGTTGATGAACCATTGCTTCGAGCAAAACATTTGGCATTCCTTCCCAACGGGACGGAAGAATAAACAAATCGGCCTGGCTCAATATTTCTGAAATATCGGGACGCCAACCGGCAAAATGAATCTGTTCGGATAACTGAAGCGATTGACTTTGATCTTCTAATTTGGCTCGTTCTTCGCCTTCGCCGACAATCCAAAGATGCCAATTATTCATCGACTTCAACCAACGAGGCGTTGTTTCCAAAAGCCAATCAAGTCCTTTTTGTTTGGTTAAACGTCCGGCAAAAACAATATTTCGATCGGAACTTTGAGCAGAAAAAAGAGGTTTCAGCTTTTGACCGCTTTCAATCTCTGACGTTTTCCATTTCGTATTTGTTAAAATCGTTCCGGAATCGACTATTCTCCGGTTGTCAAAAAGCTGCCGGAAATCGACTTCTGATCCGTCAAAAGTCGTTAAACAATCATCGATTTGCTGCTTCTCGTCTCTCGCAAAAGAAATTCCATTGGGAATCGAAATAATTTTTGACGATTTGATTTTTCCTTCTTTTTTCGTAAAATCTGCAACAGTTTGACTGACGCAAATATATTGGTCAACCAAAAATTGAGACCAACGATCAAGAACCAAATGCCATTTTTTATCCCGTTCCGCAACTCGTATTCCAGAACAAATCAGAGGAACTTTTGCCATTTTTCCTGCCAAACGGCCAACCAGATTCGCATGAAACATAAAACATTGCAAAACGTCCGCTTTTTGATCTTTAAGCATTTGGCGGAACCGAAACAATACCCCCAATAAATTTCGACCGGATCGAATGTCAAGAAAACGCAATTCCAAATTCTTTTGACGAATAAACGGAATAAAAGACGCCTTTTGATGAAATGATTCTGAACGAAGAGAATAAATGACCGGATGAAAACGCTCCGGATCGAGTTTGGATGCGAGTTCAACCAACATTTTTTCCGCTCCGCCCATTTCCAGTTCGGTAATGCAAAGCGCAACTTGAATTTTTTGCTGTTTCATCACAAAATTGCTATTCAAATCTTGACAAAAAAATAATTAACAATAAAATTATAATAAATATTGGCTGAATTGTTCTGTTTTCTTTTGAACTGTTTGAGTTCGTCCTTAACGAATTCTGTTTCCTTGTTTCAAAAGATCAAACAATTTTAAATATTTGTGTCAATAAAGCACAAAATATGGATGGGTGCCCGAGCGGTTGAAGGGACCGGTCTTGAAAACCGGCGACGGTTTACCCCGTCCGTGGGTTCGAATCCCACCTCATCCGTTTTTCGCTTTTATTGGACTTTTTTCTCTGCAAAAAGTTTTTACTTTTCTTGTTATTTTCTCTAATTTTACTTGTTTTGCTTCTGAAAATGTTATTCTATTCAAGGCAATTGAATATTCTGGGACGACGATTTACAAATTGACAAGCGAACGAACTAAGCTGTCGCCCATGATTTTCGGCAAAAACGCTTTAATGATCTTTTTTGGGCTAATCGGAGCACAAAATTTTCGATTTATCATTTGAAAAAAACTAAAACAAAAGCATAAATCGTTGAAATGACAACAATGATCATTGGGCCGACGGAAAAGTTGAAAAGCAAGCTCAAATAAATTCCAATCCAGGAACCGATGAAGCAGAAAAAAATGGACCAGACAATCATTGGAATAAGTCGTTTTGTTAATCGAGCAGCCGTTGCAGCGGGAACGGTCAGCATTGCGATGACCAATATCATGCCGACAATCCGCAGCATTAAAACGACTGTTATTGCGATTAAAATGAGCAGAAGTCGAAAATAAAAGTCAACATTAATGCCGCGCAAACGGGCAAATTCTTCATCGAAGCAGACCGCTTCCAACCGTTTAAAACAGAGTCCTGAGATAAGAAGGACAAAGACGCTTAAAATGCCGACTGTCCAAAGATCGAAATTGGAAATCAGAACAATATCGCCAAAAAGATAACTGGCAACCGAAACATAACCTTCTGTTCGGTCAAGAAAGAGAAGGCCAACCGCCATTCCGAAAGACCAAATGGTTCCGATTATTGTATCTTCCCGTTCTGCGAATCTTTTTTGAATGATTCCAATTAAAAGAGCCGCGCCAATAGCGACAATAATCGCAATAACGACTGGATCTATTGCGTCGGAAATCTTCTGAAACAACAGATTGGAATCGGATCTTGACGTTAATGGCGAATCGGATGAAGAACTTGCGGAAGCAGCAAAAAGCCAGGAAAGTCCGAGGCCGCCCAATAATATTGTCTGTTTCAACCAAAGTCCGATTCCGATTCCTCCGAAAGCGCAATGAGAAATGGCGCCCGCCAAATAACCGATGCGACGAACGACAACAAATGAACCAATGAGTCCAAAAGTTATGCTTGACATTGCGCTCAACAAAAAAGCAAGGCGCAAAAAATGATATTCCGGTTTCGCGATAAGTTCGATAAACATTGATAATTGTTTCCGATTTGTTGACTTTGGGGGCGAATCATTTCATTTTTCCGAATAAAGTAAAAGGCGCGGAACTCTCTATTTTTAATGTTTGAAATGTTCCGATCAATTCCGGGGAACCGTTAAAGACGACAATTCGATCGCAAGGCGTTCGACCGGTTAATTGAATAAAATGGTTGTTTTCTTTTTGCGAAACGATTTTTAAATTTCCCTGAGCGTCAACAGGCTGATTTTCTTTCTTAATTTGCGTTTCGTTTCCGTCTTGAGAAATGAGAGTCTTGTTCGTTATATTATCAAGAGGAAATTCGTCGTCCAAGAGAAAAGCGGACTCTTCTGATTGCGCCTTTTCTGGATTCAAGGTTTTCATTTGATTTTTGCTGGGGCCTTCAACAAGAATTTCGACTTCCTTTCCGATAAAACAGCGATTCCATTCGGCGCTAATTTCATTTTGAACGGCCAGGAGTTCATTGTTTCGGCGTTTTTTAATCTCGTCTGGGATATCATCCTCAAACATAAGCGACGCCTTGGTTCCTTCGCGAACGCTGTATTTAAAAATGAAACTATTTTTGAATCGAGCATAACGAACCAAATCGATGGTCTGTTGAAATTCTTCTTCGGTTTCTCCGCAAAACCCGACAATGAAATCGCTGGTTATGGCAACATCGGGAATGGTCGCATAAATTCGTTGAATTAATTCTTTATATTCCGTAACGGAATACATTCTTTTCATTCGTTTAAGAACGGCGTCAGCTCCGTGTTGAGCGGGAACATGAATATAAGGAATGACAGACGGAAGGTCGCGGACTGCCTGCAAGAGTTCGTTCGTCATTCCAACCGGATAATTACTGACAAAACGAACTCGACGAATTCCATTAATATTGTCAATTTTTTCTAAAAGTTCAGGAAGCCGGACTGTTCGTTCCCCCTCTTGATATTTGTAGCTATTAACTGTTTGACCAAGCAGCGTCAAATCAACGCAACCTTGATCGGCTAACTTTTGAATCTCTGTGACGATTTCATTTGCCGGGCGACTCTGTTCTGGGCCGCGAACGCCAGGAACAATGCAATATGTACAGAATTTATTGCAGCCGAACATAATGCGAACCATTGCCTGAAATGAACTTTGTCTTGCTTGCGGGATTCGTTTTGGATCATATTGCCGAAAGCTTTCTTTGATTTCAACGGCCTGATGATCTCCGCGAAAACGATTCAGGCTGACCGCCATTTGGGGGATATGTTGCGTTTCGATTGTTTGGATTAATTCTGGAAGTTTATCCAATTGGCCTGGACCAAGAATTAAATCGACATGAGGGGCTCGTCGAAAAATGAGTTGTTGATCTTTTTGCGCCATGCAGCCCAGAACGCCGAGGATTCCATTCGGTTTAATCTCTTTCCAATGTTTCAAGCGGCCTAATGCGCTATATATTTTTTCTTCCGCATGACTTCGAACGCTGCATGTATTGAAGAGGATAATATCCGCATTCTTTTTTGTAAAAGTCTGTTGTAAACCGCGATGAAGAAGCTCGGCAACAATGAGTTCGCTGTCCAAAACGTTCATCTGGCAACCGACCGTTTCCAGATAAAATTTTTTTTGATTCATGACAATGAATTTTCGTAAAATTTTTGTAGGAATGTGACCCGTTTTAACGGTTGACTTATTTATATCGATGCCGAAGGGCGAGACAGGTTTGACCTTTTATAATCCCGTCTGAGTTTGCCGGCTTGCGAATATAAAAGCTGCGATTTTTATTGAGGCTTGAGTAAAAAACCGCATTTTCTCCGATTTTTGTAATGAAATTGGAATTTTTCGCGCAACGACGCGGCGGAAACGCAAGGACGCTTTCTTTTTGGAAATTCCGATTTCCGATTTCGACGTTATTTAAATCGCTTTTCAAACGGCAGTTTCATTTGAAAAATATTCGTTTTGGGCGTTCGTTTTGGGAGTTTTTATCCTGTTCGCCGCGCCGCTGCGCGAAAATCCTTTTTTCCGACGGATAATGTTCTATTCTGTGTCGCGAAAAGAAAAACCGGGGAAAGAACAGTCTTTGGGGGAGTTCTAAAAACCTGTTTTTTGCAATAAACTCCATTCGGAATATGTTGCGAAAACCAGTTCCTGCGGACGAGACGTCCGCGTTCCCAGCGGGCTTTAAAACTTCCTTATTGTATTTGTATCACAAAAGCGAAATATTACAAAAGGGGTCAATTTTTTCTCTCATTTTACCAAAAATCGGTTGAATACGAAAATGATCCATGAAAAACGAGAGCATAAATTAATATTTGGCTTTAGTTAATATCTTCGGTCTTTTTTCTTTCTTGCAGAAAGATAGTCAATTGAATTTTGGTTTTTTTGGCCCAAAGTTCCAGATTATCTAACCATTCAATAGCTTTTCGATCATGAATTGGTATATCGTTGCAGTTTTCTTCTTTTGCCATTATTGTCATCGTTCTCATTTGCGAAGCTAAATCGAGAAAACGAAGCGCCATTTTATCCAGATGTTCAGGTTTATATGTTTTTATCGTCATAATCGCTGTAACTCCTATATTTTATCTGTTTTGTTCTTTTTTTTCATTTTGTTTGTTTAAAAAACGGTTGATTATAACTATTATTTTGGTTATTTTATTTTTAATAAAAGAACGAAACAAAAAGTTTCGCTTTGTTAAAATCTTAATATAACTTCCTAATAATCGTTGATTCGGTTTGATATTGTTCATTTTATATCAATATTATTATCGACAAAACAGACAAAATTATGAACATAACTTTATCTATTTATGGGATTATTATGATTAGCAAAACAGTTATTCAAGAAATAGAGCGACTTCTGGCTCTTGGAACGTTTTCTCAAAAACAAATTGCCATTTTAACATCAGTCAGTCGCGGGTCTGTTAACGCGATCGCAACAGGCAAAAGGCAACGTTTGTTGGAAAATTCTTCCAAATATAACGATCAATATGATTCGATCGACTTGCCGAATTTTCGTTTTCCCGAAGGGCCGATTGCTCGCTGTCCCAGTTGCGGGGCCTATGTCAAGACTCCTTGCCTGGCCTGTCAGCTTAATGAACTCCAATTAAAATAACGTTATATTTTTTTGTTAAAAATGAAATCGTTGGCGAGGCAAATACAGTCAAAATGGGCAGATTACAGAAGACAAACGGTTTCAGTATAAAGCAATGACCGTTCTTATGATTTTTATCGAAGAATCGTTTCAATAAATGACTGCATAAGAACAGAAATGGGTTCATTTTCCAATGACTTTATGATTTGCCTGGAACGCTCTGAATAAAGTTGAATCAATTGATTCGATTTTGCAAAAACATTGGCTTTTTCATAAAGTTCCTGGACCTGGTCAAGGATTTTTTGACGCTCCGTTTCATTTTCGTTTGAGAGTCCGGAATCATTTTCTTCCTTTTTCTTCAATCCTGGCGAAGACGAAAATCGAAAAGCGTCTCTTTGTTGCAGAAAGGAATTCGCTGTTTTTGCCAATTGATTAAGCTTTTCCCGTTCTTTATCATTCAATGTTTCATTGGCAAAAGCCCAAAGAAGAGTCGGACGACCGCGGAAAAAATCTTCTCCGATAATCTTTTTGTTATGGGAATGAAGCGTCCAATCATTTAAATCGTTTCGGATTTGAAAACCAATTCCCAAATAACGGGAAAATTGCGAAATAACGGACTCCCAACGATTCATTTGTTCGCGTAAAACAGCCAAACGAAGTCCCGCATAAAACGAAGCCTCGAATGCTGGCGACGTTTTTAACGCATAAATTCGAATCGCTTCCAAAGGCGTTAAGGATTGTTTAATGGATTGCGTCTGATTCTTAGAAATCCAATCGAGCTCAAGTCCCTGACCGTTACAAAGCAATAAATGCGTCCGACTCATTTTTGTTAAAAGATCGGCAACGGTTACTGAATCGGTATTGGGCAAGGAAGCAATCAAATGATAACCTAATCCAAGCAGATAATCGCCAACATTCAAAGCGGCAGCAATTCCAATTTCCCGATGAAGGGTTGCCAAACCATAACGAAAAGGATCGTCATCCTCAATGTCGTCATGAACCAGCGAAGCTTTATGAAATAATTCCATTGCAACAGCTGTTTGTCGAACAAAATCAGGAATTGAATCCATTGAATTTGTTATATCGGAAAGAGAACGCGAAATAAAACCGTTTTTCATAAGATCAAAAACAGCAATTGTAATAAATGGCCGATAAAATTTTCCTCCGCGAGACAAAAAGTCTTGACTGATTTCCTCAAGCGGCGTCATTTTTCCTGAAAATGCGTCTTTGGCCAAATGATCCTTTTGTTGAAAAGAAACTTTGGGGCTATTCTCTTCAACTTTTGAGACCTCTTTATTTGGGAGGCTTTTGTCTTTTTGATTTGTGAAAGGCGAATCAACGTTTGGCTGGCGTTGATTTTGTGAAAACGAACGACCTAAAAAGGAATCAGAAAAAAGTTGTTCCAGTTTTTCCTTTTGAAACAGATTAGCCGTTATCCGTAATAAAGGGATCCAGGAATGGTTATTGGAAAGCTCGTTATTAGGAATAAAAGGGGTTTCAATCATTTCAACAACAGCTGTTAAATCCGTTTTTGTATTGGAACAGGTCCCGTTAAAAAGAGGAATTGCCAAAGCAGGAATTCCCGCCCAAATCAATTTGTCAAAAGCTTTTTCCAACGATTTTAAACATCCGAGTCCTAAAATTGCGTCTGCTTTTCCCGAAAGAATCCATTGCATAACAATGGGCGTTCCTTCTGCAATCAAAACCTGATAACCAAGTCTTCGAGCCCTTTTTTGAAGCGAAGATAAATGACAATTTCCGCATTCTCGACAAATCAAACCTTTTTCGTCATATTTTCCCTCACATTTTTCTGCGTTTCGCATACAATGAGGAAGAAGGAGAATGCGCCGCGTAAAAGGAATATTTTGAACTTCATTTTTCCAGAATCGATTGGCCAGGCAGACCATTGTCCAGCCCGTAAACGTTAATGATAACCCCAATGAATTCAATAATTTTTTAGCGATTGCTTCGAGTTGCAAACGAGTCAAAATGAAATCGTTCCCAAAAAGACTCGAAGCATTCCATTTCGCCTCAAGAGCAGACAATATTTGAGTTCTTATTGATTCTTCTTGAGGAACAATCATCAAAGAATCCAATTCTTCTTGTTTCTTATCGAAATGAGTCATTAAGGTTGAAAAAGAAGTCAATGTTTATGCTTTCCAACGAATTTCAGTTAAATTTTCAGTAATCAACAAGTTCACTGACCTATTGATTCATCTCTTATTTATTTTTTTTGACTTTTTTTTGATTTTTTTGTAAAGATGTTTTGATTTTTTCAAATAAAGTTGTTAATATATATTATATAAGTGAATGAAAATGATTTGTTTTGTTTAAAAATAAAACAATAAATACTTTTTGAATTTTCTGCCTTTGACAATTTGTTTTTATTGAAAGAACCGTTTTAACCTGTTTCAAGTTACTTTTGAGGGTTTTTTTGACCCTTTTTCGATGATATTCCGTTTAGCGCAGATATTCGCGTTGCGATCAATTTTTAAACAAAATCGAAATGAGCAACTCCCTTTCCCTTTCGTAATCCGCGCGACGTTGTCGGGGTTACGAACCCAACGTTTGGGATTATCCATTGGATTGAGTATAAAACATTTGACAGACAACAAAATGTTTTTTGACGAAAAAGTCAATTGAATTTAACGGATATCCGTCATTGTTCGATTGGCCAATTGTCAACGGTTTGAAATTTTTTTCTTTGATTCAAAAAATCATTTTTATTTTTGTTTCAGTAATGTTTGTTTTCAGTATGATTATTAAAATATTACTTATATCAGCGAGTTTGTATTAATTATGAATGTTTGGATTCCAAAATCATAAGCATAAAACCTGAATTCGCTAAACGTCGGACCTTTTCTGAAACATTCGATAACTTTTCTCCAAAACAGTATTTGTTGAAAACTTTTTCAGGATTTTTAAAAGCCATTATATTTATTATTTCAAAAAAATCAATGAATTACTGACAATAACGAGAACCAATAATTGTAGCGAATGGTAATATTACGATGAAAGTTCAATTAAAAGTCGTTAGCGGAAGCAAAGCAGGACAGCTCATTACAATAAATCTTCCCCAATTTATTATCGGTCGGGCTGAAGACTGCCATTTAAAGCCGCGAAGTGAATTAATCAGTCGATATCATTGCGCCATTTTATCCGAAGAAGGTTATGTCGCAATAAGAGACTTGGGGAGTAAAAATGGAGTTTTTCTTAATGGTCATCGCGTTGCCATTGAAGAAGAATTGAAAAATGGGGATAAACTCATCATTGGGCCGCTGGAGTTTGAAATTGTTTTAACGGTTGCTCTCAAAGGCGAGACGAAGCCTAAAGTTGAATCAATTCAGGAAGTCGTTGCTCGCGCTGTTGAACGCGATACAATGTCAACTTCTAAAGAAACCAGAGCAACAGAAAAATCTTCTGAAGAAGGAGATTTTACCGATTGGCTTATGGATGACAACAGCGATATTCCCGACGAAACGAAAACGCTTCAAAATGCTGATGATGACGCATTATTCGGTTTGCAATACAAACAACCGGAAGACGAAGAAGCTCCAGAGGAAAAAAGCAAGACGGGCGAAGTCAAAAAACAACCCGCTGGTTCTGCTTCAGACAGTTCTTCAAGCGATGCCGCCGCCAATCTGTTAAAGAATTTCTTTAAGGGAGGCCGTTAATTCATAAATCATTTTTATTGGATCAATTTTTGGAAAACTCTAATAAAATTGATATTTTATATTGAATAACGTCGTTGAGTTTGTTTTCTGTTGCAATCAGAGCGTTTTTTTTGAAATTCCGTCAATATTCCGGAAGTTCAACAGGCTTGAGAATCAATAGCAATCAAATGATTGTTTCAAAGTCAAAATTTATTTGATCATTTGGTTAGCAAGACGCTCAAGTTCTTTCAATATTTAGAACGCGAAATGAGAGAATGCGAATCGGCCTTGTTTCGAACAAGCCAATCCGCGTTTTTCTTTTTGCGATTCTTTTTTCAATCAACCAAACTGGCGAATGTCGTTGTTGCAATCGGAACGAACAGAATCAAAGGGAACCAGGCAGCAAAGATTGGCGAATCCAATTTTGCGCCAAGAAAAATGCAAACAAATTGAACGCCCAAAAAAAGAGCGGAAAGCAAAGCGCCCAATGCTATCGATTGGATCATATTTCGATCGCTTCGCAGAAAAATAATCGGCAATCCTAAAATTAATGGAATCAAACAAGCAAGGGGATTAATTATTCTCGCATGTATTTGAGTCTCGATTTTTTTGCGAGATAAACGAAAACTCGGATTTTTAAAGGCAGAAATTAAATCTCCCAGCGAAGCATAATTGATCCATTCTTCCCCTGTTGCCAAAAATTCCAAACTGATTCCGCTTGCTATAAAACAATCGTTGGGGCCTAATTCTGGCGAACTCTGATTCGGCAAAAAGATAAATTCCCGCCCTTTTTTGTCCTTTGTCGAAAGCGTTTTCGATTCGATAAGCTCTTTGATTTTGTTGACGTTTTTTAAAAGATAACCGCTCGGTTTGTTTTCTGTTTGAGGGATATAAATTGCTTCTTCCGCTTGAATGACATTTTGGGGAATATGAAAATCGATCGGAAAGGTCAAGATCGGTTCGTTTATTTTTTGATCTTCTAAAAAAAGTTGTTTGCCGTCGAGCCAAACTTTGGAATCCGCGTCCTGATATCGTTTGACTTGAATGCCGGACTGACTCAATGCAATCTCTTTGGGCGTTTTTACGAACTCAACTTTATAATGCGGCAAAACCATTTCTTTCAAAAAGAATAAAAGAATAATATAAAGAATCGTTACAATCAAAATGGGCGATATAACTCTGATTCTTGATATTCCCAGCGACATCAAAGCAATCATTTCATTCCTTTTAATCATCATTGACATAACCGTCAATGCAGAAACAAGAATTGTTGACGCCGAAATCATATCAATAATTGGAAATAAATGAAAAAAATAATAACGAAACATAATGACAAAAGGATTGGCATTATTTTCTGCGTTAAAAAAAGAATCAATATTCGAAAAAAGATCAACGATGATATAAAGCCCCATAAGCGTGAGATACCAAAGAAGTAAATTTCTGACAAAATTGAGTATAATGTAACGATCAATAATTTTCATCGAAATATCTTTTGTTTTCGAGTTATTCTCTATTTTCGGAAAATGAACTGGTTTGATTCATGATGTTTGTCTGAAATTTTGTCAATAAATCAATTCCGTTTTTCCCAAATTTTATTAGTTGAAAGAGTTCTTCTTCAGAAAAAGTTGCTTCTTCGCCTGTTCCCTGAATTTCAATAAATCGCCCCGAGCCTGTCATAACCAGATTCATATCAACCTCAGCGGCGAAATCTTCCTGATAACAAAGATCCAAAAGCGGTTCGCCGTTTACGATTCCAATGCTGACGGCCGCGACGCTGTCGAGAACGGGCCATTGATCCGGAAGGAGCTCTTGAATCGAAGAAAAAGCGTCAATCATGGCAATATAGGCTCCGGTTATGCTCAATGTTCTGGTTCCGCCGTCAGCTTGAAGGACATCGCAATCGATATAGAGCGTTCGTTTTCCCATTTTTTTCAGATCGACAACAGCCCGCAAACTTCGCCCGATCAAACGCTGAATTTCTGTTGCTCTTCCGTCTGGACGGTCAGAACGATTGGAACGCGGCGATGTGCTTCCGGGAAGCATTCGATATTCAGCCGTCAGCCAACCCCCCTCCTGATCTTGCGATTCCAACCAGGGCGGAACTTTATCGACAAAGGACGCTGTACAAAGAATGATTGTTTTGCCCGCTGATATTTTGACGCTTCCTGGCGAGGCGTCTGTAAAATGGCGATCAATTTTTAAAGGGCGAAGTTCATCGGCGCGGCGTCCATCCAATCTTGTCATGATCAATCTTGCTTTTCTGAATTAATTTATCAATTTTTTTCAATAATTATTGAAATAACAGAGTTTTTTGCGGTCTGTTTCAAATAAACGATTGTTCCTTCTTTAACGAAGGTTCATTTTGTTCTTTCGAATCTGTTTTTACAAGGGGGGGCATAAAAATTTTTATATCTTAAGATTGTTTTTATGCGGGAATCGCTTTTTTTATCCGAAAATATTGATAAAGAAAGTCTTTGTGATTTATTTTTGTTCCAGGTTGGCTCTCAAGAGAAATAATAAGGTTATCTATTTTTCCTATTTTCTCTGAGTTATTAAAAAATGAAGCGTTGTTTGAGCTTTTTTGAAAGTTAAAATATCTTTGCGATCTGAAATGAAATCGACGGGGTTATGCCGAAACGGATCAGAAACGGAACTGGTTTCGCCTCAATAAACAACCCGTTGTTTTCAGGATTGCGAATGCAACGTTTTGGGGGCAGTTTTTTTTAATGGGGTTGATTTTCCTTGAAATCAATGCGTCAACAGGGCAATAAGGGTCGCAATAATATTATTGTATCGTTTTGAACGAGCAAAGGAGAATTCCGTGAACATTGGAGAATTTAATACGCAAATTGCTGCCAGCGCTTCCGGGACATTGATGGCGGAAAAAGTTTCCCGATCAACAGAAGAACAATCGCAACGTTCCGTTGTATTGGATCGACTTCAGGAAAGTCGAGAACGAGCTCAAAAAACGGAAGGCGTTGGAACTCTTGAAAACGAAACGCAACATTCGTCAGGAAACAGCGGCGGAGACGGGCGACTCTATCGATTCTGGAATCCTCTCAATGATACAGCGTCCTCGAAAAAATATCGCGATCGTTCTTTTGATCCAAGCGGCAAAATCGGCAAAAATATCGATATTATTGGATGATTTCAGGTTTTGTCCAACGAAATTAATTGTTTGCAAGCCGGAATATGTTCCCCGTTTCAAAATGATGGTTCTTGTGCCAATCATGAAATTATAATCAAAATAAATCAATCTGTTTTTTTGCCCTGACTCGAATTAAACTCATTTCTATTTAATAATAATGATCCATTATACTGGATTTCATTTTCTTATCAATGAATAAATCGAAGAAAGAATGCAGATCTTCTTTTATGCGTTTATTGACCGCCTTCAAAAATACTGAAATCAGCCCAAATTGGTCGATGGTCGGAGATTTCTTTGGCTGCGTCTTCTGAGATGTTGAAATAATGACTTAAATCAACAACGCCATAACGTTCAATATATTCGACGGTCGCTTTTTCATTAAAACAAATATTATCGAATGACGTTCCATTCCAATGCGTTGCTTTGTCGATATGAACCGCAACAAGCTGAGCGGCTCGAGAAAGATCGCCAATTTCCAAAATGGGAGCATTGAAACATCCCAAGAGAATAACGTCGTCTTCTGCGATACCGAACCGCCCTGTTGTATTCCGGACTGTTTGATAAATATTAAGCAGGGCATTTCGATCTTTGGCTTCCCGCTTCGGATCAATCCAAATATTGACCAGCGAAAAAGTAAAAGCGCGATTGACATCGGAAGCCAACGGACGAAAAGAAGCAATCAAAGCGGGATAAGTCAATCGTCCCTCAGAATCGGACAAATCAACTAATGTTTCCCGATCCAGTTGAATTCGATCCTGATTATAAAAATAGGCTAAATATTCCGAACTTTTTGAGATCGTTGAAGAATAGGCATAATCATAATTTCCCCCATTTTGCTTGAGCAAATAAATCATTCCGTCCAAAACTGTTTGGTTTTTAGATCGAATCCCCTGAACGGCAATAATGTCAAATTCCAAAAAAAGTTGAGCGATTCGCTGGCTTTTTTTGATGTCCGTCAGTTTGTTAAGATCGAATGGATACAAATTCCAACTGGCGATTCGAATGATTTGTATTTCCAATGGTTGACTGTTGGAAAATAATTCCCGGGAAGGAATAAAGTCTGTTGGCTGACTCTGGATATCATTTTCAAGAATTCCCTTTGTTTCAGAAATATTGGGGCCAAATAGTCCTTTGACATATTTAATGTTTTCGTTCATTTCCGTCAGAGAAACGTTGCTGGGATCAGAAACAAAAGAATAATATTTTGTTAAGTCATTTTTAAACAAATAAATTAACGAAAAAATTAACAGAATAAGCAAAATGAATCGCCAAAGAAAAAAAAGGCAATAATCAGAAAGTTTTTTTTTCTTTTTCTTTTTTTCTTCCGCTTTTTCTTTTTTGTTCTTCTTGTTTGATTTGTTTTCGGAATCTGATTTACTCATTGAAATTTAATTTCGTTTGGTCCAAATCGGGTCATTTCTTGGAATCATATAAAGAATGCGAACTCGGACAACAGGTTTCGCGCCATTTTTTATAATCTGACAGTTCTTGTCTGTTTGAAAATAAACGTTTTAGGATCTTTGGACGATTTTCAGAACCGTTTCTTTTAAAAACTTTTTTGTCAAAAAAAATATTATTTTGAAAATCGGTTCTATTGAATTAAATGTTACTTATTTGTTTGTTTTGCTAAAATATTCAAAATAAACAATTATTTGCAATCAAAATAATTTGCTCATTTTAACATTTTGTCATCGAAAAAATTTATGAGCGAGACAAACAAAGATCATTCTTGATCCGATAGTTATTTCGAAAGAACGTCATTCAAAATTCATAGAATTTTCAAGAATTGGAAGATTATTCAATGAAAATGATTTAGAATAAAAAAACGAAAGGAAGGAAAGTCCATTTCAAGACTCAAAGAACAGTCGAGAAGAAAAACGGCCAAAACTTTTTCATAAAAAAAGACGATCCGAAGATCGTCTTTTAACCCCCCCTATCAGGTTATCCCGCCATGAGTTCGATATGGAGTCATATGACTCGGCTGATCGACCATGAAAACGCGATCATAAGTATCTTCAGCTTGTCGTAAATCTTCTGATGTATTATAAAGCTGAACGGTTCGTTTTGCCGGATCGCCCGAATAAGCTGGGATAATACAACCGGTCGAACCGATTAATAATGCTCCCAAAATTAACGAAAATAATATTTTACGCATTGCGTATCTCCTCCATGAAGCCTTTAATGCCCAATTTCCTTTTATATCGCCGATAAAACAACGCTGACATTCGGCTGAATTCAACGGAAAACATCAACTTAGCCAGGAAAGCTCATCAATATTACAGCGATCCTTCTAATGTCAAAAAGAAACTTTTGATCAAGTCGTCAAAACCATTAGTTTCTTATCGTTTTCATTTGTATCGGTTGTTTCTCAAAACGAATTGAAGGAAAATTAATTTTTCAAGAAATTATTCGTGAAAATTTTTTCAAAGAAAGACGACTTCAAGCATATCTTTTGAGTTTTTATCAAAACAAATTTCTTATAATTCTCGATTGTTCTTAAATCGGCAACAATCGACGGCATCGTTTAGCGATCATTGCGGCTTCAAATAAATAATTTCTGTTACAACTTTTGCCTTTTTTTGATTTTATTCTGTTGTCGGAATTCGTATCAACTTTGGCCTTTAAAATCCGCCGGCCATTTTATTGGCAAGTTTGAAAATAGAAAGAATGAGACTTTGAGCTGTCTTGGCGATAACTTCAAATCAACTCAAATTTGAGAGCAAAATATTTTAGAAAAATCAGATACTTTTTGTTAAAAGAAGAAGATTATTCAAAAGAAGGAGAAAAAATAAAATAAAAAACCCGGTCATTAACCGGGTTAAAATTGAAAAGCAATTTATTTTTGATTTTCGACGACAGGAACAACCCAAACTTTTAATTCGCTGTCAATATCGTGTCCGAGATAAATGCGGACTGTATAAAGAGCAAGTTCCTTCAAAGGTCCGGTAAGCCGAACTTGATCGGGCGTTATATTGATATTCTCAACCTTCAGCGCTCGAACAATGTCATCGGGACCAACCGAACCATAAAGATGACCTTCCTCATTCGCCTGAGCTTCGATTGAAATGCTCTTTGTTCGAATAAGATCCGCCAATTCTTTCAAACCGGCAAGACGTTGCAATTGAATTTCGCGAAGCTTGGCTCGATGTTTTTCAACCATTCGGCGATGATGATCTGTTGCAATGGTTGCCAAACCTTGAGGAATCAAATAATTTTTAGCATAACCGGGCTTAACTTCAACAACATCGCCCTGTTTTCCAAGAGGATCAACTGTTTGGATCAAAAGAAGTTGAATTCCCCCGTTCGGGCCAACTGGAAGTCGTTTTCCTGACCGCAGATTTTGGCGGGCTCGTTTATTTTTTTCTCTTAACATTATTTTAACCTGTATAATTTTCTAACTGAATATTTAATCTTGAGATTGATTTATGAAATCAAAACGGAATATCGTCGCCTGCTGAAGCTTCTGGAGGCAAAGGAGCTTCTTCATAACTTCCCGCATTATAATTGTTGTTTCCGCCGCCATAATTCGTATTTCGCGCCGAATTATTATAAGATGACGACATCCCCTCGCCCCCGCTGGAACGGCTTCCGAGTAAAACAAGACGTTCTCCAACAACTTTCAGTTTGGAACGCTTTTGACCATCCGTTTCCCAACTGTCCAACTTCAAACGACCTTCAATAAGAACCTGGACGCCCTTTCGAGCATATTCGGCGGCGACTTCTGCGTTTCGTCCCCAAAGAGTAATGTCGACAAAAGTTGTTTCCTCTGTCCAATTACCGTTTTGATCCTTTCGACGATCATTAACAGCCAGCCCAATATCGCTGACTGCCATTCCGCTCGGAATATATCGTAATTCAGGGTCTCGGGTCATATTGCCAACCAAAATAACGCGATTAAAACTGGCCATGAAATTACCTCATCCTGTTTTGATTCTGCTTGGAATTTGATTTAAGTGATCAAAATAATAAAATGAAAAAACAACCTTATTCCGTTTTAATAATCCTGGCTCATTTATTAACTGATAAACAAATCGATAAAAGTTGTTTTGATTATTGCCTTTGTTTTGAATATCATCATTTCCGTCAGGGAAACTTCCGGAAAAACCAAATTCTTCTTGCTCATTATCGCAATGATAAAACATTGCAACAAAAGAATGAAAAATCTTTGTCAAATAAAACGATTCAAAAAAGGCGGCGCTTATACCGATGAAAATAAAAACGCTTAAAACAAATCAAAACATTTAATCGTCAATGCCATTAACAGCGTCAACAACAACTTCGTCATCTTCATCGTCGACTTCATCTTCGCTGTCAAAAATCTCAGGAATCGGGGGCTCGGATTCATATTTAACAGGACCGATTAAAGCATGCTCAACCAAAGCCTCTTCCAGACGCGGATCAATATTCAACAACAGAAAACGAAGAATGTTTCCATTTAATTGAAATTGACGATTCAAATCTGAAAGATTACTGGTATTCAATCGAAAATAACTTAACCAATAAGTTCCCCGCTTATGATTTTTGATCGGATAAGCAAGTTTTCGTTCTTCCCAAAGACGACTAACGCGAACTTTCCCGTCCAGCGATTCAATCGTTTTGTCAATTTGACCGGAAACGCCCTCTGGATCACGAGCGTATTGTTCCGAGTCCAGAATGAACAATCCCTCATAAACATGTTCTTCTGTCAATTTATTACTCCTCGAAGTTTATTTCAGTCTTGATTCAAGACTGCTCCTGTTTGTGAAACAGGCGTCATGGTTGTTTTTTGATAATTAATTTATACAATTGTTTATGATGTTCGTTTTTCAATAATTCATAAACTTATTCATTACCGAATCAATTATAACGATTCATTACAGCGCTATCGCCGTCTGAAATCCAAAGTTCGACAGCATCAGCAGCGTTTTGGATCGCCAATTGAATCTCTTCTTTTTCGTTGTTTCCAAAATGAGAAAGGACATAATCTGCCGTCTCTCGATTTTGCGGAGGCCGACCAATTCCAACTCGCAATCGGGCGAATTCATTGGTTCCCAAACGTTCGATTGTATTTTGTAATCCCTTTTGACCGCCGCTTCCGCCTGACGTTCGAAAACGTATTTTTGAAACGGGAAGGTCAACGTCATCACAAACAACTAAGAGTTCTGACGGAGTTAATTTATAAAATCGTAACGCCGATGAAATCGAATTGCCGCTTAAATTCATATAAGTCGTTGGACAAAGCAAAAGAATATTCGTTCCTTTGATTTTTACATCCAATGTATTCCCCTGAAATTGAATTCGCGGTTTGCCTTGAGCGAATCGTTCTGCCAATTTCGCAAGAACCATATAACCGACATTATGTCGCGTCCCTTGATATTTCGTCCCGGGATTTCCCAATCCAACGACAATTTTATCCGGTTTCATCTGTTCTTTTGACTTCCTGTGAAACTTCAGGAAAAAATCTTTAATTGCTGCTGTAATCATATAGTATTACAGAAATCTGTAACTTTGTGTCTGGAAACATAAAATGGAACAAGAGACAAGAAACAGATCAACTAAACAATCATTCCTCTTCTTCTGCCTTTTTGCGGCCAATAACTTCCGGCTCAGAACCGTCGACCTTTGCTTCCGAAGCATCTTCGGTCATTTCAACCGCTTCAACGCATTCAACGATTAACGTTGTCCCGTCGATCAAGGACTTAACGCCTTCTGGAAGAACCAAATCAGCGACATGAATCGACGCATTAAAAGCGAGATGATTAATATTGACTCCAATCTTGTCCGGAGCATTAATCGGTTCGCATTCGATTTCCAACGCATGCAAAACTTGTTTGACAATGCCCCCTTCTTTCGTTCCGGGAGCTTCGCCTCGGAGTTCAAGCGGAACGGAAAGATGAACATGCTCATGTTCGCTGACTCGCGTAAAGTCGACATGAAGAATATTTAATCCCCAGGTATCCCATTGACATTCTTTAATAAAGACGCGTTCATTAACAGCGCCTGTTAAAGCGACAAATCGGCTTCCGTGACGCAAAGCTGCTTCAATTTCTTCCGTCGGAACGGATAAACTGACATTTGCCTGTTTATGACCATACAAAACAGCCGGAACTTTGCCGCTTGCCCGCAATCGACGATTACGACGCTTGCCTGCCGTTTCGCGAAGTTCCACAGCTACAGTTTTAATTTCAACCATGAAATTCCTTCAATATAAAAAGTTTCTCGACCATTTGCCATCAGGTATTGCCCAATGCTTCCCTTACTCCAAATGATCAGGTTCTCTATTCTCGCAAATTAATTTTCAATTATGATGATTTTTTCAATCTTGACAAGCGGGGCTCTTGGAAAAAGATCGGTTCTCTCAAGAATAAACGAGCTTTATCCGTTTTCACAGGGAACAATCCTGATTCGAATAAAACGTTTTAAGTCATTATAATATTATATCATATTATTCAAAGGAAGTTCTAAAAACCCCCTTTGGATCGCGGACGTTTCGTCTGCAAGAACTGGTTTTAACAACTTTATTCGAAACGCGCTTATTGAAAAATCCAGATTTTTAGAACTTCTTTATTACAAATTAATGAATTGGAAATTAAATAATATGAAAAGCCCAAAGTCCAAAGGCAACGGGAGCGGCCATTAAAAGAGAGTCAAAAATATCAAGAAAACCACCAAAACCGGGAACAAAATGTCCTGAATCTTTGCGATTGACGTCGCGTTTGATAAGAGATTCCGCTAAATCGCCGAGAACTCCCGCCAAACCGACCAAAAGACCGAAAATAAGAACGCCGGCAAGCGTTCGCGGCTCTTGACCAACGCAAAAGGGAAAAAAAACATTCATACTAAACCAGGAGCCGAAAATCGCAAAGGTCAATCCGCCAATGGCGCCTTCAACTGTTTTGCCTGGACTCAAGCCGGGAACCATTTTATGACGCCCCAAAAGTCGACCGACTGCATAAGCTCCCGAATCACCAAATTTTGTAACAATAATTAAAGACAGAATCGCTTCGATTCCATAGGCTATTCGCAACATAATCATAAAGCAGCCGAGCATTCCGATATAAGTAAAAGCAAAAACAGCGCCTGCAAGATTGATAATATTTCCGCCGGGAGATTTGAATCTCGCCATTTCTCCGATAAAAGCAATCAGAACTCCGCCTGCCATTGCGACTAATGTATAAACGCAAGCCAGAGCGGCTGTTTTCCAACCGGTTTCTGTTGACAAATTTTGGATATTTCCGAGCGAATAATGATAGCAGGCAAACCAGCAAAGAATCATTGACCAAAAAGTTCCCAAATAAACAGTCAAACGCCTTGGCTTCAGACCTCCGGCGTTAAGAAGTTCAAGAACCTCTTTGCAAATGAAACCAACGCAAACGAGAAAAAAAGGCATAAGATAAAGACCGGGTATTTGGGATTGCGCGTCAAGAAAACAAAGAAAGACCAATATCATTATTATCGGAACGCCGATTAACAATCGCCAATATAACATTTTATTGTTCCTTTTCTTGTTTCGACGTTTTGAACTTGTCGCTCGTTGTTTTTTTATACAGTTTATGATTTTATAAAAGTTAAAAAACAACTTTTCTCAGGTTCATTAAAAAACGGAATCATTCGGCTCGGGCTCGCAACAACGAACGGATTGCAAAAACAAAACAATATCTGTTGCTCGCCCAGACCGGTTTCGATATAACCAACTGGCTTAAAGTCTAAAATGAGGAAAATAAATTTATCGATTACCAATATTTTCAGTATAACATTCTTCTTTTCATTTTCCAGTATTTTTATTGAAAATTTTAAAGCAACCAAAGTCTTTTTTCATGATTTTTATTCCGAAGCCGGAATGCGAGGCTTTCAAAGCAAAAAAACGCAATCTTTTTTAAAAAGAGAAAATCGTCCTTGTTTTGGTTTGCTCAATTGATATTCCTAATTGCTTTTTTCTATAAAATTACCGAAAATAGGAATTGTATCAAATTTTGCAGATGACTTGAAATTATTTTATCGATTTATCGTTGCCAATGGTTGAATCTTTTATTAAATTTGGTAAGATAAATAAAAGAGAGAGTTGTCTTTGATTGTTGTTTAGCAAATTCAATTTCCTCTCTTTGTTATCCAGTAAGATACTTACTTTTGATATAACATTATTTCAATATTTATTGCTGATTGCTCAAAATCCCGCCTTCAATTGATTTTCATTGATCGGAGACCGTAATGACTCTCCCTGTTTCTTACGAAAATAAACCTATCCGAGAACTCTATATTATTGCGAAAAAAGCAAAAATTCAGGGTTGGCATCATTTGAGAAAACGGCAGCTCATTTCCGCTCTTACAGAATGGGAAGCTCATGTCGACCCTGAATTGTTACAAACTATTTTAACCGAAGCTGAAAAAATCTTCCAAAATATTCTTGACAAAGAATCGTTTTTACAATCAGCTCAAAAAGTTGAAAATTCGTTAAATTCGGAAATGTCAGAACCAGTTAATTTGACCAAATTTCCAAATATTAAAATACGAAAGAAGAGAACCGTCAAAAATAATCATTCTTTTGAAAATCAAGCTGTTTTGCCTCAGACGCCCTCCAATGATCTTTCATATCAATCAAATTTTCCTTCTAAAACTCGATTTTCATCCGATGACTTAATGAATAAGAATCCAAAAATTCCGCAAAACGCTTCTGAAAATGAAGAATCAACGAAAATTACAGAACTCAAACAACGTTTGATGCTTCATAAAACATTGGGAACTTCTTCTCAGCATTTGGGCCGAAAAGCAAATGACCAACTTCTTCTAATGGTTCGCGATCCTTTTTGGCTGCATGCGTATTGGGAAATTTCTTCCGAGTTAGTTGAGCGGATTCGAGCTGCAATGGGTCCCCTTTGGCATACTTCTGATCCTGTTTTGCGACTCTTTAAAGTCTCTTCGGATAACGTTGGAAGTATTCGTCGCGAATATCTTTCCGATATCCGCATTCATGGCGGCATTAATAATTGGTATATTGACGTAACCGACCCTCCTTGTTCCTTTCTGGTCGAAATTGGTTATTTGACTCGCGACAAAAAATTCTTCAATCTGATAACCAGCAATATTGTCGAAACTCCGCAATGTTATGTTCATGACGCTTTTGGTCATCCGGATGTCAGTTGGATGGGCGTTCCATCTGATTTTTGTGCCGGATATTTTACGGGAACTCAACAACATTTCGAAAATGTTATTTTGTCTCAGGAAACTCAAAAAGAATCTTTTGGCTTAAGCAGTACGCCCGTCTCTATTGTTCCTTTCAAAGAGGTTAAACGCAATTTCGATCTTGACGTTGACGCTGAAATTGTAATTCGCGGCAAAACAGAACCCGGCGTTCAACTTGCTATTAAAGGAGAAGCCATTCGGCTGAAAGATGACGGTTCGTTTTCTATTCGTTATCATTTGCCGGAACGACGTCATGTTTATCCCATTGTTGCGATCAGCCCCGACGGCATCGAAACGCAAACGGTTATTTTAGCCATTGAAAGAAATACGAAAGTCCTTGAAACCGTTCTCAAAGATGACGAAGACGAATAAAATAGTTAAAAAGCAGACTTTTTAAATGTTAAAACGCAGAAATTACAACCCTGTTTAGCTGTTTTAATTATTTTAACATTTGTGTTCAAACTTATTGAAAATCATGCTTGTTGCGGTCAAGTCTGACAAATATTTGCCGCTTACTGAAAGCGAGATTCGGCAAAGATATTTTTTCCGATTTTTGAAAAGACAAAATTGAACAAATTTGATTCCATTTTAAAAAAACGGGGAAAAGGCCTTTATCAAGAAGAAACCTTGAAAAACGCTGCTATTGAATCTTGCGGAGATTTTGAGTTCCTCAATGAAAAGACTGTTTGACCGGTTTTTTTGAGGACAGATTTTGTAAATGTTCTCTTATATCGAACATCCGATTTTTGGAGATTAGTATGGATAATACGCCCAGAGGATTTCGGCTTCATTTGGGCATTTTTGGACGGAGAAATGTTGGAAAATCTTCTCTTTTGAACGCATTGACGCGTCAAAAAACCTCAATTGTTTCTGATATTGCGGGAACGACAACGGACCCGATCGAAAAACCAATGGAATTGCTTCCCATTGGCCCTGTTCTTTTTATCGATACGGCTGGCATTGACGATCAAGGTTCGCTTGGCCAACTTCGTATTCAGAAAACGCTTCAAGTTTTCGATCGAACGGACATTGGACTTTTAGTTGTTGACGTTTCCCGAGGCAATCAGTCCAACGATGAAATTTGGGGAGAATTTGAAAATCAAATTGTTCACGAATTAAAGAAACGAAAAACCCCTCTCTTGATTGTTTTGAACAAAGTTGATTTGGCTCCCGTTCCCGAGGACTTGATTCAAAAACTTCAGCTTTGGCATCTTCCTTTTGTCAAAACGTCGACAAAGGAAACCTCAAACTCGTCAGGATTACTGGAAAACGACATTATTGACATTCGAGAGGCTTTGGTTCAAATTGTTCCAGACGAATATTTAACGCCGCCTCCCATTGTTTCCGATCTGCTTGATCCGAACGAATTGGCCATTCTCGTTGTTCCGATTGATAAAGAAGCTCCCAAAGGACGGCTCATTTTGCCTCAGGTTCAAACGATTCGGGATATCCTGGACGGCGATCAAGCTTGCCTTGTCGTCAAGGAAAACTTTCTTGCCGACGTCTTAAAACGCTGTAATCCAGCGCCCAAATTAGTTATAACCGATTCTCAGGCGTTTCATAATGTCGCAAAAATTGTGCCGAATTCTATTCCTTTGACTTCGTTTTCGATTCTTTTTGCTCGTCAAAAAGGAAATCTGACAACAATGGTTGCGGGAGCTCGAACCCTTGGTTCTCTCAAACCGAAATCCAAAGTTTTGATCGCTGAATCTTGTTCTCATCATCCGATTAACGATGATATTGGAACAGAAAAAATCCCCCGCTGGTTGCGCAAATTTGTCGATGATTCCTTAACAATTGCGCATATTCAAGGGCATGATTTTCCGACAACGACGTCTGAATTGGCTCAATGGGATATTGTTATTCATTGCGGCGCTTGTATGTGGAACCGTCGAGAAATGCTTCAACGAATAGCCCGTTGCGTTGAAGCAGGCGTTCCTATAACAAATTATGGCCTTGCCATTGCTTTTTTGAACGGAATATTGGATCGGGCTCTTCAACCGTTTATGCAAAAGAATCTTCATTGAACATAACCAGGACAAAAAATCAACCTTCAAATTTGATTGAATTTTGAACGCGATTTGCAACTCCAACAATTGAAGACAAAGAAAAATATATAGGAAGTTCCAAAAAACTGCTGGGAGCGCGAAGTCTCGTTCACTGGAATCGGTTTTCGTGACGTTTTCCGAATTGAGTTTGTTGTAAAAAACAGGTTTTTACAATTTCCTGTATAAAACTCTCATTTACTGTTTGCGTTTATAAGAACCAAAGCGCCGGAATAATCGGAATCGTTTTCCATATTAGTTACGCCTTGACATTTGGCTGTTCGAAACATATACTCAAGAGATATTTATCATGCTCGGACGTTTTATTTGAAGTTGATTCAGAAAAGCGTTCAACAAGAATCAAAATTTGAGAAAACGATTGACTTTTGACCGTCCCTTTTTCTGAAATTGTTGTTTTGATAAAAAAATCCAACCTATATTCGAGGCGTTAATCAAACATTAGATTTAAATTTGATTCCTCATTTCATAACCAAATCATCTATTTGGAAGTTTAAAAATGTTGCCAGCATATGCAGTTCAACATCGGGTTGTTATTGTTTTTTGCGTTTTTCTGATTGTCGTTGGCGGAATATGGTCTTATTTAACAATGGGCCGTCTCGAAGATCCAGAGTTTACAATCAATACAGCGTTAGTTGTAACCCTTTATCCCGGCGCAACGGCAGAAGATGTCGAGGATCATGTTACGAATGTTGTTGAACGGGCGGCTCAACAAATTCAGGAATTCAAAAAAATTCGTTCGATTTCCAAACCGGGCGTTTCCTTTGTTCTGGTCGATTTAAATGACGGCGTTGATAAAATTCAGTCCGGACTTATTTGGCAGGATTTGAGGAATAAACTCAATGCGGCCAGACCCGAATTGCCCATTGAAGCTTTGACGCCTATTGTCAAAGATGATTTCGGAGACGTTTATGGAATTGTTCTTGCGTTGAGTGCGGACGGATTTTCCGATTCTGAACTTCGAGAAACGGCCAAAGATTTACAAAAAGAACTTCTTCTTATCGACCAGGTTCGACGGATTGAACTTTGGGGGGTTCCGGAAGAAAGAATTGAAATTCAAATTTCGCAGGCGAGAATGGCCGAATTGAATATTCATCCGCTCGCCGTTATTCTTGCTCTTCAGAGTCAAAATTTAACCTCCGATACTGGAATTATGACCATTGGCGGCGAGAAAGTCCGCATTTCTCCTTCCGGAACATTTCAAACGATCGAAGAAATCGAAAATCTGATTCTCCCTGACGGTTCAATGCAACAATTTGTTCAAGCCGCGGAAAAAATTGCAGCCGGAACCCCTATTGAATCCATTCTTTCTCAATTCAACTCTCATAAAGGGGAAGGGACGCGTCAAATTCGCCTTCGGGATATTGCAACAGTTCAAAAGGTTTTAAATGACGAACCTTCTAAAATAATGCGTTCCGACGGCAAAAAGGCTATTGCAATTGCTCTTTCGCCCATTCCAAATGGCGATGTTATTCAAATGGGCGAAAAAATCAAAGAACGCTTGGATGAAATTCTAAAAACTCTTCCTGCCGGTTATCAAATTGATGTCGTCAGTTATCAGCCGGATAATGTCAATGTTGCGATTCATGCTTTTACTAAAAATTTGTATGAAGCCATTATAATCGTTACTCTTGTCGTTATGGTCGCAATGGGCTGGAAAAGCGGCCTGCTCATAACGAGCAGTCTTCTGATTGTTATGTTGGGAACTTTTTGCGTTCTGGCTCCAATGGGGATTGTTTTGCATCGAACCTCTTTGGGCGCCTTTATTGTCGCGCTGGGAATTCTTGTCGATGACGCTGTTGTTGTTGGCGATTTAATTCTTGTCCGAATGGAACGCGGAATGGATCGAATGCAAGCTTGCATTGAAGGAGCCAAACGAGCCGCGCCGCAATTATTGGGAGCAACCGTTGTTGGAGCGTTAGCTTTTTGGCCTGTTTATCTTTCAAATGATAAAACGGGAGAATATGCCGGAACTCTTTTTGTTGTCCTTGCCATTTCATTAATGATTAGCTGGATTGTCGCAATGACACAGACGCCGGTCATCTATTATTTATTTGTCAAACCCAACCTTCAGAAGGAGAAAAAAGATCCGCATTCCGGGCCTGTTTATCGAATGTATCGTCGACTTCTGGAACTGACGCTTCATCATAAAACAATAACGCTTGGTTGTTTGATTGGATTGCTTTTTCTCGCTTTTTATGGCTTTCAGCAAATTCCTCAGATTTTCTTTCCCAGAGCTCAACGCGCTCAATTTATGATCGACTATTGGTTGCCGGAAGGAACATCAATTAATACTGTTTCTGATGATGTTGCAAAAATCGAAGAATATCTTTTGCAACAAAAGGGGGTTCAAAATGTCGGATCGTTCATCGGGGCTGGTCCGCCTCGATTTTATCTCCCCTATGAACCGGAATTACCGAATTCGAGTTATGCTCAGATTGTCGTCAATGTCAATTCGCTGGCTGATGTTGATCGCCTTATCGATCCAACAGAACAATGGCTTCATAAAAATATGCCGCAAGCGGAAAGTCGAGCTCAACGTTTCGCGCTGGGGCCAACAACCAAACTCGAACTGGAAGCAAGGTTCAGCGGTCCGGATCCCGGCGTTTTACAAAATTTGGCCGATCAGGCAAAAGAAATTCTTCAAAAAGAGCCAACCGCCAAATTTATTCGCGACGATTGGCGCCAAATGGTTCCAACCTGGAGTCCGACTTTTTCGCAGCCGAAGGGATCGCGCGCTTTGGTTGCAAGAAATGAAATGATGTTTGCTCTTCGCTGGGCAACCAAAGGGATTCCAACCGCAACATTCAGCGATCATGACGATCTCCTGCCGGTTATTGTTCGTTCAAACCCATTGGAACGAAATAATACAGAAACGCTTATGAATACGCCGGTTTGGGGACATCTTTTTAAACCTGTTCCGCTTTCCCAGGTTTCGAACGATCCCGAGATTATTTGGGAAAATGGGCAAATTCATCGACGCGACCGTTTCAAAACGATTACTGTTGGAGCAGACGCAAATGGCTCGGATTGGTCGGGGTTAATGAAAAAAGTTCGTTCTCAAATTGAAGCCATTGAACTTCCCCCCGGTTATTCTATGGAATGGGGCGGACAGTTCGAACAGTCGGAAGACGCTTCAAAAGAATTATTGGGAAAACTTCCAATTGCTCTCATTTTCATGGCGATTATTGTTGTCGTTTTATTCAATGCCCTGAGACAACCGCTCATTATTTTATTGACGTTTCCTTTGGCAACAATTGGAATTACTTTTGGAATGATTCTTTTAAATAAACCGTTTGGGTTTATGGCTTTGATTGGAGCAATGAGTCTTCTTGGAATGATGGTCCGAAATGGCGTTGTTTTAATGGACCAGATTGACGAAGAACTCGCCAAGGGCGAATCTCCTTATTATGCGATTGTCGATGCGTCCGTTGAAAGAATGCGGCCGGTTACGGTTGCTGCAATGACCGTTATTGTCGGAATGATTCCATTGCTTCAAGATCCGTTGTTCGATTCAATGGCAACGGCTATTATGTTCGGGCTCATTTTTGCAACCATTTTAACTCTTTTCGTTGTTCCCATATTTTACATGATTTTTTTCCGCGTTAAATTGCCTGATTGAGAACAATTTTTGTTGTTAAATTGGTTTTTTGATAAGTCAAGCAGAATTGTCCGGTTCTGAATTCCGTATGGTTTATTGATATTTGTTGAAAACTCAAAATCATTGGAGCCCAGGTTTGTGGGCGAACGGGCTGGTTTCTGATGACGAAGCCTGTTGCTGAATCGGTTTCGATATATGAGAGAACTTTTCCTTATTATTCATTATTTAAGAGAGAATTGATTAAGAGAGACATAATGAAAAAGGCAACCTATAAAGATTCAGGCGTTGATTTGGATATTTATGCAGAGTCAATGTCGCGGCTTCCCCGATTGGTTAAACAGACTTTTTCGCCGAGAGTTTTGCGACTTGACGGCGGTTTTGCCGGTTTATTTCAACTCAATGAAATGGGAGATTCGTTGGGAAATCTCAAAAAATACGATGACCCTGTTTTGGTCAGTTGCACAGATGGCGTTGGAACGAAACTCAAAATTGCCTGTCAAATGAAGCGGCATTCAACCGTTGGAATTGATTTGGTTGCAATGAGCGTCAATGATGCGATTTGCTGCGGAGCTGAACCGCTCTTTTTCCTTGATTATGTCGCAATGCCCAAAGATGATCCCGATTTATTGGAAGAAATTGTTCAAGGAATCACGCAAGGTTGTCTTGAAAGTCGTTGCGCTTTGATCGGCGGCGAAACCGCTATTATGTCCGATCTTTATCAACCGGGCGAATATGATTTAGCGGGATTCTGTGTCGGAGTTGCTGAAAAATCGAAAATTATTGACGGAAAAGCGATTCAACCGGGCGATCAACTCATTGGAATCGCCTCCAGCGGATTCCATTCGAATGGTTATAGTTTGATTCGCAAAATCGTTTTCGAAATGGCGGGACTTTCCATTGACTCTTACATCAATGAACTCGGCCAAACTGTTGGCGAAGCTCTTTTGACGCCAACGCGACTTTATGTTCAACCGGTTCTTGCCCTTTTAAAAACCTTTGAAGCGAATAAAGGAATCCGCGGAATCGCTCATATAACGGGCGGCGGATTAGAAGAAAATCTTGGAAGAATTCTGCCGGATAATTGTCGATCCAATATCGATTGGAATGCCTGGCCGATTCCTGCTGTTTTTCAATGGTTGCAAAAACTCGGCAATATTGACGCTGATGAAATGAATCGCGTTTTTAATAATGGAATCGGTCTGGTTCTGGTTGTTTCGGCTCAACAGACCGAAGCGATTCAAAAGGCAATTTCCGAAATGGGACTCGATCAATGGCAAATCGGCGAAATTGTTTGATTTCCGTTGCGTATTTTTCTGAAAGAAACTGTTAAGTTCAGGCCGATTGACAATCTTGAATCGTTGGGATAACAAACTGTTCTGGAAAACGATTTAATAAAAATGAAGGCTGTTTGTCCAAGGCAGCTTCGCTATATAAGGAAAATATTGAAAGCTGTGTCTTAATTCATAAAACCAAAACAAACCTCAAGGAAGCCCAGAAAACCCCTAAGACGCGCGGACGTCTCGTCCGCAAAAACCGTTTTTAACGACCTTGTCCGAAATGCGTTTGATGAAAAGTCCGGGTTTTTAGAGAACTTCCTCTCATTTTGCTTTCCTTTAATATCAGATCGTTTATTGGATTTCAACCTCGAACGGAGCGAGTATATTAGCGTCCTCTTTTTGACCGGTCCATTGCGGAAGTTCGCATTTTTGAGCAATCCAACCGGAATGGACAAGTTGACCTTTCTGATTTGCCGTATCCGTAACTTTTCCTGAAAGCAGACAACGAACAGAATCGGCGGACGAAACGGTTATCATTTCTCCCTCCGCAATATCAGAAAGGGGACGAATTTCAAAAAAGCGTTCAAGAACTTCTGCGCATTGATCATGAACGCTCAACGCGGCTGTTCCTATTTCTTCTGCGCTGTAATCGCCTAACGATTCTTTAATAAAATCGATGAATCTCGCTTCTCGTTGAAGAGTTGCCAAAAGCGTTATTGCTTCTGACTGTTCTGATTTGATTCGTTGCGACTTTTGTGGAGAATGAACCTGCGATAAAGCTGTTGTTTTTGATTTGAGTTTCGATTTTGTGCTTTCGTGATCAACAAACGGAGCCGAGGATTCATTTTTAGGCGAACGAAGAATCATTTCAATTTGTTCCGCTGTCTCTTTTTTTCCTAAAATGGCAAAAAAGGCTTTCAACGCAGTTAGAAGTCTCATAAAATAATTCCTGAAACGAGTTGATTTTAAGTAATCGACAAATTATTTTCAAGTCAGTCAGCCTGCAAGCAAGTCAGTCAACCAGCAATTGTGACTTGGCAAGCCGCAATTGTTGGCTGTATGCGGAAGCCAATGGGAGCCGCCCCTATCGGTTTTGGATAAATTGTCAAAGTTCGCAAGGGAAAATAATTCCCTGGAATCCGATATGGACAAACAGTCAATCCAATCGACTTCAATGACCCGCCGCAATTTTATGAACGCAACGGTTGATTTTTCAAACGGCTTGAATATAAAACCTTATTGGTTTACATTGCTTCCATTTTTTCAGATCCGTTGGGTTAGGTCCGAAAGAGTCTTGCGCCAATGGAACTTTGATTTTAAAGCCGTCTGCCGATTGCCATTCCCATTCAATCCCTTTAAGTTCGTCGTATTTATTCAGACCGGCCTGCCAGATCCGATCAAAAAACCCGGCTTCCGACCAAAGCTGATATCGTTTATGAAGAGCCGAGGAACCGAGTCCGCCGAGTTTTTCACGCGGAATCGCATTCCAGATAATTCCTGTTCGCAACACGAAACGATGGCGGCAAAAAAGGTTTGGTCAGAATACATTCGCTTCCGACCGCCGCCTGTTTTGCGTCGATATGTTTGCGTTTTGTCCTTAAGCTCGTCGGGCGTTGGAATGAGAGGTTCAACAAGCGTTTAAAATTCGTCCGATATTTCCCCAATATGCGTTCGTCCCATTTTCGTCTCCTTACATAATAGAACATATCGGACAAATTGTCCCGTTTATTTGATTATTTACAGATAACCTCTGACCAACTTTCCATTTTCAAAAAAGAAAAAAGAGGGTCATTGATGATTCAATAATTCCGCCAAATAGAGAATATCAATTTTCCGGATTGTTGGGTCTTTTTGCATCATTCCGCCAAAATGCATTGCGCAGCTTAAGTCGGTTGTTGCAATAAAATCGGCGCCGCTTTTAAGAAGATTATCAATCTTCTTTCGTCCCATTGCTAATGATGTTCCTGCCATTTTGACGCTGAAAGTCCCTCCGAAACCGCAACAATCCTGAACGTCGGGAATCGGCATAAATTCCAGGTCTTTTATATTGGATAAAAGCGTCATTGCGGCATCGGCCATTCCCAATTCGCGGCGCCCATGACAACCGACATGAAGCGCAACTTTGCCTGGAAATCTTGCCTGAAAATCGGTTTGATGTAAAATATTGACCAAAAATTCTGATAATTCAAAAACTCGTTTTCCTGTCTCAACGGCTTTCGAGTCAGGATCAGCTTCCGCAAAAAAAACTCTTGCCATTGCGGCACAGGCTGATGAAGGAGTTACAATCCATTTTTGGTCGCCAAACGCCTTTTCAAATTGTTCCATAACTTTTCGAGCTTCATCCCAATAACCCGAATTAAAAGCAGGTTGACCGCAACAGGTTTGATCTGTCGGAAAGACCAAAGGAATCCCCAATTTTTCCAAAAGTCGAACCGTTGCTATTCCGGCGGAAGGAAAAAATTGATCTATGAAACAGGGAATGAATAACGCGACTTTTTCGCCCTTTTGATATTCCGGATAATTCCATTTCGGAACTTCCTGATCCAACGCTCGAATCATTTGACAGCCCTTTTTGAATAGAGATCATTAAAATCCGCCAGGGAAAATTAAGCGGTTTGTTCCTGATAAATTCGCTGGATTTTTCAAACAACGCAAATGGTTGCAGAACCATAACATTCATTTTGAAATTTATACTCAAGTCGATTGAAAATCCAGAATTATTGAGTTTGCAGGCTTCGCAACGACAAAAAATGTCGGAAAACGAAACTTCTTCCCATTCGGTATAAATTAAACTTTAGACGCTCTTTGAAAACAAAAGTTTCTCGAAAAAAGCGACGCAAATCAAACTTTTTTCGAGCTTGGAATTGAATAGACTCAAACCGGTTAAAAGCTCCGAAGGTTTAAATTTCAAGCCCGGATGTCGGACAAACGACTGAAACAAACTCTATTGTTCTGTTAAATATCTATTTGTCGGTTGCCCCTGTCGCGGAATAAACAAGACTAAAGCGCGGATGTCTTATCCGCATCCGCTCAAAAGTATTGTCCCGATTTTTTGTAAAAACCAACCGACCTCAATTTATGTCATTAACAAAACTCAGGTTTGTTAACTATAACGGTTTTTGTATAAGAAAATCAATTATTGAGCTTTCCGATTTTAACCAAATTAACAAACGACTTATTCATTTTACTCCGTAACTTTTTCGTCGTCAATAAACAATTTGGAAAAACCTGAATTCAAAAGTTCGTCATTATATTTCGAATCGGAGTCCAGTTCATCGGGAATCGACGGAAACGCCGGGATACTGTCGTCGTCAGTATTAAAAATCGAATTCTGAATTTCTGTTTCCGGAATATCGTTCAGCAAATTAAAACTCGGAACGGCTTCTAAAGGAATCTGCATTTCCTGTAACGCATCGGAAGCTTCCTGACGATAACGCCATTGAGCATTTTGATATTTTCGGAATCCAGTTCCGGCAGGAACAAGACGTCCGAGAATAACATTTTCCTTCAAACCAACCAAATGGTCGATCTTATAAGCAAGCGCCGCTTCGGTAAGAACCTTCGTTGTTTCCTGAAAACTGGCCGCCGAAAGAAAACTGGAACTTTGAACCGCCGCTTTGGTTATTCCCAAAAGCTGCGTTGACGCAACCGCTTTGGTCGGTTTCTTTCCTTGGGCTGGTTTGCCGCCATTGGCTTCAAATTCAATATTCTTCGATTCAAAAATATCTTTTGGAACAATTTCTCCAACCTGAAAATCAGTGTCGCCCGCTTCCGTGATCTTGACGCAACTTTCAATTTCACGATTCTTGTTTCGGAATTCAAATTTATCGATCGTTTCGCCTTCCAGAAGCGATGTATCGCCTCCATTTTCAATGCGAACTTTTCGAAGCATTTGAGCGACAATAATCTCGATATGTTTATCGTTGACAACAACGTTTTGCATTCGATAAATATTTTGAATTTCCTGAGTCAAATATTCCTGAACGGCATCTTCGCCGGAAACTCGCAAAATATCATGCGGAACAAGAAGTCCGTCGGTCAACGGTTGACCTGCGCGAACTTCGTCGCCATTATGAACGTTGATATGTTTCCCATGCGGAACTTCATGAATGCGTTCAATAACTTCCCCGCCGAACGAAGAATCGCTTCGAACGATAATGGTTCGTTTTCCGTGACGTTTATCTCCGATTTCAACGAAACCGTCAATTTCCGCGATGATGGCCGGATCTTTCGGTTTTCGGGCTTCAAAAATTTCTGTAACCCGAGGCAAACCGCTCGTAATATCCTGCGTTCCGCTGGCATTTCGAGGCGTTTTGGCAATAATGGTTCCGCGAACAACAGTTTGACCGTCTTCAACCTCAATTTGCGATTTGCCTGGGAGATAATGATCTTCCAGAACTTTTATCCCGTCTGGAGTTTTTATATCGATATGCGGTTGACGATCTCCTTTGAGATCAACGATTGTTCGACGAAGTTGACCTGTTGCCGGATCAACCGTCGTTTGAGATGTATCCCCGTCGATAATATCGCCAAAATGAATCGTTCCAGACGCTTTTGCCAAAATCAACTTGCTATGAGGATCCATTGTACAAAGAGTTGTTTCAGCCGCGACTTCCTGACCTTCTTGAACCGTTAAAATGGCCCCTTCTGGAACGGAATAGATTTCTCGAGCTTGACCTCGCGAATTACAAATCGCAACTCCGGCATCGTTTTTACAGGAAAGAACCATAACGCCATTGCTGGCATGATCGATTATTTCGAGTTTATGGAAACGAACAAAACCGGCATATTTCGTTTTGATTTCGCTTTCTTCCGCTCCGTGAGCTGCTGTTCCTCCGATATGGAACGTTCTCATTGTCAATTGAGTTCCTGGCTCGCCAATGCTTTGAGCTGCAATCGTTCCAACGGCCATTCCTTCTTCAACAAGTTTCCCGGTTGACAAATCCATTCCATAACAAAGAGCGCAAACGCCAAGTTCCGCCTCACAAGTCATCGGACTTCGAACTTGAATCTTTTCGATTCCCATATCCTTGATTTTGTTGGCTATTTCCGTTGTTATCAATTCATTTTCGCGAACAATAACCTCATCGGTTACGGCATTGGTTATGTTGGCTCGAGAAACGCGTCCTCGAATCGCATCAACCAGCGAGACAACCGGCTCCAAGGCGCCTCCTTGATAAATGGCCCCTTTGAGAACGCCCATTGTTGTTCCGCAATCATATGTTGTAACAACAATGTTTTGCGCAACGTCTGCCAATTTTCGCGTCAAATAACCAGAGTCAGCCGTTTTTAACGCAGTATCCGCCAACCCTTTTCGGGCTCCGTGTGTCGAACTGAAATATTCAAGAACATTCAAACCTTCCCGGAAATTCGCCTTAACCGGCGTTTCGATAATTTTCCCGTTTGGTTTGGCCATCAAACCTCGAATTCCTGCGAGCTGACGAATCTGTTCGGCGCCGCCTCGAGCTCCCGATTCTTTCATAAGAAAAATCGGATTGACATAGCCGTTGGTTCGAGTATCATTTTCGAGTTCTTCCAGCATTTTTTTGGTCACTTCATCTCGAACAACGGACCAAATATCCAATATTTTATTATAGCGTTCTTCCGCGCTCAGCTGACCGTTATCATATTGATCCTGAATCCGTTTGACTTCTTTGTCTCCGTTGGCAATAATTTCTTTTTTCGCCTTGGGAGTAATAAGGTCATCTGACGCAAAAGAGAGACCGCTTTTTGTGCTTTCCTGAAATCCCAGACGCATCATATTATCGAGCAGGTCGATCGTTGCCCGGCGACCAAGCAGTTCATGACAGTTACTGATAACTGTTGCAAGTTCTTTGGATTTGAGAGGAATATTATAAAAGGGCATTCCTTCTGGAAGAATTTCATTAAAAATGAGTCGTCCCGGCGTTGTTTCAAACAGCATTCCCTCTCGAATTGACGGATCGGTTTGCAACCAACGACCTTTGGACATTCGAACAAAAATTTTCGCTTGAAGATGAACTTTGCCGAGCGCATGCGCCAGCAAAACTTCTTCTTTTGACGAAAATTTCATTCCTTCGCCGCGCATGCCGGGAAGTTCCATCGTTATATAATAGCAACCCATAACGATGTCTTGCGACGGACTGATAATCGGTTTGCCGTTGGCCGGACTGAAAATATTATTCGTCGAAAGCATAAGCGTATGCGCTTCAACTTGAGCTTCCAATGAAAGCGGAAGATGAACTGCCATTTGGTCGCCGTCGAAGTCGGCATTAAACCCTTTACAGACCAACGGATGAAGTTTGATCGCATTTCCTTCGATCAACATTGGTTCAAAAGCCTGAATTCCCATTCGGTGAAGCGTTGGAGCGCGGTTGAGAAGAACCGGATGATTCTGAATGACTTCTTCCAAAATATCCCAAACTTCCTCGTCTTTGCGTTCCAGCATTTTCTTGGCGCTTTTGATTGTATCCGCATGCTGCAACTCTCTCAGACGACGAATAATGAATGGTTGATAAAGTTCCAGCGCAATTTTCTTCGGGAGACCGCATTGATGAAGTCGCATAGTCGGGCCGACAACAATAACGCTTCGAGCGGAATAGTCGACGCGCTTTCCCAACAGATTTTCACGAAAACGCCCTTGTTTGCCCTTGATCATATCGGTTAATGATTTCAAAGGACGATTACTTGAGCCGAGAACCTGACGTTTACAGCGCATATTATCAAATAAAGCGTCAACAGACTGTTGAAGCATTCGCTTTTCGTTGCGAATAATAACTTCTGGCGCATTTAAATCGACCAATTTCTTTAATCGATTATTGCGATTGATAATTCGGCGATAAAGATCGTTTAAATCGCTTGTTGCAAACGTTCCGGAATCCAGCAAAACCAAAGGTCGCAAATCGGGCGGAATAACAGGAATAACGTCAAGAATCATCCATTCCGGACGATTTTCGCTGGGACAATTGCGCAACGCTTCAACGAGTTTTAATCGATTGATTAAATCCTTTTTGCGTTGTTTGGATTTCGTCTCTTGAAGTTCCTGACGTAATTCGCGGGAGAGTTCCGTTACATTCAAACGCTGAAGCAACTTTCGAACCGCTTCAGCGCCCATTTCCGCTTTAAAAGAGTCGCCATACTCTTCCAGCGCTTTACGATATTCCTCTTCCGTTAAAAGAGCCTGCGGCTTGAGCGGAGTATCGCCCGGGTCGGTAACGACATAATCCTGAAAATAAATTACTTTTTCAAGACTTGTCGATTTCATTGCCAACAAAGTTGCCAAACGACTTGACGCTGCTTTGAAAAACCAAATATGAACAACAGGAGCGGCAAGTTCGATATGTCCCATTCTTTTGCGACGAACTCGACTATGCGTAATTTTAACGCCGCAACGATCACAGGTCATTCCTTTATATTTCATTCCGCGATATTTTCCGCAGGCACATTCCCAGTCTTTTTCCGGGCCAAAAATCTTTTCGCAGAAAAGTCCGTCTCGCTCCGGGCGATATGTTCGATAATTGATCGTTTCAGGCTTTTTAACCTCGCCCTTCGATTCTTCGCGAATCTTTTTCGGATTGGCCAGACTGATTTTAACTGCATCAAAATCATTGATTCGATCGTAAGATCCGTCGCCGTTACTCACTGCAGATACCTCTTTCAATTGATAAAGGAATTTATTTCAAATATACTGCTTTCATCCGTAAAAATACCAAAATCAAACTTCTCAAAATTAAACCGTTAAAAATAAAGAGGGGGATTCTGGAAAAATGGATAAAATAAGTATGCGTCCGCAGGAAAATCGTTATTTGTCTCTTAACAACTTTATCGGGACGCTTGTATTTTAAAGGATTAAAATTTGCCTGTTATCAAAAATGAGATTATTCTGTTTCGCGAAACGTTGCATTGCTGGATAAGTTTTCTCATTTTATAAGATAAAAGCAAAAAGTTCTTTGTCTTCGGTCTTTCAAATCCAACGATTGGGGATGCTTCAAAACTTGAATCCAAACATTTGAAAAACTCAAAAAAGTTCTCTTCAGATTAAATAGGAAAGACCGGACAAAGTTGTTGTTCTGTTTAATTCAAACCAAAAATGAAACGTTATTAAAATCCCATTAAATCTCCAGGGAAGAACGCTTTTTTCCCTTGAGAAGGAACAAGGTCCATATCAAGAGCCAAACCTTTGATTTCGTTAATCAAAACGTCAAAGCTGGCAGGAGTTCCCGCCTCAAGCGTATTTTCCCCTTTGACCATGGATTCGTAAATTTTGGTTCGACCTTCAACGTCGTCGCTTTTGACGGTCAAAAGTTCCTGAAGCGTATAAGCAGCGCCATAAGCTTCAAGAGCCCAAACTTCCATTTCTCCAAAGCGCTGACCGCCAAATCGGGCTTTTCCGCCCAACGGTTGTTGCGTAATAAGAGAATAAGGTCCAGTGCTTCGAGCATGAACTTTATCGTCGACCAAATGATGCAGCTTCAGCATATAAATATAGCCGACAGTTGTTTCCTGACCAAACGGTTCTCCGGTTCGACCGTCATATAAACGAACTTTTCCGTGACGCGGGAGATTTGCTTTTTCAAGTTCATTGTTGATTTGCCCTTCTGTTGCGCCATCGAAAACAGGAGTAACCGCTCGATAACCGAGTTTTGCGGCGGCCCAACCGAGATGCGTCTCCAAAATCTGGCCAACGTTCATACGAGACGGAACGCCCAACGGATTTAACATAATTTGAATCGGGGTTCCGTCTTCAAGGAACGGCATATCTTCCTTCGGCAGAATTTTTGCGATGACGCCCTTATTTCCGTGTCGCCCGGCCATTTTATCTCCGACAGAAATAACTCGTTTGGCCGCGATATAGATTTTAACCATTTGAAGAACGCCCCGTTTGAGCTGATCGCCGCATTGCAACGAATTTCTTGCCCGGTCACGGGAATCAATTGCGTCTTCTATTCGATGTTTTCGATCAAGGAAAATGGCATGAATTTCTTCATATTTCGGGTTGTCTTTCGTAATATTATTCTGTTTACACATTCGATCAAACGAATAAGTTTTCGCTCGTTCGGCAACATATTTTGCGTCTTTTTCCTGAACAAGCGGTTCGCGATCTTCGTCGAGAATGGTTTGATCCAAAACCCGTTCCATATCGTCGATCATGGCCCCGAAGACATTCGTTATATTTTTATTTCCCTCTTCTTCGATTTGAGAGAGTTGAATATCAAGTTCGCGGCGTTCTGCATCGGTTAAACTTGTTCGATGACTGAAACGATGAGCGCCGATAACAATTCCTTCGATTCCGGACGGAACATCAAGCGATTCATTTTTAACGTCTTCGCCAGCTCGACCGAAAATGGCATGCAGCAGTTTTTCTTCTGGCGTTAATTCCGTTTTATTCTTCGGCGAAATTTTGCCAACGAGAATATCGCCGGGACGAACATAAGTTCCAACGCGAACGACGCCATTTTCGTCGAGATTGCGCAATGCTTTTTCGCCAACGTTCGGAATGTCGCGAGTAAACTCTTCGCGTCCAAGTTTCGTTTCCCGGATTTCGGTATCATATTCTTCAATATGAATCGAAGTATAAGTATCGTTTTGAACGAGTTCCTCGCTGATAATAATGGCGTCTTCGTAATTAAAACCGTCCCAAACCATAAATGCAACAAGAACATTTCGACCGAGAGCCAAAACTCCGTGATCTGTGCTGGCGCCATCGGCAATGACGTCCCCTTCTTCAACTATTTGATCGGGAACAACAACGGGTCTTTGATTTTGACAGGTTCGTTCGTTTAAACCGACAAATTTGCGCAAATGATAAATGTCTTCATTATTAATGACGATTTTCATTGCGTCGACATAAGTAACTTTTCCGCCTCGTTTGGCTTTAATGAGCAGACTCGAATTTTGAGCGGCGGCCTCTTCAAGTCCGGTTCCGACAACAGGGGCTTCCGGAACGAGAAGCGGAACGGCTTGGCGTTGCATATTGGAGCCCATCAAAGCGCGGTTTGCGTCATCGTGTTCCAAAAACGGAATCAGACCAGCGGAAACTCCGATCATCTGATTGGGAGAAACGTCGATATAATCGACCATATCAATGGTCATCGGTTCGTAATCGCCGCGATGACGAGCGATGACGAGATCGGTAACTGAATCGGGGATAAGTTCGCCAATAACCCCTTCTTCATCAAGAATGATTCGCATTGGAGTATCGGCGGGAACAAGTTTGGCGTCATGTTCTTCGTCAGCGCGAAGCCAAACAATTTGATCTGTAACTTTTCCGTTGATAACGCGGCGATAAGGGGCAATGAGAAATCCGAATTCATCAACGCCCGCATAAATAGCCAGGCTGGAAATCAAACCGATATTTGTTCCTTCGGGCGTTTCAATAGGACAAATGCGTCCATAATGGGACGAATGAACGTCTCGAACATCGAAACCGGCTCGTTTACGATTCAAGCCGCCCGGCCCCAACGCAGAAAGACGTCGTTCATGCGTCAGCATTGATAAAGGATTGGTTTGGTCAACAACTTGAGAAAGTTCTCCTCGACCGAAAAAGTATTCAATTGCAGCGGAAATACTTTTTTGATTGATGACATTTCGCGGCGAAGCATCTTCGCGCAGCCGTTCTTTAACAGTTCGCTGAAGTTTGGCAAATCCTTTTCTCAATTCGTCGCTGGCCAACTCATCAATGGTTCGGAGTCGACGATTTCCCAAATGGTCAATATCATCGACTTCGACTGACGGATCTCCGCCCCAAAGTTTATTAAGATAACGAACAGCCTGAACGATATCGTCAGCGCCGATGACCAATTTATCAAGGTCGGTATTCGTTCCCAATTTGCGATTGATACGAAAACGGCCAACGCGTCCCAATCGATAGCGATTTGTATCGAAAAAGCGTTCTTTAAAAAAGTCTCGCGCTTTATCCAATTGAGGCGGATTTCCCGATCGCAATCGTTTATAGATTTGAAGAAGCGCTTCTTCATGCGATTTCGTTTTGTCTTCTTCCAGAGAATTCAAAAGGAGTTTGTTTCGTTGTTCATCCATAATTTCAATGGTTTGAACGCCGGAAGTACAAATTTCTTCTGCCTTGCTTTTTGTTATCGTTTGACCGGATTCAACAATAACTTCATCCGAATGAAGCGATCCTGACGGATATCGAATGTCGCCAACCGCAATTTTGCCTTCGATTTTCGATAACGATTCGCCGCCAACAATGTCGACAGAATAGGTTTTATAAAATGCGTGAAGAATATCAATATCGGAACTGTATTCAGGGCTCATCGCTCTCAAAAACGTCATGACCGGAAATTTACTGCTTTGGTCAATTCGTACGGAAATCGTTTCTTTGCGCGAGATATGGAACTCGATCCAGCTTCCTCGTTCTGGAATGATTCGGCAACTGTAACTTTTGCGTTCGAGTTCCGTTTCAGAAATGAAATCGATGCCGGGGCTTCGATGCAACTGACAGACAACAACTCGTTCAGCGCCGTTAATAATAAATTCGCCGCCGCCCAGCATAATGGGCAACTCGCCCAAATAAACATCTTCTTCAATAGAGTCTTCCGGGCGAACAAGTCGCAGACGAACGCGAAAAGGATGACCATATGTCAAGCGGAGTTCGCGGCATTCATCGGGAGTATATCGCGGTTTTTCCAGATCATAAGAAACATATTCGAGTCGAGTTGCTTTATCGTAGCTCTCAATAGGAAAGACTTCGCGTAAAACAGCCTCAAGCCCCTGTTCTTTTCGATTTTCCGGAGGAACATCAACTTGCAGAAATTCTTTATAGCTTCTGGTTTGCAGGATTGTCAAATCCGGAATGGCATATATTGAACTCTGGCTGCCAAATAGACGAGTTTCGTTGAATATCAATCGTCGCCGTGATGTGGTCGCCATTAAGAAAACCTCCTGCGGGGATAAGTAAAGATAGCCAAGCTAGTTTATAAAAAACGCCGAATTATAATAATATCATTTTTCAACCAACAGCACAAGCCCCCCTTCCCCTGTTTTTTATTTTTTTCTTATACTTTTTCACAGAAAAATTTTCTGATTTTATAAAAAGAATCAGAAAAAAATGATTATTGAAAAAAGGATGATTAAAGGAATATTATGATGGATATAGTAACGGTAATGGTTGGCGTTTCATTGATTTGAAAAAGCGTTTGAAATTCAGGTTTCGTTTTCAATCATTGGTCAAAGTTGAGATGTTATTTTAAGGGTTGATATTTGTTATTGACCTGTTGAAGAAAAGGAATTTCGACTTTCGATATATTGTCGGAGCGAGAACTTCCAATCAGGCATTTGGTAAACATTTTCGAGTTGATGATATTTTGAACAATCCAGAGCAGTCAAACAGGAATGAGCGGCGCTGTATCCGTAATCTTTCATTGAAATGGGAACAATATTATGACGTTTCAAACCGCAAAGGTCGACCAAAACCTGGGCGATTTCGAATGGAGTTGCCATTCCCTGATTGCATAAATGAAAGCGTCCAGTCTTTTGATTGAGAACAAGGGACCGGAGTCCGCGAACCAGATCTACGGAATATGTTGGAGAGCAATAATGATCGTTGATAACCTGAATTTGTTGAGTTCTTAAAAAAGCGCGCAAAAGAGTATCGACGAGATTTCCGCCCGAAAGGTTGCCGCTTGGACCGAAAAGCGAGGACGTTCGAACGATTAAATGGCGTTCCCATTCCGAGGCGGCGCGTTCGCTGTCAAGTTTGGATTTGGCGAAAACGCTTTCAGGTTGAGCGTTATCCGTTTCCTTTTTGGGCGTCAATAATTCGTTTGGCTTGATTTTGTCAGAATAAAAGACTTCGCCGCAGCTGATTTGAACAAGGAGCGCATTGATTCGTTTTGCCGCTTCGCGAAGATTGGCGGCGCCATAAATATTGATTGTTCTTGCTGTATTGGGATGCATTTCGAGCCAATCAATTAAATGAATGCCGCTGGCGTTTATAATGACGTCAGGTTTCAATGAAGTTAGAGCATCTAAAACAAAGCGTCGCGAAGAAACATCAAATTCAGGGAGATCGAATGGGATTATTTCGTCAGGGGGTTGTTGATTAAAATGCCCGGTCATTGTCGAGTTTTCGATTTTTTTGTTCCAGTTTTTTAAAATAACTGATCCAAGCGTCCCTTTACAACCAATTAAGGCAATTTTCATTATGAGGTTCCGTTATTTTTGATTCTATTTTCCGATACAAAAACGACTAAAAATTCTGTCGAGAATGTCGTCAGTATGAATCGTTCCGAGAATTAATCCGAGTTGATCCAAAGCGACTCGAATTTCTGAGGCGATAAGAATATCGTCTTCGCAGGATTCAACAAGTTGAGCAGCCAGTTTTAATGATTCAGCCGCTTTGCGTAATGATTCCCGACAACGAATCGCAGTTGAAGGAACAACTTCAGAATAACGATTTTGATGATTAAATAAATGACAAATCGCAATTCCCAGTTCGTTGATTCCTTCGTCCGTCAGCGACGAAGTTAATACAATCTTGGTCTTTGAAAATGAAATAGGATTATTGAATATTGTATTATTTAAAAGCGATATTACTTTTTTCTTTTGCTGGTCAGAAATCAGATCGGATTTAGTCAGAACGATTATAACGGAATGATTTTTGAAATAATTGATTTCTGAGTCAGAGAAAAGGAGTTCAAGGTTAGTCGTTTCCATTAATTTTGATATATCGAAACAAAATAAAATGATTTCCGCGTTTTTCAAAGCCAAATCGGTTGCCTTTAGAGATTTGATTTCAAGTCCAAAATGGGGAGAATTGGTTTGGAGCGAGAAATTATCAACCTTTTCTTCATTGTTCAACAAGAATAATTGATCTTTAATTTGATCCTCAATTCCAGCTGTATCGATCAGAAGAAAGGAATGACCTTGAATTGCCATTTCCGATTCCAAATAGTCGCGGGTTGTTCCTGCAATTTCGGAAACAATAGCGGAAGGAATCGGTTTCTGAGGAATTCGATTTCCGTCATTGTTTGATTGGTTGATATTTGAATCAAAAAATTGATTATCGGAATTTGGTAAATTGGAGAAGAAAAAATGTTGAGACAAACAATTGAACAGAGAACTTTTTCCGCTGTTGGGAGATCCGGCAAGAACAATGCGAGGCTTTGTTTCGATTCCTGTTTGCGAGTCCATTTGGTCTAAAAGAAGACGAATTTTTTCGCTTGAGAAAGAGATTTGATTCGATATTTCTGTTCGACTGACAAATTCAATTTCTTCATCGGCAAAATCAAGTCCTGCTTCGATATCGCAAAGAAGTTGAAAAAGAGATTCATGAATTGTCGCTAACGGTTTGCTGATTCCGCCCGCCAATTGCATTAAAGCGGTTTTGAGTCCGAGGTCATTTGTTGCGTCAATAACGCCCAAAACAGCTTCTGCCTGCGTTAAGTCAATTCGTCCGGACAAAAAAGCGCGAAGCGTAAATTCGCCCGGCTGCGCCAATCTTGCCAAACCGGTTGAACAAAGAGCGTTGATTATTGCGTCAAGAATGACAGGCGAACCAGGCAAATGAAGTTCGGCAGAAGATTGGCCTGTAAACCCGCGATGATTCGGCCAATAATAAAGTCGGCAGGGAACAAATCGTTTGAGTTTTCCCTGTTCTTTGTTTTTCCAAGGCCGAAACCAACCGTTTATTATTGCCGGAAATTCAGGGTCGGTTATCATTAAGGACGAATCATTCCGATTGTTATTCGAAAAAACGGATTGGCTTTCCTTTGATGAGTTGGAATCATTTTCCTTAAAACAGGTCGATTCGTTTTGATGAGGGGGAAAAACCTTGTTTTGAGTCGAAACTGATCTTTCCCATTTGGAATTCAGTGCGAAATTCTGGGACGATATTTGCGATTTAGAAAAAAAAGAAGCGAGAACCGTCAAGACATTCGAGCCCGATAATCGAATAATTCCGCGCGGCGAACTTCCTTTGGCTGAAGCTTGCGCAACAATCAAATCGTTCAAGGAATTAAACGAATGACTGGAATTGGATAATGTCATAAAATGCCGATAATTCAAAAGTCAAAAAAGATTGCAATCAAACTCTTTCCTTTTATTTTACTCAAAACATTGATTTGAGCCAGAGCCTGGAACGTTTCCCGTCAAAAAAATGAAAACGTTGAAAATAAAAAATTTAATAAGGAAGTTCTAAAAAACATTCGGAGCAAGGACGTCTCGTCCGCAATAACTGGTTTTAACAACTTTATCCGAAATGCGTTTGTTGAAAAATCTGAGTTTTTAGAACTTCCTAATATATTGCAACAATATTTGCTGAGCTTTCCCTGATTTTGATTTTTAGAAGAAAAAATATTGAATTGCGAGAGATTTTAAGAGACTCTTTTATTATTTGGGGGAATCATCGGAAACTTGTTCTTTGGGGCGGGCAAGGATATTTGTCTGAACGCTGTTCCTTTCAGCAAAAAAGGGTTAAATAAGGTTTCAATATTTTGTTTTATATATTTTCAATTCGATTGAATCTTTTTTATCGCTTTTCTATTGTTTTCGCTTTCATGATTCTTTATAATGATTCTAAGGGGTCATTGTGTTTGTTCGGCTGATTTCAACCATTCAATATCTTCAGCGCTCTCTTTAATGCGATTAATATCATTTTGCATATTATTGGCATTCTTTTTTCAGGGTTGCAAAGGACGGAGTCCCCTCGAATCCAATAGAAGCGGAATAATTCGAAAAAGAGTCTGAAAGCAATTGATAAGTTTGAAAAACGGAACTGTTTTGAAAGGATAATGATGAGAACAAAAATATTTAGCGCGATTTTAGTCGTTTTTGCGTCATTTTTCGCATTTTCGACAATAGCGAATTCCCAGGACAATCAAAAATCAGATTTGCCAGACAGGCTTAATTCGCAGATCGTTGGAATCAATAATCTGAAACCGCATTCGACCGATTCTGTTGAACTTTATCAAAAAAATTCGCTCGACGGCGATTGGAAATTTCAATGGATTCCGACGCCGAATGACGTTCCGGAAAATTTCTTTGACGTTGATTATGCGGACGAAAATTGGGACGATATTCCCGTTCCGTCGAATTTCCAAATGCAGGGTTACGGATATCCGGTTTATGTCAATATTTCTTATCCCTGGAATCCGGTCAATCCGCCGATTATTCCCGATGAAAATAATTGGGTCGGGCTTTATCGCCGCCATTTTGACGTTGAGGACTCGGCCTTAAAAAATAATCAACAAGTCGTTCTTCATTTTGAAGGGGTCGAATCCTGTTTTTATGTTTATGTGAACGGCGAGTTCGTTGGAATGGGAAAGGATTCTCGAACGGCAGTTGAATTTGATATAACGAAATTTTTAAAGGCGGGCGACAATCAAATTGCCGTCAAAGTTTATCGCTGGTCGGACGGTTCTTATTTGGAAGATCAGGATTTTTTCCGTTTGAGCGGCATTTATCGTTCCGTTTTTTATTATGTTCGACCGGAAGTCAGCGTTATTGACACAAAAATAACGACCGAACTGGACGAAAATTGTCAAAACGCCGTTTTGCATTGCGACATAACGCTTCAAAATCTTTCTGAAGACGAAAAATCAGGAAAAATGGCGTTCGGATTTTTCGAAATGGAACCGTTCAATATTAATATTGACAAAGATATTTCCTATGGGAAAGCGCCAGTCAACAGCGTTGATCAGACTTTTAATATTGATCCGAATTCAGAAACTGTTGTTTCGTTTGAAATTCCTGTTGAAGAACCTTATTTATGGTCGGCAGAAACGCCTTGGCTTTATCCGACGCTTCTGACTCTTTCGATTGGCGACCAATATAATATTCCGTTTTCCGGAAAATGGAACCGATTTATCGGATTTCGAAAAGTTGAAATTAAAGAAGGACAACTTTTGGTCAACGGACAACCGATTCTCCTTAAAGGAACGAATCGGCATGAACATGATCCGCTGACAGGGCATACGATTTCAGAAACGTCAATGATTAATGATTTAAAAATAATGAAATCGTTCAATATTAATGCTGTTCGAACGAGTCATTATCCAAACGATCCCGCGTTTTATGCGTTAACCGATCTTTATGGGTTTTATGTTGTCGATGAAGCGAATATCGAATCGCATGGAATGGGATACGGAAAAGAATCGCTTGCTAATTTTCCGGAATGGGAAGCGGCTCATATGAACCGAACCGAACGAATGTATCAACGCGACAAAAATCATCCGTCGATTATTATTTGGTCGCTCGGCAACGAAGCGGGGAATGGTCCGAATTTTGAAAAGACTTATCAATGGCTAAAACAGATTGATCCGACGCGCCCAGTTCAATATGAACGGGCTCAATGGGCTTGGAATACGGATATTTTCTGCCCGATGTATTCCTCGGTTGACAGTATTTTGGACTATGCATCCAAAGAACAGGAAAAACCGCTTATTCTTTGCGAGTATACGCATGCAATGGGGAACAGTAACGGCAATCTTTCTCTTTATTGGGACGCAATTCATAAGAATCGTCAACTTCAAGGGGGATTCGTTTGGGATTGGGTTGATCAGGGAATAACAATGCGCGTTCCCAAACAGACGGTTAAAGATCGCGGACCGAATCAATTTCCTGTTGAAATCATTGGCAAAGTCGTTACAAAAGATCGCGTCGGCGAAATATTGGCTGGGGAAAAAACGGCTCCGAAAGATCAGGGACCTCGGGGAATTCGCGGTTATGCGATTTTGAAAAATCCTGATTCCGTATCCGAGAATGCCGATAATTTTCTGCAGATCGAAAAAACGCCGTTAGAAAAATTAAATTTAAAAGGCAAGGTTCCGTTTACATTGGAAGCATTTGTTTTTCCATATAAATCAGAAGAGGGAACCTATATCGGGAAATCCGATTATCAATATGCTCTCAAACAGCAGAATAATGCGGCTCAACTTTATATTTATAATGGCGAAAAATGGATTTCAACGAGCGGAACCGTTGACAATTGGCTTAAAAACTGGCATCGAGTAACCGGCGTTTATACAACAACCGATTTGATCCTGTATATTGACGGCAAAGAAGTTTCGCGGACTCCTTGCAGCGAACCGATCGCCCAATCGAACGAACCGTTTGAAATCGGACGCAATTCTTATCATTTGGATCGTTTGGCCGGAGCGATTATTGGCGCCGGTCGCGTTTATGATCGCGCTTTATCGGCAGAAGAAGTTGCGCAGGAATTTGTTGATCGTTTCAATAAGGACGGATTATTGCTTGACGTCGATTTTAACGAAACGGAAGTCGAATTGACCGACGAAACTTATCTCGGGTTTGGCGGCGATTTCGGTCCGATCGACGTTCCAACGGATCAGAATTTTTGTATGAACGGTCTTGTTGACGCTTATCGAAAACCGCATCCCGGCTGTTATGAACTGAAAAAATGTTACGAAGACGTTAAAATTCGTCGCGAAAATGTCGATGACTCCAAAGACTTCAGTCGGTTTGTTGTCGAAAACGGTTATTTTTTCCGCAATTTGGATAATATTGACCTTGTTTGTTCGCTGACAGAAGACGGTCAACGAATTGCAACGAAAAAAATGTCGTTTGGTATTGGAATTGAAAATCCTGGGCCGCAATCGAAAACGACGATTGCCGTTGATTTGGATTCCTTTGACCTTTCCGATGTTTCCAAATGGGATATTAAGCCCAATTGCGAATATTTCGTCAATTTTGACTTCATTCTTCGAGACAAAGAACCGATGCTGGATAAGGGGCATTGCTTGACGAGCGAACAATTTCGTCTTCCGATTTATCAAAAAGAAGAAACGGAACGAACGGAAAAAGAGAAATCAAATGGCTTGCTTTCTCATAATGACCTTGGTTTTATTGGCCCGTTTGTCAGTTTATGGCGAGCTCCGAACGATAATGATCGCGGAAATCATATGAGTAAGCGTCTCGGCGTTTGGCGAAATGCGACTCGAACCGCGTTATTTGATCTCAATAGAAAATTAAGAAATGCCGACGGAAATTTGGAAGGCGAGGTCGTTAGTTATCAAGACGGTTCTTATCAAGTTTCGTTGGCGATTCAAAAAGGGGAGAAAACGCCAGAATTGCCGCGATTTGGAAGTCAATGGCTCTTTTTGGCCGCGAAATCTCCATTAACCAATGTCGAATATTATGGACGCGGTCCCGAAGAAAATTATTGGGATCGTTCGACCGGTTCGATGATTGGCCGATATAAGACAACCGTCGATCAATTGGCGCATGATCCCTATTCCGAGCCGGGCGAATTTGGTTATCGAACCGATTGCCGTTGGCTTGAATTAACGGATAATAATGGCAACGGTTATCGAATTGTTCCTTTGAACTCGAATGGCGTTCAAACAAATGAAAAAGAATCGGCGGCATTCTGTTTTTCGATTAAAAAATATGATGATCGCTTTTTGGAGTCGGCTGATCATTCCTGGATGATTTCCGACTTTAATAGAAAAACCGGGGATTTCATTTTAAATATCGATTATAAACAACAAGGAGTTGCTGGCGACGACAGCTGGGGCGCGCAGGTTTATCCGCAATTTCGATTGAATGATTCCCGATATGAATTTGAGTATTTGATCATTCCGATTCGAAAATAAACGATCGATTCATAACTGTATTGAAAAATGTTGTTTTTTTCTGTTGTTGAACAGAAAACATCGGATTTGCTTAATGAAGCCGAGGCAAATTTGCTCAAACGGCTTCATTATTGAATATTTTCTGAATTTTGATAATATTTTTGAATTTTTTTAAGAAAAAATTCTTGCTCCCGCTTGAATTTCCTCTTAAATGTAATATAATTCCCTTGAAAATCTAGGAGTGTTTATTGCTTTCTGGTTTTGCGAAAACCGAAAAAGAGCGTTGATATGCTCTGCATTGTTGCTCTTTTCGGGATCATTTTAAGAAACAATTTCTTTTCTTAGTCAAATAGCCTTTTTGGTTCGAAAACCAAGGACTATGAGAATTGAGTTTGTTTTAACATCGATACTTTTGTAAAGGATTTTTCATGAAAAGCGAAATTTACGCTGACGGCATTGGCCAAATTCATTTTGCTGGCGGAATGGTTCGATTCGATTTCGTCACTCTTCAACCGACCGCAGACGGCGAAGCTCCGACCCCTGAAAAGAGCGAACGAATCATTATGCCGCCGCAAGGTTTCCTCAATACTTTTAACAGTATGCAACAACTCATTGACAAACTTGTCGCTGCTGGCGTTCTCCAAAAGAATCCTCAGTTCAACCAGCAACAACTTAATCAACCGAATCAACAATAATTGTTGAATAACGGTCCAGACAGTTAAAGTCAGTAAATCATTTTATGATTTATTTTGCTTTTTCTGTTAAAAAAGTCGAACTTATGGTTCGACTTTTTTATTTCGAATGGATTCATTTTAACAACCAGAAGAAACATCTGTCAAATAAATATTCTCAACTGAAATCAATCTCTTCTTTTCGACCTTTCGTTTTCGATGATTGAATATTTTCAATCGAATTGAATCAATAAAATTATTTCTAAAAAATTTTTTATGCTGATTGCAAATTGGATTAAAACTGGTTATACTCAATTTTTAGAGTTTTAATGTTTTTTAATTAATGAAAGATTCATTTTCAACTTTGAGGACAAATTTTTATGTTTTGAATTATGTTCAATATAGATAAAAACTTGTTTGCAAAAAGACAGAAAATGTCCGCAGCTTGAAAATAAAAGGAAGTTCTAAAAACCTGTTTTTTGCAATAAACTCCGCTCGGAAAACGTCGCAAAACCAGTTCCTGCGGACGAGACGTCCGCGCTTCCAACGGGTTTTTAGAACTTCCTATAAAAAATCAGCGGAAACCCGACATAATTAAAAACGTTTCTTTAATCAATAAGATTGTTTCTTTTTGACAATATGTTTTGACATCTCTTGCAAGTTTTAAGGAGAAAAAAATGCGTAAACGGATCGGTTTGTCGCTTTTGATTTTGTTGTTTTTGGGGTTGAATGTTTTTTTAACCCAAAAGGTTATTGCTCTGGAAACAGAAGAAGGTTTTGTTTCGCTCTTCAACGGCGAAAACCTTGACGGTTGGGTTAAAAGGGGCGGCGATGCAACTTATCGGGTTGCAGACGGAGAGATTATCGGCGAATGTCAACCTGGGCCTTTTAATACTTTTCTTTGTTCCGAGCAGGAATTTGGCGATTTTATTTTAAAACTTGACTTCAAAGTTGCCGTTCCAGGCAATTCAGGCGTTCAGTTCCGGAGTCACGCCCGCCCTGATGTCGAAAATCGCGAACGCGTTTTTGGTTATCAGGCAGAAATTGATCCTTCCGATGTGAACGATACAGGACGCATTTATGACGAAGGGCGTCGCGGTCATCAATACGGAATCATTTGGCTCGACAGAACGCCCGATGACAAACTTGTCGAAGCTCGCGCTGCTTATAAACCGGGCGAATGGAATGAAATGGAAATTCAATGCGTTGGTCCGTCGATTCGAACTTGGATCAATGGCGTTCAGGTTGTCAATTTTTTTGATTATCTTGATCTTTCCGGTTTTCTTGCTCTTCAGGTTCATGCAGGCAATCAGGGAACGATTCATTGGAAAAATATTCGAATCAAAGATTTGGGCGTCAGCGAATGGCATCCGTTCTTTGTTGACGGCAAAGACGGCAAACAACTTGTTGCTGCTTATAAATTTGTTCCTGAATGCTGGAAGTTCAATGACGAAGAAGGTTATTTGATCGGTTATCATACTAAAACGGAAGTTCGCGACGGTTTGATTGTTTCCGACGGTCAATATGATAATTTTGCCGCCCGCGTTACTTATCAAATTAATGGCGGAAACAGCGCTCTTTATTTCCGTGCGGAAGAAGTCAATACAAGTTGGTTGCTTCGCGGTTATCAAAATGAAATTGCCGGCAATGAAGCGGAAGCAGGAATTTGGCATACAGCAGGCGATCAACAACCAGGACGCGGTTGGCTTGGCAAAAATGAAGAGCTGGTCAAAAAACTTCGCAATGAAAACGATTGGAATACAATTTGTTCGATCGCTTATAAAGATCGGATTATGACTTTCCTCAACGGGTTTAATATTGTCGATATAAACGATCCAGAAGGGGAAAAAATTGGAAAACTCGGTCTTCAACTTCATGGCGGCGCCGACGTCGAAATGAAATTCAAAGATTTCGAAGTCCTTCCGATTACGCCTCAAATGCAACGTTTGATTGATCGAGAATAAGTTTTGCAAAATTCAATTTTAAGAACAATAATTAATTTTTGAATTGCGCATGGGATTGATAAAAAAGATCGTCAAGATCGCGTTTGTTTTTTTGACGATTCTTTTGGTTTTCTTTTTTCCGAATTGTTTTTGTTGGAATGGCAATGTTTTATACTGAATCCGAAATGTTTCAAATCTTGCGACATTGCCTTCTTCCGTTCATTCTTGACCGGGTTGCAAACAGAAAGAGTCGGAATTGTTTGAACGCTGAGCATAAAACGACTTTTTGATATATTGGAAAATCAATTTTATATCGAACGGTTGTTGGATGAATATTGAAACAAATTTAAAAATAAGAGATTGAAAATGACAAAAAATAAAATGTTGATTTTGGCCGCTTTTGTTGCGGTTTGTTTGGGAGCGTCTTATTCATGCGCTCAAGAATTGACAAGTCTTGATCAAGTTCAAAAGAGCGAGTTTGCTTTCGATTATGAACTTCAAGGCGAATATCTTTCGCCGTCTGATGGCCGGGCTTATCAGGTTATTGCTGACGGCAACGGCAAATTTCGAGTTGTCGGATATCCAGGCGGTCTTCCGGGCAACGGTTGGGATCGCAGTATGGCAAGATTTTTTGGCGAAGGGGAAATCGTTGAGAACGAACTCGTTGTTACTGGAATCAAAATGAATATTCCGAAACGCGAAAATCCGGACATTATCTTTAATGACGAACAAAAAGCGATGAAATTGCGAGCTTATTATAAAGGGGATGACATCTTTTTAAACTTTAAAGACGAGAAAAAACTCGAAAGAGTTTATCGCGAAAGTCCGACTTTAGGAATGCCGGCTCCTGAAGGCGCTTATGTTGTTTTTGATGGAACGAATCTTGATCAATTCCTGGATGGCGCAAAAATGAATAAAGAGACCAAAACTCTTTGGGCCGAAGCGACATCCAAACCTTTTGAAAAAGATCGATCTTATCATCTTCATTTGGAATTCCTGACTTCTTTTATGCCAAAAAGTCACGGACAAGCTCGTTCGAACAGCGGAGTTTATCTTGCTCAGAGTTATGAATGTCAGGTTCTGGATTCTTTTGGACTTGAAGGCGAAAATAACGAATGCGGCGGGTTTTATCAAGCGAGTCAGCCGCTTGTTAATATGTGTTTCCCGCCATTGACTTGGCAGACTTATGATTTCGACTTTACTCCGGCGAAATATGACGGCGATAAAAAAGTCGAAAATGCTCGCATTACTCTTCTTCATAATGGCGTTTTGATTCATGACGACTTAGAATTAAAAGATGCGACTCCCGGTTGTCTTCCCGAAGCCAATGAAGCGCGAGGCCTTTATTTGCAAGGTCACGGAAATAAGGTTCAATATCGAAACATTTGGGTTGAATATAAATAAAGGAAGTTCTAAAAAACTGTTTTTTGCAATAAACTCAATTCAGGAAGCGTCTCAAAAAAACTTCTTGCGGACGAGATATTTGCGTTCCCAGCGGGTTTTGGGGAATTTCCTGTAAATTTTGTAGTCCGGTCCATTTTAAACGATAAAATGACTTTGATCGAATGATTTTTGCTTGAGGGAATTTCAAGGTCGTCGTTTTGAGGCGACGACTTGGAATCCTAATTTTGGATTTCATAATCAATCCTCATTCGACAATGTTCAAAGTCGTTAACGTTGCAACAAAAATGATTGAGACAATCAAAAGAAAAAAAGGAGTTAAAAGCGTCCATTATTTTTTCGTTCTATACTCATTTTGTCTTGTCCATTTTTATCGATGATACTCTTCCGAAAAATGGGTTTTCTCATAAAATGAAAGAGTTTTCAGGAGCATATTTTAAGAGAATTCCTTAAAAGAGGAATCATCTTTTTAATTTAAGGAATTTGGAGAAAATAGAATAATGGCGTTTACAAGAAAAGAAAACAGACAATCAAGTCGTTCAAGATCAGGGCGAGGGAAAAAATCAACGATTTCAATGGGAAAGTCGGACGCAAAATCGGGAAAGAGAAGAAAAGCCGCCTCGTTTTCCCCAGCTTCTGGAAAAAAAACTCGTTTTGCTTTGAAAGATCAAGCGGATAACAATTTGGAAAATCGATCTCGAAGCTCGAAGACTCAATTGAGAAATGGCGAAAGTCGATCGTTGAGCTTAGAAGAGCAATCGCGACTTTCCGGGAGTCGTCCCGGGACGAAATTAATGAATCGAGATCAAAAATCTCGAAGAAAAGTTGTTCGCGCTTCTCGGAAGTCCTCTTTTTCTAAAAATCGAACGGCGTCTGATTATCGCAAGGAAGCCGGTTCCGTCTTTTCAAGTTTTTCAACGCCAACCAGATCAACCCAAGACGGTCGTTTAAATCTTTCCGATCGAGAATTTTCTAAAGGACATCGCCTTCAAAAAGTTCTCGCAGCCGCAGGATATGGAAGTCGACGTCAATGCGAAGAATTGATTTCAACAGGCCGCGTTGAGGTTGACGGTCAAGTTGTTTCTGAACTTGGAGCTCGCGTTTTGCCTGACAGTCAAAAAATTCGCGTTGACGGCGAACTTCTTCCCAAAATGAAGCCGGTCTATTTGGCCATTAACAAACCAAAAGGAATTCTTTGTACAAATCGGGATCAACAGGGTCGGCGTCGCGTCATTGATTTGATTCCTTCTCAATTTGGTCGACTGTTTTCTGTTGGCCGACTTGATCAAAATAGCGAAGGGCTTCTTTTAATGACCAATGACGGCGAATTAACAGAGCGTCTGACTCATCCTCGCTTTGAGGTTCCCAAAAAATATAAGGTTCAAGTTGCCGGACTCGTTGAATACGATGTCGTTAAAACCTTGAAAAAAGGGGTCTATATTGCTGAAGGAATTGTTCAGGCTGACGACGTTGTTATTAAATCGCGTTACAAACAGAGTTCGATTCTGGAAATTGTTCTCAAAGAGGGCAAAAATCGAGAAATTCGTCGAATGCTGGCTCGACTGGGACATAAAGTTTTACAGCTTCAACGGGTCGCTATCGGTCCGGTTAAATTGGGAAAATTGCTGCCAGGCGAATTTCGTCGTTTAACAAATCAAGAAATTTCGCAACTTTATAAAACCGTCGAATTTCATCCAAGTCAGGAATTTTAGCCCGTTTTTATATTTTGCGTGTTGTTATTCATTTGGTTTGCCTGGAATTAATTGATAACATCTTAAAAAAACCTTTGTTTTTTTCTTGCATTACTGACGAAAAATAATTGTTGATATATAATGGAACAAAACATTCCTTAACGATTTTAACTTTTCAAGCATTCATGAATGGGAGTCTTTTGTGCAAGATTTAATGGAACAATTGAGTCAGGATTTGCATGCGGCAACAACCGCAGATCAGGTTGAGCAAATTCGAATTGCCTATTTGGGGCGAAAAGGAACCATAACAACCTTGGCGAAAAATACCGATTTCAGTACATTATCGCCAGAAGAGAAAAAGGAGTTCGGTCAAAAACTCAATGACTTGAAAAATAGAGCGACAACAGAAATCAATAAGGCAATGGAATCGGCGAAAAGATCGCTTTTGACCAAACGCAAGACCAGAGAAATCGATTTAACCGCTCCGGGAAATGATCGTCGTTTGGGAACATTGCATCCGATAACAATGACGCAAATGGAAATCGAAGATATTTTTGAAGGAATGGGTTTTTCCGTCTTGGCAGGTCCGGAAGTTGAGTCAGAATATTTCTGTTTTGAAGCTTTGAACATTCCGTCGGATCATCCGGCAAGAGATATGCAGGACACATTTTGGCTCAAAAACAATTTGGTTCTGCGAACGCATACTTCAGCGAATCAAGTTCGAACGCTGAAACGATTTGGCGCTCCGGTTCGCGCGATTTTCCCGGGTCGTTGTTTTCGATATGAAGCGGTTGATCCAAGTCATGAAAATACATTTTATCAATGCGAAGGTCTTGTTGTTGACGAAAACATTTCCGTTGCCAACTTAATTGCGGTTATGAAAACGATCTTGAGCGAAGTTTTTCGACGCGATGTTAAAGTCCGACTTCGACCCGGTTTTTTTCCTTTTGTTGAACCGGGTTTTGAACTTGATTTGAATTGCCTTTTATGTGGCGGCAAAGGTTGCCCAACTTGCGGCGACGGTTGGATCGAATTGATTCCTTGCGGTTTAATTCATCCGGAAGTTTTGCGTCATGGCGGAATTGATCCGGAAAAATATAGCGGTTTTGCCTTTGGTATCGGATTAACTCGTTTGGCAATGATGAAATATGGAATTCGGGACATTCGTTATTTGAATGCGGGCGATTTGAGATTTAATGAACAATTTTTGCCCATTTTCTAATTTTGTTGAGATTTTAATGAATGATTTGTTAAAATGCGAAAAGGAATGGTCCTTGATCTGTTGGAATGACGATTCTGTATGGTTATAATTAGGATAAAGGATTCTTTGATAAATTGAGTTGACCTGGTTATTTTGACAGTCGGAAATTGTTGAGTTCGCAACATCGGTAACGAAGGGCGAATTTATGTCAGCGAAGACTGTCGTCTATTCCGATTGCAGAATATTCCAATCGAACAATCTGATACGAAAGCGAAAAAGTATTGGAAAAACTTATATTAATTGAGTTCTGGCTTTAATAAAGGAGACAAATATGGTTACTGATCCTGAAAAAATAATTGACGAAGCGACCCAAGATGTTCAAAACGAAAAAAAAGAGGCCAAACCATTAGATTATAAATGGCATGGCGGAAATTATTCTGGAAAATCTTTTCGACTCTGGTTTCTTTTTCTTTTGTTTGTAACGATTTTGTTTGCAATTCCGCCTTATTATTTGGGACGAAACAAATGTTGGGTTTGGGGAATATTCCTTTTTATCCCATTTGTCGCCTGGGTCTATTCTTGGGTTGTTTATTTGTATCGAACTTTAACCATTCAATATGTTTTGGAAAAAGACCGACTGATTTCGAAAAAAGGTCTCTTTTGGAAAACAACCGATACAACATTTATTCCTCAAATCAATGATATCAAGTTGAAGCAAACGCTTTGGGATCAATGGTTAAATGGGAATGTCGGAACGATCGTTTTATATACTTCCGATACAACAGACTCGATTCAAGAATTGAAATGCCTCGAAAATCCTCAAGAAGTTTATGAGTCGATTGATGCGTTACGAAACGAATTCATTCGCAGACGCGGCATTAAGAATTTGGGCGGCGGGTTTATTGGCGATGATGAAGGCACTATTTTGAGCGATCAATAATTCTATTTTTGATCAAGGCGATCTTGATTGATCCTTATCCGTTTTCGCTTTTATTGAGGTTTTCCTTGCGTTTTTCGAAATGCGGCGATTTAAGTAGACGCATTACCGAAAGTTATGCGTCGGCGAAGCGGAAAACCCCAAGCGTCAGCAGTAAAAAACTTTTCAAATGGTTTGAGCATAAAGAGTCAATGAAATTTGATCTTGACGCAAATAACCGTTTATGCTTAAGCCCATTGAAATCGATGACGTTTTTATTGAAGTCGGAATGGCCAGGGGGCAATCTGATAAATCGGAACAATAAATTGATTTGAGTTAAACTTGTCTCAGTCTTTTCTGTTTTGAGGAGAAATGATGAACGTTCAACGACAATTCAGGATTTCCGAAACTTTATTCAGACTGTTTCAAAAATTTTTGTTTTGTTTCTGCAAGCCTGGAAATGGACGGCAAATTATTGATGGCGAAACGATAAAAAAGGCGCGATTGGGGTTTACTTTAATTGAACTTTTAGTCGTTATTGTTATTATTGGCATTCTGTTGGCCATTTTGCTTCCTGCTGTTTTTGCGGCTCGGGAAGCAGCGCGGAGAATGATTTGTTTGAATCATTGTCGCCAGATCGGTTTGGCAATTCATTCTTATTTGGATGTTCATAATAATTTTCCGCCGACAAAAACGACTTATATTTCTGCTCAAAATGTTCGACGCGATCGTCATAATATTTTGACCTTTCTTTTGCCTCATCTTGAACAGACCGCTTCTTATGAAGCAATCGATTTGTCGAAAAACTGGTCTCTTGTGATCAATCGACCGGGCGTTAATCAGAAAGTTCCGATTTTTCTTTGTCCGAGTGCGCCGGATTATCGTCAATTTGGAGAAACGATTTATTACGCAACGGATTATTCAAGTTGTCATTTTATTCGCAAAGGAGTTCGAACGCAGTTGAATTTGAAAGAACGTTCCGATTGGACGAGCATTTTGCTTCCCGATGATTCCGATACAACGGAGTTCAAGCGTCGCGGACCGGTTTCGATTGCCCAGATAACCGACGGGCTTTCCAATTCAATGCTTTTTTTCGAATGCGGCGGACGCCCGCTCAAATATCTTCATGGAGGAAAGCGGGGCAATCCAAATGTTTCGCCCGTTGAGCCGCTTTTGAATTCCGCTTGGGCAGATCCGGGCGCTGGATTTATTATGGACGCCAATTATCTTGATTCGTCAGGACGATTTTTTAATAATTGCAACAGCAATGAGATTTTCAGTCTTCATCGCGGCGGAGCCAATTTTCTGTTTGGCGACGTTTCTGTTCGTTTTTATTTGGAGACAATGGATCCGGAAGTTTTTGCTTCCTTGTTTACTTGTTGCGCAGGAGATTAATCGTTTGCTTTCCTGTTTTAATTGATTTCGAAGTCGAAATGCTCAAATTTTTGTCCTTTTGCATTCTCAATGCGTTGTTTGAGTTGTCAACCGAAAGATCGGAGACTTTCAGCAGTTTTGAGAATGTTTTTAAATCGGTTTAAATTGTTTTATGGAAGATAAATTAGAATCATTAACCGTTTCTGACGATTTAAAGGCTTTAACGATTCATCGGCCTTGGGTTTGGGCGATTTTTGAAGGTTTTAAGAGAGTTGAAAATCGTTCCTGGACAACGACGCATCGCGGTCTTTTGGCCATTCATGCCAGTCGATCTTCCGCTTCTGACGAACAAGCGGCAACGACATTTCAAAGTTTGAAGATCAAATATCCCAAACATTTTTTGTCGAGAGCAATTGTTGGAACAGTCGAACTTTTGGAAATTCTTCCGCTCAACGAATATCTGGAAAAATATGGCGACGATCCAATGAATCGAGCTTTTGCTGTTGGTCCTTATTGTTGGGTTTTGACGTCTCCTGTTAAATGTCTTCCGATTTCCTGTCCGGGAAATTTTCAGATCTGGAATGTAAAAAAAATGCTTTCCAACCAAAAAAATTGAAATGATTTTGAAACTTTTTGAGAAAGGCTAAAAATGAAATATTGGATTAAAACAGGATTGTTTGTTTGTTTAATCATATTTTTCTGCGAAACGTCTCAATCGAATTCGGTTGTTTGCGGGAACGATTCGACGATTTCGCTTGAATCTCTTCTGAGAGAAATGACGAATTATAATGCGGTTTGCGAATTTCCTTGTCCGGAATTTATCTGTAAACAGGCCAGCAGTTATGATCGAGGAGCGATTGCTTCCGATCAGCCGGGCTGGTTTGCCAATGCGGATGCGTCGCAGTTTATTCGAATCGAAGACAACAATGGCCGAAAAGAGTCGGTTCTTTTTGATGCCGAAGGCCCGGGCGCAATCGTTCGATTTTGGATAACGGCGCCGCATTATAAGAATAATTTCTATTTTTATTTTGATGGCGAAGAAGAACCGTCCATTCAAGGCAAAGTTGACGATCTTATCGGCGGGAATTTATTAACGGAAGCTCCGCTTTCTTCGCCGCGGGCCAGAGGACGCAATCTGTATCTTCCGATTCCTTATTCCAAAAGTCTCAAAATAACTTGCGATAAAATGGAGGAACAGGGGAATCTTTATTATCAGATTAACTATCGAACTTATTCTCAAGAAACGAATGTCGTTTCATTTTCCTGGGAACAAATCGAAACTTTAAAAGACGCGATTGCAGCGACAAATCAAACTCTTTTGTTGATGAAGTCAGAAGACAAAGGAGATTATTGCCTTGATTGCTTTGGTTCTTCCGGAGCTTTCATTGATATTGACGAACCAGATAAAGCAATTAAAGCAATCGAATTTCGATTGAAAGCGGAAGATCAAGCCGCAGCGCTGCGGAATACGGTTATCAAAATCGAATTTGACGGCGAAGAAACAGTTTGGTGTCCTGTGAGCGAATTTTTTGGCTCTGGCGTTGGGATTAATCCGAATAAAACCTGGTTTACGATGACCGAAGAGCAGGGAACAATGTCCTGTTTTTGGACAATGCCGTTTAAAGAAGCCGCGAAAATTTCGTTTGAGACTTTCGGCGATCAGGACGTTCTTCTTTATTTTAAGGTTTATTTTTCCGATTATCAATGGACGGACAATTCGATGTATTTTCATTGCAATTGGCGTCAGGAACGGAATATCGAAACAATTGCGGGGAACGGAACTCGCGATTGGAATTATCTTGAAGTTGAGGGTCAAGGCGTTTATGTTGGCGATATTTTGACTCTTTTGAACCGCGATACGGCTTGGTGGGGCGAAGGAGACGAAAAAATTTATGTCGACCAGGAAAGTTTCCCTTCTCATTTTGGAACTGGAACGGAAGATTATTATGGATATGCCTGGGGGTCGCCCGATTTCTTTGAAGCGCCGTTTCATGCTCAACCGCGGGCGGAAGGGCCGGGTAATTTCGGAAACATAACAAATCTTCGTTATCGTTCGCTCGATAAAATTCCATTTAACGAATCGTTCAAATTCGATATCGAAGTTTGGCATTGGGCAAAGACGACTGTCGATTATGCCGTTACAACTTTTTGGTATGGAATGCCAGGCGCTGAAGCGGTCAATGTCCCAAGTCAAGCAGAGTTGATCGAAGAAGTTTCGCAAAAAGTTTCGTATAAGACGAAATATGCAATCATGATTCCCGGTTTTACGATTGCCAATGAACCAAATGGTCGCGTTCAGGAACAGAATATGAAAGATTTTAGTCGCGAAGGACATCAATGGAAAAACGATAAACAACTTTGGTGGACCGAATCGCAACCGGGCGATTCGCTTGTTCTGACTATTCCGATTGAAAAAGCAAATCCGAAATCGCTTCAACTTGGTTTAACAAGCGCCAGGGATTATGGTTTGTTTGAGCTTTATCTTGACGGTCAAAAAATCGGCGGAACGATTGATCTGTTTCAACCGGATTCCGTCGATCATGAAACATTTGTAATCGAAGGATTGCCCGAATTAAACGTCGGGGATCATTCGCTTGAAATCAAAATCGTCGGCAAAAATGATCAATCAATCGGTTATATGTTCGGAATTGATTTTTATGAATTAATTCAATAAGAACAATGTTTTGATCCTTATTTAAAGAACAAATTTTTTTGATTGATCAATTATAAATCAACAAAGCATTGTCATTTTGGGAGAACAAAAGGGAAGAATTTTCTTATAATGACAATGCTTTGAATAATAATGAAAAAAGAGTTATCGTTTCATTCGGATTTGTGTTTCGAGCGTTAATCAGAGTTCAAAACAGCAAATCCGGAAACAGGAAACGAATTGCGAACTTTCAATTCATTCTTGATTTCGGTAATACCGTCAATGAATCGAAGAGTTTCTTGAGCCATCTGTTTTTGAAAAAACGAGGGGACGCTCCCTTCTAAAATGATTTGTCCCCGTTCTGTTTTGAATTCGAGTGAGGAGCCCATGAGATACGGGTTTTTGCCAAGAGCGTTTGTAACCCGATTTTTTAATACGGTATCCATAGATAACGTCCTTTCCTGTTTCGCTTGATAATATTTTTGATTTTTTTATGGGAAAGTTCTGTCATATTTTCACAAAAAAACTTTTCCTTTCGTTTCGACTTTTTTGGCGTCGAACATTTACAAGAAATTTTAATATTTTATCCGTTTTGGAAAGGGGTTTTTCGCTTTTTTTGTAATCATTGCTGTCCGACTGCAATATTTTAATGAAGAATGAAATTTGTTGGACAAATGGATGGAAATTCCATACTCAAGTCCGTTGAAAAATGGAAATCAATGAGATATAAAACGAGAAAAAACGGATAGAAAAAGCATAAAATCTGTTTTGTTGAAACCGATTTCCGATTTCAAGAGGAAAAGGAAACGAAATCAGCTTTTCAAACTTTATCAAAACAATAAACAAACGATTTTTGTATTTGAAAAAATCGTTAATTATCAAAGGGGGAAGGAAATGAATGACTCGATATTAACCTTCAAAACAAAAAGACTTCGAATTGAGCAGACTCTTCTGCTTCTTATCGACTTTCAGGAGAAACTCATTCCAACAATGGAAGATCCAACCGGTCTTCTCAAAAACAGCGCCTTGATGATTGAAGGGGCTCGTCTGTTTTCTGTTCCGATTTTAGCAACGGAACAATATCCCAAAGGGTTGGGAAGAACGCTTGAAACGATTCGAAAGCATTTGCCCGACGACTTTGAGTTCATTCCAAAACTTGAATACAGTTGTTTTGGAAATGAAGCAGTTCGTCAACAATTTGCGAATTGGCCTTCAACAAAACAAATTGTAATCGTTGGAATCGAAACGCATATTTGCGTCTTACAAACAGCTTTGGATTTGCTTGATCAGGGATTTGACGTTATTCTGCCTGTTGATGCTCTTAACGCCTCAACTCTTTTGAAACATGAAACGGCATTGAAACGTCTGGAAAAATCAGGAGCCATTCTGACAACGGTTGAGTCCATTTTATTCGAATGGGGGATAACCGCAGAAAATAAAAAGTTCAAAGAATTAAGCCGTCTTGTAAAAATGTTTAAATAGATAATATTTTAAGGAAGTTCTAAAAATCCGCAGGGAACGCGGACGTCTTGCCGCCGGAACTTGTTTTCGCAACGTTTTCCGAATGAAGTTTATTGTAAAAAACAGGTTTTCAGAACTTCCTTTTCGCAATTTGAGCATTATTTTGGCTAAGAAGACAATTTTCAACTGTTCAATCGCTTGTTTTGAATATCAATGGTTCAAAGGATAAACGTCCCTGTTATTTTTATATCTCGCAGAGACGCCGGGGAGAATTGATCGTTGATCAAGAAGAAACGGGATTATGTAAGTCTAAAATCATTTTCGAACGAATCAAAAAATGATTTGTGTTCTGAATCCATTTTTCCGTTTGCTTAGCGTTTCAGCGAGAGATTAATAAAATTCTCTCAACTTTCAACCCTCAACTTAATCTCTGCGAGGGCTCAATAAACCGTCATTTCAAGTTTGAGTTATCAAGTTTCGCTTTTTATTTTTCCGGCGAAACATCGTCTTCAACGGCCAGGGCAACAATGGCAGCGCTCAACGCTCCGGCAGCAAGCCAACTTCCCCAATGACATCCTGTCGACATGCCATAATGCATTCCGCCATATTGCTCAAGATCGTTATGATGAAAAACATGAATATGGTTTCGATGAGACATCATCATTTGTTGGGGAGTTTCCAGAGCTTCTCCCGGTTCGTCATGATATTGATAATGCGGCATTTGACCGCGCGTTATTCGTTGATCATTCCATTTTTCCCGGAAAAAATCATCCAAAGTTGAGTCGTTGGTTAACCGGAGTCGAATTTCCTCGTTTTGCGGCTGATCGGAAGTCAACGAAAAACAGGCGATTCCCGATAAATCGTTTTCGTCATTTTTTGCGAAAAGAATATAATCTCCTTTTCGCAAACCATTCAATTGAAATTTTCCTTTTTTATCCGAATTGATTTTGCCAACCAGAATATTTTCATACAGAATCAATATTCGCGTATTCGGGAGAATTTTTTCCGATTCCTTTTCAGAATTATTGAAATCTGTTCTGGAATAAGAATCAAGATTATCCGTTGAGCTTGCTTGAACGGTCGTTCCGGAAATTTTAAAATGCTGAATTTCCTTGTCGTTGAGTTCATCGTTGGCCTTGATTGATGAATGGGTCAACAAAATTATTGTTGCAAGGAGCCAAAAAAAATATTGTTTTTTTTTCATGTTTACAAACCTTTTTTTGAGTTTTTGATATTTTGTTCCGATGATTTTTCAGGTTATTGTTGTTATAAGAAGCCTTTTATTCAAATGTCCCTTTTGCAAGACAAGACGTTTTATTCTGATCATTTTGATTATTATTGTTTCGTTTTTTCTATTGGCGATTGGGATAACTCGAAATGGAAGTCGATCCAATGTCAATCGACAAAACTTAAACGCAAAACCTGTTGGCAATTTTTGATCTTTGACTTTCCGATCCAAAACCGAAGGACGAATCATAAATCCGATTGATTTCGTTTGGATCAATATTGGCATAAAATAAAAAATTGGAAAAAAAGGAATCAAATTGTTTATCAAAATAAATTCGTCCTCTTGCGGAGAATAATAAATCGATTAACATCAAAAAGATAACCTAAATTGTTTTTGTTGTTCAAAAAGGTCAAACTTTACAAACAACCTCTGTTCTATATTCAGATGAATTGATAAGACTCCGGAAAAAACGGAAGAAAAAAGATTCCCTGATCGTTTTTTCAACGAACGGAATAGCGTTGCCAAATATTTCAAAATAAATAGAATAAAGGACGATATTCGTAATGAATTTGGATCAAAATTTTAAAATTAAACTTCCCGAGCTGACATCCGAGCTTGTTCGTTCCTATATGAAAGTCCGTTCGACTCATCATTTGGATCATTGTCCGCTTCCGAATAAAGAAGAAATCGTTGGAATATTGAACGATTTAATGGAAATTTTGTATCCGGGCTATCGACATCGAGATCGTTTGGATACAAATAATATTGTCTTTTATGTTGGCGATTTGATTGATCGGATTTTTGAACGGCTTAAGACGCAAATATCGCGAGCTTTTTGTCATGGCAATCGATCCAATGTTGAATGTACGCCGCAAAAAAAGTTCGATTTTGACAAACTCGGTCAAAACAAGGCGGGCGATTTTCTGGAAAAACTGCCGGAATTGCGTCGAATTCTGGCCAACGATGTTGAAGCAGCTTATGTCGGAGATCCCGCTTGTCGTTCGTTCGATGAAGTTATTTTTTGTTATCCCGGTCTGGAAGCAATAACCGTTTATCGCCTTGCTCATGCGCTGCATGAATTAGGAGTCCCTCTCATTCCCCGAATCATGACCGAATGGGCTCATTCTCAAACCGGGATTGATATTCATCCCGGCGCAAAAATTGGCGAACATTTCTTCATTGATCACGGAACAGGCGTTGTTATTGGCGAAACCTGCGAAATAGGTCATTGGGTTAAAATATATCAGGGCGTTACGCTTGGAGCTTTGAGCTTTCCCAAAGATGAAAATGGCGAAATTGTTCGCGGAACGAAACGTCATCCAACGATTCAAGATAATGTTGTCATTTATGCCAATGCGACAATTTTAGGCGGTCAAACGGTTGTCGGTCATGATTCTGTGATCGGGTCCAATGTTTGGCTAGTCTATTCCGTTGCTCCCAAATCAACCGTTACAATTGAAAAACCTAATCTTGTCGTTCGATAATGATTTCGTTTGCCGGTTATAAACGTTGACCGTTTCCGTCGATTGAGATTTATTCCGATCATGGACAGACTTGACCTCGATCTGGACTTTTTGACGGATTTGATTATCATTGATATAGGACAAGATAGAACTTTTTTTATGAAGAAACCAAAGCAACGATCGAATTTAATTTGGATCAAGTCAAATGAAAACTGTGAAAAAAACATTGAATCTTTTTTGTAAATATCTCGTTTATTTGTTTGTTCGAATTATTATTTGTTTTGTCCAATCTCTTTCTTTGGAATCTTGCGAACGGGGAGCCGCTTGCCTGGCGGGACTTTTTACCGATTTTATTCCGTTGAGAAGAAAAATTCTTAATAAAAATCTGACCAACGCATTTCCTCATTTAACGCGACGAGAAAGGAAACAACTCATTCGAAAAATGTGGAAACATCTGTTTCTTTTGGCCTGCGAAGTCGCTTTGGCTCCTCGAATGATTAATGAACATAATTGGTGGCGGCATTTTCGTTTGATTAATTGTTCGTCAATTCTTCGAATGATTCATGATAATCGTCCGCTCATTATCATAACAGGTCATTTCGGAAATTTTGAATTGGGCGGTTATATTCTTGGTCTGTTTGGATATCCAACTTTTTCTGTTGCCCGAACGATTGACAATCCATTTTTGAATCAATATATTAAAGAGTTTCGCGAATCGACGGGTCAGTTTTTGATTTCAAAAAATGGAGGTTATGAAGATATTCTGGAAGTTTTGAGAAATAACGGAACAATGGCTTTTTTGGCAGATCAGTCAGCGGGACCGAAAGGCTGTTGGGTCAAATTTTTCGATCAACCGGCGTCTGCTTATAAAGCAATGGCGCTTTTGTCTATTGAATATGATGCTCCGATGGTCGTTTGTCATGCGACGCGTCGAGACGACCGTCCAATGATGTTCGATATGACCGTTGCGGCGACCCTTGATCCTCGAAATCGCCCGGAAGAATTGACTTCAATCAAACAATTGACGCAATGGTTTACAACAAGTCTTGAAAACAGCATTCGTCAAGCGCCGGACCAATATTGGTGGCTCCATAACCGCTGGAAGAATTATGGCAAAAAAATCAATATTTAATCGCCAATCTTGTTTATTCAGACAGTAAACGTCCAGATTCTTTCGTCTTATCTCGATTATCTCAATTCAGACGCTGAGACAATCATCTAATGAAGTTCTAACGCCCTCTTAGGATCGCTGACGACTTGTCCGCAAAACTGGTTTTAACAACGTTTACCGATTTGAGATTGTTGCAAAATCCGGGTTTTTAGAACTTCCCGATATTTGTTTTTTGCAGAGGAATTTTCCTAAATATCTCCCCAATTGTTTGTGATGTCAGCGTCGATTTTTAAGGGGACTGATAACGGTTGCCCGAGTTCCATTTCGGTTATGACGATTTGTTTCAATTCTTCAACGTCGTTTCGATTTGTTTCAAAAACAAGTTCGTCATGAATTTGGAGCAGCATTTGCGTTTTTTTCGGAGCGAAAGGCTTTTCTTTGTCCAGAATGGAATTCGAATCCGAGCTTGCGGAAGGAAAGGGGGTTGTTCCAGAGGCTGTTTTATAGAGACGTCGATAAACATTGAGCATTGCCAGTTTCATTAAATCGGCAGCGGAACCCTGGATGACTGTATTGATCGCGGTTCGTTCCGGCATATTTAACTGTTGCGTTCCGCGAGGACCGCGAACGCCTTCAATTTGACGTTTTCTTCCTAAAAGCGTTTGAACATAACCGTTTCGATGGCAGTTTTCAAGAATTGTGTCGAAGAAAAACTGAATTCCAGGATAAGTATCAAAAAAAGTTTGAATATAAGCGGCAGCCTCTTCTCTGGGAATGTTGATTGATTTGGAGAGTCCGAAAGCGGATTGTCCATAAATCAACCCGAAATTGACCGCTTTTGCTTTGCGACGCATTTCTGATGTTACGGAATCAGCCGGAACATTGAAAATTGTGCTTGCAACATGATTGTGAATATCCAAGTCATTGAAAAAAGCTGCTTTAAGATTTTCGTCGTTGGAAAAATGGCTCAAAACGCGAAGTTCAATTTGACTGTAATCGCAGGAGAGCATGCAGTCGAATCCCTTTGAAATATCCGGAATAAAACCTTGTCGGATTTTTTTGCCTTCCTCGTTACGAACCGGAATGTTTTGAAGATTGGGATCGCTGGAACTCAAGCGTCCAGTTGCCGTTACAACTTGATTAAAGGACGCATGAATTCGTTGCGTTTTGGGATGAACAAGAATCGGGAGCGGGTCAATATAGGTTCCTTTAAGTTTTGTTAAATGGCGATGTTCGATCAATTTTTCCGGCAAAGGATGAAGATTGGCCAATTCTTCAAGAACTTCGATGTCTGTGCTGCGGCCTGTTTTCGTTTTTTTGATTACAGGAAGTTTAAGATCGTCAAACAGAATCCGTTGAAGCTGTTGCGTTGAGTTAATGTTGAAATTCATTGCGAAAAATTCATCAGAATCGACATCTTTTGCCATGAGATGAATCTGTTGTTCGATTTCTTTCAAACGATTATCAAATTCAACAGCCAGTTTTTTAAAATGATCCGAATTGATGGCGATTCCCGTAAACTCCATTTCAACAAGGATTTTGATGAGAGGGATTTCTAAATCGGTCAACAGTTTTAAAAGTCCGGGCTGTTCTTTAAGCTTTTCGATGAGAATGGGATAGAGCAACCAGGGAATCAAAGCGTCTTCGCCTGCATATTCCGCAACGACAGTCGTTGGAACGCTGTCCATTTGTTTTTGATTTTTTCCGGTTCCAATAAGTTCGCTGATTTTGATTGTTTTGTGATTCAGATAATTTTCGGCCATATCGTCGAGATTATGATTTCGACTGCCTGCATGGAGAAGATAATCGGCGATCATTGTATCGAAAACAACGCCTTGAAGGGAGATGCCGCAATTTTTTAAAACAATCCAATCATATTTAATATTTTGCCCAAGTTTGAGAATATGAGGATTTTCCAAAACAGATCGAAGTTTTTCAAGGATTTCCGTTTCATTAAGCGTTTCAGAACCAAGCGGACCGCGAAAGGGCAAATAATAGGCGTTTTGCGCATCAAAACAGATTGCAATGCCGACAATCTTGGCAAAACGAGGATGAATATTTGTTGTTTCAAGGTCAATACTGAAAAAGGTTTGACGGGACAAAAGTTTCCAAAAATCGTTAAATTTGTCGTTCGAATCAATCAAATGATATTGAGGTGTCCCAACAAGAGGGTTTTCAGCGGAGAATATTTCGATGTTTCGTTCCGGAAGTTCAGGAAAAAACGTTGGTTGCTGGAACGACGGATTTTGAGTGTTTTCGGTCTTTCTGAAAGCGTTGTCTGTATTTTGTGAAAGGAGTTGAAAAAGTTTTTTTGAAATATTGCTGTTCAATAAATGATCGAAATGATCGCTCCTGGAATTCGAATCCAATGAAGCCTCGAAGTTTTTTAAGTCGTTATTGTTTAACGATTTGATATTTTGATTCCGATAAAGAAAAAGCGGCATTGAGAGATCAAATTCTTCGTTTTCCTGAAAATTGTTTTCGATGACGGTTTTTTCATTTTGAGATAAATTGTTCTCGTTGGAAGACGTTAAATCGGGCGAATAGGAAAAAAGATTTTTCGTGTTGCGTTCAAATGAGTTTAATAAAACGCTTGACGAATAAAGTTCCGGGAGAGAAGATTTTCCGAGTTTTTGCGTCAACTTTTCGATTTGAGGAATCAACGATTTAAATCCGAAATATTTGAAAAGTTGCAGCAAATAATCAGGGTCGACGCCGGACAATTTTTCCCGACTCCAATCGATATCAATAGGAACGTCTGTTTTAAGTTGAACAAGTTGGCGGCTTATATTCGTTATCTCTCTCGAATTTTCAATATTAGACTTTTGAACTCCTTTCAGTTGATCAATGTTTCGATAAATATTCTCAAGCGAACCAAATTCCTGAAGAAGTTTTGAGGCTGTTTTAACGCCGATTTTGGGAATTCCGGCAATATTGTCCGTCATATCGCCGACCATTGTTTGAAAATCAATGACTTGATCCGGGCGAATTCCCCAATCTTCATAAAGTTCTTTTTCCGTATAAAATTGTTGTTTACGAATGTTGTAAAGCTGGATATGACTTGAAATAAGTTGTCTTGCGTCTTTGTCGCTTGTTACAAGAACACAATTTCCCGATTGTTTTGCTGTTTGAATCGCAATGGTTGCCATAATATCATCGGCTTCATATCCTTGCAATTCGAGGATTTTGATTCCAGCGGCAAACAAAAACTCCCGGATAAATTGAATTTGCAACTTTAAATCGTCAGGCATTTCGTCTCGATTGGCTTTATATTGAGGAAAAATCGAATGACGAAAAGTTGGTTTCGGTAAATCGAAGGCACAAAAAAGATAATCCGGGCGATAATTTGTCAAAAGAGCCAGAATATCCCGAATAAAACCGAAAGTTGCTCCGGTTGGTTCCCCTTGCGGACTTGACATATCGCGCATCGTATGGAAAACCTGATATATCAATCCGTAAGCATCCAGAATATAAATCGTTTTTCCATTAATATCGACAGAATTCATTGGCGATCCTTCCGTTATTTTGGGATTTTTCTGGTTCTATTGAAAATCCGTAATATTTTAGCGAAATGAGTATTATTTTGATAAAAAAGACGATTTCAACTCTTCAATCTTTGTTTTCCTGACATTAACGACTCAAAGCGTAAACGTCCCTATTGTTTTTTTATCTCGCAAAGGCCAAAGGGGGAATGTTTTCGGCGCCTTGGCAAGAGATTGACAAACCGTCATTAACAGTTTGAGCTTATATCTTTTTTCGGCTTTTGAAAAAAGACCAAATTCGCGATTTTTCTGAATTTATTGCTCGTTTTTGTTAAAAACGCTACAAAAATCCGGATCAAGCAAAAGTTTTAGCCTCAATAAGCCGCTCAATGTTATTGGGTTGCAAAAACAAAAATCAATCTTTTCAATCGGAAAAGAGTTTCGGCTTTCTGAAATTATTGCAGAAACAAGACAAAAGGTTTTAACAACAGAATAGAGTTCATTATAGCTTAGATTTGTTTTTTTATCAAGTCAAGGATACAACCAAATATTATTCGTAATTCTTGACGTTATTTTGTTTGCAATTATAATAATTAAGGATCGTTTGTTGAATGAACCGAAAAACAACGGAAAGAGATTCTGTCCTTTGTTGCTTTGGGAAAATCGAAAGAACGACAATAAAGCGACAAAATGAACATTATAGGGGTCATTTATCCCGAAAATGAAAAGATTATTTCTTTATAAGATCAAAGAAAAACGTTAGTTTTAATCTTGCCGCGAGCCAGAGAAGAAAATGGATAAAATATTTTTCAAACGAATCAAAGATAAAATGTTCGATTCAAGCCCGTTGTAAATTCCGGAACGTTAGACGCAAATCAGTTGACAACAGGCGGTTACAAACGTCAAAACTTGCCGCCTGATCGGTTTCGGTATCTTTGCCATTTAGAATAATATTAACGAACAGCAGAGGTTATTTTGTGAAAAAGAAGATTCCCAACAAAAAGACCATTGGTTTTACTCTTGTCGAACTTCTTGTTGTTATCGCGATCATCGGAATTCTTATCGGACTTCTTTTGCCCGCCGTTCAGGCTGCTCGAGAAGCGGCCAGACGAATGCAATGCAGTAACAATATCAAACAGCTTCTGCTCGCTTTTCATGGTTATCATGACATTTATCGAACTTTGCCGCCAGAAGCCTGGTTGAATTTTCAAAATAACGAAAGTCAGGGACTCGGGATTCTTGTAAGAGTTCTTCCCTTTATGGAACAATCATCAATTTATCAAAACGTCGATTTTCTCAATGCTTACAAAGAAAACGAAGGAAACAGAGACGAATATCAAGGAAATGAAACGCTTGCCAAAACAAAGGTTGCCGCGTTTCTTTGTCCGAGTTGTCCTGTTTTCGAGTCAAGCATGAAAAAATACAATCAGGAAATCGGTTGCGTAACCGCCCATTATTACGGAATTTCGGGCGCCATTGGAATAAATGCTCGAACCAATTCCGAATATTCCGTTCTTCGAACGTTTGAAGAAAACGGCGGTTCTTATGGCGCGGGACCCAATGCGAACAATGGGCTTTTTTTCGAAAACAAGACAGTTTCCTTTTCTGGCATAACGGACGGGCTTTCCAATACTTTTGCGCTGGGAGAAATTTCTCATCAAGATTATGACGGTTATTTTGCCTGGGTTCGAGGCGCTTATTCTTTTTATGGTTCAACGATTTATGTCAGTTCGAAAAATCTTGAATGGTCCTTAAACGTCATCAAAAACAAAAAGGACGCTCTTTGGGAACGTTATCGTCAATTTTACAGTTCCGGATCCTTTTCGAGTCATCATGCAAACGGCGTTCAATTTGGTTTTGCGGACGGTTCTGTCCGTTTTGTCAGCGATTCGAGTCAAGCTGAAATTCTTCATTCCAGCGCCAGTCGAAATGGAAATGAAGTCAGTTCATTATAACCAATTTGATAATAAGGCTTTTTGGAATTGACTGTTTGTAAATCGAAAGATAATCAGGAAGTTCAAAAAAACCTAACAAACGCGGATGTCTCGTCCGCAAGAACTGGTTTTAACGACTTTATCCGAAATGTGTTTATTGAAAAATCTGGTTTTTTAGAACTTCCTAATCAACTGTGCTTTCCCTGATTTTTGATTTATGGGGAATTTTTCCAATCGGAACTTTCGCTGATTTTTCTTGTCGCGACACAGAATCGAACATTATCCGTCGGAAAAGAGGATTTTCGCGCAGCGATAAATTTTTAAAAAAGGATTTTCGCGCAGCGATGCGGCGGCGCAACGAACAGGATAAAAACTCCCAAAACGAGCGACGAAAACGAATATCTTTCAACGAAAAAGAATCTTTTTCCAATGGAACAGCCGTTTCAAAAGCGATTTAAATAACGACGAGATCGGAAGTTCCAAAAAATAGCGTTTTTGTGTTTCCGCTGCGCCACTGCGCCGCTGCGCGAAAATTTCCAAAACGTTACAAAAACCGCGAAAAGTTTAATAATCAACAGTTTGAACCTTTTGAATATTGTCCAACGGATTGAATAACAAATTTTGAACCTTTTGCAACAGCTTAATAGAGAAGGACTTGCAACTCCGATTTCAACGTTTTTTGAGAAAATTAACAGATTTGCTTCAACAAGTTTGAGTATTTTTTCTTTCAATGCTGTCGATCCTGTGGGCTATTTTTATCGTTGCTTTGATTGTTTTATTGATCTCGCAGAGGTTTATTTTTAATCTTGCGGAGACGCAAAGATGCTGGGAGAAAAGGATTAAAAAAGGAACTTTGTCTAATCGACTTAAAAACATAAAATTTTCCTGCCCCATTTTCTTCTTTCTCTGCGACTGAAGCGTCTCTGCGAGAGATAAATAAAACCGTCATTTCAGTTTGCGAGTTAAATATTACGGATTGGTTGTCCTTAAGGAAAAGGTTATTGGAAAGGTTATTGGAACGAAAAATGGAAAATCGACCGCCCAAATTGCTTCATCGCCAAAAATATGATCAAGTTTATATTGCTTTAACGCATTGCGGAAACGGAGTTTTCGCGGCAGTTGCCTTCAAAGCGAATCAACCGGTTGGCCGCATCAAGGGAACAATTCATTCTTCCGATTATCGTTCCGATTATTGTATGTCGTTTGGCGACGGAGCGCTTGAACCGGAAGAACCTTATCGTTTTGTCAATCATTCTTGCGAACCCAATTGCGAATTGATCGAATGGGAAATAACGAATGAAGAAACGAATGAAAAAGTTTATGAACTCTGGCTTCATACAATTCGAGAAATAGCGAAAAATGAACAATTAACAATCGATTATGGTTGGGACTGGAAAGCGGCAATTCATTGTTTATGCGGTTCGTCAAATTGTCGCGGTTGGATTTGTCAGAAAAATGAGCTGGCTTTTTGCATTCAAAAGCGAGGTCGCGGTTCCCTGGAGCCTTAACGTTTCTTAAAATGAATGAAAATCCTCAACAAACTCATCAAACAGAAATATTGTCAATATAAATGAAAGTCGTTGGAATTATTGGCGGAATTGGAAGCGGCAAAAGTTCGGTTTCTTCTATTTTTGTGAAAAAAGGAGCCCCTATTCTCGACGCTGATCGCGCCGGTCATTTAACTCTTCAGGAATCTTATATTAAACAAAAACTGTTAGAACGATTTGGGACAGCAATTTTCGAACACTCAATCGAGAAAAAGAACAACGTCAACAATCAACAACAGATTTCTGAAATGGGAAATGATTCTGCCGGAATTATCGAAAAAAATATTGATAATTATTCGATAAATCGAAAACTTTTGGCGGATTTGGTTTTTGCTTCGACTGAAGAAGCCAAAAAAAATCTGGCGTTTCTTAATGCGTTGATTCATCCGGAAATAGCGCGAAAACTCGAAAAGCAACGGCAAACGTTTGAAGCCCGAAAAAAAGAGTTCGTTATCCTTGATGCGCCCTTAATTCTCGAAGCCGGTTGGCATAAAATGGCAGATTATCTGATTTTTGTCGAAGCGGAAGAAGAAACGCGTTGGAATCGTGTTCGAAAAAGAAACTGGTCGCGTCAGGAGTTCAAAAATCGAGAAGCGGCGCAAATGCCCTTGTCAGAAAAGAAGAAATTTGCCGATTTTGTCATCAATAATAATCAACCTTGGGATCAAATGGTTGAGCAAGTTGAGTCGCTGATAAAAACGATTCGGCAATCGAATTAAGAAACAAAATCAATCTGCATGAAATTTGTTATTGGAGTTCGTTATCAAAAATCGATTATTCAATGAAACTGAAAACGAAAGCGAATTGCCGACAGATTTCGCTTTCAGTTATTCCCGGTTGACGTCAGAGCGGCGAACCAATACGATCAGGGGATCCGTTCACAATGATTTTTTTGCGCGATCAAGTTCGAAATTCCTTTTAAAAAAGGATTTTCGCGCAGCGCGGCGACGAGAATAAAAACTCCTCAAACGAGCGACGGAAACGAATATTTTTTAATGGAACCGCCGTTTTAAAGCGATTTAAATTAATGACGAAATCGGAAGTTCCAAAAAGAAAAGCATCTTTGCGTTTCCGCCGCGCTGTCGCGTCGCTGCGCGAAAATTGCCAATATCATTACAAAATTTGGGGAAAACGCTGTCTATTTAACCGCGGCCGCTATTTCTTGAATTCAACGAAATTCCCGTGAACGGGTATGATCCGGGATTTCTATGGAATTAAAAATCCGTTGCTTTTATTTGGACGCATTCATTTCTGTTTCCATTGCGTTGAGGGTTTCCGCAACATTGGTCAAGAATTCGGTTACATGTTGACGTTTTTCAAAACCGACAACCATAACGTCTTTTGAAGGAAGTCGAGTTACAAAATCTGTTGATCTCTTGCGTTCGAGCGGATCCTGAATCGCCCCTTCGCCGAGAACTTTCATAATGATAACGCCTTTGCCGTTTTGATGAGCTGTATTGATCGCTTCAACATTTTCTTCAATCGAACCTTCCATTCGCGTATTCGCTGTATTCAATCTTGTATGAAGAGCATCGACCCAAGGATGAACAGCGGCCTTTTTTAACGCGGAAAGAGCATGAATCGAAACGCCATGCGCCCGAATTAAGCCTTTTTCCTTAAGTTTTTCAAGAGGTTCAAATTGATGCGCAAACTTTTTATCCCATTGATCGTCCATCATGCAATGGATTTGAATCAAGTCGATATAATCAGTGTCAAGTTCTTTTAAAAATCGTTCAATCAAAACATCGGCGGTTGGACGCTCGTTTTCTGGAAGAGCGCCCGGATGACACCAAATTTTGGAAAAAATTGTATAACTGTCGCGCGGTTTACCCGCAAGCGCTTCGCGGCATAAATCATGTGTTCCGTAAAGATCAGCAAGATCGAAGAGACGAATTCCGCTGTCATAAGCAAAACGAAAGACATCAAGCGCTTCTTTGCGATCCATTCGAGTCATATTACAGGCTCGCATTCCGCCATGAACGCCGGTTCCTAAACCGATACGGGAGCATTCGATTTGTTCTGTTAAACGAACAATGGCGCAAGGATCGGTTGATAAAGGGGTTTTGGGCTGAATTCTTGTTGGGGATTCATTCGCATTGGAGGAATGAACAGGCAACAGTCCGCCTAAAGCTGCGGATCCCGCTCCTGTTATCGTTGTTTCTAAAAATTCCCGACGCTTCATTGAAAGAGTCTCCTTAATTTCATTATGATTGCGAAAGTTGATCTGATGCCGGGGCTGGCGGCAGATGAGAGGCTAAACCAAAGGATATTACTGTTATTTGAGCTTAAGAACAGAAAAATCTGAAGTTTTCAACAGGGTTGAGTTATCTCTCGCCGAGGCGTTTCAGCGAGATAAATAATAACGAGAACATTGATCGTTTGAAAAAAGTTCTAAAAATCCAGGTTTTTCAACAAAGGTATTTCGGATAAAATCGTTAAAACCAGAGCTTGCGGACAAGACATCCGCGCTCCGAAGGGGTTTTAGAACTTCTTTTGAGTATATCAATTCAACAATATTTCCCCAAAATGTCAAAAATCGGGAAAATAATGAAACGAATAATAATGTATTGCTGTTAAGATGAAAGAAAACATCTTAACTTAATCGACATTTTAGCATATTTAGATTCTTTGTCTATCAGTCGGATTATTTTAGAAGTTCTTGATATTGATTTCAGCCCAATAAGCAGCTTCGCAGAACCAGTCGTTTGATTTGTTTTCCAGTTCAAGATTGACCGTTTGCCCCGCGAATTCGGAAAGATCGACGTCCAAATGAGCCCAACCTTTCTCATCGTCAAGCGCTTTATTGACAATAACGTCTTTTAAAACCTTGTCGTTGACTCGAACGATCAATTGCCAATCGGTATCCGGATGATGCGAAACGACGAGTTCAAGTTTCGATTTTCCTTTCGGAAGTTCAACCGTTTTAAACAGAACGCAACCGGTTTCATTATCAAAAGGATGCGTCATCAAAACTTTGTCGCGGCCGAGCCAGTTTTCTCGAATGCCCGGATGCATATCGGGACCGCAAAGTCGAATCGACCAATCGGGAAAAAGTTCATTGACATATTTTCCCATATTCAAAACAGGATCAGTCCAGGTTATCTTTTTGAGCTCTTCTTCTGTAAATTTGCTTTCTTCGGCGGGCTTGGGATCCCAACTCTGTTCAAGCGGTCCCGGTTCCGGTTTGACAACAGGAATGAAAAAGATTTCTTCGCCTTGTTCATTTTTCTCAACAAACCCCTTTGAGTTTTTCAAGGCTTGAAGAGTCAGTTTTTCGCAAACGTCAATTAAAGCGGGAAAATTGTAAGCCGTATGGCTGAAGATTCGCGTTTCATCCAATTTTTCGGAAAATCGCGCAGGAAGTTTGGAAAAACCGAGCGAAGTAAACAAAACGCCTGCCGCATTCGACGGATTGCAATCGCTGTCCTGACCGCAACGGGCAGAAATGATAATCGTTTGATCCAAATCGCCCTGACCGTAAAGCATTCCCATTAAAATATAGGCGCCATTGATTTTTGCATCGATATTGAATGTTCCTGGATCGCATGCAAAGCGACGATAATCGGGATTATGTTGATATTTGGCGTTGATTTTTTCCCAGGTTTTTTCCCAATCGTTCGGTTCTTCTTCATACCATTTCAGAATATCGCGAACCATTTCCGCATATTGGGAATCGGCGGGAATACTTTCCAAAGCGACTTCGATTACTTTTTTCATATCTTTTTCGAAAAACGCTTCCGCATACATTGCGCCGACAAAAATCCCGGCATACATTCCGTCGCCATAATTCATTAATCGACCAAAAACGTTGCCCATTTTAATCGCATTATTCGGCATTCCAGGCGAAATCAAACCAGAAAAATCGGCTTCGATCTGATAATCGATGTCGTCCGAATGTTCTGTAAACTTTGGATGTCCGCTGTCCGGCGGGGCAATGCCGAGTCGGAGATTGCGACGCCCAAAATAATTCGCGTGAGCCAAGCCGTATTCGCTGTTGGCAAAATCGATTCCGGCCTGACGAATGGAAACGTCGAGCCCATGTTCTTCCATGGAACGGAGAAAGGTCATTTCGACATAAAGATCGTCTTGACCAAAAGCGTCATTAATCATTTCCGGTTTCCAAAGCGGCATTTTATCCGCCGGCATAATAACGTCCTGATAATGAAATTCGGTTGGAGCGCCCCAACAAACGCCCGCTATCTGACCAATCCAACCCGCTTTCATTTTGTCGCGATATTCCTTCGCTGAAATCGTTCGATAACTTATGCCGTCCCGAACAACCGTTTGACCGTTCGCAACCGATTCAAAACATTCCAACGCTAAAAAAGCGGAAACTAATAATATCGTTATAAGGCATTTTTTCATTCGAAATTCTCCTGTAATTTTTTATGTCTGTTTTTATCGATCAAAAAGAATTCAAGAAAGTTTAAAAACTTGGGAAGCTGGACGCTCGTCCGACGGAATCCGGGTTTTACGACATTTCCCGAATCGAATTTGTGGCAAAACCCTGGTTTTAGAACTTCCTTGAAGAATTATTTGGAAGGCCGATCAACTACAATGTCCAGAACCTGATCTTCTTTGGTTACTGTAACTTCAATATCTGTTGTTTTTCGCGTTGTAAATTTTTTGTCAATAAGAAAAGTCGCATCAGAAAGCATTGTTGACGAGACCATTTTCCCGTCTTGATCTTCATGTTCTTCGGGTTCGACGTCAACAGCGCCTTGAATATAAACTTTATAGGTTCCTGGCGGAACGCCATTTCCCGCTTTTTCAAATCCCATTTTGAAAGTTCCGTCCGGTTGAATCGGACCTTTCGCAACATGAGAACCGTCATCCAATATGACGATCCCCTTGGTTAAAGGAGAATGATCATCCGAAAAAGAGACTTTTCCTGTCAAACCTGTATTATTCGGACCGCAACCAACAAACGCAACGATTGCGATTGTTAGTAATAGAAAAAGATTTTTGTGTTTCATAAATGAATCTCTGAAAAATATCAAAGGAAATATTTAAATTAACAGTTTTTTATTGCTTCAAAAGAAACAACAACTTAGTAAAAGCTGCTGTTTCTTTTAAGTATCAAATTTTGTTAATAACTTCTTAACGAAAAAAACCATAAGAAAAAAATTACGGAAGCGAAATCGCTTCTGCGTCTTTAACGCAGGAAAGTTTGTTCAACAGTTCGGGAGAAGTTGTCAAACTGATTGCGTGAACAGAACCGTCGCCATAAAGGAAATTAGATGTTCCTGAATGAGCTTCGCCGAACCAGAGTTGCGGTTCCGGATTGTTGGTCGCGTCATAATCTTCGGCGTAAGTCTGATATTGATAACCATATCGAGCGTCATAAAATGTTCGCGTAATATTTGTGCAACCCCCGCCGCCTGTTCGAACACAGAGATAAGTTCCTTCGGCCGTCGTTGAACCATCGAAAAATCCGACGTCATAAGTTTTGCAGAAATGTTTTTCGCCCAAAATAATCTGATTCGTCGTTCCATCCTTCCAGTAACTGAATGTATCGCGAAGGGACCAATTGCTGATGATTTGGTCGCCATTGACTTGCGTATATTTCCCTTTGCGGAATGGACTGGAAACCCGGATTCCCTGATCGGGACCTTCATTCGAATAATTCCAGGGAAGCCAATCTTCTGTCGAGTTACTGGGATCAACAGACACGGGAAGGGCATAATCCATTGTTGGGCCGTCATAAGGATGATTTCCTGACATTGATGTTACTGACGGCGCTTTTCGACCGCGCGTCGGACAGAAAAAGGTTGTTACAGACCCTAATGAAGAGCGTTGTTCTTCCGTCAATGGATTCGCCCACCAACAATCGCCGCACGGACAAACATATTCCCCGGTTCGATTCAAATAGGTATCATGCGAGTTTGTAATGAGATCATAAAGATTTTGTTGTTCCATATAAGGGAAAATCAACGGGAAAAAACTCATTCGCCAAGGAGAAATACAAACAGGCGGAAGGCCGGATTTGGTATCATGAAAATTATGAACCGCAAGACCGATTTGTTTCATGTTGTTTGTGCATTGCATTCGACGCGCCGCTTCTCGAGCCGCTTGAACGGCTGGCAAAAGAAGCCCGATTAAAATTCCAATGATTGCAATGACAACCAGGAGTTCAACGAGAGTGAAGCCCAGATTGCCCCCCCCCCCCAATTTACCAAAATTCTTTTTCATTCTTTTTCCTTTCGGATAGAGCAATATAAAATGTAATGGTCTTCGTATAAGGAATTTGCTGCTCAAGCCCTTTCTGTCCTTATAGGAAGTAACGAAAAATGAGCATTTTTCGAAATATTCCGAATCGTTTTGCGATCTTTTCTTTTCGAGTCGCATTTTGGGAAATTTCGAATCAATTTCATCAAAAACATAAAACGATGAACAATTTGATCAAACCAAATCCGTTGAACGCCGGGGAATCAACGTTGCGGAAAACGAAATCTGTTTCGGTTCGCCTGTTTCTCCCTGAAGTCGTCGAATCATTCGTTCGACAGCTTGAGCGCCGATTTTGGGACAAGGTTGTCTTAACGTTGACAAAGGAATTGTCAGATAATTTGAATATTTAACGTCATCCAAACCGATTACTTTCAATTTTTGGGGGACGCAAACGTTTAATTTTTGAAAATTGTTTAAAAGTTCAATGGCAATCGGATCATGAAAACAAGCAATGCCGTCGGGGTTATGGGTCAGGATTGTTTTGGCAAATTCAATGTCTGTTGCCGTTCCGATTTGATGCCATTCTTTTTCGAAAGAAATTCCTGCCATTTCCAGAGCGTAACGATAACCGGCATATCGTCCTGACATTGTTCCAACGGTTCCGTGACGCGACGCATAAATAATTCGACGACAACCGCGTTCGATTAAATGTTGCGTTTGAATGAATCCCGCCTCATAATTGTCGATGCCGATCAGGTCAAATTGACTTCGAATCGGAAAAGGAACAATATCGCGATCCATTAGAACAACGGTTATTCCTGCGCTGGACAAGGTTTCGGTTATTATGCTGTTCATGTCGAGCTTATTATGGCCGGGAAGCTGACAAGGAGCGAAAAAAACGCCGGAAACCCCCATATCGATATAACGTTGACAAAGTTCAATGGCGCATTTTTCATTGGTTACAATACTCGAATAATCTGTTCCCCAAAGCAGAGAAAGTTCGTTGTTGTAACAGTTCGAGGCAATGCTTGAACAAATATATTCGAAAAACTCAACGTCATTGACATCGGCAACGATCATTGAAACCAGTTTGTTGCTTTTTTTGTCATTCAAACGAACATAAGAACCGGAGCCTGGGCGACGATCAATCAATCCTTTCAGTTTGAGTTCCTGCATCGCTTTAACAACGGTTGTTCTCGAGGCGCCAAATCGAACCATTAATTGACCGTCTGACGGAAGTTTTTCCAAATTTCCGAATTTACCGGTATGAATTCCCTCTGAAATAAAATCATATATTTGTTTGTATACAGGTTTGTTTTTAGTATGTGTGTACATGTTCCGATCAATGTATTTATGTCAGTTCGTTATGATTTGATTGAATTGAATACAATTCAACAAAAAAAGAAAAGGAATGTCAATATAATTTGAGACGCAAACAAAATAACGAGAGAAAAGATTGCCAAAAACTTAATTTCTTTGAAAAAAGGTTGACTTTTTGGTCTTCTGAATGTTTTCATCTTAACGAAATCATTTTTAAAAGTCAATACTTTTAAAGAAAAATATCAAGTTTTATTGAAAAACCTGCATTGTCATTTAAAAGATAGAATAATTGATGTATGGGCAAAATAAGCAAGATAGAAATGATAGAAAATATAAAAGAAATGGATAATTCAGGCTTTTGTCATTACCTGTTGATATGACAGGCGAATCAATAAAAGAAGGTTCTAAAAAAACGTTGGGAACGCCAATGTCTCGTTCGCATGAAGAGATTTTTAAGACGTTTACGAATGGCATTTATTGAAAAAAACTGGTTTTGAGAAATTCCTGACACAACTTTTCGGCCATAATTTGTTCATAATAAAAGGGGGGCTGTCAGGGACGCCCCCTTATTATTCGCGTCATCCAGCTATTATGGCAGACAGTTATTATTGTGGCAGACAGACCTCGAACGGAAGCTGGTTGTCCTTGTCCAGCAGATGTTCTCCCCGAGCCGCGGCGCTTTGCATAAGTCGGGCGCGTTTCTGAAAAACCTTGTATTTTTCTTCCCTTTTGATTTCAATCGGATTTGTGAGCTTCCAGCCGGGCATATCTTCTCGAGGGGCTTGCTTAAGGCGTTCGGCTCCCAATTGAATGAGGGCCAGAGCCGTCTTGTATTCTTCCGATTTCTGCAATTCTTCGGTATTCCATTTTCCCAGACAGGGACTTCGTTCGGGACGGGTAAAAGACATGTTCAGCTCCAACGGTTTTTCGACAAAGTTGCCTTGAACCATTTGCCCTGTTTCCTCCGAATAGCCGGTCAACTCCGTCAGCTGCTTTGTTTCTTCAAACGTCAGGGGCGAACGGCCAAAGGGGTTATTCGGGAAACTGGTCGAAAAATCGGGATAATAAGGCGCATTCAGGTCAATCCAGGCGGCCGTCATTTCCCGAGCGGACTGGTCAACCTGACCAATCCCCAGTTTATCGCGTGCCTGATCAATGGGGCCGCCCTGATCATGACCGTTTTTCATTATATCCAGAAGTTTACTATTTCGTGCCCCCCAAACCAACGGCTTCAACTTCTCCGCACAGGCACTCCCAATGGCATGAACCAGTTTTTTCCGGCGAATTTCCCAATAAGAACAATTAAAGATCGGATTCAAGTCGCCGCAAAGAACAACTTTTTCCGCCGCCTGACGCTCTAATGGGGGCGAATCTTCGCTCGGCCAGTCATGACAGACAACGCAATAGCGATCGAGAATCGGTTGGATTTCCGCGGTATACGAAAACAGGAACGGCTCGCGATCGAATTCCAATTGCATTTCCTGAGGAGCTTTCAGCATGGCCTGAGTGACCTGAGTCGAGACAGGGGTTTCCAGGCGGTCTTCGTGACAGCCGTAACATCCGTTCGTTTCTCCGGGGCGGACAATAACCCCGCTTCGCATCGATTGAATCATTTCCTTATTTTCGTCAAGAAGTTGAAAATAAACGAAGCGATCCGAAGGAAGCGTAAAATAGACACTGCCATCCTCTTCAATGGGGACAATTCCGAGAATTCGTTTATTACCGAAATCGTCCCAATTCATGGCCGGAGCCTGTTGGGCTCCCAATGCGTTCACTCCCCACCAAGACGGGTATGTCCAGAAGCGTTTTTCTGGCGATTCAATAATACGAAGATATTTCGCCATTCCGTGTGGGACGTCTGCCATACCAAAACCTTCGTTCACATCGGTTACATAAAAACTGCCGGTCTCTTTCGTTAAATCGACCCGATCGATAATAATCGGCGGTTTTTCCGTTGTCATAAGCGGCATGGGATCGAAACAGCCGATCGGATCCGTATGCAACAAATGCATTTTCCCGTCCATGGTCAGAAGCCATATTCCGGTCGTTCCGGGCTGATCTGTTTCTCCGTCTCCGGAGGGAAGCTGTGTCTCTTTGGGAATCGTTCCGGCGGCGAGAAAATGATCTTCATCCAATGGATACGGGTCTTCAAAAAATTGATGGAGATTGATTAAATTATCGTAACTGCTGCCGGTATAAGTTCCGATCAAATCCCAGGCTTCCTGCGGCCAGACCTGAACGACTGGTTCTTTTCCGTCGAGCCCCCGCTGGCGGTCAATAACGCCAATGGCTCCCCAGGGAGAAATATGACAGGCGGTCATTGTGCAGACAAATTCGCTGCTTGAGCTCGGAAGAACATGTGGATCGACCGTTGCCGCTGGAGATTCCGTATTGTTTCCCCAAAACAGGGCGTGATTCGTACCGTCTGGATTAACCGTCCAAACGCCTTCGGCATCGCTGAAATTTCGATCGACATATTCCCAGCGATAATACAAAATCCGGCCATCGGGCAATAACGACGAATGCCCTTCATAAAGTGTTGAATGACCGATTTGGAGAATATTGGAACCGTCGCCGTTCATGGTATGCAGGTTCATCATAATGTGACGATTGCACATGCAGTATTTGGGTTCCCGGGACGAAGAGAAAACGATTCGTCCGTCCGGTAAATATTGCGGGTCAATATCGGACAAGCCGGGTCCGTAGGTTAATTGCGTTAAATCCTCGCGTTTTAACGGCCCTGTCGAGGAATCGTATTTTGATAAATCCAGTTCATAAATATGAAAATCGTCATTGATATCCCAACGGAGGGAAACGAGAATTCGCTGACCATCGAAATGAATACAGGGATCGCGCACAATTCCTTTGGGAACGTCAAGGAGCAGATTTACTTTTCCGGTTTTCGGATACCAAAGTTTCAGCGATGATCCGGACTGCGGAATAAGATGCGTGCAAATATCGTCGGTCTGATAGGTCGTTTCCGTGTTATGATGTTCGTAGGGATACTGCGGGCGGCTTACGTAAAGAATCGGATATTCACTGACAACAGGTTCCGCAAGAATAATGTCCCGCGCCAGTGTTGCGGTCTGGTTCCGCAGCGCCTTGCACTGATTCCGCCGTTCGGTCATTGTCGCGCTGTTCTCATGACGAAGACGGTTGCATTCCGCGATCAGGTTCTCGATTCGTTGCGACATTTTCGGCGATTCATCAAGCTGGGAGAGCATTTCCCGACTCGACTGAAGCGACTGAATCAGACTTTCCAGTTCGTTATTTAAAATATCGGTAAAAACAAAACGACGGCGACGTTCCGTCATTTCGTCGTCCACAGTTCCGACTCCTTTAAAATCATCGGCGTGAAGATAACTCCAGGAACCGGTCCCGCGATCGACAAAACGAAACAGAAGCGGCTTGCCGGAATAAGGGGACATGTCAAGCGTCACGAGGTCCATGGTCTGTTCATTTTTTCCTCGAAACTGCTGAAGTTCGGTAATGTCGCCATTTTCCTGAACTTCGCAAAGAGCGAGCCAGGTTTCCGGAATATCCCCGCCGCCAAGCATAAAAGTAAACTCCGAACCCGAAGGCCGAAAGACCGGCGATTCTATCGCGCATGTATTCGATTCATGCGTCCGTTCGTCTGCGGTATCTTCCAACAGAGTAAGATAATATTGACCCTGCTTGGGGTAAGGAGTATAAAAATGAAATGTCTGGTCACGCGATCCGATCGGTTTCGTATTGCTCCCTTCGACGACGAACCAGTTTTCCTGGTCAAGGTTTCCCGATTCAAAGTCAAACGCAATTCTATTTTCGGCGGCGTCTGCAAAAAAGACCAGTATGGTCCAAAATAAGAGGGCACTTAAAAATTGATTACAGTTCATTATTGAAAAACTCCTGATTGATCACATTCATGGCACACAGAATCTCTCGTTCGCGTCCCCTGCGGCTCTCTGGTGAACGCAACCTCATAAAAAACGGTCGGCACAGAACGAAACTCCGACCGTTAACAGAATTCGCAAATTTTTATTCTTCCGGACGTTCGACGATGAAGTTGGTTTCCCGCGTTGAAGACGTTATTTCTATGGTTAAATCGGTCGTATTCCGATTTCCATATTGGGGGGGAATCAGAAACTGAATATCGGAATTCTGGTCGGAGGCTTTCGTATCCTGCGTTGGCGTCTTGCCAAACCTGACTGGCTGGCCTGGGAACCCCGCCGAACTTGCCGGCATTCCGTTTAATGCGTCCATAATAAAAACTTTATCGTTGCCCCGCGGTAACCCGTCGTTCGAATTGAGGGAACCAATCTGATAGACGCCGTCTTCGTTAAGTTTTCTCTGCGCGAAGGTTTGACCGTCATCGAATGCTGTTCATTTCTCATTTAAATTGCGTTCATGATGTTGCTGTGATCGGTAAAATTGGATGCAAATATTATCTGCATTGTTCTCGCTATTATCTGCATTGTTCCGCCGCGCGGGAAAAACTCTTTGGGCATTTAAAGCATGCAGCCTAGAAATCGACAAGACATTTTAAAACGCGACCGCTTTTAACGGCGTCGAGCGCTTCGTTGAAGTCGGCGACAGGAAAACGATGCGTTACGAATTCGGCGGCGGATAATTTGCCCTCTCGAATCCAGTTGCAAAGCGGTTCCATCGAGGCGCGTTCTCGTTTGCGCGTCGGCCATTGATGAATCATGAGATTGAAATTATAGGGGCCGCTGGATTTATCGAAAAGAAACGAATCTTCAGCCAAAACGCCATAAACGCAGATTTTTCCTTCCATTTTGATCATCGAAACGGCATGATTGATAATGCCCGGTTTGCCAACCGCGTCAATAATGACGTCATATTTTCCGGCGACTTCAATTGCCGGATCATCAGGAGCGAAAGCGGCTGTTGCGCCGAATTCAACGGCTTTAATTCTTTTCCATTCAAGAACGTCAACGAGTCCAATCCAGTCCCAACCGAGCAGTTTGCCGAATTTGACAAAGCTCATTCCAACAGGCCCGCCGCCATAAATGAGAACGCGATCCGTCGGTTTGATGTTGAAAACGTCGATTCCGCCCATAACTTCGCGCCAAGTACAGAGAAGAGCCGCTTCGTCAGCGCCAATGTCGGAAGGGACAACGTTTTGAACTTCATTCGATTCAAAGCAGCCATGCGCTTCGTCGGCGATTCCGGCGGCTTTCATTGCGTCGAAATCATTGGCCAGCGTATAATCGCAGAATCCGCCCCAACCGGAGGAATAACCGGGTTCAAATTCAAAAAGCATTCCGCTCAACAGACGGTCGCCGACTTTGAAACTGGTTACTTTTTCGCCGACCGCTTCAACAATTCCCGTCGCTTCATGTCCTAAAACGAGCGGATATTGATCTTGTCCGATTCCAGGAAAATGTCCTGAAACGACTTTCGCGTCGGTCGAGTTGCACATCGCACAAATATCGGTTTTGACCAGCGCCTGATAAGGACCCGGCGTCGGTTTTTTTAAATCGCGAATTTCAACCAGATTCGGTTCGGTTACAACAACGGCTCTCATTTTTTCTTTCCTTTCGTTTAACACAAATCAATCGTTTGATAAAAAATCGGCAAGTTTTTCGTAAATATCGACTAACGAGAAATAAGATTGATCGAAAATCGGCAAAAGTTTTTCATAAATCCGTTGATTTTCCTTGTTGGGATAGACAACATCGTCAACGGCAATAAAACGGTCAATAGCCGAGAAATCGTCAAACATTCCGCAGGCAACGCCGCCGATAATCGCTGCTCCCATTGAAGTCGCCTCTTCCAGAACGTTGAGTTTTTTGATCGGGCATTCATAAATATCGGCCATCATTTGTCGCCAAACAGCTCCTTTGGCTCCTCCGCCAATGACGAGCATGTCGTCAAAGCGAACCTGTTCGCGGAAAATGCGGACAATAAGTCCGAGGTTCATTGTGATTCCTTCCAGAACGGAACGCAATAAATCTTCCCGACTCGTTGCGAGATTCATTCCGATGAAAGCGCCTCGCGCATACGGATTCCAACGGGGCGATCGTTCGCCCAGCATATAAGGGAGAAACAAAACGCCATTCGCCCCAACAGGAGCGGTCTGGATTTTGCTGTTGATGAATTCATAAACGTCGAGTCCCTTTTTTTCCGCTTCTTCCGTTTCTGAAAGGCAGATTGTATTTTTCAGCCAGGCATAACTGGAACCCGCCGTTTGAACGGAACCGGTCGCATGAAGCAGTCCCGGAACGCAATGAGCCCAGGTCATTGTTCGCATTTTGGGGTCAAGAAGCGGTTTTTCCGTTGTCAAGCCAATCCAACTGGACGAACCGAGATAATTATAGGCAACGCCGGGCGAAATGCTTCCGACGCCAACGCCGGCACAAGAGCCGTCCCCGCCGCCCAGAGCAACGGGCGTTCCTGCGGCCAAACCGGTTGCTTGTGCTGCTTCTGTCGTTATTTCGCCTAAAATATCTGTTGAAATTCGAGCGTCCGGGAAAAGCGAACGGTCAAGTTCCGCCGCATTCAGAATTTCGCCCGACCATTCAAAAGTTGAAATATCAAACGCATTCATTCCGGAAGCGTCGCTGTAATCGGTTGCGATTTTTCCTGTCAGTCGATAATTAATATAATCTTTTGCGGCGAGCGAATATTTCATTTGCCTGAACAATTTCGGATGTTCGTCGCGGAGCCACATAATTTTCGTTAAAGCGTAAACCGACGCCAACCGATGTCCAACGATCCGATAAAAACGTTCCGGATCGATTTTGGTCGCCAAAGATTGAGCTTGTTTTTCGCTTCGCTGATCGCAATAAATCATGCTGTCATAAAGAACATTTCCGTTTTTATCCAACGGCGTACAGCCCATCATTTGACCGGAAAGCGAAACGCATGCAATTCGTTTTGGGGCGATTCCTTCAAGGAGTTTTTGCGTCGACAGACAGACGGCGCGCCACCAATCGCCGGGTTGCTGATCCGCCCAGCTTCCGTTATGATAATGCGTTCCGTGATCATAACTTTGCGTTTGACTTTTAACGAGTTTTCCCTCGGAGTCGAATAACGTTGCTTTATTTCCCGACGTTCCAAGATCATGCGCTAATAATAAATCGGGTTTCATCGATAAACTTTCTGTTAATTTTGAAGGGAACTCAATTCAACGGGAGAAAAACGATCGTTGCCTTTTTGTCATGTTTGGAATTGACTTTATCGGCGTCGCAAACCATATCGAAACAGGTTACTGCGAGCCGTCCGTTCCAAAGGCAGGGTTCGCCGGGCTGATTGAGTTCGCCTTTTAAGCCGTCGTTATCAGAAGATTGAGCAAAAAAGGAAATCTCTTTTCCGGTTGAATCGACTTTAGCAATCGCATTATTGGAAAAGTCCGCGACATAAAAATCTCCTTTGGTCGGATCATAACAGATGCCGTCAACGGTTCTCATAGCGACTTTCGTTGCTTTATCGAGAAAATGTTCATCCGGCGTTCCGTCTTTTTTGTTTAACGGCGGAATCGGTTGACATTTCGCAAAAGGAACGACGGACGCGGGGAATAATTGGTTTTTGTCTTTGTTTTCAACAATTTTAAGAATAGTTCCGTCGCCGAAATTTCCGATATAAAGTTGTCCGTTTTTATCGAAAACGATCCCGTCGGCTCCGTATTGGCAGTCTTTATTTAAGGTTGGAAAAATTGCGTAAATGTTTTTATCGGCCAATGTATTCGTTATTTTGATATTTTGGGCGTCGATCGGAAATCGATAAACAGCGCTCAACAAAAGTTCAGACGAATCGGCTTTCTGTTTGGTTTGACGACAATAATCGGCAAACTTGATTTTGGGAAGGCAACTGACAGTTACATAAGCGAAACCGTCTCGAATTTTAACGCCGTTAGGATGAGAAAAACCTTCGGCAACGATTTTGATTTCGGCAACTTTGTTGTCTTTAATCGTTAAACGAAGCAGACGTCCCTGATTAAGTTCGCCGTTTTCGCCATTTCCGGTCGGCCAATTTTGATTATCGCAGAGAAAAACGGTTCCGTCGGGACCAAGATCAATTCCCATTGGATGAGCAACGCCAGTTTCATCGAGAACGGGAACTTCGAACCATTTGGAAACTTCGCCCGCTTGATTGATTCGAATAACGCAAGCCGGCCTGGAAATGTCTCCGAAATTCGGACAAGCAACCAGAAGATCGCCTGTTTCAGGACAAACAACCATTCCGTCTGGAGTCGAGACATAATCAGGAAGAATGATGAAATTTGGAAAATCGTTTGCAAAAAGATTTTGTGAAGCAACAATATTGATTAGAAGCAATAAAAGCGTCAGTCTTTTGAATAAGAACATTTTTTTCCTTTATAAAAATATGTTTATCGTTTTTTTAATGCAAATTTTCAATGCGAACAACTATTCTGAAGTCGGAACGGAATGGACAACAGGTTTCGTCTTTGCGTAATCCGATATTCGCTTGCGGATTTACGAATACAAAAAGTCAGGTTTCAAGTTTATATGGAAATTCAAGAAGCGAAATTAGGATTCGTTTTTGATTTCGTTCAAAACTTTCAAACAAGTTTTAATGCCAATTCCAAAACGATCAACGCCGAGCTCATACATTTTTTTAATCGTTTCCAAATCGCGAATTCCTCCCGCCGCTTTGACATAAACTTTATCGCCAACCGTTTTTTTGATCAAAGCAACGTTTTCAAGAGTTGCCCCCGTCGGAGCCCAACCCGTTGACGTTTTGATCCAATCGGCTCCGCCTTGAACGGCGAGTTGAGAGCCGAGAACAATCTGTTCGTTGCTCAAATAATGGCATTCCAGAATAACTTTGAGCGGAACATTGCCCATTACTCTTTTAACCGCGGCAACATCTTCAACGACTTCCTTATACATTCCGGAGCAAAGAAAACCATAATTAAGAACCATATCGATTTCGTCGCAGCCGATCGAAAGCAGTTCTTGCGTTTGAAAAACTTTCGTCGATGTTGTTTCGCCGCCATCAGGAAATCCGACTGTTCCTCCCAATAAAGGACGAATCCCTTCTTGAGGCGAACGCTTATCGATAAGAGATTTGAGATAAGCGGCAAAACAGGGAAGAGAAAAAACCGCTTTACATTGATATTCCCAGGCGATTTTTTCAATATCTTCGACATCCTGACGATTGCAACCTCGAACTGCCGTTACATCAAGCATATTTGCAAAATTCATAATACTCTTTCTATTTTAAAAAGACTTGCTGATCGTTCCGTCCTCTGTTTTTTCTTTTAGACTAAAAGGAAATTCTAAAAACCCGCCGGGAACGGACGTCTCGTCCGCAGAAACAAGTTTTTAGAACTTCCTCTCATTTTTCTCTGCGTCTGGCGTTTCGCGCGAGATTAATAAAACCGTAATTTACAGTTTCAGTTAAATATGATATAATTTCGTAAGAGAATAGCAAATTGCCAACAATAAAATAGGTTCGCGATCCTTTTCTTTCTTCGAAGGCAAAAAAGACAGAAAATCTTTTTTCGCAGGAAAATAACTTAAAAAGGTTCAATGTTGCCGAAACAGGCGATAAACCTTGCTTCAAAGATCAGTCAGTCGTTATGGCTTCCGAAAATGAAGATCGAGAATTTCCAAAAGGCTTGAGCATAAAGAACGTTCTGGACAATCATTCTCAAGATTGTTGGAATCCGGCTCTCGTTTTCCAAGTCAGGCAACTGCTGCCGAATGATCCCGAAGCCGTTTGGGCGACAGGCTTCGTCTTCATTAATTCGCCCGTCGTTACGCAAAACCAACAGTCAGGGATTAACAGGTTTGAATTGATCTGTTGTCGAAATTCCCAGGGGAACTGGTTGGGATCGAAAAGCGTCTCGAAACATTTCATCCGTTTTTTTGATCTCATTATTGTTCGATCAAAACGATAGGAGCCGAATCAAAATGCTTTGTAATATCGAAATATTTTGCTTTTCAACAGGTTATTTGATTGCTTTTGGACTGGAATTAATTCGTTCTCGAAGGCAAATTAATATTGACAACTTTTTTGCTCTTTTTCTTGTTGCTGTAATCAGTAATAGTTTCGTTCATTTTGCCTGCTTGATCTCTCATTTTCTTTTTCAAAATAATATGCAAATCGTTTCCGGAATGCAAGGTTGGTTTCTCTTGCTGGCTTGGGGACTAAGTCTTTTCTATATTTATTGTTTGATTTTTCATTCCAATAAACAGTTTGGTTTATTCATTTTGCCTTTCGTCTTGCTTTTGATTGCAGGAAGTTTTTGTGTCGGAGAAACTTTTTTTTCCGAAAAAACAACCTTTCAATTGATTCGCGGGCTTCATGGGATTTCCCTGTTAATAACGACTTTATTGGTTCTTATCGGATTTGTGACCGGCGGAATGTATTTCATGCAAAAAAGCCGTCTCAAACGAAAATCGTCTTTGCCGGGCAATTCGCTTTTCCCAAACGTTAATTTGCCAACTTTGGAATGGCTTCAAATTGCCAATCGACGAAGCATTAAACTTTCTGTCATTTTTCTTGGCATCGGAGTTCTCAGCGGTTTTGATTTGAACTTCCGCATGATCAACGCCGGTTCCAATCACGGAAACCCTTTTGGCGACGCAATGATTGTCGGCACAACTTTTCTTTTTGGCATTATGATTCTTCTCTTGTCCATTTTATCCTGGACAAACCGTCTGAATGACGGGAAAAAAATTGCCCTTTTGACGATCTTTTGCTTTCTTTTTCTTTTGATTATTCTTCTCATCGGAATATTGAATCAAGCCCCTCATTGGAAGAAAACTCAGGAACTTGTTCGACAACAAAAACTTTCCGCTGCTCAATCTTTGATCAAATGACCCGAACTTTTGGTTTTGTTCTGGTCGATCCAAAGAGACTGGACTGAAAAATAACCCTTTGAACGATCAATAAACTATTATGCCCGTTAATCAAATTTGCCAACAAGATTGCATTGAAGGAATGCAATCTTTAAAAGAAAAAACCGTTGACCTTGTTTTTGCCGATCCTCCTTTTAATATTGGTTACAATTATGACGTTTATAACGATCGTCATTCGCCCGATGAATATCTAAATTGGAGCGAAAATTGGTTACGGGAAGTTTATCGAATACTCAAACCAAACGGAACGCTTTGGTTGGCCATTGGCGATGACTTTGCCGCCGAATTAAAAATCCTTTTAACGCATAAAATTGGAATGTTCTGTCGCAATTGGATTATTTGGTATTATACTTTTGGCGTTCATTGCCAAAAAAAGTTTACGCGCTCGCATACTCATTTGTTTTATATGGTTAAAAATGCAAATCGCTTTACATTCAACGATTCTGAAATTCGTGTTCCAAGCGCTCGCCAAACCATTTATCATGACAAAAGAGCTTCCTCAAAAGGACGAATTCCAGACGATACCTGGGTTTTGCGACCGCAAGAAATTCCAAATGGTTTCGACGGAGAACAAAGCGTTTGGTATTTCGCGCGCGTTTGCGGGACTTTTAAGGAAAGAGCCGGTTGGCATGGTTGTCAAATGCCGGAAAAAATTCTTGCTCGAATCATTCAGACATCGAGTAATCCCGGCGATCTGGTTCTTGATCCCTTTCTCGGAAGCGGGACAACCGTTGCCGTTGCGAAAAAACTTGGACGCCGCTATTTGGGTTTCGAACTTTCTGACTCTTATTTGCAAGCTTGTCAAAAACGCCTCGATTCAATCAAAGAAGGCGATCCAATATTGTAATGTTAATCAATTTCAAATCCGCCAACCCTTGACCAAACAGGCGGACAGCAAAAAAGTCAATTTCCGTTCTTCATATCGACTTTTATATATTGCTTCAGTATTCATTCCGCGTCCATTGCATATCGATTGAAACTGACGAACAAGTTATTAAACTGACGAACAAGTTATTGATTTGACGAAAGCGTTGAATGAGGAGGCGGCATTTGGGACGGCTCCGAAGAACTTGAATTATTTGAGTTGACGCTTGAATCTTTATAATCATAGCCGTATCCTGCTCCGTATCCGTAACACCGGCCATATCTGTGCTGTTGTTCATAACCATAACCGTATCCATATCCGTATCCGTATTTCGCATCGGTTTCCTGGGGCGTTGCAAATTCATTATAAACTGGATTCTTTTTATGGCAGTTGACAATACAACCTAAAATATTGGCATTAACTCCCTGTAAAATGCCGACGCCTTGAATGGCTGAGGAACGATCATGTTTTCGAATTCGTGTGCAATAAATTACATGATCGACATTTGTCGCAATAATCGATGTATCGGAAATCATCAAAACGGGCGGAGTATCAATCAGAATAATGTCATACTGCGGACGCAATTCGTCGAGGCATTCCTTCAAAATGGGGGTTGCCAAAAGTTCTGCTGAATTTTTTCTCGGTTTGCCGCCGGGAATAATCGATAAATGCTTGATTTTCGTTGGCTGAATAATGCTGCTTAATTCAATTTTTTTCGATAAATAGTCATTGAATCCCAAGGAATTATCAATATTGAACAATTTGTGAATGTTCGGTTTTCGCAGATCAAGATCAATCAAGAGAACGTTCAAATCTGTTTGGGCCAATGTAATGGCCAAGTTGCTGATAAAAAAAGTCTTGCCGTCGGCAGAATAAGGACTGGTAAACTGAAGAATTTTTTTATTGCGATTTAAAACAGAAGTTTGAATGATCGTTCGAAGTTGACGAAATATTTCATTTTGCGGCGAGTTTGCTGCATAATAAGAAATGAGTTGCGCAACCGGTACTCCTTGTTCCGAAGAAAGGTTTTTCTTATACTTCGATTGAAAAAAGACGGAAGGGATCTGCATAAGAAGCGGAATACCCAAACGATTTTGAACTTCCTGAGGCGTTCTGAATGTTGTATCAATTATGTCAAGGACAATTGTAATTGAAGCGCCACACAAAGTTCCAAACAAGATTCCCAGGAAGATATTGAACCATAAAATAGGATAAACAGGAGACTTCAACTCGATAGCCGGTTCAATGATTTCAATTTGATAACCTCCATAATTTTTCAATAGGGCGAGCTCATCGAGTTTTTTGTCCATATTGGAACGAATGTCTTGTTGAGAAAGAACGGCCAATTTTTTCATTTCCAAGGTTTCATAAAACTGAACAATCTCTCGAACTTTTTCGTTTTGTTTATTGATATAACCGATAATTTCGGCCTGTTTTGCGAGAAGACCCTCGACTCTTTTTTCCAAAACGTTAATATAAACCTCAAGAATTTTGGGATAAGTAAACATTCCAAGTTTATTTTCTGTTACAAAAGCATTGTCAGAAATCCCCAGCTTTTCTCTTTTAATTTTTTGAAGTTCATCCAATTGACTTTGAAGTTTTGCTATCTGTTGACTGTCAGCTCCGTAACGCTGTCCCAAATCAGCCATTTTCAAATAAATATCGGCCGTTTTTTCAACTTCAATATTGAGCGCCGCAGTCGCCATCATTGACCGAATCATATCTTCCTGACGGCTTCCTTGAGCAATCGATATGATTTTTGCCATGAAATTTCCCTCTTCGTCGCTGGCGCTCAGAATTGAGACAATTTCAGCATCAGGGATATCCTCAAATTTTCTGCCGGCAATCATTGTATTGACCTGTTTAAGTCTATTTTGATAACCAAGGACTTCAATATCAATTTCAACCTGCTTGTTTTCGAGTTCTTGCAGTTTGGCCAAATAATTGTTATTGGTTCGGTCACCCAAATAAACCGCCGGCGTTTTATTGATATATTGTTGAAGATCTTCATTAGCCGCTTTAATTGAGGCTTCGAGATCTTCCAATCCCTTTTGAACTGTATTCGTAATAACATCGGCAGTTTGCTTATATTTTTGACGAAAATAGTTGTCAAACTGTTTTATGATTTCTTCCAGAACAATGGCCGCTTCCAACGAATCGGGCGACTTATAGGTTACAACAATGACATTGGCCTTTTTAAAATCTCCCTGGCCGCCGACTTTTGCGGAAAGATTGTCAAGGATATTTTGGCAACCCAATAAAATGCCCTGACTAAAATCAATATTTTGGATAAACTGTTTTTTTTCCGGGGATTCATTGAGAGCGTTCCAGGTATCGGCCATAACTTTTTCGCTTTTAATTAAGGCAATAACCGTATTCATAAACTTTTCGTCAACGTTTCGACTGGTTATTTCTGAAGAACGTCCGATAAGAATCCCGGAGTTTTGATACGAAACATAAAAAGATGCCTTCGATTGATAAACATTCGGAGTTATTGTATAAAAATAAAAGGAAACTCCAATCCCAAGAATGATACAAAAGATGATAAAATGTATTCGCCTTTTGAGTATATGTAAAAGATCAAAAAAAGTCATGGATGAAAAATCATTTTGAGCATCCATACTCAGACGCGGCTGCAAAACAGAGAGGTCGTAACCGTTATTTTTTCGAGAATTAGAAAAATGACTTTTTTTGTTATTACTCATACAGCTTCCATTATATTTACAAATTAGCCTTGACAAGAGCGAACGTCAGGATTCATTAATAAAAACTCAAGTAATTGAAAATCCATTTGTTTCACAAAAAACTCCGGTTTCGTAACAGTTTAGCGAAAAGAGTAAAATATGAAACAAGTTCGATACAAAAACAGGATTAAAGAGTTTAAATTATCTTATTGTCAAAATAATGCTGATTTTGTTAAATTCCAACTAAATCTATTATAGTCTTGCCGGATGAATTTGTCTAGACCTCGGGCAAAAACAGAAAAAAGAGAACTCAATGCGTAAACGTTCCGATTATTTTATTTACAGTTTAAATGAGCAGAAAGACAAAAATTCATTTATATCTTGAAAAAGGTCAATATAATTATTGATAATCAAGCTTATGAACAACCGGATCATTAGATTCGCAGACGCGAAAATGTCAAGCAGATAAGAAAGAGGGAACCGGTCCCTCTTTCGGGGGCGAAATAGAATTCCAGATCTGATTCAGAGAGAAAATCGGATCCGGTTTACAAAACCCAATATAAAAATCAACCGCCGCAAGCAACCGGAGTAATATCGATTGTTTCGGTATATTGAAGAGGACGGCCATGTTTGACGTCTGCTTTGGGAAGCCGAATGAAAAGCGTTTCGCTTTTGTATTCCGCAGTCATATTTTCGATATGAACGCCTTCTTCAATTTCCCAACTATGAATCGGCACAAAGTCCTGACTCTCTTTCGGTTGAACAGAAAGACTCAATTTTCCGTCTGCGAGAACAAGTTGCATTGATTGACAGTTCGCACAGGGAATATGAGCTTCAATAACGTATTCGGTTTTACGATCAATCATCTGAAGTGATTGGCAAAGTTCTGATGTTGCACTTGACATTTAATTTCTCCTTCTATGAAAATTTTTACTTGAATCAATCCAAATGAAAAGTCAGCGCTTTTCTTAATAGATTGTTTTATTGTTCGAGTCATTATTTCCTTTTTAACGTTTCCCAAATCGTCCGACCTTTTTCGAAACGATTGATTTTTGACGCTTTATTTTCTTGAAAAAAGTATTAGCATTAAAATTTTGTCATTTTTAAGCCAAATGCTTGTTTTTCCGAAAACGTCATTCGTTACAAAAAGAGTCGTTCAATTCCAAAAACAGAAACTTGTTTCTGCGCCAGGGAAAATGAATTTGGGAAACCTGCACAAAATGAGAATACATTAAGAAATGAAAACGAATTGGCGCAAAGTATTTTTTGCAGGAATATTCTGTCTGGGGGAAAATGAGGTTTAAGGGGACAAAAATCGGGGGAATCTTTTTTATGGCAAAGTCAACTTCGACAACGATTCCTTCAAAAAGAATGTTCTAAAAATCTGTTGGGAACGCGGGCGTCTCGTCAGGAACTGATTTTTGTGGCGTTTTCCGAATGGAGTTTATTGCAAAAAAACAGTTTTTTTGAACTTTTTATAAATAATTGTCTGACATTGCGGTTGACCGATTTAATAACCGGGAATCATCAAAAGATTTGAACCATAAAAAGGCTTTTTAGTAACTTTTCAAAAGATTAAAACTTGATCTTGCATTGATTCGAAATAATTTGTATTCTTAAAAATGATTCTCGTTTTGCGCAGTTTTTACAAAATTCTGTCGATTTGAGAAATTTTGAAAGATTCTGTTTCTTTTCCGTTGTTCATTATTTATCAAAATGGGAAAAATGACAAACGGAAACAGAAACGATTTTATTCAACCGCATTGAAAGTCCGGAAATATTTTTTCGCAAATCGGGCAATGATCAGGAATTTCCAACGGGCTTGAGAAACTTTTTATTTTCTTATTTTTGACCGTCCTATTTGCAACCTGATTATCGAACGAATAAAAACCCTTCTTGCGGAATGTTCTTTGTTATTATTTGAACGGCCTTATCTCATTTATATTCGGCGAGAGTTTTTCAATGAAAAATAAATCCAATAACAAATGTTTATTTGAAATTATTTTAACGAACAAATGGTCAAAAGCTTTTTTGATTTTTTCGATAATATTGTTTGGAAAAGATTTTCTGTTTGAAAAGAATTTCCATTTCGCGCTGGGTCAACAAACTTTTTCTTATGAAAACAATCCTTTGTCGTTGCCGTTTGGCGAAAATTATTCGCAAAAGAACTCAAATTTTGCCAATGTTTCTTCCCAACCCTCGTCGGCTTCTTTGCAGAGCCCTTCGAATCATTCTTCGCCTGGCCGACAAAAAAATGTTCCTTTGATGAGTTATCATCAAACAGAAGAATCTTCAACTCAACCGTCTTTGCAAAATATTGATTTTGTTTCGCCCGGTTCAAGTTCTTATGGGGCCAATCAGAATAATTCTCCCGCGCCTTTGCAGCCTGGCCAACCAGGTTTTTTAAATAATTCGTCGAATGCAATCAATCCGGTCAACCCGAGCCCGTCAACCGTTGAAAATCAAAATAATCAATCGGGAACTGCCGGGACAAATGCAACAGGAACTCCCAGAAATCCTGAGACTTCAAATTCATCCAAAGAAACGAACAATGACAAACTTTTTATTCCTTATTTAAAAAAGCCTGTCTCGGAAATGATTACAGGTCAGGACTGTTATTTGGAAGAACTTTTAAATAACTCCTATTCGCATCTGGATCGTTATCAACGCATTCATGCCTATTGGACGTTGACCGAAAAATTAGCAATTTATAATATTTATATTAAACAAATGCTGGATATTCAAGAATGTCTGAATCGTTATCCCAATATTGACAGCATTCCGCAGAACGTTCGGCCATTATTGACAACGACTCGAATTTTGGCGCAACAAAAAATAAAAGAAGCAGAAATTGATTTTGTCATGGAACAATATCAATTCATTTCGCAATATCAAAGAAATCAATCCTATTTGAATGAAACATTATTGAACGCCAATCAATCAATTTCAAGATCAGATCAATTAAAGAAAATTCTTCCGATTCCTGTTTCCTTGCCGACTCTTAATCCTTATCAAACCCGTTTTGAAGAAATGTCGAAAACTCGTCGACTTTCCAAAATTGCTCAAAAATTAAATCTGACGATTCCGCTTCAATATCAAGTCATTGTCAATCGTTTAAATGAGGTCAATCAGTCGTTTATTTGCCTGAAAACGTTATTCCTTAATAAAGAATCCAAAGAAGAACAACTTTTTAACGCCCTGGAAAAAAATACTCAAGCCAAATTAAAATTTGTTCAGGCCGTTTTTACTTATAATCGAATGATCGCCGCTTATGTTTCGGAAACCGTTGGCAATCAACTTTTGGGGGAACGATATTTTTCAACGCTCAATCTTCATTATTTAACCCCTTCGCAAATTAAGAAGAAAATGGAATTGCCGATTAATCCGGCAGCTAAAATTGATGTCGGACAAAATCGAAAACATCAAACGTTTCGACCTGTTGTTTCCCAAACGTTCATTTCAAACAATTCGATTGTTCGAGGCCAAGACCCGCTTGACCCCAATAGTCAAGCAAATTCAGTCGAATCAGACAGTTTAGATAAACCAACTGTTTCCAATTCGCCCGTTATTCCCAACGTTAATTCGCCTTCCATTCCAAACGCAACAAATTTGGATTCCAAGGCGATAACAGAACCGTCCAAACGAGAAGTTCCGGAAGAAGTCCGCCGTCAAATCAATGATCTTTCTGCAACTCTTTTTCCAATCTTGACAGCGCAAAGCGGCGCCGGAGATTCTCCGATAATTGAAATTCCTTTAACGTTGAATGAAGCGGTTTCCAAAAGTTGGGAAGCCCGTCAACGGCTTGATATTGTTGAAGCGTATTGGAAATTACGAACAACATTATCCAAACTTGAAGTTGAAAAAACAATCGAAGCCAAAGGACGTCAAACTCTTCTTAATTTGGACAAAAATCAAAAAGAATCTCAAACCCCTTTGACCCCTGAATTGGAAAATGTAATACGAAATTATCTGGTTTTTCTGAACGACAGCCTGGCTCGTATTGCCAGTTTGAAAATAGCGGTTCGCAATGAACAGATCGAATTAATGACCAAAATGAATCGAGCAACAGAAAATGGTTGGCCGATTCCAACAACGCTTCCTTTTGCCGGCCCAACTTATAATCTCGAGTCGGATCGAAACTTGCGCTTCAATTTTATCCTGTTGACCGAAAGCGTTTTAATTCCTGAAAAAATGAAAGCCATTGAAGAATTTTCGATCAAAATGGGGCCAAAAGAAAATCTTTTACAGCCAGAAATAAATGCTTTCGCAAATAATGAAGACGCAATCATTTATTTGAAAATTCTCGATAATAAGCGCTCAATGGCTCTTTCATTCATTCAAATGATTGAATCGTTAAATATTTCCGTCGCTCGATATGTTTCCAATTATTCCGAATCATTTATCCCCAATGACATTTTCATTAACAGTCTTATCGGAAGCGTCGGAACGGAATGATTTATTCCGCTGACTGAATCGCGGATCGTTGAGACGCAAGCCTTGTTTGTAAGTCCTGAACGACAAATCAATCTCTTTTGCGCGAAACCTTGCGTCCATTCCGGATTCGATATATTTGACCTAAATTCTGATTGAATTCTTAATGAAAACGATTATGGGCGTTCGCTCATTTAAATCAAACGCCCCAGCTTTTCTCAATGATCTTCTTCTCGGAAAAATCGGATTGCGTTATTGTTCCGCGTTAAGTTTCGCCTTCGACGGGCGCCCTTTGCATTGACCTTTTTTGATTCATTTACGAAAAACTGGTCTTAAGTAAAATCAAAATTCTTCGCAAAGAACTTTGGGATAAAATTTTGAGGTCGAATCGGACTCCCAACCAATTTTGACTCGAGAAAGAAACCAATCTTTTCCTTTGGTTTTATTCCCCTGGAAAAAAAGCCAGGTTTGACCTTTCTCATCAACAAAGATCCCCGGATGTCCCGATTCTGATTCGTTCCATTGTCCCGTTGGACCGTTGGGAATAAATGGCAAATTCCAAACCCGACGCCAAACAATTCCGTCATTGCTTATTGCCAGGCCTATCTGTTGCGGATCATTATTAAACCCGCCGGCATAAAACATATAAAGTTTCCCGTTTTTCTCGATTATGGTTGGCGCTTCAATACAATTGGTTTCCCAATTGAGTTCCGGTTCAAGAATCGATCCGTCAAAAGCCAATTTCCAACGCTCCGGTCTGAATTCCTGTTCTGGATCAGACGCATTTGCGTCTATTATTTCGGCGGTCGCAACAACAAGTTTTTGCTTTTTGCCTTCTGGATCTCGCGTTGCCGCATAAAGAAACCATTGATTCTCAAATGAGATCAATTCGGCATCAATGGCCCGACCGTTTGTCCAATTCCCCTTTGGATGAAAAATCGGATTTTGCGAATGCGGTCGAAAATGAGTTCCGTCGTTTGACCAGGCGCAACAAATGGCGTCTTTTGGGCCGTTTCCATAGGTTTGGTAAAACAGAAAAACTTTATCTGATATAACTTTTGCGCAAGGAGCGCAAAGTCCTTTTTCGTCGCATTCCTGCATTGGAAGAATATTGGCCAAAAATTCCCAATGGATTAAATCAGAACTTTCTGCAACTCCGATCGTCCAGCCAAATTCCCGATTTCCAATTTTTTGCGGCGGAAAAGAAAAATAAAGCAAATAACGATCCTGAAAACGAACAACGGACGGATCTTTCGAAAAAGTTCCCGAGGCCCAATGCATTAATGGATTCTTTAACGCAGGAAAATCTTCCGGCGTTATTGAAGTTTCGATATTTTGACCTAAAGCGAACGAAACGAAAAATGTTAGATATAACGACATAAAAAACAAAGAACAATGCCATTTTGTTCGTTTCATAAAAGTTTTTCCTTATTTTGATTTTTCTGTTTGGAAATTTGTCAAAGTAAGTTCCAAAACCCGCTGGGAGCGCGAACGTCTCGTCCGCTGGAACTGGTTTTTGCGACGTTTTCCGAATTGAGTTTATTGTAAAAACAGGTTTTTAGAACTTTCTTCAAGGATAAACGCAAGAATGCCCCTTCATATTCAAGTCCATAAAAAATCCCCGATTATTGCGTTCGCAATTTCAGCAACGACAAACTGGTCTAAAAGCGAACCCTGTCGCCAAAATCAGCTCCAAAAATCGCTCGATTTTTTTCTTCATAAAAATATAAACTGCAATTTTCCCGATTTTTGTAATGATATTGAAAATTTTCGCGCGGCGACGCGGCGGAAACGCAAAGACGCTTTCTTTTTGAAACTTCCGATTTCGTCGTTATTAAAAGCGCTTTTAAAACGGCAGTCCCTTTTGAAAAATATTCGTTTGGGTCGCCCGTTTTTGGAGTTTTTATCCTGCTCGCCGCGTCGCCGCGCCGTTGCGCGAAAATCTTTTTTCCGACGGATAATGTTCTATTCTGTGTCGCGAAAAAAATCGGGAAAAGAACTTCCTTAAAGGGTTATCGATTAAATATTGATTCAAATTTCAATCGTTCGCCGCGCGGTTCGCAATCAAAAAAACGAGTTTTGTTTTGACATTCGAATCAAAAATAGGCGGCTTTTTCTTCAAAACAATATTCATTCCAGAAACTTTTTTGTAACGAAAAGTTTTGAATCGTTGCCTTCAATAACAAAATAACGAACAACTGACTCGATAGCCCCGGCAATTAATCTGTCGGGGGAAGATCATAAGGACCGAGACCGACATCGGTTGGGCCAAAATTAAGGGGAAAACCGTCCTGGGGTTTTTGACCAAAAGTTTCGCGAATCGCTTCATACATACCGAAGCCAAATTCGGCGTTCGGTTCAATATAAGACCCTTCGCCCCATTCATTGACCGGCGCCAGAACAATTCGTTTTTGACCGGTTTCGTCCGCAAATCTCTTGCAATCTTCGCAGATTTTTCGGAATTTTTCAACCGTCCTGTCATAAATAATCGTCTGTTTATTTCCGTGCCAGGGACGCGAATCCCAACCGGTTGAAATATTCGGCCAAAAGGGCAAAATTCCCGTTTCTGTTCGCGCTTGCCAATAGGGAAGACTGGATTCGACAACCAGATCAAACGGAAATCGAATTGGATTCTTCGCTTTGCCGCCATGCGACATAAAATGATAAATCGATGAACAATCAAACCCGCCGTCCTTGAGCCATTGAATATCTTCCGCTTTTGTCGATGATTCCGGCCATTTCATCGCAACAAAATAAATTCCTTTGAATCCGGCGTCAATGGCCATTTGACGACTCAAGTCAAGCAATTTTTTGACCCCTTCTCCCCGGTTGAGATGATTTCCCTTTTCCGCTTCGGTCTTAATAAGATCGAGATCCATTTGTTTCGGATCCCAAATCATGACGACTGGCTTATCGTCAACTCGATAATATTCCGGCGTATTGAAATAGTTTTCGATCCAATATTTCGTTACATTTCGCTGATCTTCCTCGGAATGCGTTCCCGGCCCGTTATGATTGGCCCACATCATTGCCCATTTTAAATGAGATCGATATTTTGCTCGTTGAAAAGCTTTGATCCAATGTTCAAGTGACCGGTTTCCCCGACTCCAATACCAATCGACGAGAAAGAATTGAATTCCGTTTTCGACTGCCCATTTGATTTGCCAATCAACAACTTCCGGGTTCGATTCGTCATACCAACCAAGAACCGGCTTGCGAATCGGGTCGCTTTTTTGAATTCTGTCCCAAGCTTCCCGTTTTGCCCAACCCGGAAAATAAAGAGCGCCGATTTCATAATCGCTTTGAATCGGTTTCGGTTCCGGAACATAATCCGCTTTCGGAAGATCAAGCGGCTCCGTTATTTTAAAAACAGCATCCGATCTCAAAAAGAGAGATCGTTCTATTTCGTTAGGAGTCGCAACGATTGTTGGGACGTCATAAATGACTATTCTCCAATTTCCGGCTGTTGGACAATTTAAATAAACGGTCAATTTCAACGATTCCATTGGTTGAAGTCCGGGAATAAGAATAACTCGGTCTTCTTTTGGAACCTTTCCCTCTGATTGAGGAAAAAAGTTAACATTTTCCGAATTGTCTTCGGATAAGTTGGAATTCCATTCTTTTCGTTTTCCGTTAATGGCATAAGCGATCAGGGAATTCGTATTTGTTGTTAAAGTTTCATTCTCCGTTTTCTTCCAAGGCGTTAATAAAAGAAATATTTTTTTATTTTCAATCATTTCGCCGCCAACATTTTTGAGGACAATTTCATATTGAACTTCCGAACCGGCTCGATTGATTGCGTCAACCATTCCGCTGGAAACAACTTCCCATTGCGCTTTTCCCTGCGGTTTATCGCTGACCTTAACCGTTTTTAAGTTCAGCGGACTTTCTTCTTTAAGATCCGGCAGAACGATTTCCAATTGATAAATTTTGCCTTTCCATTCGGGCAATTGCGAAAGATCAATATTGCATTGCGCATCGAAAATCTGTATTGGAACCTTTTTTTCTGTCAAACCGTTTGAAAATTCGCCGAGAAAACGAATCGTTGCAAAAGCAAAATCAGGATTCTCTTTGATTCGTTGAGACCATTTGGGCATTGACGGTTGAAGTTCAAGATCATTCCATTCTAAAAAAAGCCAACTTCCGCTTTGTTCTGCGTCAAATGAAAAAAGACCGCTTCGATAAACAACGGAATCTTTTTCCGAAACGGTTGTCCATTCCTTTTGAATTTGATCCGCATTCCATTCCGGCGATATCGGAGCAACCGCTTCCAAATTCAAATCGACGATTCGAATAGAATCAATTTCAACCCCCGTTTGGCCCGTCAACGAATCCGATGGCGTTCCAAGATCAAGACGAATTTTGATGATTTTTCCTTCTTTCATCCAATTCGGAAAAAGACGATATTCATGCCATTGCCCATCATTGATAAGCGTCCAATCAAATGAACGATCTTGAGAAAAACCGTTATATTGTCCTTCATTTGTCCCTGAAAAAAAGAGTTCGCCCCGCCAATCGCTCTTCAATTTCATTCGTATTTCGACAACTTGCCCCGCTTTCGGCTCAAATTCAAACTGCGGACTGACTATAAACGGATCATGATCCGTAAACTGCGATTTGAACGTTCCATTGGATACTTTGGGCAACGTTAAATGATTGGTCGTCCAACCTTGAAGATTATTTTCCTCATCAAATTCCCAATTCAGCAAAATTTTTTGATTCTGAGCATAAATCAAATTGTTGACTTGCCCGCAAAAGAGCAACAAAATCAATCCGCCGATAAGCAATAAATTCCATAATTGTCGTTTCATTCTTTTTCTTCTTCTTCTTTTTTGTTCTTTTTTCTTCGTTTCAAAATCGATCATTCCTCAACGTTTCCCGATTGCCTTTTTATCCTGAACTCAACTCGATTAAAAAACCGGATCGTTGGCTTCGCAACCCGTCAACGCAGGCAAATAACGAAAAGACAAATCCTGTCGATCATTTCAGCTTTTGTTTAGTATACGAAAAATTTTCGTTATTTTCAATCCGTTAATATCAAGAAGTATTTTTTATCAAGGATAAAACCAAAGAATTGTCTGAAGATCGAAAATTTATATTTTGGTCGTTTAACAATTTTCTTTTCTGGGACAACGTTTCCCAAAAATAACATTAGCTAAAAGGAGAATACATTTATGAAAACCGTTGCTTGCGAAGCAGATTGCAAATTGATGGATTTGAAAACTCGTTACGATATTGAAATTCCAGCCGTCGAAGAAAATGACTCGTTTGTCGTTTCCATTAATAATGGGATTTTAAAAGTTAATGCCGTTGAAGAAAATGGAACCGAAGTTACGCTCGGAACCTGGGATATTCGAGAAGGCGTTCATACGGAAGCCATGACAACCGAATATCGCGACGGAATTCTTTATCTTCGTCTTCCGAAAGGCGATGAGGTTCGTCCTCGAGAACTTCAGTATTCCGAAAAAATCACAATCAAGCCAACTTGCTGATAAGATTTGATCATGAAACGGATCAGGAAACATTTTTCATTCTCTGGCCCTTGCGTTAATGATCCGTTTTCATGATCGTTTCAGAAATATCTTAAACTCTTCATTTGCTTCTCTTTCTGTATTTTTGACTCGATAACCTTTTCTTGAATTGCGTTTTTAAGTCCTTATAATATTATCCTTAAATATTGAATGCCGAAACGTCCCTTATAAAAACTTTTTAAATTTTTCTTTCAAATATCAAAAATTGAGGAAAATTCCGTTTTATAAGCATCCAAAAAAATCGTTGTTATTTTCGTTAAACGTTCAGGCGTCGGACGTCCTGTTATTCTGTTGAAAATGAGTTTTTTAGAAACAAGTCATTGACTTTCTTTTTTGTTAATTTTATACTTTTTAATAAAACTGTAATCTATAATACCGACGCTTAGATTTTTCCGCTTCGCCGCCGCATAACCTTGTAATGCGACTACATAAATCGCCGCATTTCGGTAAAACTCAAGGGAAACGTCAATCTTAGAAAGATTATTATGAAAATCACATTTTTCTGTTCAAATTGCGGAACCCGATTACAAATCGACGAAAGTTTAAAAGACAAAAAAGTCCGTTGTCCAAACTGTCAGGCCGTTGTCGGCATTCCGCCTGAAAATGCGAATAAAATCGACGAAATCAATGCGGATTCTTCTGATTCGTTGACTCAGTCGACCTTTGTCGAAGAAGAAGGTTTTTCCGTTCCCGATTCTTCAGAAGATTTTGCTTTCGATAGTTCAATTTCAAACAATCCGTATGAACCTCCGAAAACAATATATTATGGTTATCAACAACCGGACGACGGAATGCGTCTGACAAAAGTCTTCTTCCAAAGCCTCTGCAGCGATTCGATTTCGCTTTTGGTTCGTTATTATAAGGAAATTCTCTTTCTCTGCCTGATTAGCTTTATGTTTGTGAACGCTCGAATGATTCTCAATAATATTGTCGATAATGAAACTATTGATAATATATCGAACGCCAGCATCATTCTTTTTTCTGTTCTTTTTTCAATATTACTTCGCATCGTTCAGGTTCTCTTTTATTTTCTGTTTGTTAATTATCTTATCAGACTTTTACGAACTGGACAAACCTCATTTCATCTGTTAAAACCGAAAAAAATATCAATGCTCTTCAAAGGAGCTTTTGCTTCCTTTCTTTATGCAATTGAAGTTTGTCTCTTGGTCTTCTTTCTTACTGTTCCTGCAATCTTTATTTTTAGTTTATTATCAAGACCCTTCCTTCTTGTCTCGAATGGCAGTTCAGAAATTCTCTTTGGCATTTTTGTTGTTTTGTGTTCTGCTTTCTTCTTATGGATTTATTTCATGATCCTTTATCGACATATGTTTTACCTGCCCTTTATTTTGGATCGTAACGCAGGCATTTTTAAGTCCTTTCAACTTTCTAGTCGTTATACGAAAGGAAATTACAAGGTTTTTATTTATGCTTCGATCTGTTTATTGCTTCCTGTTATCATTTTTGCTTTTGTGACCATTATTTCTATGGGGATGTCGAATGCGACTAATCTCGACTTGAATAACCTCCTAATCATCAGTTCGATACAACAGACGTTTTTATTATCATTGATTTCTGCTTTTATCAACTCTTTTATGATGACTCCGATCTGTTTGGCATTGTATGTTACAATGTATTTACAAATGACCGGTCAAGCAACGATTATTCGTGAAGCTTCAAAAACAAAACTTTGATAGAAAAACGATTCTTTCATTGAATTTCGTTGTTCAAAAATCTCTTTGACTGCAATAAAGCAAGGCCTTTTTTGGCAAAATCGATATAATCGTAAAATCCGGTAAAATTTATTAAGTTTTTTTAATAGAATCAACCGATATTATCGAATAAGGTTTGATAAGAGTAAATTGAACGCTTGAACTGTTATCCCCATGAAGATAACAGTCAAATAAAACGAAACGAGAAAGACCAATGACGAATAATAAAACAGATGATTTTCGAGCAAGTTCATCATTGCGATCAAACGCAACAGCTCGCGCTGATCGCTGTTTTAAAGAAGGCTTCATTATTAAAACAAAGAAAATATTGGATTTGCGATCCTATAATATTCTTAAAAGCATTGAACGCATCAAGAGCCAGATCATAAAAACAACTCCAAAAGGGAGCCCCAAAGAGCGATCCCTTTTCGCTTTGATTATTTTTTCTTTGATTCTATTAATAAACCAGGGATCAATTTTGGCTCTGGAAGCTGGCTATGCCAGTTCTAAAAAGAAAGTTGCTCCGACTCCGCAATATTTTCCAAATGATCAATCGGATGTCATCAACATTGCCCAGCCTTCCTTAAAATTTTCCCTGGTTAACGAAATGGTTCTGCCGAAAAATGATAATGAAATCAAAAACAGAACAATTGTCTCGCGCGAACAAAACCGAACCAAAAACAATGAATTATCCAATTTACTTCAAGAAATGGAAGAAGATAATTCGGTCAATGCGACAGCAAGTCAAGTTGAGGAACCCATTCCCGACAAAGCGAGCAAGCCAATCTCAAAGCGAAACCGGAAAAGTTTACGCAATCAACCGATTGCTCAACTTTTAACGATTGAGGAAAATGAACCTATCGATGAAATAACTTCGGAAAATCTTTCCGCGTCTTCTCAAACTGCGGAGATTGCAATGGAAGCTGATTTGATTGATTCTCAAGAAATTTCCGTTCCAATGGAACAATCGCAACAACTTGATCTTAATGAAAAAGAGCAAAATGAAGACAAATTGTTTATGAATAATGAAACAATTGAGGCATTATCGGCCGATGAATCATTAAACACGCAAACGTTTAATGAAGATTCCTCAAACAAACTTAAATGGAATCGTCGAGAAAATATGCTTGAACGCCAATCCATTTCGGATTCGTCAAAGGTCATTTCGTCCAATTCAGAAACCTCATCGACTCAAAAACCGATTTTATTAAAGCAGAATTCAACTTCGTCGAAAACCGTTTCTGATTCGATGCCTTCAAAAATGAAGTCCCAAACGTCGAATCGTTCCGAACAGACGTTTTCCGAGTCCAGTCAATTGATCGTTCAACAACAGAGTCCGGTTATCGACATTCAGACAATTGGTTTGCAAAAATTGATCGTTGGTCAGGAATCTTCTTATGAATTAAAAGTCTGCAATAAAAGTTCCGTTGACGCGCAACAATTGATTATTTCAACTGAAATCCCCAATTGGGTTAATGTTAATCAACTTCATCCGAGCGTTGGTTCATCCAATATTTTGCCGGCAGAAAGTCCAGAAAATCCGACATTATGCCAATGGAAAATGGGAACTCTTGCCGCCGGAAAAGAAGAGTCACTTATTTTGAAAATCATTCCGCTGAAACGAAACAATTTTGAACTTGTTAGTCGATATGAATATGAACAAACGACCCTCAAAGCGGGAATTGAAGTTCAGGAACCAATTATCGAACTTTTGATTGAAGGACAAGATTCGATTGAATGGGGCATTGAAGACAATTATCGACTTCGAGTCCGCAACATCGGAAATGGAGACGCCGAAAATCTTCAATTGCTCGTTTCAACAGGCGAAAACGAACAAGCAACTCAAATTCTTCCCATTCTTAAAGCGGGCGAAGAAAAAGTTATGGATATGTCCATTAAAACGGTTTTGGAGAATGAAATAACGATTCGGGTCGCAGCAAACGGCAAATATGGACTGAGCGCCAATATTCAAAAAACAATTGCGATACTTCGCGGAAAACTTGATATTTTTGTTGAAGCGCCCGAATTGCAATTTGTTAATAATTCGGTCGATTATCTCGTTCATATTTCCAATTCCGGAACCGCGCCATTGAAAAACGTTGAGGTCGCAGCCAATATCCCGTCAGAAGTCAAATTGATTTCATGTTCTGGCGACGGACAGGAAAATGCGGAAAAAAATCGAATTATTTGGTCGATTCCAGTCATTAATCCCAATGAAAATATCGTTTATCAGGTTTCTTGTGAAATGATTCGATCCGGCCTGACCCGTTTGGAGGTTTCCGCTTCTGAACCTTTTGGACTGACTGCGGCCAGCGAAGCATTGGTTCAGGTTGACGCAATCGCCGCCTTGAATATGCAAATCAATTCGCCCAACGCTCCGGCTGCCGTTGGAAGCTCGGTTATTTATGAAGTTATCATTAGCAATAAAGGGACCAAAGCAGCGGAAGAAATAAATTCTGGTCTGTTCCTGACAAGCGGTCTGCTTCCTTTGGCAATTGCCGGAAATAACGGATTTGTTTATCCGGAAGAATCAAAAGTTTTATTCAAACAAATCAATTCGCTTCCAGCGGGAGAATCAATGACATTTCAGGTTCAGGCTGAAGTTGTTGGTTCTGGAAACCAAAAAGTTCAAGCAATCCTTGACTCCAAACCGAACAATATTCAACTTGCCTGCGAAGAGATTTTATATTGTTATGAAAAGCGCAACATTGCCAATCGGAATATCAACTCCCAATCCAAAGTTGCTCTTCGACCGACAAATTCGCAACAGAGACCAATGAACAATCGTCCCGCTTCCGATTCGACGAAAGAAATCCCAAATCCGAATAAATTAATGACGCCCCCTTCCGGGAATAATTTGAATAATCTGCAAGATTTGTCCTTTGATTTAACGCAAAAAGCAAACGATTCTTTAAGCAATTCCTTAAACGAATTGAGGAACCCCTTATCGGAAAATCCAAAAATGCAACAGGGGCAAACAGAACCGTCAAACAACCAACTAATTAACCAGCCGAATATTCAATCGAATATCCTGGAAATTCCTTTCTCGAATTTTCCTGACTCAGAATCTGGAAGTTCCGTTCGATTTTAATTCGGATACTCTTGATTAACTCCTTTTTGCCCGAAGCGTTATCGTTTCGGGTTTTTTATTTCGAATGCCCATTCTTTCGCTGAAAATGCTTATGTCAAAAAAACTCAATTCGCTCAAATATTACTTTTTTCTAATTCTTCCGTTTCCTCGATGCGTTTCCTTGATCGTTTGATTCGCAAACCCAGCACAAACAACCGATTTATAGGACGATCCGTTGTTTCTTTCGATTTCCGTATAAAATTTGGACTTTCTTCCCTATAAAAAATGGGGATCGCGATATTTTTTTGGAAAAGACTTGATTTCCTGTTCCGTCTCTTTTATACTGAATTATGTCAAAAATTGAAACTTTAAGAAAGGGAAAATCATGAAAATTGATAATAAATTCTGGTTGAAAAATCTTGCGAGGAACGGAATAGCGTTGATTTTCGTCTTCGCTTTGGGAATCTTTTTAACAAACTCCGTTTCAATAGCTCAGGAAGAAAATGCTGAAGAAGTTGAAACTGAAATAACTGAAAAAGACAATTCAGACGACCCGAATGACAACTTGCTTGTCATTAACGAAAACGCCTCAAAAGAGGAACTGCTCGAACAAATCGAAAAACTGGATATTTATGTTCCTGATAATATTTCTTCATATGAAGAATATGTAACTTTTTTCGAGAAGCGTCAAACAACAATGATTAACCTTTACGAACTTCTTTTGAAAAAAGATATTTCTTTTGAAGAAAAATCAACGGTTCTTTCTTCCTATATCGAAACTCTTTCCGTTTCGCCTGTAAATGATACAGAAAAACGTTTGGAAATATTGGATTCTCTGATTCAGGAGATGGAAACCCAAATGAACGACGAGATTCGTCATCTTTATTATAATGCGAAAGCGGTTTTTTATCTGCTCCAAATCGTTGTTCTGATTGAAGAAACAGAATCAACAACTCTCGACGCGGATCCGGAAGTCGAACAAGCTCAAACTGCTGTCCTGAAAGAAAAAGCTCAACCAATCGTCAACGAACTCAAGCAATTTGCTTTTGATCATTCCGATTCGGCTTATCAAATTGTTGGTTTTTTTGTCGATAGACTTGAATATTTGGGGGTTCCAGACGATTTAAACAATGAGATTCGACTTGATATAAGCCAGACATTTCAAGAATCCGGCAATGAAGATTTGATCAAAGCCGCCAATTATATCGAAGGTCCGCTTCGATTTAAGAATCTTGCAGGAAATGATCTCAAAATGGAGGGCGTAACGCTTGACGGAACAGAAATCGATTGGGAATCTTATCGGGGAAAAATCGTTTTAGTTGATTTTTGGGCGACTTGGTGCGGCCCGTGTCGCGCTGAAATTCCCAATATGTTGAGTCAATACAAAAAATATCATGAACATGGTTTTGAGATTATCGGATACAGTATTGACAATGATGTTGATGAGCTTCGCAATTTTGTCGAAAAAGAGAAAACGCCTTGGACAATTATTTCCGAAACGCTTTCCGTTGAGAAGGAATTTTCGCCGATCAGCGATTATTATGGAATCAACTCAATCCCGCAAATGATTTTGGTCGACAAAGAAGGCAAAGTCATTGAAACAGATATTCGGGGCAATCGACTGAACAAATTGCTTCGCAAACTTATCCCCGCCGCAAAGAAAGTGCTTCCGCAAGAAGATGTTGAATTCTTTTAAGGAATTTGAATTCGTTGAAGATTCGTCCTATTGGGGAACTATAAAATGTTGATTCAGCCCTCTCGAAACCCTGTTTTTTCCCATTCGCAAGTCTGTTATATCCCAAAAATGAATTGGCGAAAAAACATGGGATTTCAATAGATTAATTTTGCAAATAAAGATTAACGTTGCTTTTTCTGGCCTTTAACTTATATTCTTCTATACGAAAGAGTTCTCATGAAAAAACGGTCGTTTGTTATCGGAACTGGATTTGGTTTTGCCCTCTTATTGTTTCAGGTCAACAGTTTGTGTCTGATTGACAATTTATTGGCTCAAGAAACGATTTCTCCGCAACTCAGCGCCGAGGAAACGGAACTGTTCTCAATTAATGAAGACGCTTCGAAAGAGGAACTGTTTGCGCAAATTAAGAAAACCTATCAAACTCGTCCCAGTAATCAGGCTGCGGGCATTGAGTTTTATAAAACTCGTTCCAGAGCGGTTTATAAAATCTGCGATCTTCTTCTTAAAAAAAAGGACTTGGCTGAAAACGAAAAAGTTTCGGTTATGATAACCAAAGTCGGCTCAATAATATTTCTGGCCCGAATGGGCGATAAGGAAAAATTAGCCGAACTCGAAGCATTTCAAGCGGATTTGTCGAACAAAAAGTTTTTTCCGGAACCGTTTTATCAAGCCAAAAACGGTTTCCTGGGGCTGAAACTTATGAATTTGGCTCGCAATTCTGACAATCAAACGGATCGAGAGGAAACAGAAAAAATCACGCAAGAAATGTTGGACTTGTTTAATGAAGATGACAATGTTCTCCCCTTTTTAATCTCCTTTTGGAACGATCTGAATTTTTTTAATCAAGAGGTTAGCATTCAATTTGCAGACAATCTTATTAAGTCAATGGTTGCCAAAAATCCAGAAAAATACAAATTGTATATCGATAAGTTTCAAGCGCAAAAACGAATGTTGGAACTTATCGGCCAAAAGATGAAAGTTGAAGGACTCAAAATTGATGGAACGCCCCTTGATTGGGATTCTTATAAAGGCAAAGTCGTTTTGATCGATTTTTGGGCAACTTGGTGCGGCCCTTGTATGGCCGAAGTTCCGATCATGAAAGAACAATATCAAAAATATCATGAACAGGGATTCGAAATTATTGGTTATAGTCTTGACATAGATCTGGAAACATTAAAGCAAACAGTTGAAAAAGAGAAAATTCCCTGGACTATTATGTCTTCTGTTATGACCGAAGAAAAAAATAAAGAACTCGAAGTCGAGAAACAGTTTGTCATTATTTCAAACTATTATGGCGTCAATGCTATTCCGAGAATGATTTTGATCGGTCGAGACGGAAATGTAATCTCGATTGACGCGCGAGGATTGCAATTGAAAACGAATTTGGAAAAACTGTTTCCCGCCAAACAATAACCATTTTTAAGAGTTTGAATAAGACTCTATTTTTAGCTGTTTACTGTTGAAATTCAATATATCAGAATTGCTCAATAGGAAGTTCTAAAAAACCGCCGGGAGCGCGGATGTCTCGTCCGCAAAAACTGGTTTTAACGACTTTGTTCGTCTAAACCACCGATTTTATGGAGTTTATAATGAAATATTTTCGTTGCTTGCTATTTTTGTTCTCTTTTGGATTATTGTTTGTTTTTCAAACAGGAATTGCCCAGGAAACGTCGCTTATGCGCGTAGGAGCGGCAAGTCGAGACGCAACGCCAGAGATCGGAACGGAAACGTTCGCCTGGGGGAAATCTGTTGGCGTCAAAACGCCTCTTTTGACGCAAGTTCTTTATCTGGAAAAAAATAATGAACGTTTATTCTGGGTTGTCAACGAATTAATTGCGGTCGAATCCGATTTTGCCCGGCAAATTCAAAATGAATTGAGCGGTCTGTTTCAAATTGATCAGGCTAATGTCCTTGTTTCCGCGACACATACGCATAGCAGTCCGGCAACAATGAGATCGTCCGGCGATTATTGGGGGCCTTATTGCGATGTGTATCTCGATCAAAAACTTCGCCCCTTGATCCTTGACGCGGCAAAAGAGGCCTTGAGTAATGCCGAAGACTGCGAAATGATTTCCGTCGAGGGTCAATGTTCTTTGAGTATTGAAAGACGCGATAAACCGACTCGTCATTTGGATCAACGCGTTCCGTGTCTCGCCTGGAAAAGAAAAGACGGTTCATTTAAAGCAACCCTTTTGCTTTACGCAATGCATCCGTCCGCTTATATTTATTATTCCGGAGAGCCGATCGTTTTTGCGGCTGAATGGCCGGGTTCTGTTTCGCGGGCATTAAGGGAAAACTTGCCAGGAAATCCTGTTTCTCTCGTTCTTAACGGCGCTTGCGGCAATATCAATTCTCCAAAAAGAAATCCAACGGATGAAGAAATGTTCGCCTGGGGCAATGAAATCGCCCATTCTGTCCTTGAAAAAATCATGAATTCGCAACCTTTGGAAAATCCGTCTTTTATCGTTACCCAAACAAACGCAAGCCTCGAATATAACGTTTTAACCGAAGCAGAAATCATAAAAACGGCTGAATCGTTGTTCAATGAAGGAACTTCTTTTTGGGATGTTAAAAGAAATGCCGCCGGTCATGACTGGAAAACCTCTCGTTTAAATGAGTTAAGTAACGAAACGGGAAAAAGCCGTTCCCTGGACGTTCATGGCGTTCTGCTCGGAAATCGTTATTTTCTGACTTTGCCATTGGAAGTCTTTTCCCGGTTCAATCTTTATATGAACGAAAAAAGGAACCATTCGATTCCTGTTTATTGCGTTGGTTACACAAACGGCGAATTCGGTTATCTTTTTCATAAAGAAGCTTATGAGGAAGGGGGTTACGAACCGTCCTCCCATTTATATTATAATCATTTCCAAATTAAACAGGGCGAGCTCGAATGCCTTGTCGATCAGTTGCTTCCGTTTGTTCAAAAAACAACTGATTCTTTGTAAAACTTGATCAATAAACTCAAACCGCTTAAATATTGAAGGTTTTCTGTTCAAAAAACTTTCAAAAGATCAAAACGAATACAAAAAACGAAGCCTGTTGGCCAAATCGAAAATCAATCCGGCTTCGATATGACGCTTAACCAACTTCATTATTGCGATTAAACAAAATCATTATTTCCCGGAATAACACAAAGGAAGTTCTAAAAAACCGTTGGGAACGCGGATGTCTCGTCCGAAAGAACAGGTTTTCGCGACGTTTTCCGAATGGAGTTTATTGCAAAAAACAGTTTTTTAGAACTTCCTACAAAATGTAAACGAACCCATTTTTTCTCGCGCTGAAATACAATATCCCAGAAAAGGAATGAGTTTAAGAAAAAAGAAAATATTGCCCAAAAGTAACCAATTATTCTTGCTGCGTTTATCTCAACTTTCCTTTTTCTCCATTTTTCGCAGTTCCTCTCAAGATAAATAAATCTTTATTAACAATTTGTGATTTTTTGTGATTTTAAATAAGGAGTTTTTCATGAAAACAAATTGGACCCGACGAAATTTTATTAAAGCAAGTTCAGCAACAGCAATAGGTTCCGTCGCTGCCTTGGCCGCAAATCATTCGATTTTTGCTTTGGGAGACAACGTTTCCGAGCCTGCCATTCTTGGCGGAAGTCCCGCTCATTCTTCCGGTTGGCAAAACTGGCCGCAATGGGACGCCGCTGACGATCCTTTTATTGCCGATGTTATGCATAAACTTGTTTGGTCCCGATCCAAACTCGTAACACAGTTCGAAGAAGAATGGGCTCAAATGATTGGAACCAATCATTGCCTGGCTGTCGTCAACGGAACGAATGCCTTGAGCGCTGCTTTAATGCAACTCGACATCAACCCAACCGATGAAGTCATTATCGCTCCCTATACATTCAGCGCCTCGCTCTTAGGCGTTCTCTATCAAAAGGCAATGCCGATTTTTGCTGACATTGATCCCTTAACCTATCAAATCAATCCCGAAGCTATTCGCGCCAAAATAACGCCTCGAACCAAAGCGATTCTTCCCGTTCACATTTGCGGTTTTCCCTCTGATATGGAAAATATTATGAAAATCGCAAAAGAACATAATCTCTTTGTTGTCGAAGATTGCTGTCAGGCTCATCTTGCGTCGATTCATGGGAAAAAGGTCGGATCGTTTGGAAACGCCGGATGCTTCAGTTTTCAAACGAGTAAAGTTCTTCCAATTGGCGAAGGCGGCGGCATTACAACAGATGACGCCGATTACAAAAATCGTCTTTATTCTTATCATAATTATGGTTATGATCCAAAAGTTGCGCCGGGAGCCTATAATTCGATCGCTGCTTTCCTGGTTGGAAATAAAATTCGAATGGCTGAATATCAAGCGGCCATTGGACTTTGCCAATTAAAAAAACTTGAAACACAAAATCGTCTTCGAAATGAAAACGGCGATTATTTAACTTCGCAAATCAAGGATATTCCGGGAATTACGCCCGTTAAAAAATATGACGGCGTTGACAGCGTTTCGTATTATATGTATCCGTTTATTTATGACGAAAATGAATTCAAGGGACTCCCCCGCGAAAAGTTCTTGCAAGCCCTGCAAGCAGAAGGAATTCCCGCAAGCGCCGGTTATCCGAATTGTCCGATTTATACACAGGAATTCATTCATGAAGCCTTTAAGTCAGACGTTTATCAAAAGTTCTATTCGCCTGAAGAACTTGATTTTAACGTTTATAAAGAAAAAAATCATTGTCCCGGTCTCATTCAAACATTTGAAACTTCAATCTGGATAAACAGTTCGGGCATGTTTCTCGGATCAAAAGACGACATGAGCGACATTGTCCTGGCTCTTGATAAAATTCATAAGAACGCCGAAAAGATTAAAAACGCCTAACTTAAGATGATTTGTTTCGTTTTGCTTTGATCCGTTTTTTTGTCAGGAGACGACTATGAACTCTTTGATCACAAATAAGGAGTTTTATATCAATATAATAATGATTTCAACCCTCGTTTTTGGTTGTTTTGTAAAACAAGGACAAAGCCAGGAAAACAACAATATTCCAGAAATTGAGCTAAATGAGCGAATGAATCTTCTGGAATATCGAGATTCAGAAATAACGCAAACCATTTCAACCGTTTCCGATTGGAATAGTCGCAAGTCACAAATTCTAAAGAACATCGAACTTGTTATGGGGACTTGTCCCGGCAACGAACGACGTTCCGAACTTGATCCCGAATTGCTCGAAGAAAAAGTTTTCGAAGATTATATTCAACAAAAATGGGGCTTGACTCCTGAGCCGAATGATCGAATTTTCGTTTGGCTGCTTATTCCTGAAGTTCATAAAGACCGATGTCCCGCAATGTTATGTTTGCATCCGACGCATGAAATGGGCAAAGATGTCCCTGTTGGATTTGCCGGCAATTCGCATCGTTTTTACGCAAAAGAGCTCTGTAAAAGAGGTTATGTCTGTTTGTCCCCCGATTATGGCCCTTATGGCGAAAATTCTTTTGACCCTTATTCGGCTGGTTATCAAAGCGCAACAATGAAAGGAGTTTGGAATCATATTCGTTGTCTCGATTTTCTTCAATCGCTTGATTTTGTTGACGGCGAAAAGTTGGGCGTAATCGGTCATTCATTAGGCGGTCATAACGCTCTGTTTTTGGCCGTTTTTGATGAACGGGTTAAAGCCGTTGTTACAAGCTGCGGTTTTACAACAATGTATAAATATATGCAAGGAAATCTCGCCGGCTGGTCGCAAGACAAATATATGCCGCGAATTAAATCTGTATACAAAGATAATCCGTTGCTTGTTCCCTTTGATTTTAACGAAATTTTAGCGATCATTGCTCCGCGTCCCATTTTTATTAATGCGCCCGTAAACGACGATAACTTCGATCTTTCCGGAGTTCAAGACTCGGTTCAATCAGCGCTTCGTATTTATCAATTATATGGAGCTGCCGATAAGATTACATTAATGCAACCCGACGCGGAACATGACTTTCCAGACAACGAACGCTTTATGTCCTATCAATTTTTGGATGAGATTTTTTTCTCCGAATGAATTATGTTATCCTTTTTCATATCTAAGGAAATCTTTAATGAAATATTTTGATCGTTCAAACATCGCTTCCTGGTTTGTTGTTTTTTTGACTTTTGTAATTTTCCCGTTCCATTCTGTGACTTATGCTCAAAAGGATGAGATAACTTCAGAAGATTGGCCGGTTGGCGTCATTGCCCGATATGATGATCATGGCGCAGGAATCCCATTGGAAACCGCGTTGAAAATGGGAGTTTCTGCCATTCAACTGAAAGCTCCTTTTCCGGATCATCGCACAAAACGGGACGCAAAAATTATTTTGGATAAAGTCAGCAAGGCAGGCGTTCAAATTACATCGATGCAAAGCGGCTTTACTAACGAGAGTTACAAAACAATTCCTATTGTCAGGGAAACGGTTGGGCTTATCCCTCAAAAGACTCGCAACGAGCGAATCGAACAATTCAAAAGCGTTTGTGATTTTGCAAGAGAATTAAATCTTAATATTGTATGTTTTCATATCGGTTTTGTCCCACACGATTCGCAGGATCCAGATTATATTGACGTTATAAAAATGACACAATCCATTTGTGACTACGCGAAAGGAAAGGGACAACGCATTCATTTGGAAACCGGTCAAGAGCCAGGCGATGTGTTGCTTCGTTTTATTGAAGATGTTGATCGCGACAATCTGTTTATCAATTTTGACCCGGCCAATATGATTCTTTATGGCTGCGACGATCCGATCATAACTCTAAAAAAGGTTGGAAAGTATGTCAAAAGTTGCCATTGCAAAGACGCTCTTTGGGCAGATCATTCTCAGGATTCAGATTCGCAAACAACGAAAAAACGCGGCTTGGATTGGGGAACCGAAGTTCCTTTCGGACAAGGCGATGTCAATGCCGAGCTGTTTTTGCAAACCCTTAAGGAAATTGGTTTTAAAGGAGCCTTAATCGTCGAACGGGAAAACAAACATCAACCCGAAAAACAACAACAGGAAGCCAAAGACGCCGTTGTTTTGATTGAACAACTTAAAGCAAAAATGTTTAACGATAACATTTCGCAACATTAAAATCTTCTCCAACTTATTGATTTTTCATCCCTTTTATGGCTTATACATTTTGGCTCCTGCCTGAGATTTATTCACAATTATTTTAACATATTGTTCTGTCTTACATCGAATGCTTTATGGTCAATTGACTTGACCAAATATTTTCGCATTTTTACGGAGATTATGAACTCCTTTTCGCTTTTTTTAGATTTGTAGGCAAAACTTCTTTATTTTCAATAGTTTAGAAAGACAGAGATCATGAATCGAAGAGATTTTATCAAAACAAGCGCCAGCGTCGGCCTTTCGGCTGTTAGCGCTGTTTCCATACCGACGGCAATACTTGGAATGTCTGAACTTTCCGAGGATTCTAAACCCGCAATATTAGGAGGAACGCCCTTTCCTTACAACAACGGTCCGTCCTGGCCGATTTTGCAGGGCGAGGAGAAAGAAAGCATTTTAAAAGTTCTGGAAACCGGAAATTGGTGTCGTTCGGGAAGTTCACTCAATATGAATATTCAATTTGAAGAACAATATGCCCAACTTTGTGGTTCCAAACATTGCATCGCGACGAACAGCGGGACATCCGCTCTTGTTGCTTCCCTGGCCGCTCTTGAAACCGGGCCGGGCGACGAAGTCATAACTTCCCCCTATACGTTTATTGCGACGGTCAATTGTATTCTTGCTCATTATGCATTGCCTGTTCTTGCTGACGTTGATATCGAATCGTTTCAGCTTGACGCGTCCAGAATTGAATCCTTAATAACCGAAAATACAAAGGCTTGCATTCCGGTTCATATCGGAGGCGCTCCCGCCAATCTTGACGCTGTGTTTAATGTTTGCGATCCCAAAAACATTCCCGTTATTGAGGATGCGTGTCAGGCTCATTTTGGCGAATGGAATGGAAAGAAGCTCGGATCTCTTGGAAAAACAGGATGTTTCAGCTTTCAGGTTACAAAAAATCTTTCATGCGGCGATGGAGGAGCGATTTTAACGAACGACGACAATTTGGCGGAAAAACTCTTTGCCTGTCATAACAATGGCCGCGGAAAGGTTTCCTCGCTTGATTTTCGTTACGGATCGTTTCGGGCGTCCAATTTGCGTATGACCGAGTTTCAGGGGGCGATTCTCAGCGCTCAACTTAAAAACGTCGAAAAGAACGCCAAAATCCGCAATGACAATGGTTTATATTTGTCTTCCCTGCTTAAAGAAATTCCGGGGATTTATCCTGCGAAAATTTATGACGGCGGAACAAGCGCCTGGCATTTGTATATGTTTCGCATCAATCCGGAAGAATTCGGTCTTTCCCGCGACCAACTTGTCGCCGCTTTAAATGCAGAGCGAATAACTTGTTATGGAGGTTATGGGGCAATGGACTGGGTTGGATATGTCAAAAATGTGTATAACACAAAAGCGGCCCGCAGAATCTATTCGGAAAAATTTCTTGAGGACTGGGGAGAACGAATTCAGCTGTCGCAGAACATAAAACTTTGTAGCGAAGCGATTTGGTTCATGCAAAACCAACTTCTTGCTCCCAAAGAAAATATGGACGTCATTGCCAGCGCCATTCGCAGAATTCAGAAAAACACAAAAGCGATTGCTTCTTTATAATTTTCTTTGCTTGATATATTTTGAAACTTCTGAAAAAAGCGTCGCAAGTCATTTATTAATTGGGATATAAAAGATTCTTCCGACGCTTTTCATTCAGGGGACAATTCAGACAAACAAATTTTAAGGTTTTTTATGAAAAGATATTCAAATACAATTTCTGCTGTTACAATATTATCAACGCTGTTCTTTATCGGTTTTGCAATGGAAGGTTACGGCAACAGTTCAGTTAAAAATGAGAAACTTATTCGAGTTGGAGCCGCTTCAGAGGACATAACTCCAGAGCCCGGGGTTTATCTGGCAGGTTATGCTTCCCGAACAGAACCTTCAACGGGCATACGGGGAAATCTGTTTACTCATGTCCTTTATATCGAAAAGGATAACGAACGTCTTATTTGGATTGTCTGTGATCTTCTCGGTTTTGACTATGAAGACGTTCAAGTTATCCAAAACATTCTGGCGGAAAAATATCAACTTCAACCTTGGCAAGTTGTTGTTTCTGCGACACATACGCATAGCGCGCCGACAGTTCAGGCAATAGGTTCAGAAAAAGAAACGAAATACATGAATGATCTTCTTTATCCGCAGATATTTAAGGCGGTTGATCGAGCCGTTGGCAATGCAGAAGATTGCGAAATGATCCTTGTTGAGGGTTATTCAGAACTTGCGCATGATCGACGCAATGCGCCTGTTCCCGGCGACGGTGCCGCTCCCAATCCGGATCGATCGAAAGCGTTTGTCGATCCAAGAGTTCCGTCGGTTGCTTTTAAGAAGTTGGATGGTTCCTTTAAATGTATTCTAATTCAATACGCAATGCATCCAACGTCCTGGGGCGACTTAAATATGGGACCGGAATGGCCTGGCGCAACAGCCATTTCCATAAAAAAGAGTTTCGGCGATTCTGTTGAACCTTTTGTTTTACAAGGGGCAGCAGGAAATCTTGGCTCGCCGAAGCGCAAGGCAACTCCGGAAGAAATGCAATCCTGGGGCGATGAACTTGTTGCTTCTGTTGACGAAAAGATCAAATCATCGGAAGCCTCTGAAAGTTCGAGTTTTGCTGTTCGTCATCAAACGATTCGGGTTGCATTAACGGTCAAAAACGAACAGGAAGTCAAAGAAGAAGCAGCCGAATATAAAAAGATTTATGCTTCGAATTTACGGATACTTGAAAACACGGTTCTTCCCTGGGAAAAAATACAATTACAGCGATTAAAGGACGGAACAGCAGATCATATTGATGCGCAAGTTGTTGCGATTCGTTTTGGAGATCATGTTTTTGTAACAACGCCCTTTGAGACGTTTTGTCATTTAAATCGCGAATGTCGCAAACATGTTTCCCATAACGTTCATATCATTGGTTACACAAACGGCGTTTACAATTATTTTCCGACGAAAGACGCAATTGATCAAGGGGGTTATGAACCTCAAGCCTATCTTTGGTATTTTCGTTTTCCGTGTGCGTATGGGGCTCTGGAACAATTTGCGCAGGACATAGCGCCATTGATTAACTCAACATTTATAAATGAAGAATAAGGAATTTCAAAAATGCATGAACAGATGATGTTCCTGGACTGGTTGGTCATGGGCATTTTTTTTGCCGTAATGATTGGAATCGGGGTTGTTTCGACATATTTAATCCGAAATACGAATGATTATTTCACAGGAAGCGGCAAAATGCCCTGGTGGCTGCTTGGCGTTTCGCATCATGTATCAGGATACAGCGCCGTTGCCTTTACAGCTTATGCTGCAATTGCTTATAATACAGGATTTACCATTTATATTTGGTGGGCCGTTCCAATATCATTTGCCTGTTTTTTTGGAATATTCTTTATTGTATCGCGTTGGTCCCGATTGCGAACGCATTATAATATAGAATCGCCGCTGGAATATCTCAGTATTCGTTACGATGTTCCGACACAGCAGATACTTGCCTGGTGGGGCGTTCTTTTGAAAATCCTGGATGTCGGAGCAAAATGGGTTGCTGTTTCCCTGGTCATTGTGACTTTTGCGCCCGGAATATCATTTGCGCAAGCAGTTCTTATTTCGGTTCTTCTTGGGTTATTTTACAGTACGCTCGGCGGTCTTTGGGCAGGAACGCTGACCGATTTTGCGATGTTTTTGGTTCAACTTGTTGCCGGGCTTACAATATTTATCATCGTCTTGCTTAAACTTGGAGGAATCAGTGCTCTATGGACGATCTGGGATCAACTTCCGGCGGGACATTCCGATTTCATGGCAGGCGACTATGGGACCTGGACTTGTATTCTTGGTCTAACGATCATCAATATTTTGGGTTATAATGGCGGGACCTGGAATCTTGCGCAGCGTTACATAGCCGCTCCGCAAGGTTCCGATGCGAAAAAAGCGGCCATATTAAGCGCAAGTCTTTATTTAATCTGGCCATTGATCTTATTTTTCCCGATGTGGGCCTGTCCTCTTCTTATTCCAGACATTCCCGCAGATCAACAGGCGCAAAGTTACAGTATGCTTGTCATCCAATTCCTTCCTCCTGGATTGACGGGACTTATGCTGGCCGCACTTATTTCGCATACATTAACGATGACAACAGCGGACGCAACGGCGATCACAGCGGTTCTTGTCAGGGACGTTATTCCGAAACTATGGAAAAAAGCGAAAAATTTTACGGAGAAAGAATCGCTCTTTTTAGCGCGTTTTATAACGTTGATTTTCATGGCGTTAACAGCCGTTGTTGCCTTGACGAACAGTTTGTTTGGGGGGATTTTAGGGTTGATTCTTGGCTGGTTCAGCGCTCTTTTGGGGCCGGTTTCCATCGCGATGATTCTGGGACTTCTGCCCGCTTTTCGACGTTGCGGAAGCTGTGCAGCCAACAGCGCCATAGCGGCGGGGATTTTTGTTTTTGCGCTTCTTAAAGTTCCTGAATGTTCGTTGTTTACTAAACTTTCGGATTCATTAAATCATCCTTATCTTTTGGATCAATTGAGTTTTCTGTCAAAAGACGCCGGTTCCGTTATTTTATTTCCAACTCTTGTCTCTTTCGTTGTTTATATTTCAGTCGGTCTTTTTAATCGCAAGCCGGTCAAAGCGGAAGCGGACAAATTGTTGAAGTCACTTTCGAGCGATCTTCCGCCCTGTGAGACGTTTAAGGTTGATACTCTGTGTGTTGAAATTTATGCAAATCGAGTTGCTCTTGGACTGGCAGCAAGTTCAGCAGCATCGAAAATCATTCGTGAAACCATTTTGCAGAAAGGTTCAGCGCGTGTTCTGTTTGCCGCGGCGCCATCGCAAAATGATTTTCTTAAATCGCTTCGAGAGTCTTCCGGGATTGACTGGTCAAAAGTAACGGCGTTGCATATGGACGAATACATTGGACTTGACAAGAATGCTCCGCAAAAGTTTTCCCATTATCTTCACACGCATCTCTTTCAAAAGAAACCCTTTGCGAATGTTTATTATATTGATGACGGCAGTCTTTCCTCACCGGAAAAAATGATCGAACGCTATGAAAAGATTTTAACGGAAGCTCCTCTTGATCTTGTTTGCATGGGAATCGGCGAAAATGGTCATATAGCGTTTAACGATCCTGAAGTTGCTGATTTTAATGATGATAAGGCAGTCAAAATTGTAGATTTGGATGAAACATGTCGACAACAACAAGTTAACGACGGCTGTTTTGCAACCTTTGAGGATGTTCCCCGACAGGCGATTACATTGACGATTCCAACATTGTTTTCAGCAAAACAGATTATTTGTGTTGTTCCTGGAACTCGAAAGCGTCAGGCGGTTTGCCGTTCGCTTCTCAATCCGATATCGCCCGATTGTCCGGCCAGTATTTTGCGAAAGCATTCTCATGCTGTCCTTTATGTCGATACCGATTCATGTGATATTCTTACAAAATGATAAGCGTTTTACGTAAAATCATCAAGCGTCTGCGGCTCGCCGTCTGGATGGTTGCCGTCTGGATGGTCGCCGTTTGGATGATCGTCAATATGAACAAATCAAATATCAAGTCGAAACAAAGAAAAAGAGAGTCTGTTTAGAACAGTTACGAGAATTTATTATCGTTCTGAAAAACAGAAAAAAGAGATTTTATCGAAGCAAAAATTGGATGAAGATGGGATTAAGTTGAATCTTATGCGGACGAGACATCCGGGCAGGCCTGTTTATTTTGCGACAGGCAACCGACAAATAGAAATTTAAGTGAGAATAGGCAATTTATTTAAGCAAATCGGGGCGACACGATTTGAACGTGCGACCTCTACGTCCCGAACGTAGCGCTCTAGCCAGGCTGAGCTACGCCCCGATCATCATTTCTTTTTTAAGACTCTTTTCAAAGAATCTTTAATAAGACTCTAATATAAGATCGTTCTCTTATTCATCAGGAGCCTTTTTGAGTTCCTTTAAGCAAGAAAACTCATAAGGATTTCCCCGTTGAAATTTTGACAAATCGATCTATTCTTTACGAATACGGAGTCAATGGAAAAAGAAAGCGGGAAATGTTTTCATTGCTCGAAAACAATCAAAACAATATAAGGATTTTATCTTGAAAAGAACTTTCGTCAATGGGGAAAATCAGTTTTTTATATTTTTTCTTATTTCGATACGTTCAACCGATTTCTTGAAACGAAAAAATGGATCGAACGAGTTGAATTATCCTTTTTCGTCAAGAAACCGAAAGGTTGAACGGCGCTGGACAAGCCAAATGATTTACAAAAGCGAAAATCATTTGGCCGAAGCGTTTTCGAATTGGATGCAAAGATCAAAACTAAATGATCTTGAATAGACCGCCAATTGTTTCGAGAAGGGTTCCCGTCAATCCAAACGGTTGATCCCAACTCCAAATGGTTCTGACAAGTTCGTAAGCTCCAATACCAGACAAAAGAAGAAGGATAAGGCAAGGAACCAGGCCCAAACAAATGGCCATACCTGAATAATTCGGCTCTTGAGCGCAACCTTTTCCGGCAGCATAGGAACATCCAGGCGTAATCGGAACGGTTTCAGTTTCAACGATTGTTTCGTTTAAAATTTCAGGACCAGAATCGAATTGAGAGGCCGAATTCACATTCGAGCTGGGAACATCAGCAAAAGGATTCTCAGGTTCAAGCGAGTCCATGGGGGGCGCAGGCATGCCGAAAGGATCGGTTGGCATGGCAGACGCGGAGTTCGAAAACGGTTCTTGAAAAGGAGAAATGAGTTCAGGTTCAGGTTCTGAAATCATTCCATAAGTCGTTGATTCACTGTCGCTGGTTGTAAAGAGTTCGTCATTATCGAGATCAATAACCTGAGAAGCGCTTTCGGAATCGGATTCTTGAGACGTAACAGAATCAGGCGTCAACATGAAATCTTCTTCCGTTCCGAGAACGGTTGCGGTATCCGTATCGGCGCTATCGTCAAGAGCGATAACCGAAGAAGCTTGAGTCGTATCAGGAGCCAATTCAAAGATATCATTATCATCCGAATCGTTTTCAATATTTTCTAAAGAAAATCCGCTGTCATCCGAACTTTTTAGAAGAGAAATGCCGCTGTCGCTTGCAAGGTTGAGATTGCTGCCAGACGAACCGCCTAAAACGAAATCATCAGCAGCATCCAAATCGACATCAGAACTGTTACTTTTTTCAAAGATCGAATCAGGTCTTTCATCCAATAAAGCGATTCCGCTATCGCTGCTCAAAGTTAACTCATCGCTGCCAGATTTTTTTTCAAAGATAATATTGTCATCATCAGCAAGATTGAATTCGTTTTCGTCAATAAGGACCATATCGCTTGCCGCATCGGTCGAAGAAGTCATTTGAAAAGAGTCGACCTTGCTGCCAATCAAGGAATCAAAGGAAGAAGAATCGGCTAACATTGTTGGAAGTTCTTCATCGCTATCATTCAGCAATTCGACGTCAGTAATTTCCTTTTTTAATGAAACGCTGCTCTGGCTGTCAGATTTTTTATTGTCGTTGGTCGCCTGGTTCGAAGAATCCGAAGGCATTATTTTGTTTTCGTTTTCATCTGACAATTCGCTGCCAGATTTTTTATCCAATGAAACGCCGCTTTCGCTGTCAGATTTTTTGGGGTCGTTCATCATATCGTCCTCCAGAGGATTTATAGCAAAAGAATCGGCGTTATCGCCAATCAAGGAATCGAAGGAAGAAGAATCGGCTAACATTGTTGGAAGTTCTTCATCGCTATCATTCAGCAATTCGAATTCAGCCTGGTTGTTATTTTGAGATCGCTGTTTTATTTGATTGGTTAAATATTGTTCGACCTCTTCTTTTCGAAATTTCCAATTACTTCCGTCACGAAAAGCTCTAAGTTTGTTTTGTTCACGAAGCCGATTGACATCGCCTGTTGTCAAACCAAGCACTTCAGCCGTTTTTTCAAGATTATAATACATAACTGATCTCCGTTTGCGGATTGATTAGTTGAATTTCGAATATATATTACTATTTTTCTAAAATCTCATTTTTGAGTTGGCCAATCAAGGAAAGAATGGAAATGGTCAACACGGAAAGGAGATATTGTCTTTTGTTGATGAATCATGTCAACATCGTTGATCGAAAAAGCAGAAACTTTGTTCCGCTTATTGATTCCGCTCAAATTCATCGCGAATCTGAGACGGGGTTAATCCTCGAACGTTATATTCTTTAACGCGAAAATCGAACTCAAAACTTCGAGAAGTTTTGAACTCAATAAAACTGTTATTGCCCTCTTTTTGAACCCAATAGACATAAATTTGTTTTTGGGGGGCATCGACAACGGCAAGTTGCAGGCAATTCGGATCAATCATTGTTCCGAACGCGTAAACAGGAGGAACTTCCAAAGGACGGGAAACCGTTGTCTGTTCATTGGCAAGTTGAGGATTAACAATGGGGGATAAAAGTCCGATGTTGTTATTCGAATCGAATTGATACGCATTTCCATTCGGTACAGCAAAATGAGGCTGAGCGTTCAATCCTTCCCGAAAAGTTGTCAACAACCAGCAAAGCAAAGCGCCAAGGGCAATCAACGACAAATTTCGGATTAAAATTTTCATGACATTATCCCTTCCGTCTTTTGATTTGTTCGTTTTTTCAATTCTGTTTATATCGATCAAAAGCGCAACTCAATTTGAGTATAAAAATTGAAATAATCCGATAAAACAGCAGGAACTCCATTTCTTTTTTTATTTTAATAATAAATATTCTATATTGCAAGAATAAATTTCCTAACTTTCCTATTTTTTTATTCTTTTTTTATAAAAAATACCAATTAAAACGATTTTGTTTTTTGTGATTATTAAGCAAAGAAATCTTAAACGAAGTTTTTTTAGAAAAGATTGAATCTTTTTCTTTTTTATTATATAATAAGGATCGTTTAAGTTTTAATAAAACTTTGAGAGTTTTTAATCAAAAAAGGGGCTTTTTAGTATTTCAATTCTGGTTATTCAGACCGGCCTTTTTATTTTTAATAGACAATTAAATGAGGAATGATTAAAGGATGGACGACTCAAGATTCAGAATTATTGTTCGATATGTAAAAAATATTGCCATTGCCAGCTGTTTGGACTCAAAATTAAATGATGAATTGAGCATTCAATCCTGGGGCAATGAACTTTATTCATTGGTTGATTCTCAAAATTGCAGCAAATTGGTCATCAACTTTTCCAATGTCAATTTAATGTCAAGCTCTGCATTGCGAGTTCTGATTTCATTAAACAAGAAAACCGAAGCGAAAGGCATGAACTTGGAACTTTGCGGCATTAACAAGAATATAATGGAAGCGTTTCGAATAACGCGACTGGATGAATTGTTTACGATCAAACAGCATGAAAACGAAACGTTGGGGAAATATTAATAACCTCATATAGGATTCATTTCGAGCATTTCCTCTTTCGATTCTCCTTCAATATATATAGGGAAGGCGGAACAATCGGCAGATATTGCATTCCGTCGTTTGTCGATTTTTTCCGGCTTATCCCTCAATGTTTTCGGATTTCCAAAAGGGTTGAGAATGAAATTGTTGAATTTTCGTTCGTCGAATATTTTTTATTGTCTCCCGAATAACAAAAAAAAGCGATCTCTAATGAAAAAAAACGGACATTTCAACCAGCGTTTTAGTATTCATTAGAATCAATGGGATATCAATTCCCCATTGAGGAAAAAGTCTTTCGAAAAGTCAATGTTTTTTGCCTTCGAGTTCAACGAAGAAGAATGATAATATTGAACGATTTCGCTTTTCAGAACGTTGTTCGTTGTCGGGCAGACGAACGCAAAATCGACGAGTTTCAACAGGCTTGAGTTTAAATGTTTGAACAGATATTTATTAAAGCGTTGAGGCACAGTTATGTTTGTCAATAAAACAGATTCGTCTGCTCCAATCTGTCAAGTTGATTTTCAGGGACTCTTTGGACAAGGTTCGAGAGTTATCGATGAAATTCTTAAAAAGATGGCAGATAAAAATTGGTCGGATCGCGATATTTTTGCGGTCAATATGGCGTTGGAAGAATCCATAACGAACGCAATAGAACACGGAAATCGGCGCGATCCACAAAAAAAGGTTCAAGTTCGTTATTCAGTTCAAAATGATAAAGTCTTCATTTCCGTTCGAGATGAAGGATCAGGATTTGACTCGCGAATTATTCCTGATCCCCGTAGTAAGGAAAATATAGACAAACCGTCGGGACGCGGCGTTCTTCTTATTCATGGCTTTATGACCAAAGTTTGGTATAACCAGAACGGAACGGAATTGTTTATGGAAAAAGATCGTTCTGAGCAATATACCGATGACCAAAAGGCTCAAAATTATTAACCAAAAGGCAACTTATTCTGCCTCGACTCGAAGTTTTTGCTAAGGCCGTTTTTCATTTTGATCTCGAAATTTACGAAATCAAATCGACCGACAATCTGTTTTGAAACCGCGTTTATATTCAATGCAACAGCCCCTGCAGACCGTTTTTTACAGGACGGTCAACGACAGAAGGATAACGTTAAGGAAAATCTGTTTTGTCCTGTTGCTTCTATAATGGTTATGATTTCTGGGTTGGTTGTGATCTTTGTGTTGATTATAATGGGTCCGTTGCGGACAAAAGAAGTCCTAACGGCAGAGAATCGCCCAATAAAGTTTTCGTTTCTTCTTCCTGAAGAGAGTCATTTTGAGTTACGAGTTGAATAAGACGTTCAGAAGCTCTCGATTTTATGAGGAATGCCAAAACTTTATCGCGAGTCTTTTCTGAGATATCCAAAGAACGATCATTTGTTTTTCGCGATAATTGCATTAAAGTAAACGATTCCGTTGACGAATGACAATTGCGTTGCAAAAGTCGCAGAATCCAATTTTCAACAATATGCGGCGACAAAATAGCGTTTAACGGGGCATGAAACATTGTTCTTGCTCCAATTCTTCCGAGGGACCAAATCATAACGTCTTTGACAGGAAGAAGTCTTTTCTTGTCAATCATATCTAAAATAAGGTTTCCCAACTCAATTTTCCATTCAATGGGGATTTTTTCAGCAGAGCCGATCAGGCGCCAAATTTCAGCGCCTTCCTGAGTTGAAAGATCAATATCCGCTCCTTTTCCTCGACCTTCAGTTATTTGACGATGAAGATTTCGAATATTTGCAATAAGAGGTTCAAGCAGGGTTTGCTGTTGACCTTTGGAAAGTCCAGACGCAATGCGCCGCCAAAGAATCCAGTTTTGAGTTCGACATTCCAAAGTCGGATGAAGAATGTTTCCAGACAATGTTTTTCGAAGTTGTTCTATTCGCCAATCGTCCATTGGAACGCCAAAACCGGGTCGGAAAGCGAAGCCAGACAAATTGAGCCAACGCGATTCCCAAGCGGGACCTTTTTGACGTCCAGCTTGAAGTTCCAATAATATTTCTCCAATGCGTCTTAAAAGCGTTAAGGGAAACTCTTCTTTCTTGAGTTCAACAATTTCAGACAGTTTTTTGAGAATTTCCGAAGGTTTTATCGGAAGGGATTGCTCGACATTTTGTTGGCTGTTTTGATTCTTTTGCGTTTTTTTTGTTCGAGCAACAGGAATAGAAGGAGACGGAGAAATCTTTTCCGAAGATTGAGGTTGGAACGCTTCAGTCAAAAAAACGCGAATTGATTCAAGAATGGATTCATCCAAAATTTCGCTGGAATGATCTGCCAGGGAATCCTCTGTTGGAATATCGGTTTGCGTAGCGCTGCGAACGTCAAATTGAAGTTTCCAATTGGAAAGTCGGCGTTTGTTATCCAAACGGGGAATCTCGCGCAAATAGAGCTCAATCGTTCCAAGTTCAGTCAAATGAGCCGCTAATTCCGTTAAAACCGTTTTGGCTTCCCGTTTTGCTTTCGACCTGGTTTTCAAAATCGTTTGAATTTCCGGCAAAAGTTTCATTTCTTCTGATTGAATGGGATAAAACTCGCCCGGTTCATCCGTCAAGCGAACGCTGGAAACAAAGATCGGAAACGAGACCGGATTGCCGACAATTAAATCGAAACTTCGATTTTTTAAAACAATTTCTTCGCCCGGCTCAAAACTTGCCGGAATCAAACAAAGAGCTTGAATATTTTGAGTCGTTTCAATTGGTTTTTGGGGTTGTTGATTTGAAATATTTTCTGTTTGATTTGAAGGAATGATCGATTTTTTTTCTATTATATTTTGAGTATTGACCCCAATATAATAAGTTCGCGCCAAGGAAGCGCTAATTCGGATTCCTGATCCGCGTCGAACCATTCCATAATAAACGGCTCCGCGAGAAACAGCGAGATCAAGATTGTCATTTTTGAGTATTTGGGGACTCCATTTTAAACTTTCCTCTGAATTCCGGGAATGAATTGTTGAATCTTGATCTGTGTTTTGTTTGTTGAACCAACATTCAATGCTGTTTATGATTCGTTTTTGTAATTTTGGGGAACGAAAAACGCCGCCATTGAACAGAATAATGTCAGGCCTGGCATGATCAAAAGATTGGTCGTCTTTTGGATTCTGTTGATTTTTAGAGCGTTTATCATTTTGATTGTTTCCGTTATTTAAAATGTCTAAATTTTCGCCGGAAAATCGATGAGAAACCAAAAAATGAGCCAAATGTTTTGTTATAGCCGGATCTTTTGCATAGGGAAGGCCAAATTCCTGAAAGCCGAGACGTTGTCGATCCGGTTTGCTGTTAAGCGAAACCTTTGGGAAAAAACCGTCGATGACAATTTGCTCGATTTCTGAGCGCGAAACGGTTAGCGTTCTGCTTCCTGCAATCAATTTTGATCCAGCAAGACCAGAAATGGTCACAGGAATCGTTTCAAGCGAATCATCGCTCAATATTTGCTCTTTAATCTGACAGCTTTGACGAATTAAATTTTTCCAGGTTTTCGAGGACAACCCGTTTTGAGAAACTTTTCCTTCTTTTATCAAACGATTTTCCAAATGATGAGCAATAGCTAAATCAAAATTGTCCCCTCCTAAAATCAAATGTTCGCCGACAGCAATGCGATGAAAAAAAGTTTCATTTTGTTCCGTTTCGTTTTCATACAAATTTTTGGTCTTTTGTCGAACTCGAATCAGCGTTAAATCCGTTGTTCCGCCGCCAATATCGCAAACAAGAATCTTTTGTCCCGGCTCAATCAACGATTCCCAATCGTTTTCGTGAGCATAAATCCAGGAATAAAATGCTGCTTGCGGTTCTTCAATTAAAGTTATGCGGGAAAGCCCGGCTTGTTTGGCCGCTTGAATCGTTAATTCGCGAGCAACTTCATCAAAAGACGCGGGCAACGTTAAAACGATATCCTGATCTTCCATTCGAAAGTCGGGATATTGATCATTCCAGGCATTTCTAATCTGCGAAAGATAAAAAGAACTTATTTCGACCGGCGACCATTTTCGAAGGCTCAAGGGGTCTTTTCTGCAAACGTCATTGTTTGAAACATTCAAATCATTTGCTTTGGGAGTCTTGCCAAACGATTGTTTCTCTTTATTGCCAGGCGATTGGATCTCTTCAGGAACAGTTAAATTCTCTAACGATTCTTTTTCAGAAGAGGAAAACCAGGGAAGAATTTTCGAGGTTCGATCGACTCCGGAATGACTCAACCAGGATTTTGCTGAGGCGACATAATTCAAAGAGTTGTTTCCAAAATCTCGAGCAAATGTTCCAACAACGATATTGGAGGAATCGGTTTTGGAACGATTGTTATTCGGAGCAAGAAAATTGTTTTTCCAAGGCAACTCTTCAGATAATCCGGACGCCTGGCAAAAAAAAGAGGGCAATGTCAATCGCCGTTCCAAGAAATGCGGCGCAATAATTTGCAAAATGGAAAAAGACTCAATTTTATAAGGTTCTATTTGAGTATCAAGATAAGCGACGGCGCTGTTTGTTGTTCCTAAATCAATGCCGATAATGAATCGCGCCGGTTTTTCTGTTATTGAAGAATCGGAAGAAATGTCAAAGGAATTTGAAGGGGGATTTTTCGTTGTCATAATTAATCATTTCAAAGGAACCGATTTTGTAAAAATATTTGAAAGCAAAATTAGTTTCCGGAATTGGAATACTGTTCGACTTCGATTTTTTCTGTTTCCAGATTATAGGAAGCTCTCATATATTTTCCCAAAGATTGAACGGTTGCGCCAGGATATTCCTGTTTATGAATGGAGGCCGCATTAATGCCGTCGCCCGCAAAACGAATCGTTTTTTTGACGTCGGAATAATTTATTGTTTCGCTGCGAATAACAATATTTTTATAACGCAAAAGAGTATTTTCGGAAGCGGTCATTTCGATTGCTTCATCGTTTGTTATCGGATTTTTAACAATCGTCCCCAAAAGTTTCTGGCAGATAAGAAAAACGGAGTCTTGAGGAAATGTTGCCGGGTTTTCAATATTCAAAGACGATTCAAATTGATCCGTTGTACAGACGACGCAATTAACCATATTTTGAGCTTTTAATTCTTTTTGATAAACATTTCCTTCGATTTCTTTTTGAAAAGTCAAATGAGCCTGCGTCCAAGGACGAAAAGACATTGACGTTTTGGCAACCGTTGACTTTGAATTCTCGGAAATCGAGGTTTGATTGGATTCCTCGGGAATCGGGGTTTTGATTGTTGTTCGAATCCAACCAGGTCCTTCAGCAATAAATTTTCCAGTTGATCGCCTGAATTGAAGATTTTTGAATTGGGCTCGATAAACTCCGTTAATTTCAGATCGATTATTTTGAGTTTCCGAAAGAACATTGTTTGAAGGAATATTGGAAACAGATTGCGATTCAATATCAGATTGAGCAGAAAACAATTCGATTTCAATCGGATGAGACAAATCGCCCAAACATTCGATAAGATCAATATCAAATGATTTATCATTTTCGTCATTAAGATCGAATATCGATATTTTTTTCGGCAAAGATAATTTTATTTCTGGACAACGAATTTTTTGATTTCCTTGCGTAACGTCAATATTTTGGTTGGGAAGAGCCTGAAAGAAGAGATTTTGACCGTCAAAATTCATTTGTTTGGACCAAACAATATTAACAGGATCATCGGAAATGAATGACAATAACCGATCTTTTAAAACGGCGTCAGACTGACTTTCCTTCAAAACGGTTGACGACTCTTGAGAGATTTTCTGATCCGAAGTCAAAAATGAGTCCGCATTTTGAGGATAACTAACATTTTGAACCTTTTTTTTATCGGATGATTTATTGAAAGAAAAATGTTGATCAGCAAATGTCGAATGGGACGATTGAACTGGTTGATCGGTTGGGTTGACTTGATCGACTTCGGCAACATTGTTTGTTTGTTCGAGCTGATCTTTCTGAAACAATTGAGTCGTTTGAGTTGTTTGAAGAGAAGACAATAATTTCGATGTATCAGGAACGAACGACAATTTTCCTGGTCCAAGAACCGTAAACGAATTCTTGGCGCGACTGACATTAATATTCTTGCCGGAAAGCATCAGTCCTTTGCCCTCAAATCTTGCCGTTTCTCCAACCAATAAAACTTCTGTTTTATCGGAGTCCGGGTTTTCTATTCGAACCTCATCTCCTTGAATATTGATCATTTCTTGTTGATTTTCGAGACCGTTTTCCTGAAGGAGAACATTTTCCCTTAGAACAATACGAGAAACATTAACGTCGTTTTGTCCGTTCAAAATCAACCAAAGATCAAGGAGATCGCCTTTCAAAAGAAATTGAGATTTTTGTTCATCGCTAAAAAGAGAGCCGGATTCTGCAAAGAAAACGCCTTGTTTTTTCGCATTGGGATGATCAGGATCGTCAACAAGGTTCGTTTTGGAATCATTTTCCGGGTTATCTTGAGGATTTTGCAATGAAAAACGAATCGTTAATTCATTTTTTATGACAGCAAGACCTCGCGGCGTCTCCAATTGAACGTTATTTCGGAATTGGGCGCTTTGCGGAATAATTAAAGACAAATCATTCAAGATCGATTGATTATTTTCGTCAGAAGGAGGAACAGGAAAAGACTTTTCGGACTCCTGGGACGCTAAAGCAACAGTTTCAGAATCATTTTTGGGGGGCATAAAACCCCAAAAATCGGCGTCCATTGCTGTTATTTTGCCGATTCCCCCAACTTCAAATCGAACGCCGCCAACGACAGAAAGACGAATCAACGACGGATCATTGGGGTCGGTTATAATGCGAAGACCATTTTTCCAAGACGCATTAAAATCGGCATTTTTTCCGTTATTATTCAAAATCGTTTTTATATTGCCTTCGCCGCCAGCAATAACCGAACCGATTCGGTTTTTTTCCATTCGATAATCGATAATAGTCGATTGAATACTCAAGTCATTTTTGATTAATGTAACTTTTTGTTTCGGGTTTGTTTGACAAAGCAAAATTCTTTTTTGAATTGTATCATAAATCAGTTCATCTGCTTCGGCAAAAAAACCATAAAATTCCGAATTAATTTTAGCTGGAGATTCCTGATCGCCGATTGCCTTCAATTTGGTCGGAATCAATTCGGAAATTCGACCTGTTGGAATTTCTTTCAGATGATAATCGACAAAATTTTTTTCCTGTTGAGCCAGAACTTCCAATTCGGGATCGACAAAATAAAGATAAAGATTATTGCAAGTTAAATGATTGGTTGTGCCGTCAGGATTATCGAGCACAATTTCAACATCTTTTCGAAAACGTCCGACCCAACCGCCGATCAAGTCGGGATTATTCGCAAAATAAAGACCATTTTTGCATTGTATTTCAACAAGAGTATCAACTTTGGGGGACGGACTGGAATCAATATTGGGGGATGTTTCGTTGGTTAAAAATGACGACGAATTATTTAAATTGGTTGTTAAATAATCGGAATCCATTTTAAACTTGAAATGATTGAGTTTTGTAAGTTCAATTCGTTCGATTGCAACGCCGCCGCCGAGATTGCCTTGATTAATCCATTGATAAACGGGTTTTTGCTCTTTTGCTTCTTCGTTGTCATTTTGTTTTTCCGATTTGACGAAAGAAGGCAAATTGATATCAATGGTTAAACCTTCGCCATCGATATCATATTCTCCAAAATGAAAAACGACTTCATGATGAGCAACGATTTGTTTTAATGTAAATGAAACATTTAAAGTTGAAAGATAAAAATCATCTTCAGGGCCGGGACTTTTCATATTGCTTCGAATAATGACCCGACTGTTCAGTTCGCCCAGTTCAAAAGAGGCAAAATCAAGAGAAAAATTATCAATTGGGCGCGTAAACGACAACGTTGCGTTTTCATTGGTTTCAAGAACAATGGCTCGTCGATAACGTTCTTCTTCTGATAAGCTTTTGTCTTGATCCAAAAGAATAATTGTGCAAGCCGCCAATTTTAACATTCGTTTATCTTTCGAAAAAACAGGCGTTCCTTTAAAAAGAATCAAACCAAAATCGCCCTTCGGATTGATTACATACGCGGAATGAAGTCGCCAGTCATTTGGATCGGGAAACAATGGCGCTATTTTGTGCGCAATCTGATCCAACAATTTCGACGGTTCATTCGTTGAGTTCGAAGTCGAATCGTTCGTCAGAGAATTTATCTTTTTTTCGGGAAGAATCAAATTTGGAACCAGAATCATTGAATACAACAAATATAAAAGACAACAAATTGTCAAACTTGTTCCAAATAAGATTAATTTGCGATTTCGTTTCATAATTTATTGCGCAATCAAAGTTTTATACTGAAGTCGGAATGGGCGACAGCTTGAGTATAAATGCTTAAAAGGAATCGGAAAAGCAACCATTGATTATTGCTTATTATATCTATAAATATCAAGCAAATGAGAAATAAATTTTTTGCAGAATTCGTCATTCTCTTTCTGTTTTTTTTTGAACAGATTTTGGTTTTCGTTTGAATACAAATGCTGATCAGATTTGGAAAAACCGCATAAAAAGATTCTCTTGTTAAATTCTATAGAATTTTTGACAATTAGGGAAGAGATGTTTTGAGCAATATTATTTCTCAAATGAATCTGTCGAAGCCGGAAGGGTCAACGTTTTTTGGTTCGCCCTTTTGTAATCTGTTCGTCGTTGCTGATTCGCGTTATCAATAATCAAGGTTTTCTCAAAATTCAATAGGCAACGTTTTCTTGTTTTCTGTTTTTTACAATAAACTCAATTCGAAAAGCGTCGCGAAAACCTGTTCCTTCGGACGAAACATCCGGCAATCTCTGCGGGTTTTTAGATATTTCCAGATAAAGGAAACCAATCATTTTTTTGAGTCGTTTGAAAAATCGTTTCCCTTTTTTAACCCGTCTTCTGCGTCTCGACGCTTGTTTCAGATTGCCAACAGGGGCAATTTGAGATATTCAAAGAATGAGTTCAATAAACTTGTTGTTAAAAAACAAAATCTTGATCCGGATGCAAAATTTTCGCTAATGTTTCAATCAGAATAATAATTCGCGGCCCAGGAATAGTTGCATAATCATAAGGAATTGGATAAATTTGTTTGTTCCTGATCGCAGGAATGGACGTTCCTAATGAGAGCCAATCTTTTTGATATTCACACAAAATTTGGTCTTTGTTTTCATTCAGGACATTGCCATCCGTTGATAAATCGATAATGACGTCGGGATTGAGTTCATAAATTCCTTCCAAAGAAAGAATCGGCGCTGGCATTACCAAGTTTTGAGCGACATTTTGTCCGCCAGCCCATTTGATTATGTCATTATAAAACGGATTGTTTCCCGCAACAAAAAGATCGCTAATGGTTCCAATCCCTTTTGAACGGTCAATGGCAATTAAAACATTGGGTTGACCAAGATTTCTTGTTTTCGCTTGAATTTCATTAAAACGATTTTGCATTCGTTTTTTCAAGGCGATTCCATTATTTTCATATTTTGGACCGCAGGTTTTTCCGATCTTTTCAAAAGAGTCGAGAATATTGTCAATCGTTTGATGATTGACGGCCAGCGTTTTTATGTTAAACGATTTCAATTGTTGTTCCAGATCAACATTTTCTTCCAGAATAATAACCAAGTCAGGTTTGAGCTGAACAATGGCTTCAATATTGGGGTCATAAAGTCCGCCAACTTTGGGAATAGAATTGACTTCAGGAGGATAATGACAAAAACGCGAAACGCCGACAACTTGATTTCCCAAATTTAATTCAAATAATATTTCGGTTATGCTTGGAGCCGTCGAAATAATTCGTTGCGGAAAAACAGATTCCAGACGAATTCTTTCCTTTTTTTCCAAATCGTTTTGCGAATTACAGGAAAGATTGCAGATTATTCCTAAAATAATTGTTGAATAAGCAACGATTTTGAAGAAATATCCCGATTGTAATAAATAATTTTTCATTTTTGACGACAAAAAATGAGGATGAGCCTGCCCTGATTTTATTTTCAATGTTATAATTTTAATTGTTGTTTTGTATAGAACCGCTTTTTTTGAAAATATTCAATAAGGAATTCTTTTTTGATAAGTTTGTTGAATCAAAGTTTATCGTTTGATTTATGTTTTTTAAACCAGTAAATATATTGTTGTCTATTGAAATAAAAGGCAAAAAGAGATCAAAAGCTTTTCCAGAATTATAAAAGAAACTCAATGGTTTCGCGATTCAGCTCAAGTTTGTTGAATCTTGATCTTTGGATTCTTAAGCCGGGCAACGCAAGTCGGATGACTGAAGTCAATGCTTGTCGTTCATATCGGCAACGGTTTCATTTTCTCATTCAGTATAAATGCTAACCCTTTAACGTCAATATTCCCTTTGTTCGTTTTGTCGGATTTAAAACTGATTTACATTAATAATATATGCTTCAATTTTCATTTGATCCAATATTGGGAAGCTGGTTATTCGTCGAGCTCATTTTATTTTGCTTGATTGGAATCCTGATTCTTTTTCCGCCAAGTTCCGAGCGTTTAACGTTGCGCCGACGTCGCATTTTATTTTTGTTGCGCTGCGGTCTCGTTTTTTTGATTGGCTTGATTATGCTTCGCCCCTCAATTATTTATCAAGAATCGAGACAACTTCCGGCAACTCTTCTTATGCTCTTTGATCAATCGGAAAGCATGAATGTTTCGGACGAGGTTCAATCAGCCAGTCGATTTGAGCAACTTAAGACGGCGATTGGGAATTCCAAAGATTCGATTGCAAACTTTCAAAAAGAATTTGAAATCAAAACTTTTGGTTTTGATTCTGTTAATGAACCGTTTGAATTAAATGAAGGAACGATCATTTTTCCAGAAAAGGCGTCAGGAAAAGAGAGCGCCATTGGTTTCTCGCTTCTTTCGGCGCTTCAACAAAATATTGGCAAACGAACGTTGGGGCTCATTTTGTTGAGCGACGGATCGCAACGAGTCCAAGATTCCGATTCGCCGCTTCCGCAAGACGCGGCAATTCGATTTCGGGACGCGGGGATTCCGATATATTCAGTTCCTTTTGGTCAAGCTCGAAATTCTGCTTCATTGAAAGACATTTCGGTTTGCGACCTTCTTTCGAATGACCGCGTTTTTGTCAATAACGAATTAACCGTTTCCGGACAGTTAAAAGTTTCCGGTTATTCTGGCAATGTTATTCCGATTCATTTTTTATTTGAAACATCAAGCGGGAAAATGGAATTGGTTCAAGAACTTCAACTTTCCATTGATTCGGATGACAAAACGATTCCTTTCCATTTTAATTATATTCCGAAAACGCCAGGCGAATGGAAATTGTCGGTTTCTATTCCGATTCAGTCGGACGAATTCGTTTCAACTAATAATGAGCTCAGTTCATTTGTTCGCGTTATTGACGGCGGTCTGAAAGTCTTTTATTTTGAGGGAACAAGGCGTTTTGAACAAAAATTTATCAGAATGGCTCTTAATTCTTCTGCCGATATAACAGTTGATTATTGGCGACCGACTCCAGATTCAGCCATCAAAGTCAAAACCAATGCGAATCAAGAGAATAATGCGGAAAGCGAAACGTTGGCCATTGCTCAAACAACAGGAAATCGTAAATCGTTTCTTGAATCAAACGAAAATGACTTTTTTAAACCGGGCAAATATGCGGCTTATATTTTGGGCGATATCGATTCAACAGCGTTTAAAGAAGAAGAACTCAAAAGGCTGGCAGAGTTGGTTGCTCAAGGAACCGGGCTGATAATATTAGGGGGCGAGCGGAGTTTCAGCGCGGGCGGTTATGCTTCGACGCCATTGTCCGAGCTTTTCCCTTTTTCATTGCGAACCAATGATCGCATTCCGCTTGAACTTGATTTGTCAACTTTTGACGCTTCTTTGCCTCAAAGCTCAAAATTGTGTCTTGAATCTTCTTTTGGTATTATTCCAACCGAAATTGGAAAATATCATTATTTAACTCAATTAAGCATTGATTCCCAAAAGAATTTTGATGTTTGGAAATCGTTGCCGCCAATTGATCGCGTTTATCGAGTTAAATTGATCAAACCAGGCGCGACTGTTTTATTGAACGCTTTTTCTTCCGACAAAAATATAAGTTTGGATCATTCAACCGAATCGCCGATAACTTCAAAAAAATCGGAACTTCCTTTATTAATAACTCAGCTTTACGGATTAGGACGAGTTGCTGTTTTGACGACCGATTCGACTTGGAAATGGAAAATGAACGGATTCGATAACGAACATAAACAGTTTTGGCGACGTCTGGTTCTTTGGTCGGCTAAAATGGATGAATTACTTGAAGGAGAACTCATTATTCAGCTTGATAAGAATCGTTTTGCCAAAGAAGAGCCGGTTTCTTTTCAAATCGTTTATCAACCAAAAGAAGGCGAAAATATCGATCAACTTCGAGGAAAAGCCGTCATCATTTCGCCCTCAGGAGTTGAAGAAAACGTTTCTTTGACTGAAGAAAACGGAAAATTAACCGGTTCATTTTATAAAACAGAAAACGCAGGGGATTATCGAATCAAAGCAACGATGACCAGCCAGGAAACAGGATCGGTTTTGCAATCAGCTCAAACGCGATTTTTAGTTTTTGAAGAGAACCTTGAACTTGATCATCCTGAGGCAACTCCGTCGATAATGGAAAATATCGCGGCAATGTCCAACGGCAAAACAGTTCGACCAAATGAATTGAGCGCTTTGTTTGATGAGCTTGCTCAAAATAAAACAACTTATATGGATACGCGCGAAATCAAAAAGACATTTTATGATTCCTGGATCATTTTTTTGACTTTTGTCGGTTTAATTAGTTCGGAATGGTTTTTTCGAAAAATCTGGGGGCTTGTTTAATGATTCTTTTCTTATATTATTAATAAATGAACGATTGTTTCCTTGGACTTCTTGCAAAGCAAACCAAACAGATCAATATTTCTTTTTTGAGATTGTCTGCTGTTGCAGAATCGATTGTTTGAAGGTTGAAGTAACCGGCAAAAATGAAGATTAATAACGATTCCGATTGAGTTTTATATTGAAGTTGGAATGGGCGGCAAGCGCTCCGCTGAATCAATCATTTGTCATTGTCCAGGTTTACAAAACAATAATCTGGCATTTTTAACAGGGTTTGAGTCGAATCATAATTTAGGAAAGACCGAAAATGAAACGAATTTTATTTGAAAATAGAAAATCTTTCATCATTTTTTCGCTTTTATTTTTGGGAAGATCGATTTTTGTCAGTTAATATTATTCTTGTTTTCATTTGACGATTTATTGTTTTAAGTCAATGAAGAATGCAACAAAATTAACGGAATTATTTGAACTTTTTTAAAGATCAATAAGTTATATTGCGATTTTTTTAATGCTCAAAACGATCTTGTTTTTCGGTTTTGAATCTGAAATCAAATAATATTGAAACCATTCATCAGGAACAAACAATGCCTTTGACTGTTTTATCAATTATTTTTGCTTTTTTGATTTTATTATTATTTTGGCTTTACATTTATCCGGCAATACTCCAAATCATTGCCGTTTCTGCAACGAAAAAAGGACGATATGATCGAGCCGTTTATTGGATTTCTCAAGTTTTGCAACGTTCTCCGCGAAATGCCATTGCCTGGTATATCCGCGGACTATTGTTTCAGAAAATGAACCAATTTGAAAAAGCCATTTTTGATTTGTCCCGTTCTTTTGAGTTGGCGCCAAATCGTTTGGAAATTCTTCATTGTCGAGCTTTGATTTTTATGGAATTACAACAATTTGATGAGGCGTTAAATGATTTGAATTGGATCATTTCAAATCAATTGAATCCTTCAAACGCTCTTTTGACTCGAAGCGCTGTTTATATTCAAAAACGGGAATATCAAAAGGCTGAAGACGATTGCAATCAAATTTTAGAGCAGGACCCGGATTCTGCTGGCGCTGTATGCAATCGCGGTTTGGCAAGGTTTCGGGACGGACGCCTGGATGAGGCGATTGCCGATTTTCATTTGACTCTTTTGCTCAATCCGCAATTGACAACCGCCGTTGTTCATTTGGCCCATTGTTGGTTGGAAAAGGGAAATATTGATCATTCGCTTCAACTTTGTAATCAAGTTATTGTAAAGAATAACAATTTTGGTCCCGCTTATTATATTCGCAGTCTCGTTTGGAAGAAAATGGGAAATCCTGACAACGCAAAGAATGATCAATTGTTAGCTGAACAATATGGTTATCAAAATGATTTTATCAAAGATGAAGACTTCAAACTCTGAAATAAAAAGAGCATTTTTTGCGGGGGCAAAGGGGCGTTTTAATATTTTGGGTTAGATTTTAGCGAAAAAAGCGAAAAGTCAGGCAATTTGCCGCTTTTGCCAAAATAATCCCTGTTTCGTTCGAAAATTATAGTTTTCCAATTCGATTTGATAAAAAATAAAATAAATCAATGAATATTAGTTTGTTGCCCCTTCGGTTTTGCATTAACAAGCCGCAACGACAGACGAATTATAAAGGCGAAACAAGCCTGTCGCCCAATGCGGCTTCGTTACTCAGTTCAAGAAACGGATATTCTTGACTTAAATGACGAAATAGTCGGCAATTCTTTCTTTTGCGATAAAATGCCGAACGTTGATTTTTATTTTGTTGACCAATAATCAGTCGCAGAGTTGGAGAATTTCATAGACTTCTTTTTCTCCGATATTTCCCAAATCGCCGAGTTTTGCATTGCGATCGCCGATCATTTTGGCAACCGCTCGACAAACGTCATCGGTAACGCCATATTCAGCGCAACTGGCTTTAATGCCGACCGATTCAAAGAATTTTTTCGTTGCGTCAATCGTTTCATCAATGATTTTTTCTTTATCGTCGCCATTAATTCCCCAAACGCGTTTGCCAAATTGGACCAATTTATCCCCTTTTTCTTTTCGTTGATGTTTCCAAAGAGCCGGGAGAACCAGAGCTAAAGTTCTTGCGTGATCCGTTCCTGTCTGGGCTGTTATTTCGTGACCGATTCCATGCGTTGCCCAACATTGGGCAGTTCCAACGTTGAGCCAACCGTTCAGCGCCTGCGTTGCAGCCCAAAAGAGATTCGCTCTTGCATTATAATCATTCGGATTGGCCATAATTTTGGGCGATTCATCAATCAATGTTAAAATAATGGCTTCGCATTGCCGATCTTGAAGAGCGGCATCGACAGGATGCGTAATATATTGTTCCATAACATGAACAAAAGTATCGACAATGCCGTTTGCCGTTTGGCGAGGCGGCAAAGAAAAAGTTGTTTGAGGGTCAATAATGGCAAATTGAGGAAAAACTTTTGTTGAATAAAAGGCGAGTTTTTCATCCTTTTCTTTTCGAGAAACGACAGAAAAAGCGTTCATTTCTGAACCTGTTGCCGGAAGAGTTATTACGGAAGCAAGCGGAAGGGCGTCTTCAACGGGCGTTCCTTTTTCTAAAATGTCCCAAGGATCTTCGCCTTGAAATTTGGATGCGGCAGCAATGAATTTGGTTCCGTCAAGAGTCGATCCGCCGCCAACGGCCAAAAGAAAAGTTATTCCTTCTTTTTTGACAATGTCAACCGCTTTCATTAAGGTTGAGTATTGCGGATTGGGTTCGATTCCGCCAAATTCAACGATTTCATAATTTTGTAACGCCGTTTTGACTTGATCATAAACGCCATTTTTAAAAATCGAACCGCCGCCATAAGTCATTAAAATTTTGGAACCGGCAGGAATCAATTCCGGAAGAGCGGCAATTTGTCCCTTTCCAAAGACGATTCGAACTGGATTGCAATATTGAAAGTTTTCCATTTGATTTCTTTCCTTTCATAATTTGGTTTATGAAATTTGGGGGTTGTCTTTAAACTGTTAAAAATTCCGCTTCAGGTTTTCTTCAACCTGAAAATGACAGACCGACTATTGGGACGCCCCAAAACGGCCAGAGTTTCAATGACGTTTTTCCTGTTGATTCATATTTTTTTAAAAGAATCAAAACATATTTGGGCAAGTTCAATCAATAACGGAACGGTCTCCGATTTTTAATATTAAGGAGAAAAATATTGGTTTGCGATAGCCTTCCAAAAAACGAATGGCTTGGAACGGGCAAAGACGATCGCCGTTTGGAACGGCTGAACGACATTTTTCTCTTCGCAACAAACGAAACGGCCTTTCCTAATGATTTTTCAGCGAGACCGGCAAAAAAACAACTCCGATAATAAATGTCCTCAAAAGTCGTCGTTCAAGACAAAATTGTCCTTTGAAAAATGGGGAGGGACAAATCAATTATTCTTGGAGAAGAATAGCATAATTAATTGAAAAAAGTCGTCAACGTTCATTTTTTTCGGAAATATCGGGGCTCCTTTTAATAGGCTTGATTCCGCAAATGTTGAATGTTCAAAAACGCAACATTTGTTTTTTTTGATTTTTTCAATGAAACTGTCCATTTTAAAAATCAGGGAATCGACAGTCGCTTGATAATAAAAGTTTATAATAAAATTAACGATTGTAATAAAATCAATCTGAACTTCAAACGCCCTTAACAAATTTGACCCTTGTTGACGGTCTTGCGAACTCGACAACAAAGGGGTTCAATCAATTTGAGTCAAAAACAATTTCGAATCCATTTTCTTTTTCGCGTCTGAGAAATGTTTGAACAATCAATTCAGACTTATTCGAATGAGTCGGGACGTCTGATATTAACGCTTTCGCGATGAGCGGTCAATCCTTCAATCGTTGCGAGACAATTAATATCGTCGGCAAATTGTTCCAATCCATTTTGATTGAACGAGAGCAGACTGTTGGCGCGAAGAAAATCGTTGCAGGTCAATCCGCTTGCAAAACGGGCTGTTCCGCTGGTCGGTAAAACATGAGACGGGCCCGCCGCATAGTCGCCCAGAGCGACCGGAGTATAATTTCCGAGGAAAATAGCGCCTGCGCAGAGAATTTTATTCGCTAAAAACTCAGCGTTTTGCGTTGCAATATGCAAATGTTCCGGCGCGATCCAGTTGGTCAAACGACAAGCTTCGTCTTCGTTTTGAGCTAAAATGACGGCGCCAAATTCTTCAAGCGATTGACGGGTTAATTCGCCTCGTTCAACGGTTGATAAATGACGTTCAATTTCAAAAATAGTATTCCGTATCGCTGCTTCATTCCAACCGATAAGAATGCTCGCGCCGGGAGAATGTTCGGCTTGCGCCATCATATCATAAGCGGTAAAATCAGCGCGAGTTGATTCATCGACGATAACGACAACTTCGCTTGGGCCTGCAATGGAATCAATATCGACTTCGCCATAAACTCTTTTTTTGGCTAAGGCGACAAAAAGATTTCCAGGCCCAACGATTTTATCGACTCGTTTAATCTCAACTTCCGGTCGATCTCCAGGAATCCCGAAGGCGAAAGCAGCGACTCCTTGAGCTCCGCCCATTCGATAAATTTCATGGATTCCCAGTTCATAACAGGCGGCCAAAAGGTTATCGTTATAAGCGCCGAATTGAGTTGGGGGAACCATAATCGCAATTTCTGGAACGCCGGCAACCTGAGCGGGAACAGCGGTCATTAAGACGGTTGACGGATAAGCGGCCGCTCCGCCGGGCACACAAATTCCAATGCGTCGCATAGGACGATATCGTTCGGCAAGCCAACCATTGGGGCGTTCCAGACGAATATCCTGATGGCGAATGGCGGTTTGAAAATCGACAATATTGTTTCTTATATTTCGAATCGTTTGCAAATAAGCAGGAGAAACATTTTTATGAGCCTGCTTCAATTCTTTTTCTGAGACTCGAATTGTTTCCGGCGTCAATTCGGCCTGATCAATTCTTCGACAATAATCAAGAAGAGCGGGCATTCCTTTTTGAGCAACTTCTCGACAAATTAATTCGACGACTTCCTGCGGAGTCAGCGGCGCTCCAAAAATGTCGATGGTTCGCTGCTTGCCTTTTTGGCTGACAACGTTTCCTTGAGGACTTAAACGTTTCCGCAGTTCATTCAATTTGATTTGAATATCGTCATTCCGACTGTCAATCCAGGTTATTTTCAGTTCTTTTGGATTCATTATAATATTGTCCCTTAACTCATATAAAAAATGAAACGACTCTTTCGATTGCCGATTCGTCATTTTGGACCGTTGATGTTTTTTTGAACTCAAGTTTTCCCTTTTTCAGGAATTTTTAAAAAAGGCAAAACTTTAACTCTCTGTTTTGGGTGGCAAACCAATGAAAAAACGGATCGTTTGAATTCGCAAGCCCGTCAACAATAAAAGGATTGCAAAAGGCAAAATCCTGCTTCTTTTTGAAGTTTAGTGTTCCTATTCCAGAAAAAAGTCAAAGACTGAGAAATTCGATTTGCAAATAATTTGACTCAATATTATTTCATGAGTTCCTTTTCTTCCGAATTAATTGATGCAAAGATCAAGAAAAATAATTTGAAGGAAATTCTAAAAACCCCTTAGGAACGCGGACGTCTCGTCCAGAAAAACTGGTTGTAACGGCATTATCCGAAATGCGTTTGTTGAAAAATCTCCGTTTTGGAACTTCCTTTGCGTATTGATTTAATATAAATTGAGCTTCAAATTTTCAACCGTTTGGAAAAACTGGTTTTTTAAACATCCTTAAAAGTTTTATTTTCAAAAGAAGTTTTTCTCCCAAAAACTCGAATTGAATTTTTTTGCGATTTTGGGGAAAATTGGGGGAAAATAAATATTGACGCTTTTTAACTCAAAATTTCAAAATCGGCGAAACAATAGGGAATTTTAAAGTTTAAGGAAGTTCTAAAAACCTCGTTTTTTCAACAAGCTCGATTCCGAAGACGTCGCAAAAACAAGTTCCGGCGGACGAGACGACCGCGTTCCCAGCAGGTTTTGAGAACTTCCTTTTAGTCTCAAACCGAGGGCTCATCGCTGATCTTCGGACGCAAATTGAACGGCGAAATGATCGTTGATTTGAATGACGGACGTCCATTTCGAATACTTCAGACTCTCAAACCGCGTTAAAATCCCTTGCTCAATATCATTGTACAAGATTGATGTTTTCTGAAAAGGCAATCATTTTTTTTATGATAAAAAAGAAAATAATTATATTTGTTTTTTGTTATCAATATATAATATGAAATATCATTAAATCAACAATATTTTGTTATTTGTTTTGTTGTAATCTCTTGCTTGTTTTGCCTATTTTATTTTTTGTCGATCCGTTTGATGAAAAATATAAAAAATTTAAAAAATTTTTTTATGAAGATATTGACTTTTCCTGTGAAAATCGATTAGAATAGCGAAAGTATAGATAGATATGTTTTTCCTGAATTGACGATTTTTTGTTGGCTTGTATTCAAACCGGTTGAAAACATTGCCCAGGAACCTGCGGTTTGCTTTGCAGACGATATATTAAGCGATCTTTAAAATGGACTGAAAGGGGCCAAACGCCCAATATATATCAGGAGGTTCTAAAATCCGCTGGGAACGCGAACGTCTCGCCCGCATGAACTGTTTTTCGCGACGTTCACGAATAGACTGTATTACAAAAAACAGGTTTTCGGAACTTCCTTATTAAATATCCGTTGACGAAGAACAAAAATGACATTTTTTGCCTTCATCAAGCCCGTTGTTTGCTGTTTTTATATTCGGTAAAACAATTGCGGTAAAATTTTGAATCATTTCGCAAAATTCTTGTTTTTTCGCTTGACATTGAACAAAAAATATCATTTAATAACATTATATTATCCTCATTATACTAAAGTCTGTTAAAAACCGAACAGTTGACTTTGTTATCCGGCAATGTCGAACAGAAAAGGACGACAATGTCTCTCGACTATTTCGGTTTTGATTTATATTGTTTTGTTTTTATTAATTATTGTTAGTTGTTTTCAGTAGCGTTGCGCAATCCGCGAGATTTTATGATTATCTCAATGAGTTGCGCTATGTTGATTAGTATATTAGTCGTTTTTATCGTAATCGTAATAAAAAAGGAAGTCTGATTTTTTCGGTTGGTTATATTTCATTAATTTCAGTTCAAAGAAAAAGTCGTTTTTTTGATAATTCAATCGTTTGTCATCATTCGATCATTTGTCATAATCAAGGTTCAAACCTCGATTATCAAACGTCTTCTTAACGTTTTCTGGTATTTATATTGTTGTTTCAAAAGGAACATTTTAACCGAATTGATAACGTTAAACTCTTGATTCGGTTTATTGGAGTTTGTTACTGATTTGTTATTGACTGAAATTAGATGTTTATTTCATAAAGATCTTTGAAGATATTCCTGACTATTTTTTTCGTTGATTATTCCTATCTAGTTGGAGAACCATTATGAAGAAGCTTTTTCGTTCATCAAAATCAGAAAATCTGTTCAATTGTCAAATTTCAAGACTTTTGACTTGTTTGAAAAGTAAAGGAAACAAAAAAAATCCTGTAGACAAAAATCGTTTGTCAAGTCGGCATTTGAAACTGGAGTCTCTGGAAGATCGAGTTCTTTTGGCGTTCACCAATCCCTCTCCGATCGATTATAATGCGGATTTGGTCTCCAGCGATTTGACCATTAACGATGATCCGGTTGACGTTGTTGTGACTGCCGCAAATGAAACAGCTTTACGAGACGCCATTAATCTTGCCGGAACGGAAGGTTATACTTCAAAAGTGACCTTCGCTGATAATCTAAAAGGTCAAACAATCAATCTCACTTCCGTGTTGAACATAAACAAATCGGTGACTCTGGACGCATCCGCCATTGCCAACAGCGATGGTACGCCTGGTATAACCATTCAAACGTCATCATCGAGCCTGCATTATGTTCTGCGATTCAGCGGTAATTATGATTCGACTCTCGACAGTATTACCATTACCGGAAATTCAACAGGACTTTATAATAGCGGTTCAACCGTTCACGTAAACAATTCATTGTTTATTTCATGCTCGGCCTCAGATGGGCCTGGGGCCATAAGCAATACCGGAACCATGACAATCAACAATACCGATATTTTCCAAAATACGGGACTCGATGGCGGCGGAATCCAAAACTCTGGAACCATGACAATCGATAATTCTCAAATTTCGGGAAATCATAGCGATGGAGGAGGCGGTGGTATCCATAACTCAGGTAACCTGAGAATATCCAATTCGATCATTTCCGGTAATACAGCTCCAAACGGCGCCGGTATTTATACGGCAAACAGCTTGTCAATCTATAACGTTACCATTGCTGGTAATCTCGCAAATTCCGGTGCGGCTCCGGGTGTTCGTGTCAATTCCGGAGCTTTTAATGCTTACAACTCGTTGATTCTTAATAATTATATCAATGGCACTGAAGTGAATGTTGTTGGGAATATCAATAATTACAACAGCATGACTTCTGGAACAGCAGGTTTCCAGGCGGCTCCTTCATGGCGAACCTGGTCGGCAACCGCTTATCAAAGTTGGGATTTCCATTTGATCGACGGTTTTTCTGGCGCCGTCAACAGCGGTAATAATACCAATGCGATCACAACAACTGGCGAAGCGATTGCCTATGATTATGCTGGTCAAAAACGTATTTATGGCGATATCGTTGATTTAGGAGCTTATGAATTCCCGAATGATACCCCGAGCGATATTACGTTGACCTATTCCAATGCGAATAACAGCTTTACTTATGCTTATCTTGATTCCGGTATGACGGTTGGTTTCCTGGCGACTGTTGATAATGATAATAACGGACCGTTCACTTATACCCTTGTTGATGGCGAAGGTGCAACCGATAACGCAAAATTTGTCCTCGATGGAAATACTCTCAAATCGACGGCTATTTTGAGTGACGGTTTTTATTCCATTCGTGTTCAAACCGCCGATTCCTGGGGATTGACTTATCAAAAGGTTTTCTCCGTCGAAGCAAAAATCATCAAAGGCGTTATCGTTACAACGCTGTCCGATGTCTCTGATGATGCCGATGGGGAAATTTCATTGCGTGAAGCTATTGCTTACGCTGGAACAGCCGTGGATGATTACAATTCGCTCGGCTCTGTCATTACTTTCGCATCGGATCTTTTCGGAAAAACGTTCACTTTGACCCAGGGTGAACTTGTTATTGACAAATCGTTGACGATCAAAGCGCCCACTTCTTACGTTTATATCAGTGGTGATGATACTTCCCGAGTCTTTAACGTCGGTGGTGCCGTCAATACTGAAACTGGTGAAGTTGCTCCTATTACGGTTTCTTTCGAACGTCTTTTTATTCAAAATGGTGTTGCGAATGTCGATAACGGACTGAACGGTGGTGGTATGTATATCAACACTGCTGTTACTGCCAACTTTGAATATGTCTTTTTCCAGAGAAATTCGGCTGAAGGCCAGGGCGGTGGGGTTTACATCAATGAAGGTGCCGATGTTGTATTCAATCGCTATAATTACTTCCGTGAAAACAGTGCGGTTGACGGAGCTGGTTTTGCTGCAATCGGTAGTACAGTCGTTATCGACACACCGGCTTATGTGTATAATAACCAGGCAACAGGAAATGGTGGCGGTATTTATGTGAACGGAGGCTCTTTGGAAATCGGTAGTACGATAAAAGTTAGCAATGTCGCTGTATATAATAATATCGCAGAAAATGGTGGCGGTATTTATGTCGAAAATGCAGCTTTTTCACTTAACCGTATGACTGTTTACGATAATGTTGCCACAATTTCCGGTGGTGGACTTTATGCAACCGTAACGGATTCTGGTGACTATGTTGTTAAGATTGGTGGAACCAGAACGAATTTTTACAACAACTCGGCGGAATATGGTGGTGCCATTCTTTTTGATGGCGGGGCTTCTGAAAATTCAATTGCAACTCTTTATAACAATGATGCTTCCGTTGCAGGTGGAGCCATTGCCGTTTTGGCCGGAACGCATTCCTTTAACCGTTATGATATCTATCAAAATTCTGCCGTCGAAACTGGTGGCGGTGTTTACAATGCGGGCAACACAACATTGATCAATACTGCTTTGCGTGAAAATGATGCAGAACAGGGAGCCGGTTTTTATAACTATGGCGGAGAAGCCACAATTTTGAACACAACCATAGCCGCCAATCAGGGCGACATTGGTGCCGGGCTTTATACCTATGACGGCGCTGTTACTTTGGCGAACGCTATTGTTGCATTTAATAATGCGGCAACCAATTGTGCCGATGTTTTTACCACAGATGCGTCAACAGCAGAGACCACGGCAAACTACTCCCTTGTTCAAACGGATTATGCCGACGGCGATCCTGGTAAAGCATTTGTTAAAGATGCAAACTCTCTTGCCGGTGTTGATCCTCTCTTTGCTGAAACCGAAGTGGGAGAGCTGTTTAACATCAATTTGACTTTTGCTTCTCCAGCTCAAGGTGGAGGATGGAATACTCTTGGCCAGCCTGCTATGAATTATGCGTTCAATAACGTATGGCGCCGATCCGGTTCACGGATTGATATGGGAGCGACGGAATATGTTCTTAAACCAGACCTTGCTTATAATACTCCTGAAGATTGGGCTGATCCGGTTACGCTTTCCAATGTTGAAAACGATTTCTCGAATACCGCAACAGTGTTCACGGCAACGGAACCGATTTATGTTTCCGTTTCATTCCAAAATCAAGCGGAAGTTAGTGCAACAACGGCATTTCAGGTTACCGCGGAACTTTGTCGTAATAATGTACCGATCGGGGAATCCTGGTCCACTGTGACGTTGGATGTTCCTTCATTAAGCACTAAAACCGTGATGACCTTTGCAAATCAAGCGTACCAGTTCCCCGCCGGAATTTATACACTTCGCATTACACTTAATTCGAGTGGTTCTCTGGTAGAGGAAAATTCCGATAACAATGTTTTTGAAACACATACGTTCGAGGTTGTCGCCGAGCAATTGGCAGCTCCAGCCAATCTTACTGCTTCTATGAGCAACAATCAGGCGACCGTTGGTTGGGATGCTGTTGACAATGCTGATGCTTATAAGCTGCAAATTTCTGAAACAGCTGATTTTGCAACCTTCACCGAATACACATTCACAGAAGCGGGGTCTCATCTTCTTTCCGATATGTTCGTACTGCCGAACTACTACATTCGAGTTATGGCAACCGTTAATAATGAAGGCGTTTTCTATACCAATTCCGAGTTTGCCACTTATGATTTTGTGACCGGAATTCCGCTTGCTCCAAGTGACGTGACATTCAGTGATTATAATCCAGATGCGAAAACTGTTCGCTTGAATTGGGTTGATAATTCGGATAATGAGGCCGGTTTCCGTATCGACTACTCGATTGATGGAGGGCAAAATTGGCTTATTTCCAAGTATGTGAAAGCGAACGATACGTATCGGGTTTGTACGGGTATCAATCCCAATTTGAACTACATGTATCGTGTTCGTTCCTATAATGACAGCGGAGCTTCTGACTGGGCTCTTGGAACTCTTGTCAATGTCGTAACTCCAGCGGCTCCGTCTGATGTTCTTTTCGATCAATATGATCCGATGACACGAACGGTTGAGATGTCCTGGACGCTTAACTCGACCAATGAAGACGGCGTTCGCGTTGAGTATTCCGTTGACAATGGCGCGACCTGGAAACTTTCGAAGATATTCGCTGCGGGCACAACATCTCGAACATGTACAGCTATTGCTGCGAACTCGACTTATAATTTCCGTGTTCAAACTTTCAATACCGCTGGCACATCCGAGTGGGCCTATGGAACCTTTACAACGGCCATTATTCCAGATGCTCCTGAAAACCTGGTTTTAAGTGGTTACGACTCAATGACGAAAACCCTTGAGATGACTTGGGAAGATAAATCCTTTAATGAGACAGGTTTTCGTGTTGAATATCGTATTGATGGCGGGGCCTGGAGACTTTCGCAAAATATGCAGGCGAACACAACATCGCGAACTTGTACGGGGCTTGCTCCTGATAAAGATTATGAGTTCCGGGTTTGTTCATTTAACGCAACAGGTTCTTCCGATTGGATTTCCGCTAGTTTCTCAACGAAAATCGCTCCTTTGGCTCCGACTGATGTTACTTTTGAGAATTACGATGCGGCAGCGAAGACTGTTGTTATGAAATGGGTTGATAACTCGGGTAACGAAAAGGGGTTCTATGTTGAATACTCCAAAGATGGCGGAACATCCTGGAAACGCGCGGAATATGTGAAAGCGGGCGTTACAGAACGCGTTTGTTCCGGAATTGATGCCAATACATCCTATATGTTCCGTGTTCGGGCTTATAATGGAAGCGGAGCGTCTGATTGGGCCATTGGCACATTTGATCCTTCTGTAGCTCAAATAGCCGCTTTCGATTTGTTGTTTGCGAACGAAGACGACGATCTTTTTGGAGTTTACATTGCATAAAGAGAGCTGTTTTTGAATTGTCTCCCTTTGCTTTGTGATTGTTTTGCAACTTTTTTCCGTCTTTTTCAATGAAAGAGACGGGAAAACATGATTTATGACGTTGCATTATGAAATTTTGTTTAGAGTAATCTTGATAAAAGATGAATCATTTTTTTATTCGACTTTGAAGAATAATGTTCATAAACTTCTATATCGGTTTCGGTATAGAAGTTTTTCTTTTTCTAGGGGTATCGAAGAGAATCAAAACGGACGAAATTCTTTTTCGAACCGACTTTGCGAAAAGGTCAACAAGAAGGATTGACTTTGGTTGTCTTATACAATTCCTCGAAGTTTGAATTGTTTGATCTTGTTGTAAATGGTTTTCTCGCTAACGCCAAGTTTTCTTGCGGATTGAGCCCGATTTCCTCCGCAGGCATTAATCGTTTCAATAATAGCGCGGCGTTCGATTTCTGCCATGGTCAAACCAGCCAAACCCATTGCGCCGTCATGACTTCCTGCGTCCTGAACCATTGTATCAAAGGAAATATCGTTTTCCGAAATAACAGTATCCGACGCGTTTTCCATTGCTTTTTGTAAAACGGATTCCAACTCTTTGATATTAAACGGCCAACTGTATTGACGCAACTTATTCATGGCGGCAGTTGATAAAATGGATAAATTTCGATCAGTATATCGGGCGATTCGTCCCATAATTTCGCGGGATAAAGAGGGAATGTCTTCAATGCGATCCCTGAGTGACGGCGCATTCAGGGTTAATGCATTCAATCTGAAATACAGTTCGTCACGAAAACGACCCTGAACACAGGCAATGGCTAAATCGCAACTCGTTGAGGCAATGATTCTTGTGTCGATTGTTCGCGGTTCCGTTGATCCAACTCGCCATGTTTTCTTGTCTTGTAAATAATGAAAGAGTCTCTTTTGCATTGAGGGCGTTAATGCTTCAATATGGTCGAGATACAACGTTCCGCGATGGGCAAGTTCGATTCTTCCTGGGCGATCCATATTGATTCCGGGAATACTTCCGCGATTTGCGCCAAAGAGATCGGCTTCCAAAACGTCTGGGGGGAGGGAATTACATGAAAATGAAAGAAAGGGAAATCGAGCTCTTGGCCCGGCTTGATGTATTTGTTGAGCGATTGTACTTTTTCCGGTTCCGTGTTCTCCTGTAATGAGAATGGTATTATCGAGACGTCCAAAGGCTTCAATTTGTTTGCGTAACGTTTGAATGACAGCAGAAACGCCGACCATGGAAACCGGAAACACAGGAATGCCGATCGTTTGACGCAAACATCTGTTTTCGCGGATATAACGGCTCAACTTCATTGCCTGGCGAACCGATTGCAAAAGATGTAAGCGTTCGCAAGGCTTGATAATGCAAGTATGAACCATTTTCCCAATTCGTTTTCGTCTGGACGGATCGGTTGATGGTTCGTCCATATAAATAACGGGAATGTCGGGAAATCTTTCAACAATTTGCTGACAAAGAACTTCGGAGGAACCGTCTTCGAGAACGGAATCAATCAGGATAACGCAAACGTCGGAGGAAATGCGTTTTAAGGACGTTTCATTTCCTTCCGATTCAACGGTTTGGATATTTTCCATTTCAAACAGATGACGCATTGCGATTCTGGAAGAAGGTTCGTTACTGATGAGTAAAATCTGTTCGGGAGGGGAGTTCGAACGCAAATCGTTGTTTTTCAATGCAGAAGCGTCAGCAAGTTCTGTTTGTATTGCAAGGGTTTCTTTGTCGGTCGAAGAATGAATGTTTGTCGTATTTCCCTGAAAAGTCGAGCAGATATTGTTTCCTGCAAGAACAGATTCCGCTGTGTTGGATGTTGTTTCTGTGTAATAAGTCATACTCATTGCTGTCTCCATTTTTTGTTTGTTAAACTCTTTTAAATAAAGATATTAAAATAAAATGAACGATATGTTTGTTGTTTCAGAAAAAATTACATCGCTATTTTTTGTTGTTATAAATATCGACCGATTTTATTCCTGACAATTTCTTTATCGACCCTGGATCGTCTCAAATATCAAAAAAACAACATAAACGTCAAAAAATTGTCTTTTATGGCATATTTACTCTGAATTGTTTACACAAAATGAAATTTTTATCCGATTTTTTGAACGCGAATGAACTTTTTCAAGGTTTTTTGTGCTTTTCTAAACGTCTTATTTAAAGGCGTTATATTTTGCGGACGCTTGAACGTTTTCGTAAGTTGAAAACGACAGATTCATCGCAAAAGATTAATCACAAAAAACTTTTTATGGAAATTTGCTCGTTTGTTTTTTTTGATTTCTTAAGTTATGAAACTTTGAACTGATACTCAATCCTTTTGACAATCTCGGTTTGTTGTTTTGTAAATCCGGCTATTTCAGAGGATTACTCAATGCGAATCCTGTCAGCCTTATCGTTTTTCGACTTGGATGTTTTTTCATAAGAAACGTTTTTCATGAACGGCAACATTTTAACAGATAGCTTTTCATTATAAAAGACGAAAATGACAGGAAGTTTCCTGATTGTATTTTTTTACAGAGGAATTAATTACATCCTTCCTTTGCATAGGCGATTGCAATGTTTTTTTTGTGATTCAAATCGCGTAAAATTTTCCTGAGGTTGTTTCTGTTTGAGAAATTGCATGCAAATTGTAAAGTTTGTAAATCTCAAAGAGAAAGGAAGTTGCCGTTATTTGAAGGAGTTTGTGTTTGATCCAATCTGGTTGTCAATTGGCCGAGAATGGTTTGTGATAAAATGACGCAACAAGGGAAATAAAACAGATTGTGTCTTTTTTGTGTTTTGTGTGTTCAGAAAATTTTGCATAAATCGAAATAATTTCAACTCTCTGATTCTAAATCCTTTACAGGATGTGATTCGGATTATTTTTGTTATTTTGACTTGTTTGTGATATTTTGACTGTTTTGTCTTTTATTTTTCTCTTGCAGAGGCGCGAAAGACGCTGAGGAAAGAGATTGCGAAAGGGCAACTTTGCTGATTCGAGGAAAATACTTTTTTTGACGTTTTTTATGCAACGATTTTCGCAATATTATAAAATGTCGTTTTTCTGAACGTTTTTTTCTCTTGCAGAGACGCGAAAGACGCTGAGGAAAGAGATTGCGAAAGGGCGGCTTTGCTGATTTGAGAAAAATGCTTTTTTTGAAGTTTTTCGCTCATTTGGCTCAAATGTTACTGAAGATATCAAATAGAATTTTGTTTTTGTCTAGACAAAATTCCCTCATATATATAATGACAGATATATAATGAC
>JAUNBG010000001.1:225052-299770 GCA_030527205.1 Planctomycetia bacterium
AAGAATTATTCCTTTGAGGAATTATTAAACGAATAACCGCAACGTTCAAACAATCTTATTCAGACGAACATTTTCAGAAAATCAACGCAACTTTTTGTTCCGTTTGAATTTGTTATAATTCAAACGATATTTTGAAATCCCGACCCATTTGACGATAATAAGAATAATGATAACCCGCAATTTGTTTTTTCAACCCGCCTTTCAACATCCAAATGGATTTGAGGCAGACGAATATGTTCAACATCTGGAAATGGATCAGAGAATCAATTATAATGAAACTTCTTTAAACGAAGGTTCAAATCTAATTCGTAAACTGGTTATTTCCGGCTCCGGTTTAATGGGTTGCTCTATTGCCGCTTCCTTTTTGGCCAGCGATATTCCAGTTTGGATCTATGATATATCGGAAGAGTCATTGCGTTCGCTTGCAGGACGCCTCGCCAAAGAGTTATCGCTACAGGAATATATGTCTTGCGTTGATATTCAATCAAAAATCGACAAGCTTTTGACAATAAGCAACTCGCCGGAATCATTGCAAAATAGTTCCGTTGTTATCGAAACAATTCCAGAAAAATTGCGAATCAAACAAAAACATTATCGCTTTTTAGACTCGTTTTGTTCCAATAACGCTCTGTTGCTGACCAATACTTCAACCATCGAAATCAATCAGTTAGCGTCAACATTGAAAGAATGCCAACATTTTAACGCCGAACATTTCTGCGGATTTCATTTTTTTCATCCTGTTCGCAAACGATCTCTTGTCGAAATCATTCGAGGCGTCCAAACGTCATCTCAAACAATAACCGAAGCCGTTTGGTTGTCTCATCAGATTCATAAAACGCCAATAATCGTTCAGGATGGCCCCGGCTTCCTGGTCAATCGCTTGCTGCATTCCTGGCTGACCGAATCGCTGACTCTATTAATGGAAGGGGTTCCAATGTCGAAAATCGAATCGGTATGCCAAAGATTTGGAATGGAAATGGGACCTTTTCGTATAATGGATGAAATCGGTTTGGATGTTGTTCTTCATGGCGGTTGGACGCTTTATAAAGCATTTCCGGGTTCGGTCGATCCGAGGTCTTCGGAACTGCTGGCCTCAATGATTCAAGACGGACGATTGGGACGAAAAAGTGGACACGGTTTCTATCGTTATCAAACCGTTGAAACTCAATGGTTGGATTCTCCGCTCAATGATCCGGACTTTGAAAAACTTCTTGAAAACGAACGGTCGAACAAAAACCTCTTCAGAGAATCTGAACTTTCGGAAGAAATGTTGATCGGGAGAATCATTTTGCGAATTCTTGCCGAAGCGTTTTCTATCAAAAATGACGAAATAGTTGCTTCTTTTGAGGATATTGATCGGGCTCTGATTTTGGGACTTGGGTTTCCCAAAAATAAAGGGGGGCTCTGTTTTTGGATTGATTCTCTTTCTTTTGATTTTCGAGAGGAATTAAAGAAAATTGCCTCAAAAGTGAAATTTTCTGTCGACATTCTTCAAAATTGGTTGACGGATCGCTCGAAACAGCTTCTTGTCAGTCAAATTATTTGTCAAAAAAGACCTTGAAAGAAAATAATTGGAATTTTGGCCAATTTTCAATAATTTGTCTGTTTTGATCTGGTTTGCGGATATAAAATATTGAACTTAAACCCATTTGAGTATTAACCAATGAAAAATTTTGCTGTAATTTTGGCTGCAGCCGGACAAAGTCGTCGTTTTCTCGATAAGAAACGAACGTTCGTCGAATCGTTTTCGCGCAAAAAACCGTTTGTTCTTATCAATGGACGTTCCGTCTGGCTTTACAGCGTCGATCGTTTTGTTAAACGTCAAGACGTCAAACAGATTATTTTGATCGTTCCAGGAGAAAATCGAGAAGAAATCGAAAATAAATATTCAATGGATATTGCCTTTCATTCCATTGATTTGGTCGACGGCGGCCAGGAACGTTATGAATCCATTGAAAACGCATTAAAAATAGTTCGCAAGGATATCGATTTTATCGCAGTTCATGACGCCGCCCGGCCTTGTATTACGGATGCAGCCATTGCTTCCGTTTTTGAAAAAGCAATTCAGTTTGAGGCCGCAATCTTAGCCGTTCCTGTTGTCGGGACATTAAAGCAGGTTATGGAACAGGCTTCAACAGGAACATCAGAAATCGAAATGATTCAAAATCGGCTTCGCGGTTTTGATTCAAATTCCAGGGAAAAAGCGGATCATCCGAATCGCCGTTTTATTCAAGAAACAATTTCGCGACAAAATCTTTGGGAAGCTCAAACGCCGCAAGTTTTCAAAAAAGATATTCTTTTGAAAGCTTATAAAAATCGAGGCGATTTGCAACCGACTGATGACGCGCAACTCGTCGAAAAACAAGGGAATCAAATTTTTATTGTTCCGTCTGATCGAACAAATATCAAAATAACATCTTCCGATGATTTGACTATTGCGGAAGCTTTATTAAAAAAACGTTCTCATAAACCAACTCTTTTTGAATAAATATTGTTTCTTGTTTAATCGTTCTTTTGATGTCAAGGATTCTTTTTGTCGGAGAATGACTGATTTTGGGTCGAAATGAACTCCAAACTTGGAACAGCAACAGCTATTGAACAAATAGAGGTTACTGATATAATTTTATAAGAGATCAACTTGATTTGTCCCATTTTTTGTGTGAGACGCAGAAAAGTAAAGAGATAATCCAGTTTTTTTCAGCTTTGATTTTTAAAAAGAGTCGGTTTTGTATTATCGTTTTAAAAATTGAAATCTATAAACAAAAAACGATTGCTTGAATAAGATCAGTTCTTGATTTAAAAAATGAACGAATGAGACTTTTATGTCAGAATTGAATGAAACGATTCTTGTCTTGGATTTTGGGTCGCAATATAGTCAATTAATCGCGCGACGCATTCGAGAATGCAATGTTTTCAGTAAGGTTGTCCCTTATTCAATAACGGCAGACGAACTTCGACGGGAAAAACCTCAGGGAATAATTTTATCAGGGGGCCCCGCAAGCGTTTATCAGGAGAAAGCTCCTCAAATTGATCCCGAGCTTTTTGAATTGGGAATTCCTGTTTTGGGAATTTGTTATGGAATGCAGCTCATCATTCAAACTCTTGGAGGGCGAGTTATTTCCGGTCAATCGCGGGAATATGGTCGGGCTTCTCTGCAAATATTATCCTCAGAGGGACTTTTTGACGACGTTCCTCATCAAATCAATGTCTGGATGAGCCATGGGGATAAGGTTTCTCAAATTCCGGAAAATATAAAGACTTTAGCGACAACAAAGAATACAGAATTTGCGGCGATAAAAATATTGGATCGCCCGATTTATGGAATTCAATTTCATCCGGAAGTCGTCCATTGCGAATCAGGAAAACAGATTTTTCAGAATTTTTGTCGACAAATTTGTCAAACTCAAGGTTTATGGACGATGAAATCGTTTATTGAAACCAGCGTTGAAAATATTCGTCGAACGGTCGGATCTTCGGAAGTCATTCTCGGACTTTCTGGCGGCGTCGATTCTTCTGTTGCGGCTGCATTAATTCATAAAGCGATTGGAAGTCAATTGAATTGCATTTTTGTTGACAATGGTCTGTTGCGGAAAGATGAAGCTCAAAGCGTTCAAAAACTTTTTGGCGACAGTTTTCAAATGAAATTGACAACGGTTGACGCTTCGCAACGTTTTCTTGAAAAATTGCAAGGAATCGAAGAACCGGAAGCGAAACGAAAAATCATCGGCAAGGAATTTGTTGACGTTTTTAACGACGCGACTGCGAATATCAAGAACGCTGAATTTCTTGCCCAGGGAACGACTTATCCCGACGTCATCGAAAGCATTTCTATTAATGGAAATCCTAGCGCCGTAATCAAGAGTCATCATAACGTCGGCGGTCTTCCTCAAAAAATGAAATTCAAACTTTTGGAACCGCTTGCCTCTCTTTTCAAAGACGAAGTTCGAGAAGTCGGGCGTTGTCTCGGTCTTCCTGATTATGTTGTCAATCGTCAGCCTTTTCCCGGTCCCGGTTTAGCGGTTCGTCATCTCGGAGCGGTCAAAAAAGAGACGCTTGATATTTTGAGAGACGCGGACGCTATTATGGTTGAAGAAATCAAAAAAGCGAACCTTTATTACAAAATTTGGCAAACGTTTGCCATTTTTGTTCCGATGAGAACCGTCGGCGTTATGGGCGACTTGCGAACCTATGAATATATTATCGCTTTAAGAGCCGTTGACAGTCAAGACGGAATGACCGCCGATTGGGTTGATCTTCCGCATTCTCTTGTTCAGAAGATTTCGAGCCGAATCATTAATGAAGTTCGCGGCGTCAATCGCGTCGTTTATGACGTTACAAGCAAGCCGCCAGGGACAATCGAATGGGAATAATATGCGCTCGCTGAGGCATTCTTTTTATTAACTGCGTCGAAAATCCCTGATTTTTGTAATCTTTTAGCGAAGAGTCAGGGAATTTGAATAATTGGACTTTTTTTAAAACCGAAACATTTTTTGTGCTCAAATTAAAAAAGACCGTTTCATTTATCTTCCGTCCAGACGCAGAGAAAAGGAAAGATGAGATCAAGAAATAGAGTCCTTTTCATTTCTGGTTCGATTGGCAATTGCCGTTTTCGTTGGTTGCTTTATTCATCAATCAATAAAGCGGACATCAACGGGCAGATTTTTTAATGAGACAGAAGTTTGAAAAAAGCGACCTTTTTTATTCCGTTTGAGTTATTATTTAACGAAGAATTGTTATGACTTTTTTAAAGTTAGCGTTTCGTTCTCTTTGTTTCCAATGGGGAATTAATGCGACCATTTTTCTCGTTGTTGTCATTATATCAACTATTTTGACCGGGGCGCTTTTTATCGGCGATTCGATGAGAAATAGTCTTCGAGAAACGGCTTTGAAACGATTGGGTTGCGTCGATTCATTGATTCTGTCCGATCATTGGTTACCGGAGCAATCCTTCGAATCATTTTCGAATGATTTTTCGGCAATTTATCCGGAAATTATGATTCGAGGTTCCATTCGATCAAACAATTCGCAAGACAGTTTTAATGTTGTCATTTATGGCATTTCTGATTCCTTTTGGCAACTCAGTATTGCAAATGAATCCGGGATTCCTTCAAAATGGGAACCAAATGAGATCGTTGTCAATGAATCTCTTGCAAAAAAAATGGGAATTTCTGAATTGTCAAATGCCCAGGCAACGATTTATTTAAACGACGCCAATATTTATCCAATGGAAAGCCTTTTTGCCGCTTCTGATGATTTGACTTATCGTTATAAAGCTTCTATTCGGAATATATTAAATGATCAGGATTGGCCTTCTAATTTTTCGCTTTTTCTCGATCAGCGCCCTCCGTTTAATATTTTTATTCCGCTCAGTCGTCTTCAACGACTTCTTCATTTGGATAATAAAGTTAATATTTGTTTTTGTGTCAAAAATGAATGCTCTCCAAAAAAATTTGACAAAACTTTTGGCAATGAGAAACAGAGAAACTCAGACTCTTTTAGCTTCGACGACTTGAATCTTTATTTTGATGTTTTTTCAACCTCTGAAAATCAATTTGTTCAAATAAAAAATCGTCATTTTCTCTTCTCTGAAGAACAGGAACAATTTCTCATTTCTCTGTTACAGAAAACGGTTTCGAAACAAAAAAAAGAGATTGGATCAAATGAATGGGAAACTCAAGCGAAGCCTCTGGTTCAAACAACGTTGACTCATCTCGTTAATTCCATTCAATGCGAAAAATCAGATTCTTACTCAAATGCGCAGGAAACAAATGGAGAATCAGATCAAGCTTCTCCAAAAAATGTTGCTTTAAACTCTTCAAGTTTGGAAACCCCTTATTCATTAATAACAGGCCTGAATGTTTCGAATCAGATTGTTTTATTGAAAACCATTGAGGATCAATCCGTTCAAACGATCGAAGACGATGAGATTTATTTAAATTCATGGACGGCTGACGATCTGAACGCAAAGCCGGGAGATATTATTGTTTTGCGCTATTATTCTCCAGAGAATTCTTATAATCAACCGAAAGAACAAACGGTTCGTTTGCGTCTTGCTGGCATTTTAAAAATGGAGGAATTTGCGTCCAATGCGCAAATTGTTCCAGAAATAGAACATTTAACAGATGCGCAAAATCTTGCTGATTGGAACCCCCCTTTTCCCTTTGACGCAAAAAAAATTCGACCGAAAGACGAAGAATATTGGAATAATTATCGAACGACTCCCAAGGGATTTGTTTCTCTTCAAACTTCGCAAAAAATCTTTGGGAGTCGTTTCGGAAAATCGACCGCTCTTTTTATGGCGTTACCTCTTTCTTCGCAAATGGCGGATTTCATTCCAAAACAGCTCAAAACAACGGAATTTAACATTCAGAGCGCGTCTTTGTTTGGCATTTCCAGGATTCTTGTTCGCGAAAACTGTTTGAACGCTTCAAAAGGTTCGACGCCATTTGACATTCTTTTTTTATGTTTTAGCTTTTTTATTGTTATTTCCGTTTTAATTTTATTGGTTCTTTTTATCAGACTTTCTGTTGACTGCCAATCCAAACAGATTGGAATACTCAAGACTTTTGGCTTTTCGTCTCAACAAATAACGAATGTCATTCTTTTGGAATATATTCCATTGACTCTTTTTGGCGCCTTTTTCGGAATTTTTTCCGCAATGTTGTTTACCAAAATAATGATTTATGCTCTTAATCATTATTGGGTCAGCGCCATTGGAATTCCGTTTCTTAAATCGAGCGGATCAATTTGCTCTGCGCTTATCGGATTTGGAATAACAAATTTGACCGTTTTTCTAACTATTTTTGGAACAATCAAATCTTACAGAAATTTATCGCAAAATGATCTTTTGAAACAAAGGCCGAACGGAACAACGATTCAAGGAACGGTTTGCCCCAAAATGTTGTGGTCATTTTTATTGTTGGGCGGATTGTTCGCTTTGACTTGTCTGTTCTTTGGAATTTCTTTTGCTTGTCAGGATCAACAAATTCGAATGGCCTCTTTTTTTGGAACCGCTTGTTTGACTCTTGTCTTGCTCATTTTGACTCTTTTTCTGGCGTTGCGTCTTTATCAAAGAGGTCAAAAAAATTTAATGAAACTGTCCCGACTGTTTTTATCTTATCTTGCAGAGCATGCATTCCAAACCTCATTATCGATCGGACTTTTAGCCTCATCGTTATTTATTATTATTGCCGTTGGAAATTTTAAACTGAAGGCGCCGTCGATTCTTTCATTTCAGGAAAACTCTCAAAATGAAGTTTTATTGAAACGAAATGACGGCGGATTTGCTCTTATAACCGAAACGAGTCTTCCGTTTTTTGTTAATATGAATGAGTTTGAGTCAGAAGATCAGTCGTTTTTTTCGAAAGAAGATTCGAATGAAATAAAGCAATATCAACCCCGTTTCTTTCAATTGCGAGCAACATCCGGCGAAAATGTCGGTTGCTCGAATTTATATCAGGGAACGAATCCTCGAATTCTTGGCGTTCCTTCGACTCTTAGAAATCGCGACTCGTTTCTTTGGGCCGATTTTGATAAAAAAAACTTATCAAAGAGAAAGTTGGCAAATCCTTTTGAATTGTTGACAAACAATTCAAAATTAGAAAATAAGGATCAACTTTTAGACAACTCGGAAAAGCAAGCTCAAAAAGAGCAAAACGACTTTTCTGTTCCCGACGAGGTTCCCATTATTCTTGATCAAAATACAGCGCTTTATTCGCTTCATTTATATGGCGGCGTTGGCGATATTTTTCCGATTAAACTTTCTTCCGGGAAAACCTTGAACGGCAAGGTTGTCGCGCTTTTATCGAACAGCATTTTTCAAGGCGAAATCTTAATGAGCGAAGAAAATCTGCTTCATTATTTTCCCCAAGTTGAAGGTTATCAGATTTTGCTGACAGAAATCGGAAATTGGAACGACAATTTGTTAAGTTCGTCAGCCCAAATTGAACATCGAAATAGAATTCTGAAAACGATTTCAAACCAAATAAATCGAGGTTTTTTGGAAAATGGATCAACAACAGAAACAACAATAGATCGCTTGTCGCGGTTCAATTCCGTTCAAAATACATATATTGCCATTTTTCAAGCGCTGGGGGGACTGGGGATTTTGCTTGGAACATTTGGGCTTGCCATTGTTCGTTTGAGAAACTTTCTGGAAAGAAAATATGAATTCTGTTTATTGAGAATGCTTGGGTTTAGCCGCTTGAAAATTCTTGGACTCGTTTCTTTGGAAGCAGCGTTCATTATTTTCATTAGCCTTTCTATTGCATTAACAACGGCTCTGATTGCTCTTTGGCCGGAATTAACAATGATTTATGATGCCATAAATCAATTCAACAATGGCTTAACGTCTTCAAAAGTCATTGAAGGAGAGTTTCAGCAAATCATCCAATTAATGCTTGGTTTATTCGAACAATTTAAAAACTTCCATATAATCTTCTATGGAATTCTGTTGATCGGTTTTATTGCCGATTGGGTTTCGATGTTCTTTGTTCTTCGTTTGAACATTCTTCAAACAATGAAAAACCAATAAAGGAGTCCTTTTAATCCTTTTTGTTTTCGGCTATTTATGCCCAAACCGGTTAAAGACGTTTCGAAAGCCCAGCAATCATAACAGGCAAGGAAAAACTTCATTTGGATCGGAATGCGAAAACAATCTTCTTGGAACCGATTTAAACGACGCGACTTTTCCCTTCATTTAAATTGAAGAAAAGATTCGCTTTTTGTCTGGTTTTATTAGGAATCAGACAATTATCTCTTTTGCGAAATTCTCAAAGGAAGTTCTAAAAATCTGTTTTTTACAATAAACTCTATTCGTCAAACGTCGCGAAAACCTGTTTCTGAGGACGAGACATCCGCGTTCCCCGCGGTTTTTTAGAATTTCCTTCAAGTTATTGCCCGGAAGATAAATTTAGAAATATAAATCTCGCGTTCCTGCGTTGACTTTTTCCAAACGTTCGATTAATTGCGGTTTAATATTCTCAATATTATATTTTTCCAATTCCTTGCAAATCAATTTTTCGCCGATTTCTTTGGTTTCCGGCGAAGCATAATCGTTCAAATATTCGGAAAGAGTCAACAAAGCGTTTGGCGTACAATATTTCTTAATGAAGCCGGGAATGGCAAATTCCATAAAATGTTCGCCGGTTCGCCCTTTGCGATAGCAGGATGTACAAAAACTTGGAACATAATCGCGAGAGATCAACCAACGAATAACTTCGTCCAAATCGCGATCGTCGCCGACTTTAAACTGTTCGCGATCCAGTTGCTGTTCTTTGGTTTTTCGATCTTCCTGATAAGCGCCGATTTCTAATCGAGTTCCTGCGTCAATTTGGGAAACGCCGAAATCAATGACGTCATTTCGAATTTCTGCCGATTCGCGCGCCGTCATAATCAGACCGGTATAGGGAACGGCAAGCCGCAAAATGGCAACCAGGCGTTTGAATTGTTCGTCTGTTGTTTGATAATTAAGTTGTAATTCAAGCCCATGCGCTGGTTTGATTCGCGGAAAACTGATTGTATGCGGACCGACATTATAATATTTCTGTAAATGCAACGCATGGGAAACGAGCGAAAGAACTTCATATTTCCAATTATAAAGACCAAACAGAACGCCGATTCCGACGTCGTCGCAACCTGCTTGAAGGGCTCGATCCATTGAATTCAAACGCCAGAAATAATCTGCTTTATGCGTTCCTGCCGGATGATATTTTGCATAAGATTCCCGATGATAAGTTTCCTGAAATATTTGATAGGTTCCAATTCCGGAGGCCTTAACTGTTCGAAAACCTTCAACCGATAAGGGAGCGGCGTTGATATTGACGCGTCGAATTTCGCCATTTCCAACCTTGACTTGATAAGCAATCTCAACCGTATGAGCAATAAATTCCGGCGAATATTGGGGATGTTCGCCATAAACGAGAATAAGTCGTTTGTGACCAAATTTCTCAAGATTCTCAATTTCGCTGACGAGTTCTTGGTCGCTTAATGTTCGGCGAACCGCTGTTCTTAAACTGCGACGAAAACCGCAATATTGACAATCGTTAATGCAATAATTTCCAATATAAAGCGGCGCAAAAAGAACAATTCGATTACCATAAATTGTTTTTTTAAGAGTTCGAGCCGCTTCAAAAATTTCTTCGATTAAAGCGGGAGATTCTGCGGCGAGAAGAACGGCGGTTTCTTCCAGGGAAAGCGCCTCTTTATTTAAACTTTTGGCAATAACGTCGCGAACTTTTCCCGAATCTTCTTTCGTTTCAGCAACAAGTTTCTGCAACTTTAGATCATCTATAAAGTCAATGGCATCTTTGGCAATAATATGCTCTTCCATTTGAGATTTTCGCTTTCAGTATATTGGGAATAGATATGGAACTTTTCAAAATCATCGAAAGGTCATTGTTGGTTGCCGTTATCAACAAATTGATAACGCAATCAAACGAAATTTAATTGCATTAGTTTAATTATACGATTAAACTAGAAGACGTCAAGAACTCTCTCCCGGTTGTGACTCATTTTCTTTTTGAGAATGAATTGAAAAAGCCAAGCCAAATCAAATCTGTTGAAAATCTCAGATTGCATTAATCAGATCGCAAGCGAGCAAGCGTCAGAAGTAAACGAAAGTTCAAAGGGATTCAAACGAATCTGGAAAGCGACAGAATTTTGAATATCAAAAAATGAACAGAAGAGAAAAGAGAGATCAAATAATTCAGAGAATCCAAATCATTGAAAACAGTCTGAAGAAAATGGCAAAACTCGCCAAAAAACTGTTTCAGATCATTTTTCCTTCAATTTGACTCAAGAAAAAAGCCAAAAATTGAAAAACGGAACCGAAACAGTTTCAAGAGTGTTTACAGTAATCGTCGTCTAAAAACAAACCCGAACGAATCAAACTTTCAATTCAAAATAATCAAATCCAAACTAAAAATGGACGTTAAAAAAAGGATCAAGGTTTTGGTGTTAAGATACCGATCATATTAGGTTGATTATATTTGATTATTTTAAAATGAAAAAAAGTTTAGCTTTCGAAAACGTTATTGTAAGAATTCAACAAAGAAGGACTGTTTTTATAATCATATTGAGCCAATTTATAATGACGAATTTTGTTATAAATCGTCTTTTCCGAAACTCGAAGTTTTTTGGCTGCCTTTGCCCGATTGCCTTGAAACATCATAAGCGTTTCAAAGATAGCGCAACACTCAATCTGTTCCATGGTCAATCCAGCTAACCCCTTCATAATAAATAGCGACTGATTGTCAAGTCTGGAAGGATCTGTCGAGATTTCTGAAGAATCAGGAAATTCATTTTTCGACAGCGTATCCAGATGAACCCTAATATTGATTAGTTTTACCATATTCTGCCTTTGAAAAATAAGGTTAATAATAATCAGTATCCGTTCACAAAACTTAAAAGTTATTATAACAGCTTTTATTTCAAAATCAACAAATATTCTAAAAAATTTGGAATTATGATAAAAATTAATATGTAAATTTTACAGTTTATTCCCAAAAGGAAAAAAGTAATTCACGAAGAACTCAAAATGTAAAAATAAGGCTTGTTTTTTGGTCGAGCCGACAAAACTTCCTCGAATGCTGTTTAACGACAAGAACGAAGAAGTCAAGAAAAGAGCCGTTTTGCCAAAAGAATATTGATTTCGCTCCGATTTTACAAAAAAAGAGCAAGACAATTAATAAACGCCGGTTCTTTTTAAAATGGACATTGAATCAATCTCTGATTTCAATACCGTTTTGTTGTTTGTTGAACTTTTCCCGCTTTTTAAATGAGCAATTTTGGATCGAACTGGCATTTTGTGGGCAATTTTATATTTTCAGAGTTGTCTTTTTGGTCTGTTTCGCTGAAAAAGCGATTCATTGAAATTCAAATGGAAAGGTTATTCGATTGGTTTCGATGAAAGGGGCGACGTTCAACCCGTTTGGACGACTGCCCATATAAAAGGCAAATCGTTTTGCGCTGACCCGAACTCAAGAGTCCTTTGGGATTATCGCAAATCAAAATTTTGTCTCCTTAATCTCCAAAACTTTCGCCGATTTTTCTTTTCGCGACACAGAATAGAACATGATTCGTCGGAAAAATGATTTTCGTGCAGCAAACAGAATGAAAACTTCCAAAACAAGCGACGAAAACGCATCTTTTTCAAATGGAACAGCCGTTTTAAGGCGATTTAAATAACGACGAACTCGGAAGTTTCCAAAAGAAAGCGTCCTTGCGTTTCCGTTGCGCTGCCGCGCTGTTGCGTCGCTGAGCGAAACGCTTTAATATTGCTGCAAAAATCAGAGAAAGTGCAGTAATCTCAAGCCTGGGAAATTCAGTTTGTTATAATAACGCCATTTGGGGGCAGAGAAGGGCTTTGTATTATCCGTCCGTTTGCGAACCGAACAATTGTGAATTTGCAATAGACTTGAAAATGGAGTTTGTAATAAAAAAGGATCAAAACTGCTTTCATTTGTAAAAAACGACGTCATTTATTATTGTTATTGAGTTCGTTAACGAGTCAAATTCCTAAAATTCCCGCTTTTTTCTCTTTACGGAAACGACTCTTTTCTGACAAAACATCCTTATTGATTCAAGCAGAGTTTTCCCAAAGACTTCCTTCGTTCTCAATTTTTTTTAAAATATTTCAAAATATTTTTTATTTTTGTAAGTTTAGACTTGACTATTTGTTTTTTCTGTCATATAATCTGTCGAAAACAAGGCTTATGATAATGTTTCATAAAATGTTAAATTTTGTTTTTAACAAATGCAATTTTTCCCTTTTTTCCTATCTTTCTGTAATAAAAGAAGAAACGATATATTTCAGAAAACTTGTTGTTTTGAGCATTATGTATAACGTTACTGAAGTCCAACTTCTTCAACTTCAAAACGAACTTCAAAACGTCGTCAACAGCAGAAGTTGGGAATGAAAGCTTCTGTAATTTGGATGGAAACAATATCATATGATTGTTCCTTTAATTAATCGTAAATGGAGATTGAAAAACTAATTATGACAAAGACTAAAAAAGACATTGCTTTGACCGTTGCGCAGGATATGAAAATTTCGCAACAAACAGCCAAAGAAGCGGTTCAAAAGACCTTTGATGCCATTTTGAAAGGCTTGAAATCGGACGGTCGCATTGAGTTAAGAAATTTTGGCGTTTTTATGGTTAAAACGCGACCGGGAAGAAATGCTCGTAATCCCCGAACAGGTCAGGAATTTTGGGTTGAGGAGCATCAAACCGTCGTTTTCCGACCAGGAAAAGGAATGCAATCAAAAGTCCAAATCGAAAAGGTTGAGAAAAAAGCGAAAAAAACGTCCAAAGCTGCTAAAGCAACAAAATCGACGTCAGCAAAAGCCGATGCTGCCGTTTCTAACGCCCAAAAAGCTGTTTCGCCTAAAACTGCCGCGAAAAAACCAGCCAAAAAAGCCAAGAAATAATGTTTCGCTTGTTTTGACGAAGATCAATTCTTTTGATCTTTTATCTTATGAGCTCAAGCCTTTTGATCATTTTTCTTTTTGATGTTCAACAGGCTTGAGTATTAATAGTGAATCGCAATTTCTATATCAAAACGAATCGAATCTTCAGAAAATTGATCTCGAAAATCTGTATTCAATGTCAGAAAACGGGTTTCGCAATCGATTTATGTCGAATTGTTTGGGCAATTGCGCTCCTTTTTCGTCATTCGTCTGATTGCTTGCGATTTAAGAAAACAACGACTTTGTTTTTAAATAAGTTTGAATATCGAGCGGCGCAAAGGCAAATCGCTCCATTTTCGTCTTGAAAACAAGAAAACGCCCAAATTCTTTAATCTCAAGAGATAAAAACGAGGCGTTTTTCAAGCGGTTTCATTTGGATTGGTTTTGCTGAATAAAAATGCTTCCATTAAAAGCGTTAAAAGGAAGTTCTAAAAACCCTTTAGGAACGCGACGTCTCGTCCGCAAGAACTAAACTTAATGACTTTATCCGAAATGTGTGAGTTGAAAAATCTGGTTTTTTGAACTTCCTTAAAGTTGAAGAGTTCCAATGAGTTCATTGATGGATTGAATTCCGTTATTTTTCAATTCAAAAGGGAGTTCGTTTAAAATATCCATTGTGATTCGAGGATGATAAAAATTGGCCGTTCCAATTTGAACAGCAGTTGCTCCAGCAACGATAAACTCTAAAACATCCTGAGTCGAAGAAATGCCGCCAACTCCTATAACAGGGATCTGAACCGCTTTATAAATCTGATGGATACAGCGAAGAGCGATCGGTTTGATTGCCGGGCCACTAAAACCTCCGCAACCATTTCCGAGTCGGGCGGAACGTTTTTTCCAGTCAACAGCAAGCCCGTAACAAGTATTGATTGCGGTTATCATATCGGCGCCGCCATTTTCGGCTGCTTTTGCCATATCCATAATTCGCGTAACATTTGGAGATAATTTAACCGAAAAAGGCAAATCTGTATGACGACGAAGTTCGCTCGTTATTTTTTCACAAAGAACAGGATCCGTTCCAAAATCAACTCCGCCGCTGACATTGGGACAGCTGACATTTAATTCAAGAGCCGAAACAGAGGGAATAGAGTTCAACGCGTCTGCAAAAAGACGACATTCCGCAATCGTTTTGGCGGCAATACTGACAATAATGGGACAACCAATGGATTGTAAATAGGGCATTTTTTGAGAAATGAATTCATCTAAACCGTCGTTATCCAATCCAATGGCATTTAAAAGACCCGCTGTTGTTTCAACGGTTCGAGGCGTTTTATTTCCGGCTCGCGGCACTATCGTTATTGTCTTGGGAATGATGCCGCCCAACTTTGACAAATCGATCAATGACGCCATTTCGCGAGCATAACCGAACGTTCCTGAAGCAACCAAAATCGGATTCGCAAGTCGGAGTTGCCCCAAAGAAATTTCCAAAGAAACAGAACTCGAAGATTGATTTTCTTTTATCATTGTTTATTCCTGTCAAACTCTTGTCATGATCGTTATCGTTGAGAGTCAAAACAGTTGAAATCTTTATAACAAGAGCGATTATTATTTCCGGGGAATTGTATTCGCATTGACGGTTGATCCTTTGATCAATCAAAAAAGTCCGTCCAATCTTTCATTATTGAATAAAATGAAAAATCAGACGGACAATTTTCATTTCAAAAAATCTCTTTTTCTGAAATCGCAAAATAAGTTTCAGCTAAGTTGTCTAATCAGTAATATTGTTGTTTTTTATTCAATTTTGTGATTAATCTTGAATCGCTTAAAAAAACTGATTGTCGGGACGCAAACCTGACAATGACAAACGGATTACGCAAGGGCAAAGGCATTTGTTTTTTGCGCTTTCGGAAAATCACAAAATCGATAAAAGCGTTTTGATGACAAAGTTATGAAAAACGAGTCATTAATGGAAAGCCAAATGTTTCCAAAAGACATTTGGCAAACGCTTCATTATCTTATTTTTGTTTGAGGATACTGAGAACCCGATCAGCGATTGCCTTGACAAGTTCTTCTTGTTGAGGATTTTTATTCAACTCGACGTCATTGGCCAAAATGGAATTGGAAACGCAACCGCAAGGTTCTGGTTCGTTTCGCTTAAAACGAGGCGGGTCAAAAGCGCGATGATTGACGCCCGTTTCTTTCCAGCTTTCCCGAAACATATCGTTGGCGCAAAGTTCGCAATTTTCGACATCGGCTCGCGGATCTTTGATTCCCCATTCCGATTTAAGTTTAAGAAGGGCTTCGGCTTCGTTCTTTTGGAAATAGCTGACTTTTCCCAAGTCGCGGGAAATTGTCAGAATTCGGCAATAAGCATCAAGTAATTCGGTCATCCAATACGCTTTTTCAACCGTTGGGCCCAAACTGACGGTTCCATGATTTGCCAAAACGATAATATCCGATTTATGAATATAAGGCAGAACCGTATCGGCAAATTCTTGACCGCCAGGAATCGCGTATTTCGCAATAGGAACGTCTCCCATATAAATGTCAACTTCGGGAAGAACGCATTGCGGGATTGCTTCGCGAGCAATTCCAAACGCTGTTGCATAGGGCGGATGACAATGCAGAACCGATTTGACTTCCGGACGTTCCTTCATGATTGTTAAATGAAGGAAAATTTCGCTGGTTCGTTTGCGATGCCCGGCAATTTGGTTTCCGTCCATATCGACTACGCAAAGATCGTCTGGTTTCATGAAACCTTTACAAATCTGGGTTGGCGTACAAACAACGCGATTTTCGTCAATTCGATAACTAATGTTGCCGTCGTTTGCTGCTGCAAAACCCTTATTATAAAGACGACGACCCATATCACAAATTTCTTCTTTGACTTGATGCAGATTAAGCATAATTTTCTCCGATGTCCGATATAATAACAGGAAAGATTTCTTTTGGTTTTAAAATGTGTCGATTTGGAATTTCCCGTTCGATTTCATTAGTCCGAAGCTGTTTCTGACAACAGGCGTTGTCATTGGGAATCCCCGACTCGCTTATTGGTTTGCAAACTGACGTTTTGGATTTTCAACAGTTCAACAGGTTTGAGTAAATAACAGTTTGATTATTTTGAGAACCGGCAGAGTTCTTGAACTGCGCCCTGATCTATTTCCAATGAATCGATAATGGCGGCAGCATAAGCGTCAATAGGTTTCATGTCTGGATAAAACGGCATTGCGGCTTCTGCTCCTTCGCTAAAAGCGATCCATTCGCCAACTCCTGCGGACAGTTCATCGTAAACAACGAGTTCTGTTCCCCGACTTTTCAGAACTTTCTCCTGAAAGGAATGTTCGACAGTCGAAGCTGTATAATCGTTTTTAACATAAACAGGTTCGTCGCCAACTAAATCATTAAACGTTAAAGGAACGACGATTTTTAATTGACCGCTTCTCAGGTCTGGATGAATTTTCCCTAACGTTACTGTTCCGATAACCTTCCCGATTCTCATAATATTGATATTTGCTTTTAAGGTTTAATAAATGACAAATTTCAAAACCTTCAGGAAATTTGTGTTGCCTTCTGTCTGTCAAGCCTGTTGGGCATTCCGGTTTCTGTATAAATCGTTTCAAGTTGTCAATTGTTTAATTTGTCAAAAGCAATGAAAACAGGCAATTTGAAAGGAAATGATAAAAAGAACCAATTGACGGCTCAATCTTGATCAACGGCATTTTGAACGAAACATTTCTGGCAGTTCGACCTTTCCCAATGTAATAAAACGCTGAACTATTTGTTGCAACTGAAATGGATTCGTTTGTTTGGGATCCAAAATCAAAATATTGGCGCCCATTGTTAATGTTTCTCTTGAAACCTGATCGGGCGAAAAACCGACAATGGCTCGAAGAGTTGGATGTCGATTGAACAGCAAAGAAGCCAATGCGGCGTAATGCGTCAGAACCATTCCCCGCTGTTCCTGATTCTTTTGAAACAGTTCGTCAAGTTTTTCTGTTGTTTGAATAATGCAGGAAATATCGAATATTAATAAATTTGTATTATTTTCAATCCATTTTAAAACGGAGAGAGGCAATCCTTCCGATTTCGATAAATGATTGACAACGACAAAGTCATTTTTGATATTTGAACTTAACGAATCGCGCAAATCGTTTTCTTTTGAGGAATTTTTGGAATTTTGTTGAAAATCGGATTGTTGTTGGGAAACAAAAGGTTGCGACGCAAAAACTTCAACCGGATTTATTTCCATTTGATTCGTCAAAAAAGGGGGACGGTCTGAATCTTTTTTATCGAAATGGGAAAAACGGTTTGAATTCGAATAGGTTATATGACCTTTATTGGGATTGTTTTCAATCTGCGAGTTATTCTGAGAATGTTGGGATTCAAAAACGACACGGATTCCCCTTTTTTTGAGTTCGTCTTTGGCTGAAGGAGTTAAAATGGCCCCCCAGGCAAGACGGATTGTTTGGGCGTTCAAATTCTGTTTCAGCAGAGTTGCGCAACTTTGTTGAATGATTTCCAAAGTTATAACTTTATTTGTCAATCGCAAAACATTAACTGCGGAATTGTTCGAATCATTGGAAACCTGATCCATTTTTGCAAAAGTTGCTTTTTTATCTTCCGGAGTCGATAAGTTTGATGAAGTTGAAATTTCTGAATTGGAATCGTTTTGCGAATGAGAACTTGAAGGGGAGAGGGGAAGGGAAGGGAGAATTCCTAAATCTTTAAGGACAAGTTGAACCAAATGATCAATGTCGTCGGAAGAAAACTTTTTTTCGAACAACGGCGCATTAATCAAACCGCGAACGTCATTGGAACCTGGTTGTTTCAAATTGTCATTCATGGTTCGTTTCTATTCAATTATTATATTGATATGATATTAAGATCCGATTATCTGTATCGAATCTGATTTTCAAAAGGCAGGAAGTCAAAATTCAATCTAACCTCAAAGGCTTTGTGCGGCGCTTTATTCGAGTTTTGGAATTTCCGAATTCATAAATCGAGTTTATGTCAACCGAAAGGGGATATTTTCAACGACGAAAATGATTTTAAAGCCCGTTCAAGTTTGTTGCAAATCTCGCTGATCAAGCGGATAATAAAAAGGGAAACGCGTTCCTTTAAGGCTTCGGAATCATTTTATCAAACCGTTTGATTTCGTTCTTTTATCAAAAATAAGAACAGGATTAATCGGTTTGATTATTGACTTCCTGGGAAATATCCGACGTTTCAAGCGGTCTTTTGTCAATAATTCCAACGACTCCCCAACGAGCAGGCGTAACCCGGGTTCCAAGCAGAACGCCCCCTGTATAAGAGCCGTCGCTTGAAATCAAAACCATATCGCCAACGCCTGCGCCAAGATTATCAAAAACAAGCATTAGTTCGCCCTCGGGACGCAAACCGTCGCCCGATAATCCAATCGCCAGAAGCAATTTCTGTTTTTCCAACGACTCATGTTTGACGATTGACGTTGCTGTTCCGATTATTTTTGCTCGAAGCATATTCTCGATTTCTATCTGGGGGCGTTTCAAAATCCGTTGTCCTTTTTGACCTCAATTTTTATAAAGTCAAATCAACTTAAAATCTGTTATGAAACAACTTCCAGGAAAGTCCAATTGTTATTCTTTTGATTTCTTCTTTTTTTTAACAAATAAACAAAGACCAAAGTCTGTCAATACAATTAAAAAAAGAAAGGAATAAAGCAATATTACAATATCAAGATGATAAAACAGTTTATGAAAAATCCCAAACAAATAACCGATCATAACAAGCCCCAAAAAAACGAAACTTTTTCCTTCGCAACTTTGGGTTCGCCAAACTTTAAAAATCGAAAATGGCCAACTTGCCCCAAAACAAATCAGCATTCCGACTTCAAACCAGCTCATTTGAAAAGCGGTTTGCCAAAATTCTGACCAATCAATATTAAAAATCGTCATTTTTTGATAACTGATTCGTTTATCTTCTCTGGATGTTCTAAAAACTCCTCAGGAACGCAGACGTCTCGTCCGCAAGAACTCGTTTTAACGATTTTATCCGAAATGCGTTTGTTGAAAAATCTGGGGGGTTAGAACTTCCTTCTCAATCAAATGCTTTTAAAATTTTTTACAAAAATCGAAAAATTCCTAATCAGAAAATATCTGATCCATTTCATAATCCTTTTTTAAACATTTGATCGTCTAAAATCGAAGTCTGAAAAGTTCAAAATAACAAGGCGTCGCCAAGCCGGGAAGGGCAAAAGGATTTCCTGATTCCGCCCCGCTCTTTATCGGAATGACAAATTGCAAATCCGAAATGATTCATTGCATTCGAACATCGCGATCGGTCATTTTTATGAGGTTTGAATTTCAACCCAAAATCCGATTCAGGAAGCGATTTGTTTCATTATCGAATGATCTATTTGCCTAAAATATGTAAACTCTCAACCATTGCGCAACGACGACTTCGAGTAAACGTTAAAGGACAGGTTATTCCTTCGCCGGTTGGTCCCGCAATTGAATAAGAGCCGAAACCTTCGCCGCCGCCGCCATTGCCAGCTGTACTCGGGCCATTCTTGACAAAAATGGTTGTATCCAGCGCTTTGCCCATTTTTGTCATATTAACAACATTGTTTGAATGAATCATTGCCGTATGACGGAAGCCATGCTCCGAAATGCGAGCCCGTTCAATTGCTTCGTCAACATTTTTACAACGAACAAATGGCAGGAACGGCATCATTTGCTCAACAGGAACGAATGGATTTTCAAAATCGGTTTCGCCAAAAAGCATAAGAATATCATCGGAAACGCTTTTGCCAATTCCTGCGGCCAGGACAGAGGCGTCTTTGCCCAAAAATTCCCGACAGGGAGCGTCATGACGATTCGCGCCTTCGCCAACTTTGACAATTCCGCGTTGCGTGATCAAATCGGTTTCCTTTGAATTCAAACGAACTGCTCCCGCTCGTTCCATTGCGGCCATTAAAGCGTCGAAAACAGATTCAACAACAAAGACCTCTTTTTCGGCCAGACAGAGAAGATTATTGTCATAAGCTCCGCCGGCGATCATACAGCGAGCAGCTCGATCAAGATCTGCTGTTTCATCAACAACGACCGGCGGATTCCCGGGGCCTGCGACAATAGCTCGTTTTTTCTGCGAAAGAGCCGCTTGAGCAACCCCTGGCCCGCCTGTGACAACAAGCAAACCGACATTCGGATGTTTGAAAAGCTGATCGGCTGTTTCCAGCGTCGGTTCAACCATTAAACAGGCAAGGTTATCGATTCCGTGTTCTGCAAAAATCGACTGATTGAAACGGCGAACTCCTTCGGCGGCAACTTTTTTTCCGCCCGGATGAGGATTGAAGACGACCGTATTTCCTGCCGCAATCATATTGATCGAATTGTTGGCAATGGTTGGCAAGGAATGCGTAACAGGCGTTACGGCTCCAATGACGCCAAACGGGGCATGTTCGATAACGGTCAATCCGTAATCGCCGCTAAAAACCTCACTCGAAAGCGCTTCGACTCCCTGAGCGTTATAACCAACGTTGAGAAGCTTGTCGATTTTATGTTCAAGCCGACCGATTTTCGTTTCATTCATTTCCATTGTACCGAGTTCAACGGAATCTTCGATACAAATTCGACGAAAATGCTGCAAAATCTTTTTTCGTTCGGCGAGAGTTCGACGAGAAAGTTCTTCAAAAGCTTCTCGCGCTGCAGCGACAGCTTCATTGACATCTGTAAACAACCCATATCGACCTTTATAAGATGTCGTTGAGCTCCCCAATTGATTCAAAGAGGCTGGCGCATTTCCCAGTTTTGACAATACTTCTTCAATAACGCTGCGAACGAGCGATTCATTTATCTCTTGCATCTTTTTGAACCTTATATATTTTAAGCCTCTGGCAAGTCATTTCTTCAATGTTTCCGAAAATGTTTCCGAACAAGAAATTTGAAATGAAACTTTTAGGGGTCTGGATTGTAACGAAAAATGATGATTGGAAAATTAATCCTTAAAAATTTGAAAATGATATTCTATTTTTTTGAAAAATACAATAAGGAAGTTCTAAAACCCCTTAAAAACGCGGACGTCTCGTCCGCAAGAACTCGTTTTAACGACTTTATCCAAAATGCCTTTATTAAAAAATCCTGATTTTTAGGACTTTCTGATAATTAGTTCGCAAAAACAAAATTGTCCCAATAAAAAAGAACAATTATTGAAAAGCGATTGGTTTTCGTTCAATATGAACGGAGTCGACAATGCCAACGACGGTTGCATCGACCGGCAAAGGTTTTGTTTCTGGAGTCATTCTTGCGCTTGAACCTTGAACAACCAATACAAATTCGTTTTCTCCCGCTCCAACAGTATCGACGGCAACGAGCGAACGACTTGTCGTAACCATTGAATTACGAGTTTGGGGGTCAATAACGTAAGGCTCTATCAACAAAAGTCGATGACCGACCATTGTTGCGGTTTTTTGGGTTGAGACAACGGAACCGACAACTTTTGCAATAAACATTCTATTTGAATTCTTTATACGATTTTTATCTTCAAAAAAGGAATGATTTCCGCTGTTTTAACCCGAATTGGATCGTTTGGGATTTCGCATTGATAATTGTCGTTTCTTTTATATTTGCAAAATAAATGTTTTTTGCGAAAATGGGACGGCAAAATTATAAAACGAAGCCGTTATGAACTCGCCTTTTCCTGATCTGTCTGTCGTTGAGTTGGAAAATTGTTGATCAGGAAATCAACTGACTTGAACAGAACAGGCTAAAGCATAAAACAAGTCGGGATAAACAAAGCGATTATTGATTTTCTTTTTCTCGCAATTTGGCAACGGTTTGGCGGGCAACAATGATTTCTTCGTTTGTTGGAACAACCCAAATTTGAGTTCGGCTTGAATCTTTATGAACGGGAGATTCCGTTCCTGAAACCGAAGCGTTTTTCTCCGAATCCAATTCGATACCAAGTTCCTCGAGGCCAGCGCAAGCCATTTCTCGAATTTGGGGTTGTCTTTCGCCGATTCCGCCTGTAAAAACAATTAAGTCAGCGCCTCCCAATTCAACGAGAAAAGCGCCAAGATAACGACGAATATCGCCGATAAAAACGTCAACAGCGATTTTGGCCTGTTCGTTTCCAGAGTCAATCGCATCCATAACGTCGCGAAAATCTGAACTGACGCCGCTCAAACCGAGAAGTCCGCATTGCGTTGAAAAAAGTTCGAGCATTTCATCAAACGACTTGCCAAGTTTCTTCATCAAATGCGACGTCATAAAAGGATCAAAATCTCCGATCCGATTATTATTGAAAAGACCGGTTTGAGCGCTGCATCCCATACTTGAACCGCAGCTTTTCCCGTCGGCAATAGCGCAAATGGAACTTGAACCGCCTAAATGACAGGAAATCACGCGAAGATCATTTCGACCAAAAAGTTCAGCTGTTCGCGTTGCGATATAACGATGACTGGCTCCATGAAACCCGAAACGTTTGACGGAATATTTTTCTGCCCATTCAAATGGGACGCCATAATATCGATTCCTGGTCGGGATTGTTTCATGAAAACCGGTTTCAAACGCCGCAACCAACGGAATATCAGGAAGCTGTTCGTTTAAGAGTCGCATTGCTCGAACATAAGGCGGATTATGCGCCGGCATGACATTATTCAACTCTTCCATTGCGTCGAGAAGTTCCTTCGTAACCCATTGAACTCCTGTATAGCCGCTGGCAAGAACCGCTTTAAAACCGATTCCTTCAACCTCTTGAGCTGATTGCAGACAACCGGTTTTCGGATCGGTCAGTTGAGCAAGACATTGACGCACTGCAACAGCATGATTGGGAATTGAAGCCGTTATTTTTTCCTGAAAATCGCCGATTTCGACTGAACAAAGACTTTCTGATTCTCCGATTCGTTCGACTTTTCCTCGAGCCAATAAAGTCTCGTTTGCCATATCATACAAACTGTATTTGAAGCTGGTTGAACCAAGATTCGCAACTAATATCTTCATTTCAATTGTTTCCGATGAACTTCGAACTCTTAACGATTGCCAAATAAAAAAACAGTAACGGGAAATAAAATTATCGACCGGAAAAACATTGCAAAACTCTGATTTATATTAAAGTTATTCTGGCGATAACAGTCCCAATCCTTAAATATTATCATTGATATCGCGATTTTAAATCAAAATTGATTGACATTTCATGAATCCTGCGATCCATTTATATTATTCTCAAACTTAATTCCGACGATAAAAAGTCATTGCCAGAAATGATTCGGGAAGAGTTGATAAAAGGACAATCAGGACGCTATCTTTGAATAATATTATCAGGAGTTGAAAAATTAAACTTATGAAAAATAAGCGATCATCAAAAATATTCCATTTTATCGAATACGCTTATTGCCTGCGCATTGCATTTTGCTCTTTATTGTTTTCCTGTTCAACTTTCGAAACGTCAAAAGGAATCTTATCAAGCAATAAAAGCGGAAATAACGCCTTCTGCCGGACGCGGAATAACATGAGCGCCAACCAATTCTCCGACCTGTTGAGCTGCTGCGGAACCTGCTTCGACGGCAGCGCGAACGCTTCCAACATCGCCGCGAACAACTGTCGTAACCAAACCGCCGCCGATTTGAATCCGTTTCACAACTTCGACATTAGCGGCTTTCGCCATGGCATCCGTTGCTTCAACTAAAGCCAACAAACCTTTTGTTTCAATCAATCCGATTGCATCGTTCATTTTCGTTTCCTTATATATTGAAAATAAGAAGTTGTTTATCTATTCTTTAACCATATCGAATACTTTGTCATAACTCCAATCGGTTCCGATTGGAAAGTCTCCCGTCAAAAAGAATCAAAACATTTTTCTTGGTTATTGCAAAAAAGAACGTTTTCTTCGTTTTTTATAAGGACAAAAGACCTGTATTTCCCGTAAAACAGACGACAAAGAAACTCGGGCATTTATTTTGACGGTTTAATAAGTGTCGCAGGAAGAACTTTTGTAACATCGCCATGCGGACGCGGAATAACCTGAACTCCGGAAATTTCGCCAACGCGACTTCCTGCTGCGGCTCCTGCGTCGGTTGCTGCTTTAACTGCGGCAACGTCTCCTGTAATAAAAACGGTTACGATTCCGCTTCCAACTTTATCCCAACCCAGAAACTCAACGTTTGCTGCCTTCATCATTGCATCCGTTGCTTCAAAAAGAGTAATGAAGCCTTTGCCTTCAACCATTCCCAATGCTTCCATCGGTTTTGCCATTTCAATCTCCCGTTTAAATGAATTTCAATTTAATTTGAACTATTCAATATTATATATATTATATTAATTATATTTGGTTTGATGAATAAAAACAGTTCCATTTATTTAAAAGAAACCGTTAAAAATGAAAAATCAAACGAATTATTTGAAAAGTTCGATTTTCGTTGCGTGTTCCAGATCAACGGCGTTTCCCTCATCTGTATCCAAATGAACTTCCAGTTTAATTCCTTCGCCGATACGAACCAAAACGTTTTCAAATGTCGTTGAACATCCAGACGCTTCAATTCGCAGTTTCATTCGTTCTTTATCTTTAACTCCATAAAAAGCCGCATCGGACGGCCCCATATGAACATGCCGCTCGGCTCGAATAACCCCTTCTTTCAGTTCGACAACTCCTGCCGGTCCAACTAAAACGCAACCTGGAGAACCGGACAATTGGCCGCTTTCACGAACCGGAGGATCAAGTCCTAAAGAAATGGCGTCGGTAAAAGAGAGTTCAACCTGCGAAGCTTTTCGAGTCGGACCTAAAATACGAACGGAGGGAAGCATTCTTTTGCGGGGCCCAATCAGCATGACCGTTTCTTCGGCTGCGAAAAAACCGTCTTGATAAAGGTCTTTCATTTTCGTTAATCTTCGACCTTTGCCAAAAAGCGTTTCGACATCTTCGTCGGTTAAATGAATATGTCGCGCTGAAATGCTAACGATTAATTCCGGTCGTTGAACGGTTGATTGAAAGGAATTCCCGAATTTTTCCGCTAAAATGTGACGGATAATCGCCTCAAGCGTATTTCGATCCATAGCATCATCCATAAAATCTTGATAAATGAACTGCTTGATAAGTTAAAACTTTGCCTTGTTTCGCTGATTTATTTATTCTATTATAGCAAAAAGAAAATCTGTTGAAACTGGGTATAGCGACTTTATCGAAAAAATATTACAGTCAGATTGACTTTCTTTGTCTTAAAAAGAAAAAATGAAGACGAATATTTATCTTTCATAACATAAATAAAGAATAAATAAAACGATTATTATCTTGCAATTGTTATGAAAAAAATGATCAATCGAGATAATCTCTTAAATCGGCAGAAACAAAAGAAGCCTGCTTTTTATTTGTTGTATCGTTAAACAAAAAGCAGGCAACATTTCAAAAATAAGTTTATAACGCTTCCATTAATATCAGCTTTAAATAATATTAAAATTAGAAGATGTCAAGAACAAAATGTTTTCCTTCATGAAAACGTCGAGGAACCGGATAATAATTCTGCCAATACGGATTATACATCGGAACCTGCATGTTCGGAGCATAACGATAATAAAGGCTGTCTGCGCTTCGATAAGCTGAGGCCGGAGCAAAATTCTGCGGATAATAAACATAGGGATAATGATAAAAACGAACCCAATCTTGAGTATTCGTTGCGCTGTAACCAATGGGGCGATTCATGCCCAGCGGCGATTGAGCCAATAATTCATTGGCGTCAAAAGCGAAAAAAAGTCCCGCAAAAAGCAATAACGCTGCGATTTTCGACTTCATTGTTTTCCTCGTTTTCATGGTTGATATTTTATTTGAAATATTTTTACTGACTTAATATTTTCATTTTATATATTATATATTATTTATCGATCAATATAAAGAATAATTTTATTTATATTATATATTTTTGCTAAATTGTTTGTTTTGTTTGGCTGACATTTCTTATTATATCAAAAATAACAATAATCGAAGTTGTAGCAAGAGCCGCCGTTTGCCCATAATAAAGCCGCCGTTTGCGCATGATAAAATTAACTATTCGTTACTGTCTTGCTATTCAATGTGATTCATATTTCTTGCGCTAAATAAATAGTCTGTTTTATGGGAAAATACTGTTTATTTTTCTTGTTTTGCCTTGATGAATTTTGACTATAACCCCTTATTTAACAAAGAAAAAGAAGACTCTTTTTTTTTGTTAAAATTTATTAAAACCGTTATGATAAGCCTTGTAAAAAATGTTAATAAAATGTATGATTCTAATATATTTTATTGAGAAATCATTAAAATTTGTTCAATCGTCATGCCGATAAATCAGAAGGCCGTTGTTGTTGTCCAATAACGAATTTTGAACGATATTTGTTCGTTGATTTTTTCAATTACGTTTCTGGAAAAAATATCTGGAAATATGTATTGAGTTCAGGACGTCACCATTTAATAAAATAAGAGAAAAAATGAGCACAGGATCCCCCCTTACATCTAGACGAAGCAATGTCGCTCCTCAAGCAGCGCCGCAAGTTATGCCAATGATGGCACGCGAACTTAATCTTTTCGATATTGTGAACATCTTACGACGACAATATTGGATTATTATCTTATGCCTGATTGTTGGAACGGGGTTGGCTGTTTATAAGTATTTTATCACGGAACCAACTTATTCCGCAAGAGCTGTTGTTTATGTTGCCTCTCGAAGTGAGGCCGTTTTGGTCAGCAATGATACGAACAGCGCAAGATTCTATCAGGATTCTCTGCGCGGCGATAATCTTGAGACTCAAGCTTCCCGTATGAAAAGTGACGCTCTTTTGACAAATGTCTGGAAGGCTTTGCTTGAAGATCCGGATAAAGCTAAATATGTTGTCGACATTGATATTCCCAGGGATACCGAAACAACGCTCGCTTCAAAATTACTTTCGTCCATGATTACTGTTAAAGTCGGAGGCGAAAAAGATTTTAAAATGACGACGACAATAACAATCGCTTGTACTTCCAAAAGTCCCGAAGGCGCTGCGATAATCGTTTCTGAAATTATTGCGCAGTACGAAAAATTCTTTTCGGAACAATATACGCAACAAACGCAGAATATCATTGCGACCATCAATAAAGCGAAGACGGAAATTAATGATGCTATCAAAAAAGCGGATGAAGATATGAAATTGTATATGGAGAATTCTCCTGTCCGCTTTATAGGTGACGATAACAGCAATCCGCTTTTGACGACTTTGAACGAAATGTCCAAAGTTCTGGTTGAAATTGATTTTTCTATTTTGCGTTACCAAAATCGATTGGACCTGCTTGAAGACAGTATTGCCGGTCGAAACATGGATGAACTTACTGAAAAAGAAATCATCAGTATATTGAGCTCGTGTTCCGGCGAAGATGATACAATTCTTCAAACGATGACAACCTTGGCTCGAGGCGACCAAATGGAAAATACGATGTCCAATGTCGCTTTGAATACGGCTACAAGACTTGATACAGATCAAATTTTGGAGTTGAAACTGAAAAAGGCTCATCTTGAAAAGCAATATGCTTCAGATTATCCGGAATTAGAAGCCATTAAACAACAACTTGCTTTATTGGAAGAAGCTCGCGATTCTTCTTCCGGACAGGTTAATGACGAAAAACGTCTTGGTCTGTTGAATTATCATGATATGCTGGATTCCTATCGATCCATTGTCAAAGGTCGAATTATGGAATTGTTGAGTCAACAACAACAGATCAGGGATTATATAACCAGTAAAAATGATGACATTCGCGCTATTGAAGAGTATCGACAAACTTTGGATACAATGCGATTTAATATCGAATCGCAAAAAGGGGTCGAAGAAAAATTGGCGGCAAAGCTGGATGATTTAAGCCTTGTCGGAAGCGTTGACAATTATAATTGTCAGATTTTGGATACGCCGGTTCCTAATGATAAACCTGTTTGGCCGAATCTGCCGTTATTTATCGTTATTGGAATGGGGCTCGGAATTGTTGCAGGAAGCGGATTGGCTTATTTGATTGATGTGACCGACGCAACATTCAGAACTCCGGAAGAAGTTTATCGAACGCTTCATTTTCCCATTCTTGCCCAATTTCCTTCCTTTATGGGGAGTGGACGAAAAGGCGGGTTGAAAAATCGGAAAAATGAATTCAAACAAGGCGAACTTTATTCCTCTTTGATTGCTTATCACAACCCCAACTCTCCGTTATGTGAATCGTTCCGAATTTTGCGAACCAAACTGTTTTTCAATACAAATCGAATTACGCATCAGGTTATTCAAATAACAAGTCCGCATCCGAGCGACGGAAAAACAATGATCCTTTGTAATTTTGCCATCAAAGTTGCTGATGCGGATAAAAAAGTTTTGTTACTCGACTGCGACCTTCGAAAACCGGATATTCATAAATGGTTCGGTTATAAAAATGTTGAAGGCGTTTCCAATATTTTGGCAGGGGAAAAAAGTTTGAGTGAGGTTGTTTTGCCAACTAAAGTTAATAATCTTTCCTTGATTACTGCTGGAACAATGCGAAAAAATCCGGCTGAGTTATTGACTTCAAAAGCTTTTGAAAATATGATTGCTGAAGCTCGAACAATGTATGATGTCGTTTTGATCGACTCGTCTCCCATTCTTTATGTTTCTGACGCAACGATTATTGCCTCAAAAGTTGATGGACTCCTTTATACATTCCGTGTTCGTCGGCGAGGACGAAATGATGTCATTCAAGGGGCTCAACTTCTGCATGAAGTTGGAACCAATATTTTGGGAAGTATTGTAAACTGTTACGAAAAACATCGCTTCTATAACGAATTTGCTTTGAGCGAATCAACGTCGCAATATGGTTATGGCTATGGGAATTCTTATGGCTATGGATACGGCGCGGGTTATGGTTACGGAGCTGGATATGGTTATGGCGCTGGTGACGACGAGAATCAAAATGAATCTTCAAACGAGTCAAAAAAAGAGCCGTCGAAACAAACGCGTAAGACTGGTTGAGGTTAACCGGATCAGGTTGGGAATCCAATTTGGGACGACTTTGCCTTTATTATCGTGTTCGTAAAATAGAAAACAGGATCAATGTTTTTCATAAAAACTCTGTCGGATTCAAGATCGACAGAGTTTTTTTTATCAATCAAAAAGTAAACGAAACGTCGATCCTGTTTTTTCTCTGCGCCGCGTTGTTTCAGCAAAAAAGAACCAAACCGTCATTTACTGTTTGAGTTTATTGATTAAATGGGACATCAGAAATGAATGATTGCGCAGAATGGGAAGAATTGGACTTCAAGATCCGCATAAGATGGCTTGCTGCGGATATATTTGTCTGACGTTGCTTGATCGGAAGCGGAAAGGCGAGGGGATTCTATTCTTCGAGTCGATGATCAACGGTTGAAAGCAAGACTTTTTGACCTGAGGGAAGGTTTTTCTTATATTGAGATCGAATGAACATATCATTGCTTGTCAAAAGAAAACGTTGAGATTCTTTGGATGAATAACGTTGACGAATTGAGTCTTGAAGCATATCGGAGAGCTTTTGTTTATGAAAACCGGGCGTATGACTGGTTAAAAGAAGAAAAGGGATCGGGTCGGAAAGCAAGGAAATGCAGTCATTCAAAAGTTTGGGGAGATCTCGCGAAATCCGCCAAACTTCTCCCCGCGTTCCGTGTCCGTAAGAAGGGGGATCAAGAATAATGCCGTCATATTCATTTTGACGTTTTAATTCGCGACGCACAAATTTTAAAACGTCATCTGCTATAAATCGAATCGAGAGAGACGTCGAGGATTGTTGTTCTGTTAAATTTGCGTTTTTTTGAGCTTGAATAACGATATTTCGAGCCGCATCCAAATGAACAACGTCTGCTCCAGACATTGCGGCGGCCAGGGAACTCGCTCCTGTATAAGCAAAGAGATTCAGTATTTTGACGCGACGTCCCAATTGTTTTTGAGCCGTTCGACAATATCGATAAATATATTCCCAATTGGGCATTTGTTCTGGAAATACGCCTAAATGTCCAAAAGGGGATCCTTTTAATTCCAAAAAAAACGAAGTCTGTTGAGCTTGTTGCGACGAATCAAGATCGCAACGAAGCGTTAAAACTTCAAAATCTGTTGACTCCAAAAAAAAATGTCCTTTTTCTGTTAAAGGAATCCAATTGCCGCGCTCGCTGTTTCCTTTTTTTCCTGGCAAATTTGAGTCAGGAATAAAACGCGCGTCTGCCGTTTTCCATATCGTTGACGCTGTTTGGAGAATATGGGTAACCGCTGGACATAAACGGTCGAGAATAAATCCGTTCCATTGTTCCAAACGACGCCCATTTCCAAAATCGAGCAATAAATATTGATCTCTGGCGAACATTTTATTCAAAGATTTTCTTTATATTATAATGCTGACGCTTAGGTTTTTCCGATTTGCCGCCGCATAACCTTTAACAATGCGGCTCCATGAATCGCCGCGTTTCGAAAAACGCAGGGAAAACGCGTCTATTAAATGGCAAAAACGAAACGTCAAACGGTTTCAGACCGACTTCAATAACCGATTCGGAAGGTCTCTTAAGAATTTAATGAGCGGTTTGTTCCAAAGTCGGCGTCGAAGACGTTTCGCTTCCCTTTTGAACCGACGATTTTTCGCGTTGTTCTCGCATACGCCGTCGCTCTTTTCGTTTTTTTTGGACTTGAACGCGAATGCCGTCCGCCCATTCCGTTTGGCTGACAGGATAAGAAATCGAAATCATTAGAACCCCGACCAGAAATAAAATCAATATTTTTCCAATATTTTTCATTATTTCGACTCCTTTTGTTCTTGCAATTCTTTTGATTCTTTATTCGAAAGCGTTTGGGTTCGAGGCGAACCTTTTCCAAAATAAAGCGAACAGCATTGAAAAATCCAACGATAATGAATAATGAGATGAACGCCAATCATTACAAAAAGAATTTTGGGAAGTTGATGATGAACATAGGACATAAATGGATCGTTTACGATTTTGATATTGAACCCGGGAGTAAAAACCCTTGAAATCAGGATTCCTGTAAAAACCATAATGCAAAGAATCCAATAAAGAAAAATGTTCCAGATAAAATTTAATCTTGTTTTCAAAGGGAGTTTGCCAAAAAACTTGCGACTGCATAAAGCAATCCAGTTCCAATTTAAACAAAGATGCCAAAGCAAAAGAAGAAAAAGAAGAATTCCTGTCCATTCATGAACGGCGTGTCCGGTTCCTTTTTCAAAATAAAGAAGAATCAAACCGAGTAACAGAACAATGTCGACCATGAATTTGTGAAATCTGATATCATTCATAGGCTTTTTCCATTTTCTTTGATTAATAATGCGATTTCTGACAAAATAAACAATACGATAAAAATCGTTTTAAACGTTGTTTTTCTTTAATTCTTTGCGCTGCATTGAGAGAAAATGTTTGAGTTCAATCTTTCAAACGATAACAGACGAAAAGAATTTTATGATATAAATGGATTGTTTGTTTTTTCGGTTTCGACGGTTGTTCGAGCTCCGTGACCAGGAAGAAGAACCGTTTTATTGGGGAGCGTCATTAATTTTTCCCGAATTCCGGTTATCAATTGGCGATGATTTCCGTCGCCAAAATCAGTGCGGCCAATGCTTCCTTGAAAAATAACGTCGCCGACAAAAACAATCGTTCCGTCCAGCGTTTCAATCATATAAACGAGATGACCGCAACTGTGACCGGGGATTTTCATAACTTTAAAAGACATTCCAGCGATAAATAATTCTTCATTATCGTCAAGCGTTCGATCCGCATTGGGAGCGGTCATCGGAAGGCCAAACATTTCTGATAGATTTCCTTTCGGATCATTCAATTTATATTCTTCATCTTTGCTGATGAGAATTTCGAGATCAGGCCAAACTCTTGTCAAATCGAAAATGCCGCCAATATGATCATAATGTCCATGCGTGATCAGAATCGCTTGAGGCGTTAAACGATTCATTTTGAGAAATTCGATCAATTCCTGTGGTTCGAGACCCGGATCAATGATAACGCAGTCGTTACGATTTTTGAGGCGAACAACATAAGCGTTTTCTTGAAAATCGGAGAGAACAAACATTTTGACTTCCAGATCGCTCAATTTCATAAAATAACCTCTTTCTGCTTTGCAACGATAAAATAGTTGGCTCCTAAATTTTTCAAATAAGGGATATTTCGTCCAAAATTTCCCAACCAATCCGACCAGGGAAGAAATGTATCGAAACATTTGAGCGAAAAACGGCCAAATCGGGTTTCGTTTTGAGAATCAAACAAACGTTTTCCCTCCCAAAGAATTTGACCAGGAAAATTGAAGGTTTCGCAGACTTCGAGTTGAAATCCGGATTGATCAAGTAAATTTCGAATCGATTTTTTTGAGAAACGTCTTTGTAAACCGCCAAACGTTTTAAGCGGTTTGATCAAACCGCATTCTTTCGCAATAATCATAATCAGGCGGCCATCTTGACCCAAAAAAGAACGAATATAACGCAATGTCTTGACAGGGTCTGCGGAATGTTCCAATTGATTATAAAGTAAAACGGTATCATAAGCGGATTCAAATGACGGCGAAGAATCAAAATCGATTTTCTGAATATCAACGATAGCATTTCCTTCATAGGAATTTCGAAGAATTGTTAAATTTTCTTCTTTGTCGTCCGAAAGAGTTAATCGTTCTTTTTGCGGAAGAAGTTTGGAAATATTACCGATTCCTGATCCGATTTCCAAAATTTTCAATCCGAAATAGGGAACCGATTTTTTGATAATCAGTCGCGAAAAATTGCGACATTGTTCCATCGAATGATGAAGCTGAGGATTTTGCGCCGAATCAATAAAACAGTCGTCAATGATCCAATATTTCAAAATGGTCATCAAGGCGCTGATGCCGTCCTTCCAGCCGATTTTTTTTCCTTCTGAATAGCGACGCCCATGATAACTGATTGGAACTTCGTAAACGGAAAGTCCTCGTTTCGCTATCTTGGCCGTTATTTCCGGTTCAATGCCAAAACGGTTCGATCGAAGCGGAATCGATTTAAGGATTTTGCCGCGAAACGCTTTATAACAGGTTTCCATATCCGTTAAATCAAGTCCGGTCGTTAAATTGGAAAGATGCGTCAGAAATAAATTGCCCAGCTTATGATGATAAAAAAGGACTTTGCGCATTTCCCGCGTCGCAAATCGGGAACCGTAAACAACGTCGGCATAACCTTCCAGCAAAGGACGCAAAACGATCGGATATTCGTTTGGATCATATTCAAGATCGGCGTCCTGAATGATCGCAAAATCGCCGTTCATTTCTTGAATGGCCCGACGTATGGCGGCTCCCTTCCCTTGATTAAACGGTTGATGAAAAATGCGAATCAGATCCGGATATTTGTTTTGCAATGATTCCATAACTTCAACCGTTCGGTCCGTCGAAGCGTCGTTGACCATAACGATTTCGCGCCGCAGATTTTCCGAAATCGGAGCCTGAATAACCCGATCAACGATTTTGGCCAAATAAGCCTGCTCATTGTAAACAGGAATCAAAATGGATAATAATTGTGTCTTGTTCATTTATTTTCAGATAACTCAAATTTTGTCAAATGAATCGAAAAATATTTATTGAGGCATATTTCAAGAAGTTTAAATTGTTGGAAAATTGCCATTTTGAAGAAACTTTCCCATTCAAACGGGGTTGAATCTATAAATTTTGTTTATAAAAAGTAATTCAAAAAAACTTATTTTCATTATAAATGAAAAAAGTCAAAGATTCAACTGTTTCAGAAAAAGAAAAGTAATAACGAAAAAATAACATATTTTCATCTTTTGACAACCTGGCAATGAAAAACGATGCAAAATATTGTTGTTGCTTCGATAAACAAAAGAAGATGGCCCATCGAAAAAAATAATACATGTAATAATTGGTCAGATAAAGGGTTAGAAAAAACAGAATTTTGTTTATTTTTAAAAAAATAAGACGCTGTTCTGTTGACAGTCCTGAAAGAACTGTTTAATATGAATGTAATTAGTTATTGTTAATTTTTCCAGATAAGTTATTTTGGAAAATTCATCTCAAAATTTTATGGGGTTACTTATTATGCAAAAAGTTTCTGTTGTCAATGAATGGATGAAAACGAAAGGGAATAAAAAAAACCGTCATGGTTTTACTCTTGTTGAACTTCTTGTCGTTATCGCCATTATCGGAATTTTAATTGGTCTTTTACTTCCTGCCGTTCAAGCCGCTCGAGAAGCTGCCCGTCGTATGCAGTGTACAAATAATATGAAGCAGGTCATGCTTTCTATCCATAATTATCATGACGTCAATAACGCCTGTCCTGCGAGTACGACAATTTATGCCAACTATACAGGCTGCTTTCCAAGCATTACTCCATTCATTGGAGCGAAAGTCGTTCTTTTACCTTTTATGGAACAGGGCGCTATTTGGGATACATTCTGCAATGAAGCCAAAAGCGTTGCCGTCGGAAGTTTTCCCTGGGTCGGTTTGGGAACTGGCGGCGTTGCCAACTTTAGCTATAAAGTTAAAATTACTTCATACATTTGTCCGTCCGACAGTAACGGTCAAACAATGACTAATGCCGGCGGATCAACTATGGAAACCGGACGCGCCAGTGTTATCTTCTGTACAGGCGACTCTCCTTGGGCCTGCCAATATGCGGAACGTTATGAGGGAATGCCTGCTGGCAAAACCTCAAGCCGCGGAATGTTTCGACCGGAAGAATGGAAAAACTTCTCCGTTTGTGCCGACGGAACGAGTAATACATTAGGAATTTCTGAAACCTGTACGGGCGATAATTATACATCGACCGTTAAGGGAGGCGTTTCCGTTGTTAATGCTCTTTATAACGGAAATGTTATTCCGGGTAACTGCTTGGTTAATGGATATGATCCAAACGATCGAACGATGATTCAAAACCCGTCGAATACTTGGCGCGGAACGTTATGGTATGACGGTCGTGCCGCAAGCGCCTGCTTCACAGCCAATATTCCGCCGAACTCCCCGACCTGTATTTGGGATAATAATTATCCTTGGATCGCGGGCGGAGCTCAAAGTAATCATTCCGGCGGCGTCAATGTTGCGATGATGGACGGTTCTGTTCATTTCGTTTCCGATACAATCGACTGCGGAAATCCGAATGATCCCCAAGTTAATTCCGGCAAAAGCCCGTATGGCATTTGGGGCGGTCTTTCAACTCCTCAAGGGGGCGAAGCGGTTTCGCTTTAATCGTTGCTGCTGATCAAGCGACCAACAGGAACGGTTGTTCCTGAATTTAAAGCATACGCCCGGCTGGTTTTCATTTTGCTTCTTTTTGATGAACCATTCCTTGATTTGGAAAGAAATAACAGCCTATTCATTCTGTTTTCTGGAATATTTTTTCAAAAATTTCAAAATAAGAATAAACGTCATGGGGCGTTTATTCTTACTTTATTATTAGTTTATGATTCATATTTTTAAAGGATAATATTAATGGATTATTCAAGACGTTCATTTTTGACCAAAAGCGTTTTAACGGGAGCGGCGGCTTCCGTTTTTGGAAATGCTCTTTTCGCCCAGGAAAAACCAGTCATTCAAGGTTTCGATCAAACCGATACGGATATTGACGCCTCGCAGGAATGGAAACCATTTTCTGACCGCAAAATCAAAATGGGAATCGTCGGTTTCGGCGTTTGTCAATTTGGAGCGGCCTTTGGTCTGCAAGATCATCCGAATGTCGAAGTTGTCGCCGTCAGCGATTTGTTCGAAGATCGTTGCGCCGGCTTGGCCAAAGCCTGCAAATGCGAAAAGACTTATCCTTCGTTGGAAGAGATGATTAAAGACGATTCCATTGAAGCAATCTTTTTGGCAACCGATGCTCCAAGTCATGCAGATCATGTTATGAAGGTCTTGAATTCCGGGAAACATGCCGCAAGCGCCGTTCCGGCCGTTTGGGGGAGTCTGGAAGACGCCGAAAAAATGTTCGAAACCGTCAAGAAAACCGGTCTCAAGTATGAAATGTTCGAAACCTCTTCGTTCCATGATCAGGTTTATGCGTCTCGCAAAATCTATAAAGCGGGCGGTTTCGGTCAAATGATTTATACCGAAGGCGAATATTATCATTATGGCGCCGGAACCATTCCGGGGCATCGCGATTGGCGAAAAGGTCTGCCGCCGCAATGGTATCCGACCCATTCCAATGCGTATTATACATGCGTTACAGGCAACAGTTTTACAGAAGTTTCTTGCGTCGGTCATATCAGCAAAATGCCGGAATATCAAAAGGGAGCCAATCCTTACGATAACCCGTTCGGCACGGAACATGCGCTCTTCAAAACCAGCGAAGGCGGATCTGCTCGTATGATCGTCAGTTGGGACAGCGCCGGTTGGGGGGCTGAAGCCGGTCGTAACCGCGGCGAAATCGGCGCTTATATGGACAGCTTTTATCCGCTTAACGACGAAGCTCAAAATATTGTCAATAATATGAATGTCCTTAAACCGGCTCTTCCGCCTGGCGTTGGAGCAGGCGGTCATGGCGGTTCGCATGGTTATATTTCCAATGATTTCGTTGATTCCATTTTGCGCGATCGACTTCCATTGGTCAATATCGCTGTTGCATTGAATACAACCGTCTCTGGTATTGTCGCTCATCAATCCGCACTGAAAGACGGCGAATTGATGAAGATTCCGCAATATTTCATGTAATCGTCAAAACCGGAATGTTAATGGCATTGAATGTATAACTTGATTTAATGTCATTGACTTTTGGGGCAATATGTTCTTCTCAAATGGAGACCTGAAACAGTCTGTTTATTTTTCTTTCGTATAATGAAAAGGATTTTTGTATGAATCTCAAGTATTGTCTGCTTATTTTAATTCTGATAGGCGGAATGATTCCTGGTTGTAATAAAAAGCAGCGACCGGAAGGATTGCCCGAATTATATCCTTTTGCAATAAAGGTTATTCAGGACGGTCAGCCGCTCGCGGGAGCGAATATTTCTCTGGTTGCCCAAGACCCGGCTCTGATGCGTTGGCCTTGCGGCGGAAATACAAACGAAGAGGGAATTGTCAAATTGACAACCTATGGGTTCGAGGGCGTTCCAGCAGGACAATTTAAGGTCCTGATCATGAAGACCGAAACCATTGGCGGCGTTCATAATGCGGAAGAAGCAAAACGCCAAAGGGAAGGCGAAGATTTCGGTAAGGAAGAAATCTTCAATTTAATTGATCCGATTTATCGCGATCAATCGACGTCTCCATTTGTTATTGACGTTAAAGCTTCCTACGATAACCCGATCTCGGAATTTGACGTCGGCGAAGCGGTTAAAGTTCCGATTAAAATGCCTGGAGAATGAGCTTGCTTTAAAAAACGATGAAAATTTGTTTTTCATGACGAAATAGAACGTCGGACTGACTCTTGTCAGGACCGACGTTTTTTGTTATAATGTAAAAATAAGTAATATAGATAAAATGGTTTGTGCGTTTGATAACGTTCCAAAATGTTGCTTTTGGGAAATGGAATATGATTTTGGAGAGATAAAATGTTTCATCGTTGTTCTTTTTCGACAGCTTTATTGGGAATGCTGTTTTTTGTCATTGTTATCCTGGATTTTTCTCAGATGAATCAGGCCGATGCTCAAATGTTTCGAATGCGATCCGCTTTGAGAAACAGATTTTGTTATCCGGCTTTTAATGTCGGAGGAAGAACGGAATTTGAGTTGGGAGCCAAAGTTCCTTTGTTCAATGGAACCGATCTTTCCGGTTGGACAAATGCCGAAGGAAATGAGTCCGATAATTGGAAAGCGGAAGAGAATATGATCGTTCGCCAAAAAGAAGGGGGCGATCTTTATACTGCTAATCAGTACGAAAATTTTATTCTTGAATTTGAATTCAAAATCAGCGAAAAAGGAAACAGCGGAGTTAAATATCGTAGTTGGAATCCTTCGGGCTTTGGACTCGGTTATGAATATCAGATTTTCGATGATATTAATATTCCCGATAATCCCCCCAAATATCGAACGGCGTCGCTTTATGACGTTTATGTTCCCGAAACAGACGTTTCGCTTTTAAAAATGGACGATTTTAATCAGGCGAAAATCGTTGTTATGGGCAATTATATTGAACATTGGCTCAATGGTCAGCGAACCTGTTGGGCTTTTATCGGATCAGACGATTGGAATGAGAAAGTCGCTCAAAGCAAGTTTGCCGAGACAAAAGAATATGGAACAACGCCGGTTGGTCGCATTTTGCTTCAGGATCATGGAAATCAGGTTTGGTTTCGAAATATTTCAATAACGGAGCTCAAAGCAGTTCAAACTTATTGAATTGTGCAGGAAAGAAGAAATTTGAAACAAAACGATTTGCCGAAATTTTCCCCGGTTTTGATATTGAAGAGAAAAATGGGGAATAGCGAGACAATCGCGATTCGGATCTTTTGAACGTTGTCCTTTTCTGCGAAAAAGGCAAAAGGACAACAATTTGATCTTTGGTTATTATAGACGTTTCCCTTGAATTTTTCCGAAATGCGGCGAAGCGGAAAATCCAAGCGTCGGCATTATCAATCATTGAAATTGGTTGTCAACAATTATTTTTGCAGAAAATTCATAAGAAACTCGTTAATGAAAGGATGACTGGAAATAATTTCCCAAAGTTGCCAGGCAACGACGGCAGGTCCAAGAATCAATAACCAATAACCGAAATACTGAAGCCGTCCTTCTTTTAACCATTTCAACAAAAAGATGAGCGAAACTAAACCGACGCCAAAACTGACAAGGCTTCCCAATAAAAAGATATGCATATTGGGGTCGGATAAAAGAGCGGGGCCCTGATCTTTCCAAAGCACTAAAACTTCTAAAAGAGTCGCGCCGGCAATTGCGGGAAGAGCGATTAAAAATGAAAACGAAGCTGCGGCGTCTTGATTTAAACGACGAAGTATTCCTGCGCTGATTGTAAATCCGCTGCGCGAACAGCCTGGCAGAATTGCAATCGTTTGAAAACAACCGACGATAAAAGCGTCTCGATAGGTCATGGTTTTTAATGTTTTGAGCGGCGGCGAAGTCGATAATTCGTTTTCTTCGTTGCTCAATTCTTCGATTTCGTCAAAATAACGTTCATAATCCGATTTCTTTTTCGGGGCAATAACGTTAAATAATAACCAGGCAGTCAATAAAAAACCGATTCCGGCAATTAAAACGTTCTGTTCAAGAAAATTGAAATATTTATGAATTATTATTCCAAAGATTCCAGTTGGTATTGAAGCAACGATAATCAAAAGCATTAATCTGCGGTTATCGCTGAGCATTTCCCAAATTTGACGACGAAAAATAATCAAAATGGAGAGAAGCGTTCCAGTATGAAGTAAAATGCCAAGCGTTCCGAGTTCGTCTTCGATGTCTGAACCGCCAAATAAGAGATTTCCCAAAACCAGAAGATGACCAGATGAACTAATGGGAAGAAATTCGCCAATCCCTTGAACAATCGCTAAAAAAAAGACCTTAATTGTTTCGAGCATATTTGACTTTCCTCTAATATCAATTGATTTGCTGAACTATTTCTTAACCCAGTTATTCGTTGCCGTTATTTCGTCGATGTTATGGTCAAAAATCTTTGAACTTCCTGATTTGTTCGTTCTTGTTTCATTCAAAAAGGAAGAATTGGAGATTTTCAACAGTCAGGAACACAGAACTTGGAATACAAGAAAAGTTTATATTGAAGCCGGCTGTGTGAAAGGTTTGCCCCTTTGTAATTATCTGATCGCATAGGGGCTTGCGAACTCAACATCTGGAATCTTAAATTGGCTTGAAAATACAGGACGATTGTGATTGTGAATTTTGTGTTGCAAGAAATGAATTTCGTTGTCGTATTAAATATTTGAATGTTTAAGATTTCCGTAATCCATCATAAATATTGTTGTTGACTTTTGACTGTTCTAAAAACGTCCATTCTGATTCCGACTCAATTTTACAGAGCCGTATTTTACAAAAGGCGCAAACGAAACGTTCGCGATCCCGACCGGATTGGGAACCGTTCTTTTCATTTTAAGTCGTTTCATAACTCTTTTTTCTTAATAATTCGTATTTAGAGAGTCAAATTGCCAACAAACTGCAAAGCGGCTTAAAATAATCGTTCCCAAACCAGTCAAAGCGCAAATGGTTCCGGATTTCAAGGGCAAACAATCGTTTGCTCGCGGCTTGGCCCGACAGAAACAATTCTGACGGGAATTTTGATTATTTCTGAAAGCCGAGCGATATATTTTCGGGCGTTTTCCGGAAGATTGTTGAAAGAGTTGATGGAAGAAATATCGTCAGCCCAACCGGGAAGCGTTTCGTAAACCGGCTTAACCCGACTCAAATCGTCAACGTTGCTGGGAAAATATTCAATATATTTTCCGTCAAGTTCGTAAGCTGTACAAACTTTGATTTCGTCAAAAGTACTCAAAACGTCAAGCAGCATTAATGAAAGTTCGGTAACGCCGCTCAGGCGACTTGTATAGCGAACGGCAACGGCGTCAAACCAACCGCAGCGCCGCGGTCGCTTGGTTACTGTTCCATATTCATTTCCGCGGTCGCGTATTTTTTGACCGAGTTCGTTGTTGAGTTCTGTTGGAAAAGGTCCGCCGCCGACTCGAGTTGTATAGGCTTTAACAATTCCGATCATTCGTTTTATGAAAGAAGCAGGAACGCCAGATCCGCTTGAAACTCCAACGCCTGAACTGTTGCTGCTTGTTACATAAGGAAATGTTCCGTGATCAATATCCAATAAAGCGCCTTGAGCGCCTTCGAATAAAATCGCTTTTCCGGCGTCAACTGCGTCGAGTAAATAATTGGTTGTATCGGCAAGGAAAGGTCGAAGCTTGTTCGCGTATTCCGAATATTGTTGATAGATTTCTGTTGCATTAAGGGGGGGGACAGTGTCTTTCAAGGCATCGGAAGCTAAAGCAGGAAGATATCGATTTTTGGCGGCAACGATCCCTTCGACTTTCTCGCGAAAATCGCTTCGGAACATATCTCCAAAACGAATGGCCAAAGAACGACCGACTTTATCTCGATAGCAAGGTCCGATGCCGCGCATTGTTGTTCCAATCGCTTCAGAGCGAATACCCATATTATTCATAAGTCGATCTTCCTCAAAATGCCAGGGGAAGATGACATGAGCCCGGTCGCTGATCATCAAATTGGAACCGATATGGATTCCGTTGGCCGTCAGCTGAGTTATTTCCTGAAGAATGGAAGCGGGATTAATAACGACTCCGTTTGCAACAATACATTGAACTTGAGGACGAAAAATTCCGCTTGGAATCAACGAAAGTTTAAATTTTTGACCGTCAAAAACAATCGTATGGCCTGCATTGGCCCCCCCTTGATACCGAACGACGATTTCGTTCTGTTCTGTTAAAAAATCAACAATTTTTCCTTTGGCTTCGTCGCCCCATTGTAATCCGATAACGCAAGTCGCAGACACTGAAAACCCTTTGAATATCTAAAAATTAAACATAATGACTTTGATTTCCAATTTTTTTCGCCTTAAAAATGTCGTTTCATTTTTTGTTCGACGACATTTTTAAGGTTAATAAAACAATAATAGAATTCAATTGGACGTTTCAATTCAACAAAAATTTAACGAAACAAAAACCAAACAAACGAGTTTGGCTTCCTTTGGCATTTGAAATTTTTTTGGAATTAAGCATTTGTTTTTCTTTCAATCAGGTTTACAGGTTTAACTGTGAACGTCGATAAACGAATCATTCTTTTCGTCAACGAAAACAGTTTCGCGAACAGAAACAAATGTCCATTGAAAATCGATCCTGAAATCGTTATAAACGACGGGGCTTGCCTGCTGTATCTGGCAGCCAGAGCCTGAGGTTGTGAACGCAAAAAACGAGGATTAATCGGCTTGGAGTTAAGGATCAATTTAAAGACGTCGAACAAGTTCCTGGTTTATTCAGGAATTGTTTAACCCCGATTTTTTAAAAAACAAAAGGAAACTTCCCGCAATACAAACTCAATAATTTTATCATTATTTTCTTTTTTGGGAAGTCCTGGGAAAAACAAATCATTCGCTGAATATTTTTTCAGCAATACGATTATGCTGCGCTTTCTCCGAATTTTGTAATGAAATTGGAAATTTTTGCGCAACGACGCGGCGGCGCAACGGAAACGCAAGGACGCTTTCTTTTTGGAACTTCCGATTTTATCCTTATTTAAATCGTTGTTAAAACGGCTGTTTCATTTGAAAAATATTCGTTTCCGTCGTTCTTTTTGGGAGTTTTTATTCTATTCGCTGCGTCGCTGCGCGAAAATCCTTTTTTCCGACTAATCTCCTATTCTGTGCAGGGAAAAGAAAAATCGGCAAAAGTACAGGATTATTTATAGGGTTATTCATTTTGGGTTTAAGTTTTTAATATTATTATAAAATAAATTTTATTTTTTTAACGATATTGTCGATTATACAGAATAGACCATATGTTTTTTTCGTTAAAGAATGATTAGGCGTATCGAAAATCATATTTAATAACGAGAATGGAAAACATTTCAACAATAAGTTTATCAAGAATGATCGAATCCGGAATGAGTGAACAGATATTGCCTTTGCGCAATTTGTCCCTCATTAATAGTTTCAAACGCAGACTTGAATTTTTCAACAGATTTGCGTATATTGTTTTTTCAGTTAGAATATTCAAGCAAATATTGTCAAAGGAAGTTCGAAAAACCGGTTGGGAACGCGGACGTCTCGACCGCAGGAAATGGTTTTCGTGACGTTTTCCGAATGGAATTTAATGCAAACAGGTTTTTAGGACTTCCTTCAATATATTTTGATAAACAGACAGAATTTCCCGAAGCTGCCGTTTAAAAGTCGTCGCCGTTGAATCGGGGCGAAGAGGACTTGGGAAAGTTGTTTTAAAAAAGTTTTTTGAATTTTCAAACGCCAAGGCGAAAGGATGGACAAGGATGTCCTCAAAACTTTTCAATGAAATCAAAAATAATCAGGGAAACCAGTTTTTTATGAATTTTCGATTATTGAACGATCTGTTTTTTCTGTTGCTTTTGGTTGGCGGGACGTTAACGTTTTGTTCCTGTCGATCTGGAGCGACAGGGCAACTTTATCAGCCGAAAGCTGATGATCCCTATGCTCAGAATGCTCCCAAGAACGCAGCAGAAGAAGCCTATTATAAAGACGTTTATTCCGGCGGTTGGAAAGAACAACAAAATCCTTTTGGAATGGGCAAGTCGATTATCAAAAAGACTGGATCAACTTCGATGCCAGAGCATTGGGCAACGATTCCGGAAGGAGCCGTTCCAATGTCGCAAATTCGGGCCGAAGCTTCGAACAGAAAACAGCAGGCTGTTTTTCAACGAACGCCTCAGGTTACTTATCCAAACAATGTTCCTGTTTCCGGAATGGAAAACAGAACGATGAATCAAGGTTTAATAAATCCTCAGGAAACATCGACCAATCCGGCAATGATGAACGGTTCTTCGATGAATAATCAGTTGCCGTTAATCAATAATTCAACGAATTCCCCTCAACCGAGCGTTCATTCCCCTTTGTCCATAAACGACCGTTTTGATATTAATGGCTCTTTTAATCATTTGCAGACATCTTTTTCAAATGAGTTGAGGCCTCGAATTATTCGAGGTCAAATGTCGAATTCTGAAGAAACAGGCGAATCTGAAGAAGTAAACGAATCTGAAGAAGCAGACGAAAAGGATCAGGATTTTTTCAACGACGATTCTGACGATGCGTCAGAAGAATTAGCCGAAGAAACCGAAATTACAAAGGCAAATGAAGCGGATGAATCCAGCGAAACAATGAATCAGGAAAAGAAGGTTGATGAATCGAAAAGAGCCATTTTGAAATCGTCGAATGTGACCGTTGTCAAGTTTGCTCAAGATGTTTCCAATCTTTTTGATCAGTTTGATGAAAATGTTGAGGAACCAAACGTTGCGGAATCGCCTGTGATTGAAGAACAAAATGATTCTGCCGCAACGTTAAGCGCTCCTGTTCAAAATGCGGAAACGACGACAGAGTCGAAGACGCAAACAATTCAAACAACGAGTGATCTGCAAGAACAGTCCGCAGCGACAAGTTCGATGACAACTGGTCAATCAACTGGATCGCAAACGTTGACTGTTGCTGTTCCGCAAAATGATTCTGTGTCTCAGGAAACACGAAGAATTGGCGGTCAAGTTCAACCGTTAAACATTGATCCAACGATTGCTGAACCTTGGAAAAAAGTTCAACGCCCGGCAACGGGAGCTCTTCCAGGCGATTTGCGAGTTCAGGAGCTTGACGAATATATTGTCAGCGGAGCGGATAGCAAGGCAGAAGCGTATTCAATGCCGGACTGGTCTGTTCATCATTTGGATCGCGAGGACACAATCGCTCATTTCGATACAATCGACGGTCAAATTTTAGTTGAGCCGTCCAATCAGGTTCAAATTTACAGTCCCCGATTCGGGTCCGTTCGTCAGGTTGTCCGACCTCAAGAAGGCGAATTTGACATTATGCTTCATAATGCTCAAACCAAAATTGAACCGGTTCAAAAAACAGAAACGTTAGGAATTGATGTTCGTTTTCAAGAAGAAAAAACGAATTTAACCCGCGGAAATCAACGAATTTCCGGAACGGAATCCAAAGTTGCCGGATTGGGGGTTTCCAATGAAGAAGGAGTTATGGAAGCCGAATCTGAAATCAAGTTGGGCGATATGATTGCCCTTTTAACATCGAACTATATTGCTCAAAACGACAAAGCTCTCTTGACCGGCGGTTCGCTTGCCGCTCAAAGTTGGGGCGAACTTCAAAGCGTTAAAGTTGCCCTCGATATGACCAATGCTCAATCCAATGTTTATAATGAAGGCGTTGAAACGGTTTATGTCGTTGATGACGGAACGAAGACATCAAAATTACAATTGATCAAAATCGCTTCAAAAGAGGCGGCTCAACCTGGCGAACTTGTCGAGTTTACGATTCGCTTTGAGAACGTCGGCGATCAAGTTATCGGCAATATTACCATTCTTGACAATCTTTCCGGAAGACTTGTTTATTTGGAAAATTCCGCAAAATCGTCGGTTCCTGCTGAATTCCTGGCCGATCAAAACGAAAACGGTTCACTAATCCTTCGTTGGGAAATAACAGAACCGCTCGAACCAGGCGATTTTGGCGTCGTTCAATTTTTGTGTAAGGTTCGATAAATCAAAGAATTGAATCTCTCTGAATTCAAGTTGTTAAAAGAGCAGAAACGATCTCCCGGAAAAAATCAGTTTTGTTCGGAAGATCGTTTTTTCGTGTTGATGTCTGTCGACTTCCAGGTCAGTTAAAGCAGAAAAGTTTATAATGTAATCATGTAATAACAACGAGGTTTGGGGGACTTCCTTTTAGTTTTTGACGATCCGGAAATCGAGTGTATTTGGATGAATGGAAAATTTGTCCCGAAAACGAGCGAACGAATGTTGGCGATTGCCCGGCAACAAAGTCATACATTTATTACACAACCGAAAGTGCCGCGTTGTTGGCTCTGGCGTTGGGACTCGTTTTCATCCTTGTTGCCGGGGACCCGTTCACGGGAACTTCGTCGAATTCAAGAAATAGCGGCCGCGATTAAGTAGACAGCGTTTTCCCCTATTTTTGTAATGATATTGGAAATTTTCGCGCAGCGGCGCGACGGAAACGCAAAGAGGCTTTCCTTTTTGTCTCTTCCGATGTCGTTGTTAATTTAAATCGCTTTAAAACGGCAGTTCCATTAATAATATTCGTTTCCGTCGCTCGTTTGGGGAGTTATTCTCATCGCTGCGCCGCCGCGTCGCTGTGCGAAAATCTTTTTTAAAAATTTTTTCGAACTTGATCGCGAAAAAAAATCGTTGTGAACGGTTACTTTTCGGACGCGGACGTCGAAAATATCGTTTCGCGATGTTGGAGAACACACGAAAAAAGTTCGAGTAAACAACGGCATCCGAAGCCATTAGTTGAATCTCCGTTTGGGGATCTCATCATTTTTTAGTGTCGGCCCGGTATCAATTCAATTCACGATACCAACAAATAAATGGCAGATCAGTCCATAACCTCGTGAGTAAGAAATTCTGTCAATGCGCGAAACGCCCAGGCCTGACTCCAACGCATATACGGCGTTTTGATCGTGAAACGTTTCGCTTTTCGGAAATAGAACGTTCCGCGTTTCGCATCGCGCATATTCATCAACGTCCAGTGAAGAATTCGTTCGACCAATTCGCGATAACGTTGACCTTCGCCGGAAAAAAAGTAAATCGCTTCTGCCGGCGCATGAATATCGACCAAATACAAACGGTCGTGATAATATTTCGGCGTTCCATCGTCGAGAAAAAATCGATCAGCGTAAAACTCGACGCCGCGTCGATATGCGTCTTGATATTCTGGCGTTAAATCGAACTGCAAAAAGCGGCGAAGCGCTTCGAGATTGAAACCGGTATGGAAACTGTCGATCCAACTTTGTGCTTTTGTTTCCGCGTAAAACCAGGAGCCGTCGTCATGTTGGTATTTCATGCTGTATCGCAGCGCACAAAGCGCCGGGTCGAGCAACTCTCTGCGATCGTATTGAGCCGCAAGCCGGGCCAAAAGCGATGCGCCGAGCATATTCGCATTGTGAACGTAATTGACGTCGAGCGGCGTATAGCTGAAACAAAATGAATCGCCTTCTGTTTTACGACGTAAATCGTTCAAGAAAAACGCCGGAATACTTTGGGCAATGTCGAGCGCTTCGACGATGTCGGTTGCTTCGTAATAATCGAGCAGGGCGTGTCCGATGAAAGAGCTGTTGACGATCGTCGGCGTCCAGCGCGGCGTCAGTTGAACGCGGCTCTGCCAGGGAAAGTTGTATCCCCATGCAGCGCCCGAAACGTCAGGAGATCGAAGCTCCAAAAGTTTCTGAAAAAGTTCGTTCAGTACGACTTTTGTTTGGGGATTCTGCGAACGACGATATTCCTTTGTATAACCTTCGAGAAACAAGCCGATTGCTTTCGGATTGACGCCGGGGCGAATCCCCAAAAGAGGCCGACAATTGATCGGCGAACGTCGACCGAATTGCGTCAACGCCATACGTCCCCAGCGTGTGCCTAACGTCAAAAGACTCACAAGCGGAGAATTTAGAGAATCATAGGGGTCAATTCCAGCAAAGCCACGACTTCGGCACCAATGTTCCAAACGATCGATAACTTCTTCGATTTCCTGCATTTGATATGTCATCTCCGCTCTTTTCTTTTAAATAAAGGGATAGAAAGGTTCGCGATGCTTTCACATAAAATTTTTTATAGAGGGGTTCCTTGAGTTTTTCCGAAAAGCGGCGTGTTAAATAGCTTTATGACCGAAGATTATACAACGGTGAAGCGAAAAAAACGAAGCGTATAAACAAACTCTTGACAATTCAAATATTCGACCGAATCAAATATTTGATCGAATATTAAATCGGAAATAGAGAGTTTTGCTGCTCATGGAAAATTCAGGCGATATCGGAATGAAAACAACGATCGATTTGTATCTCCTGGCCACTGGCAAGCGATTCCTGAACGGCGAAACAGGCAAGCGTATTACGGAATATATCATCAGCGGAAATCGGACACTCTTTTCCCAAACGGATACTGTCAAGAAAAGCGCTCATCATGGCGGCTTGACCCTTATTCTGACTCGTCGTTTTACCGAGTTTTGGCGAACCGTTCCCATAAAAATCCAACGATTTGAAATCTTTTAAGACTCCCGTTTGACCGGCCTGATAAACTTCGACATACTCTTTCGGCAATTCTTTAGAGCCGTTGGCAAAATAATGAACCGTTCCTATTGATCCATTTTCAAATTTGAGCGAGATTGAAACGATGTCGTTTAAATGATCAGGATCGGGCAGAGCCGTCGCATAAACGCTCTTTGGAAGCGAACCACAAAGCCAGGAAAGGAAATCGATAAAGTGGCAAACCTCGCCAAGGATGCGGCCGCCGCCTATCGTTACGTCCTGAATCCAAGTGTCTTTCGGAATCGATCCGGAATTGATGCGATAAATCGCCGATATGGGAACGTTTCCCAATTTTTTCTTAAGTTCGACAGCATGAGGCGCAAAACGACGATTAAAACCGACCATTAAACGCGGACAAGACGGTTCTTGCGCAAGTTGCGAATAAACGCCGTGTATTTCAACAAGCTCATCAAGTGTCAGACAAATCGGTTTTTCGACAAAAACGTTCTTGTGACGTTTGAGACCGTCCAGAACATATTGGGCGTGAGTGTTGTGCCGTGTTGCAATAAACAATGTGTTGACATCGTCATTATCTAAGATATCATTCGCATTCGATGTGCAGAAACCAAAGCGGAATTTTTCGGCGACACGCTTTGACGTGGTTCCGGAATTGGTCATGATCCCAATCGGCACAATGTCGGCGTTGGAATGGATATTCGGCAGCAGATTTCCTTGCGCATAACTTCCGGCGCCGATAAATGCGAATCCTATTTTCGGCGACGTCGAAAAATTTTTCGGTTGGATCGTAACAGGCGTCTGTTGAAGCGGTTTAGCGACGTCGTATTTGAGCATAACCCCCAAATAGGGCTCTGTTCGCTTAAGAATCATATTGTATGCAGCAGGCGCATCGTCTAATTTAAATTCGTGTGTTGTCAATCGTTCAAGCGAAATTCTTCCGGAATGAATGAGTTCCTGAAATGCCTGCATATTGCGATTTTCCGTCCAACGAACGTAAGCGGCGGGATAATTTTCGCCTTTTTCTTCATAAGACAAATCGTAACGTCCCGGTCCATAGGAACAGGACATTCGTACTTCCAATTCTTTGGGGTAATAATAAGGATTACGCTCGAAACCGGTTGGAACGGCACCAACAACAACGACACGACCTTTTTTGCGAACAATTTCTCCCGCAAAGTTAATGGGATCCAGACTACTCGTTCCTGCTGTAATGATGACAGCATCCACGCCCAAACCATGTGTTTGTTGAAGAATACTTTGGCCAATTGACGCATCGGAACGAGGCCAGGCATCGTCGATACCGATTTCTTTTGCCGATTGAACGGCCTCCGGATTGACGTCGATTCCAAATGTTTTGACGCCACTGGCTTTCAACATAAGACAGACAAGTTCGCCGAGTAAACCGAGTCCGATCACGGCGCAACTTTCGCCGAGACGAAGGTCGGCCTGTCGAATTCCTTGAAGAGCAATGGCGCCCAAAGTATTGTAGGCCGCATATTTAAGATTGGCATCGGCGGGAAGTTTGACGCAAAGGTTGACTGGAACGCACACGATTTCCGCATGATTGGCGTATCCGGCGCCGGCACACGCGACACGGTCGCCGACAGCGAATTCAGTTACGCCTTCGCCGACCCCGATCACTTCCCCCGCCGAACTGTAGCCAAGCGGCGAATAAGCGTCGAGCTTCTTCATCACAGCGCGATAGGTCTGAACCGGCCCCTGTTTGCGGAGCATGTCGAGAACCATTTTCACATCTTTGGGACGTTCTTTCGCCTTGGCAAGAAGGCTCTTACGCGCCGACTTGACCGTTGTGCTCTCCGTGCCTGCACTGATAAGCGAATAATGGTTGCGAACTAAAACCATACCCGGCGAAAGCGTCGGCATGGGGAGTTCCTGAATCGTCATTTCACCGTTCGAAAGTTTTTGTGTGAGTTGTTCCATAAAACGAATCCTATCTATCGTCGATTTTGTCGCGTATTTTATTTTTTCAAGTTGGCGTTAATTTTTAACGGAATTTTTCCAATTTTTGTTCGGAACGGTTTATCGACTATTTGGTAAGAGAAATCAATGTCGATTCCGTCCAAACTGAAATAGGCCGACGGTTGGAAATCGGACGACGGATTGTCCATAACGATATACATTACGGCTTTTCCCGGTTCCGTTTGTTCGATTTGAATATGACTTGCCATTTGATAAATCGAATGATGTCGTCCGAAAAAGAGCGCGGTAAGCGAAATGTTTTGACCTTTTTTGTCCTGTACGAAATCAACGGATCGCGCCTCGTTAATCGCAAACGTTTGCAAAACGCCGTTTGAATCGTATTGAATCGGTTCAACAAAATCTTCGGTATCGTAACGAATAAGAGGAAACGCCGTATTGTCGTAAGATGTGCCAATCAAATGAAATTTTTCGTCGTTTTGCTTGATCGCTTCTGTAAAACCGTAAGTTTGAAACGGCCAATAGACGAATTTTTCGTTACGTTCCCAGGCAAGAATAATTCGTTCGGAATGTCCATACCAGGAAACCGTTGGAACTTGAAAAACTTCTTCGATTTTATCACGATAAATCGGCACAGGATATTCCGAACTTAAAAAAACGCCTTTTAAATTTTTTCTCAAAACGGCCAATTCGTTTTCCGGAAGCGTCTCGCAAAACCTTGCGTAATCGTAAATACTGCCCGGGTATCCGTGAAGAAATTCGATGGGATACCTTTTTGCATATTTTAAAAGGACTTGCGTCGATTTTTCGTAATCGATATAAATATTGAATAAAAATCGATTGCGCAACGCATCATAACAAACGAATTTTTTGTCGATTCCTTTAATCGAACGCCCAACAATCGAAAGATAGATTTTTCGTTGCGTATAACCGAACTTTTTCCAAATCAAGTGCATATGCGCCCATTCGTTGGCGTTTGTTCTCGACGAAAGATAGAAACAAAACGGCGAGCCAGACGTTCCGCCTGTATTGGCCGCAAAACGACCAGGTTCGGCATGTTCGACGTCGGCGGGCGCCGCTTCACGGAGAATTTGTTTGTTAACGATTGGAATGCGTTTCATATCGTCGAGCGTTTTCAGGTTGTCACTGCAGAAACCGTTTTTTTTGTATAATTGTGCGTAAAACGGAATTTGGCTTTCGGCAAAGCGAACGATTTTTTTGACGTTTTCCAGAATATAACGTTCTTTCGGAAAATCGGGCGATTCCAAATAACGAATCGCGTTCGACTGGAGCAACGAATAGCGCCTTCCGAGTCCGGGACGCAGACCAAAAGGAACGGCGGAAAGAATTCGTCCGATCGGAATCGGCAACGTTTCAATTTTTTTCAAAATGGAGGAGGTCATGGCAGTCTAATCGTTAAATGTTGAATATAGTGTTTTAATTACTTCTGAATGAGCGGCGCAGCGATGTGTCAAGCCAATATTCTGGCGACCCCATTTCGACTGAAAGAACCGCGTTATATCGAAACCGAATTTGTTTAAATAATAAAAATAACGACTGAAACCATCTAATAATGCATTGTAAGTTGATTTATGTTTTAAACAATGTTCAAGCCACATCGCATTGTAAGCCGATTCATCGTATAAAATTCGATTGACTCGTTTTAATTCGTCAAATATAACTCGTCGCTTTGACCGTAATGCGAATAAACACGACAGTTAAAAATCTTTTGTATTTGATCTTTATATTCCTCGGGACATCCTTCGGAACATAAAAACACCGCCTTGATTGGGGACAATTCCCTTTGTAAATCGGCTTCTGTAATCAAGTCGGTAAAACAACGGATCGCAGAAGGATAACCGTGAACGAATTCGGGCGAAAATTTCCGAAAATGTTTTACATAGGTTTCCATATTGCCAATATTTAAATGAAACGGAGAGAGGAACAATTCGCGAAAAACAGGGCTCTCTTTCCAGTAAATCTTTTGAGCTTTGTGGAAAGGAGACACCGCGAAAGGTAACTTTTCGTGAATCTGGAGTATAGCCAACTCGTTTCCATTGATAATGAATTGAGGCAATTTCTTTTGGAATCGTCGTCCAATCTTCATAAAATTGAAGTTGATTTCCTGTCGAGCCGCCGGTTTGTGATGTTCGATGAGGAATCGAATGAATACAATCAGGAACAAAAGAGCTGAAATCGTTCTGAATAACATCCTTCATAATCAACGGAAAAAATTTGATCGCTTCCGAAGCAGGATATTTTTCGACATATTGTTTATACGATCTGTAAAAAGGAACATGATCAGTCGCAAAGGTTAATATTTTTGTTAATTGTGCCGCTTGATAAGCGTCGATCTCTTCTTTGGAGGCATAGTCCCATTGTTTTAATACTTTTGCTGTGTTACGATATTCTCTTCCTGCCATCCAAGTGAAAGGAAGGAGGTAAAGAGCGTCTTTGACACAAGACGGCGACGATTCGTAAAGGGTCTTTAAATAAGAAAAAATTGACATATTACAAATAAACCAGTAAAAGTATGAAAAAATTACCAATGTTGATTTTTGTTATGTTTATCCGTTGGATCTCCAAGCTGCCTACTGTTGCGACGGGCGTTGGGGAAATATCGGAAAAAGTAACGTATTACCGGCTTGCTTACAGTAACGAACAAAACGCAAAAACCAACGCGTCTATTTTGCGTAGTTTTTCTTCGGTTTGGACAATGTTGACCGTCGCCAAAGGACGTTAAACAAGATACCCTTTTAATTTTTCTGCAACTAACGAAGCGCGAAAATGATTTCTTGCATATTCGCGATTGTATTTTCCAAAGGTCTCCAGCAAAGACGGATTGTTAAGTAATTCTGCAATTCGATTGGCAAAATCTTGCGGCGAAACGCTATCGACCATAAATCCCATTTCATTATTTTTAAAGAAATCCGGCAAGCCTCCGACGCGAGTCGTTATAATAGGCAACCCCAACGCCATCGCTTCAAGGACGACGTTAGGCATTCCCTCGATAAACGACGGGAAAAAAAAGATGTCCGCTTCTTGAAATGTTTCGATTTTTTTTTCTCCGGCAACATACCCCTTAAAATCAACGTTTTGGAGATGAAGTTCCTCGATTTTTTTTAAAACTTCATCGACGCAATCTCCGTAACCGGCAATGGTAAAACGAAAGTTTAATTTCATTTCCTGTTGGAGAATGCGAACGGTTTCCAAGGCGGGAAAAATTCCCTTAAGTTTAGTGATACGAGAAAGATACAAGACGTTATAACATTTTTTTTGCGCGTCGTAAGTTCTTGGATAATCAAGAAAGGAATCTTCCGTCGTCGTCGTCATCATTTTTATCGGTCCTTTATATCCCCAACGGAGAAGAGTATCGCGGAAAGGACTGGCTAAAACAAACATTCCGTCCGTTTTGAAGAGGATGAATTTAAAAATCCTTTTGGCTTTTTTTTCTAATTTTTCAACATAAGACAAGCGCCATCCTCGCCAAAAAATGTAGACTTTTTTCCCAAAGAGAAATTTTGCAATAACGCAATACGCCTGGTCTCGCCATACCGACATAGGCGCGAACGTTGGATTCAACACAACAATGTTATAACGGCGATGATGAAATAAGAGGAGAAAGAAAAAACGAACGAGATCATAAAAAAAGTAAAACAGTTTCAAAAATGAAAGGCCCCCCATATTGTTTGAAGACTCGGGATTATAACTATTAGTAAAATAATCGGCGGAATCGCTGAGATACGGTTGTAATATACGATAGTAATTACTGATGCCTCCCGCTTGATGGATGTCCCTAACGTTAATGAGTATTTTCATATTATTTCACAATCATTCAATATCAAGACGCAATCCAGCGTCGCGAAAAAAAGTCCTATATTTCCGACACAACATAACGTAATTTACCGCGATCATGTTTAATTTCGTCGGTTTGCACAAGTCTGAATTCCGTTCCCTTTATTTTTTCTTTGAGTAAATTCGCGACCTTTTCGATTTCTTTATCGGCCAAAGGATAATTTACGTTGGGAACAACTAAAAGCGTTACAGAATAATCCTTGTTCTGACGAACCTGAAACCCGGTAACGCATTCAGGATTATTATCGAACAAGGTTGTAAGATAATCCCCTGCGATATACGAACCGTCGGCAAAGCGCAAATTATCCGTGACGCGTCCCTTGACCGTATCCATCAATGGAAAAGGAAGTCCGCAAGGGCAAGCGCCTCGCATTTTTCGTCCCATATCGCCGTTTTGATAACGAATCAACGGAAAAACATGATTTTCCAGGTCCGTTACGGCGATTTTTCCATACGTTTCGTCTTCGACGCAACGATTGTTATCGTCTAAAAATTCAATGCAGCGAATATCGTTAAAAATGTGCATATGTTGCCGGCGATGGCATTGCGCGGCCAGCCAGGTGATTTCACTGCATCCGTATTGATCGTAAACAGGGACGCCAAAGACTTTTTCGATTTCTGTTCGAATCGGTTTCAACAAGGGCGAAGAGCTTGTTTTTATCGCTTTCAAGGAATCAATATGAATATTGTTCTGATCGCAAAACAAAGCGAATTGGTGTACGGCGCCGGTATATCCCTGTAAGAAAACAACCTTTTTCTCTTGAAGGGTTTTCGCGAAATCAAGCATATCTTGTTCGGTGACGAACGAAGAATCCAAAAGAATCGTGAGCGAAGGAAATAACGTCAGCGAATGAATGAGTTTCGATATTCTGGACGAAATGTCGCGTGAGGTTCGCCAAATCTTCGCACGGTTTTCGCCGGGGCCGATTCCCCACCAGCGAAGAAGTCGCCAGCTAATGGCCTCGGAAAAAAAGCGTCGATCATGATAAACGGCGGTCGGCGTTCCCGTCGAACCGCCTGTCGTCGAGAGCGAACACAAATTTTTCGATATTCCGGTTACGACAATTTTGTCGAAACAATGCCGAAGATCGTCTTTCGTCAAAACAGGAACGTCTTGCCAGTCTTTTTCCTCTTTAACGTCGAGCGGATTAAACCCTAGCGAATCAAACCGTTCTTTATAAAAAGGCGATTTTTCGTAAGCGTAACGAAGTATGTCGACTTTGCGTAAAAAGGAATAACGTTCCAATTCGTCGGCGGACATATTTTCGTGCGACAGGTATTCATGAAATTGTTTCCAGGAACGTCGGCGAAACAATTGAACCTTTAAAAAATAAACGCTTGTTTTCCAGCTTTTAATTGTGTAATCCATAATAATTATCTCGGGATATTAACTGAATATTTTCCGTACGTTCGATATAATTCATGCAAAGATAAACGATCATAACATAGAACATCGAATAGGTAAATACACTTTCCATTAATCCGGATACGAAAGAACAAACTCCCAGCGAAACAAAGGCGCAGCGTATTAATAACAATTCCCGACTTCCCTTTTCGAACATCGTCGACGTTTGTCTCCAAAACAAATAATAAATATATAAATAAACGAGCAGCCCAATAATTCCATAGCCAAGCCAGAAATCAAAGAAGTCCGAATGTGTATGTAATGCAATGCCTAGAGAACTTTCGGTAACATTAAAAATCCCTGATATCCCAACGCCAAACAAAATCGCGTTGATATTTGCTTCGTTCAATTCATAATCGATGACGACTTTTTGAATTTCGTTGCGACCACTGCCGCCGTCCTCTTCAACCATCATCCAACGTACTAAATAGTTTTGTCCGTAAGTAAAAAGAAAGGAAAATAAAAGAACCGCCGCTATTGTTACTCCAATTAATTGCGAGACTTTAAAATTCTTTAAATTGACGAAAACCGCATAAAAAATCGCCATACAGATGGCCAATTGAGTTGTGCGTTGATAGCTGCGAAAAAGGAAAACTATAGCTGAACCAATCACCAAATAAAATATTAACCGTTTAAAAAGGGTATTATTTTTCGCCCAATAGAGCGATAAAATCATAACAAAGGGAATACATCCGGTAAATCCTTTATTCGACATTGCCCTGCCGGACAAATTACCTTCAATCATTTCTCCGTCGGCCGTCTTGTAAAATCCTTCCTGAAGACCGGAATCGGCAATAAAAAAGGTCATGAAAATACTGATCACCATTCCCCACCAGAAACAGAACATTAAGCGTTTTATAAAAACTGAATCCAAGTTGATTTGATTCAGAACATAAATCATAAACAACCAAATTGCGGGCTTTGAAAAATTACCTAATTCCTGGAAATACAATGAAGAAGGTTTTGAAATCAAGATAGAAATAAAACAGAAACTCAAGGCAAGAATACATAAAAACCATGGATCGATAACATGTTTATTTCTGTTTTTATTTGTTAATAATAAAAACAATAGAGAGAAAAATAAAAGAGCATGAATCAACTGATAAACAGAACTGTTTTCAGAAATCGCTCTCGTCGTATTGAGAATACGAATTATAATCTGGTAAAATAAAGCATAAAAGCAGATATAAAAGTAACAAATATTCTTTATGGATAACATATGTGTATAGGGGCTATAAAATTTGTCAATAATAAAATAAAAATTACATTTCCAATATCGTAGAAAAACAAAGGAAGCTAAAAATCAATGGAGATAAAGTATGTATGCTTTTTTGTAAATGATCAAGAATAGCATCGTTTGGTTTTACACAATCAAACATTCTCTAAGTATTTTATCAATTGACAAACGATTGGAAAACAAAAAAAATTTTTTTCAATTCGCATCGCCGTCGTTTAATCGTTTGCAAAAAACACACACTTTTATGTTGCAATCTTATTTGACGATAAATCAAAAGTCATCTATCGCGATCAAAAATCGTTTTAAGCACTTCGTGGTGAGCGGGACAACGCAAAAGATTTTCGGTACAACGCAGACCATCCTTCGATTGCAAAACTCGAAGGAGAGATAAACCGGTATATTTGTTAAAGAGAAATACTATTCTTCTAAAACCAACTAAAGCCCCAGCGTATCTTTGTCGAAGTTGCATACAAAAATTGTTCCATTCTTTCTTATACGCGTCTTCGTCGGCAAGAATTTTATCATACCCTTCCATTTTTTCGAGGTATTGATCGCGTTTATCGCCTTGCGCTATGGAAAAAAGCGTGTCGGCGTCTCTTTCGATTGGTATTTTTTCAACGGATATGAGCCGATTATTTTCGATTTGAACCGCTACCAACAACCCGTTATTCCAAAAATTTGCCCTTTCCTCGCTCATATTTTTGCGGAGCGGCGTAAAAATAAAATTACCCAACCCATAGAAAATGGGATGCGACTCATAAATTTCGCTTGCGCAGATACAATGGGAATGATGGCAAATAATCAGTTCGGCTCCGAGTTCCGTCAATAATCTCAATGACTCGCGCAAAGCAGGATAAGGGTATCGAAAATATTCGTTACCGCCATGAATAACTACAATTTTAAAGTAGTCCGACGGAATTGATTTTAATTGTCTAATGACGTAGGGTAAATCGAATGGATTTGCTCCAGCGCCGTCTTTTGTCGCGTACGAAAATTCTCGTTCTGCAAATGATAAAATGGCAATTTTTGAATCGCCATAAGACAAAAAAAGAGGTTGCGAAGCTTCTTCCAAATTGCGACCAGCGCCAAGGCGATTGATTCCCGCCCGATCCAATGCGGCGCAAGTAGAAAGAACCCCGGCATTTCCATGATCGCGAATATGATTATTTGCTAAAGTAACTCCGTTAATCCCAAGGGCACGTATTCCGTGAACCATTTTCGTCGTTCCGCTCAAAACCGGTCCGCTTTTTTTTATGGGGGAAGGCGCGTCGATCAGCGGCATTTCAAGGTTTGCCAACACGTAATCGTAAGAACGGAAGAACGTTCCTCTTTTTTTCAGCAATTCGCTGTTATTTTCAAAAACGGCTCTGTCCGAACCGGAAGGCGCCAAATCGCCTGCAAATAAAATTTTCATAGCTGTATTCTATTATTTGTCAATAAATTATGAATTGTATTATTAATTCTTTTATGATATAAAAAACAATCCGAACCGAAGATATTGATAAAAAACTAAATGAGTTTCAAATCTTGGGACGCACTCTTGAATTGAACAGCAAACTCGTATAAATATATCTAAGGAAGTTCTAAAAATCTGTCGGGAACGCGGACGTCTCGTTCGCAGGAACAGGTTTTTAAAACGCTTAATGAATTGGGGTTATTGCACAAAACAGGTTTTTAGAAATTCCTCCTACGGACTCTTCGTTAAACTTAAAAAACAGGAATCGACAGAAACTTGCAGGAAAGAAAAAACTATACGTCTTTTTGGGTAAAAAAGAAATATCTTATGGGAAAGGACGATTTAATCGACAACAAAAAAAGTTTTAATTTAAACTGCGAACGTATAAAAAACGATAAAATATGTAGTTTGTATGCCATGACTTGCCAAGAAGAGCACAGCGAGTACTTGTTGCCAAAATCCATTGTTTTTTGTAAAGCGACGGCGTTTTTTTCCCAGGACGCGGCTAAAAGACGAGCTTTAAAAACTCTTCTTAGGATTATCTTCGCGTCAATATTCAATCGGCCTTGAATGTGAAAATAATACCATATCAGCATAGCGTCGATCGTTATAAAAAAACGTCGTTTTCCTATTTTATTTGTCGCGCTATTACCGTGACGTCTGTATACGGCCATTTTTTCATTGATATAACCTAACGACCAACCGCGACAGAGCATATCCCAGCGAAGTATCGTGTCACCCAGAGCAAAACGTCTGAGGAACATTGGGTTTTCGATTATTCCTATTCGATAGAGTTCTTTTGGGTACAATATTGTAAGCGTACCGATTCGGGAATTGTCGGGATTTTTTGTCATATCGTTAAGCGTTCTGACAGACTTGACGCCACAAAGTTTTTGTTTTTTAAAAAGATGAATTTCGTCTTGATATACTGAGTAATTGGTACTAACCAATCCCATTTTGGAATGCCGTTCAATAAATTCAACTTGCTTTTGCAGTTTTTTCATGTCCGTCCAATAATCATCACCTTCGCAATGGGCGATATATTTTCCGCGACATGATAATAATGTTCGTATTCCGTTACTGCTTCCGTTTTGGGTTAGATTTTTTTCCGAAATCAAAACGCGAATCAAATGCGGATATTTTTTTTGATATTCGAAAATAATTTCTCGCGTCTTATCCGTCGAACAGTCTTCGCCGATCACCAATTCAAAGGGAAAGTCCGTTTCCTGATTAACAACCCCTTCGATCGCCTGTCGAATGTACTTTTCATGATTGTACGCTAGCATGTCAACGCTGACGAGCGGTTCAATTTGGCGAACGGCTTCATCACTGATTTCTGTGCAAGGAATGTTATGAATATCCGTAAACGTAATCGGACAACCGCGAAGCTCTTCTAATTCCGCTAAAACAGCGGGATCCATTTGAGGAATGGGAAAATCCTTAATCTCTTGATAGAGCGTTTTTCCCACCATTGGAGGAGCATCTTGCAACAGAGGTTCGTTTGACATATTTTGCTCCAAATAATTACGAAAGATGAAATATTCGTTTAACGCCAGGAAATTTATGTCCTAAAAGTCCGACCAAATCGATAAAAGCAGGGGTTCGAAAATAATGATTCAGCAACAAATAACAAACTGTCCCTATTATAGCAGGAACGATCAATCCTGTCCAGTGGGAATAGGGATAAATTAAACGATAGGCTCCCCAGGCGACGAAGCACGAAGCCGCCGCGAGCAGGGCGTAAAAATAAACGCTTTTTAATTGTTTCCAAAGATTAAACTTGATTTCCTTCCCGACGTAATATGAATTCAAATAAGCAGAAATACAAGAAGAAAAAATCCCGAAACAGAGCATTGGAATTAACCCGCAAAAATATAAAATGCCAATACTAACAACGGCAAGGCATTTTTTAAGGATTTCCAACCATAAAAAAAGGTCGGAACGTCCGCGAGCGTTCAAGATTTGCAAGTTAAGAACATGAATGGGATAAAGAACGACCGTACAGGTCAGCAGCCACCAATACGGAATGCAGGGAAGCCATTTTGGCGTCAAGACGAGTTCGATAAACGGATACGACAGTACGCAAATCAAATAGGCCGGAAAAACGATCGTAAAAACGGAAACGCAAAGCGCTCGTTTAAAGGCGTCACGCAGACGAGGAATGTCGTCTTGAATCTTCGAGAAGGCGGGAAACAAAACTGTCGATATCGCGCTTTGAATACTGTGTGGCCAAAGTGTCGAATAACGTCGCGCCTGTTCGTAATACCCCAATGTTTGGGCCGAATAGAATTTTCCGATCGTTACATTATAGATGTTGACAAAAAAACTGTCCAAAAGACCGGCGACAAGAAGTTTTGAACCGAATTGAAAGAGGTTTCCCAACGCTTTAAGACTGAACGCAAGGGAAGGCAGCCAACGAACAAACATAAAAACGAAAACCGTTCCAAACGCCGTCGCGAGAAACGTTTGCCAGACCAGTGCCCAAACGCCGTAACCTTTCCAGGCCAGCCAGAGAGCGACAAGACCGCTTATCAGAATACCAAATAATTTACTTGCGTTAATATAACCTTGACGTAATTGGCGTCCCAGGATGATATGTTGTATCGAACCGAGAGCCCCGACAGGAAGAGCCCAGGCGGAAACCATAATCGTCTTGCTGAGAATCGGTTGATGATAAAAATCAGCGATGTAAGGGGCCGCGATGATCATCAGGAAGCAGCAAAGGAAACTTAACAGCATATTATAGTAGAAAACGGACGAAAGATCGATTTGTGTTACATCTTTCCGTTGCAACAACGCTTGTGAAAATCCGCCGTTGATAAAAACCTGGCTGACTGCCCAAAAGATCGTCAACATCCCGAGAACGCCATAGTCGTCCGGACTAAGGAGCCTCGCCATGAAGATTCCTAATAAAATTTGGATAAACTGACTGGCAAACTGGAAAATCAGAACCCAACTCGCCGCTTTAAAGGATCGCTTCGCTAAGTTTTTATCGTCGGACATGAAATTGTTATAATAAAGGATGCTTTGTAACGCAAATCGTTTATTGCGGGTCGTTGATCAGGATCATTCTTTTCATGACTTTAACGCTGTATCGCCGTTAAACGACTCGGGATACTATACGCTCATCTTTTTACCCATTTTAACGAAAACGCCGCAAATAGTGTTCCGTAAAATTTCTATTTATCGATTGCCTCCGTTGCGAAACAGCAGGTTACCGGCATAGAACCGAAAGAATAATGTCCGTCCGATCCTGGATTCGTTTCAAGGAACAATGTTTTTGACAAAATCTTTCACGGACTTAAAAAAACATTGTGATCTGAAATCGATCATCGTAAACCATTATATTAAATAACTTGTATAATCGATAACTAATCTGGCTTTCGTTTTATGTAGCGGATAACTTTGTTTAAGAAAAAATTCAGATGATTCAATGGACGATAAATACAACATTTTAAAGCCAGTCTTTTACACCAATATTTAAACACAGATGTTATGTTGTTTTTGCGTTCGAGTTCAAATATAAGAGCAAGGTTGTCTTTATGTTGCATTAACGCGTTTAATTTTCTGTTTTTAAAAATCTTTTTCAGAAAATAGGTTTCAAGCTGTTTTTTTTCTATGTTGGAATAATATTGGCAGAGCCTGTTTTTCCAGAAATAATAACGAAGAACGTATGCGTCTCGCGTAATCTCAAAAGGAAATCGACTTGAGATGCCCTCTTTGTGTCTTCGATAAATGGCGGTCTTCTCTTGAAGTTTAAAGATTCCGCCTTTTGAAATAATTCCCAACCATAACGTCAGATCTCCCAATGAAAAAAGTCTGTTAAAAATGGGATCATTGATATAACATTGACAAATTAAATCTTTTCTGCATAACGATGTCAAGGTTCCAATTGTTGATTTATTGACAAGTTGTGTTATGGCATCTAAACCATAAAGCGGCGACTTAAAAGCAATATCCTCGATTGGTTCCGGCCCGAATTGTTTGGTTTTTTCATAATAGATTTGATAATTCGAGGTCACCATTCCGAGTTTTTTATTGTTTTCCATTAAATCGACCTGTTTTTGCAGTTTTTTCTTATCGATCCAATAATCGTCTCCTTCGCAAAAGGCGATATATTTTCCTCGACATGATAAAACAGTTCGTTTTCCGTTGCTGCTTCCGTTTTGGGTTAGATTTTTTTCCGAAATCAAAACGCGAATCAAATGCGGATACTTCTTTTGATATTCCAAAATAATCTCGCGTGTTTTATCCGTCGAACAATCCTCGCCGATGACCAGTTCAAAGGGAAAATCCGTCTCTTGATTAACGACGCCATCGATCGCCTCACGAATAAACTTTTCGTGATTATAAGTGATCATGCAAACGCTGACCAATGGATCAAGTTGACGAACGACTTCGCTACTGATTTCTGTGCAGGAAATATTATGAATATCGGTAAACGGAATCGGACAACCGCGCAACTCTTCCAATTCTGCCAATAAGGAAGACTCCATTTGCGGAACGGGAAAATCCTTAATCTCTTGATAGATCGTTTTTCCTGACATCGCCGGAGCGTCTTGCAAAAGGGGCTCTTTTGTCATTATTATTGTCATTATTATTTGCCGGGTTGCGAAAGTCGAAATATTCGTTTAACGCCAGGGAATTTATCTCCTAAAAGTCCGACCAAATCGATAAAAGCGGGGGTTCGAAAATAATGATTCAGCAACAAACAACAAACAGTCCCGATTATAGCAGGAACGATCAATCCTGTCCAGTGGGAACAGGGATAAATTGAACGATAGGCTCCCCAGGCGACGAAGCACGAAGCCGCCGCAAGCAAGGCGTAAAGATAAACGCTTTTTAATTGTTTCCAAAGATTAAACTCGATTTCCTTCCCGACGTTATATGAATTCAAATAAGCAGAAATACAAGAAGAAAATATCATAAAAATCAACATCGGAATTAACCCGCAAAAATATAAAATGCCAATACTAACAACGGCAAGGCATTTTTTAAGGATTTCCAACCATAAAAAAAGGTCGGAACGTCCGCGAGCGTTCAAGATTTGCAAGTTAAGAACATGAATGGGATAAAGAACGACCGTACAGGTCAGCAGCCACCAATACGGAATGCAGGGAAGCCATTTTGGCGTCAAGACGAGTTCGATAAACGGATACGACAGTACGCAAATCAAATAGGCCGGAAAAACGATCGTAAAAACGGAAACGCAAAGCGCTCGTTTAAAGGCGTCACGCAGACGAGGAATGTCGTCTTGAATCTTTGAAAAAGGCGGGAAACAAAACCGTTGCGAGAAATATTGGCCAAACCAGCGTCCAAATGCCGTCGTCGTCCGGACTAAGGAGCCGCGCCATAAAGATTCCAAGCAGAATCTGTATGAATTGGCTCGCAAACTGGAAAATCAGAACCCAACTCGCCGCTTTAAAGGATCGCTTCGCTAAGTTTTATCGTCGGACATGAATGTATTTTACTTATAACGGAATATTTCCGTGTTTTTTTATCAACGGATTTTGCGATTTGTTTTCTAAACATTGAAGAGCAGCCTCGATTTTTGAACGGGTTTCTTCCGGACGAATGACTTCGTCGATAAAACCTCTTTGCGCGGCATAATATGGATTGAGAAACTGTCGTTCATAATCGTCAATAAGATTTTTACGTTCCTGATCGGGTTGAGAGGATTCGTTCAAGCGTTTCCGATAGACGACGTTGACGGCTCCTTCCGCCCCCATGACCGCAATTTCTGCAATAGGCCACGCGTAAACGATGTCCGCCCCAAGTCCTTTGCCACACATCGCACAGTAAGCTCCGCCGTAAGCTTTTCGCATAATGAGTGTTATTTTGGGAACAGTCGCTTCCGAATAAGCGTATAACAATTTGCTTCCGTGCCGTAAAATTCCTCGATGTTCCTGATCCAAACCGGGCAAAAATCCAGGCACATCGACCAACGTTAGAAGCGGTATGTTAAAGCAATCGCAGAAACGAATGAATCGAGCAGCTTTATCGGCGGCATTGCATTCCAACGCTCCGCCCAGAAAGTTCGGTTGATTGGCGATAAGTCCGACACTTCGCCCCTGTATTCGCACAAAACCGACGACGATATTTTTGGCAAATTCCGAAGAAACTTCAAAAAAGCTGTTGGCATCCACAATCGTTTCGATGATATTTCGTACATTGTAGGCTCTCCGTTGATCTTCGGGGACAATGTCCTGAATTTTATGAACTTCAGGATCCGGCGGGCGGCTTATCTCGTCAACTTGCGATTTTAAAAGAAACTTCAAAAGGGTTCGTGTGCCTGCTAAACAATTTTCTTCATTGTCGTAAATGAAATGGGCTTGTCCGCTTTCCTGTGCATGAACATGAGCGCCCCCCAATTCTTCCATGCCGACCATTTTTCCCGTAACCGCTTTAATGACTTGCGGTCCGGTAATATACATCTGACTTTTACCGCGAAGCATAAAGATAAAGTCACACAGCGCAGGAGAATAACTTGCTCCGCCTGCGCAATTTCCTAAAATAACGGCAATTTGAGGAATGACTCCCGACGCCTGTGTGTTGCGATAAAAGAGTTTGCTGTAGCCGTCTAACGCACAAATTCCCTCTTCAATTCTTGCGCCTCCACTTTCGTTAATACTGACAAATGGAGCGCGAGCAGCAACGGCCATGTCATGAATGCGGCAGATTTTGTTCAGATGTTCTTCCCCTCCGGAACCGCCGCAAACAGTGAAATCTTGAGAGGAGGCAAAGACCAGACAGCCGTCAACCATTCCATAACCCGTCACAACGCCGTCACCGGGAAAATGCTTTTTTTCCATACCAAGTTCAACAGCCCGACTTTCAACAAACATTCCGATTTCGTGAAATGTGTTAGCGTCAAAGAGCAGCTCAAGACGTTCTCGTGCCGTTAATTTTCCGGCTCGACGCAATTTTCGGAGTCGCTCTTCGCCTCCTCCCAATTTTGCTTTTGCCAGATGAGATTCGTAAAGATCAAAAAAACCGCGGTTCCACATATCAACCTCTTTTGACAGCTAAACGTTGAATCAAGTCTCGTTGAGCGAGAACTTTAAGGGCAAGTTTCCGCATGGGAGGGCCAATCGCGATTCCTTTAAAAACCGCCATACCGGTTCCGCGCGTCATCGCTTCCTCAATCGCAGCAACAACTCCCTCGGCATGCTCAATTTCTTCCGGCAGCGGCGAAAAAGCTTGATGCGCCAGTTCGATTTGTTTCGGATTTAATAAAAGACAACCCGCGAATCCCATTTTATACATTTCGCGTTCTTCTTCCATAAACCCTTCGGCGTCACTGATTTCCAGATAGGGCGTGTCGATTGGAAGCAGCCCTGCCGAACGAGCGGCTATGGCGATGGCGTTTCGAGGATAAATAAAGGCCGGCGTCAAATGCGTATAGGCGCTTTGCATGCTGTCGAGATAGTCTTCGCCGCCGAAACAGAGCGCGATCAAACGTGAACTGGCGTGAGCTATTTCATTGATATGAACAATCGCCGCAGCAGATTCGATCAAGGGAGCCAAAACGAATTTTCCGTTGGGATAACCATGTTTTCGTTCGATAAGAGTCAATTGATTGTCGACGAGCACCAGGTCTTGGGCACAATGAATTTTCGGCGGCATATACCCGTCGAGATCCTCAAAGACAAGCTGTTCCATATCCGCCACAAAATCGGACGTTTCCAGTGCGTTGATCCGGATAAAAACCTGTCGATCACGAAAAACGCCACGAGAAAAATAATCGGCAAGAATTTCTCGGGCTTCCTGTTTGTTCTCCAGAGGAACAGAATCTTCGACGTCAAGAATCAATGCGTCGGCATCGCTTAAAATCGCCTTATCAATATATCGGCGATTGAACGCCGGAACAAACATCGGACTGCGAAGTAAAAACTCACGTTTCGTTGTCATAATTTACAATTCAGAGTTGACTTTACGATTATCATTTTCCTGCCACACCGTGTGACAATACTGAAACTTGGGACGAGGTTTTTGGTCAAAACACAAGTTTATGCTATTGATGCTCAGGTTTTTTCGTTTTATTGCTGCGCAACCTTTTTGTACGAAAGTGACTTAACTTGTTGCATTTCGAAAAACCTGAGCGTCTTCGTATTAAACAATTAAAATCACTCCGTTTTATTTCACAGGAGCTTTCTTTACCAAAACATGTCTTCGAAAAGAAAGAACTGGCGTCTTGTTTTGATTATATGCGACGGTTTCCACATAAACGATTCCGCGATCCGATTTGCTTTTCGATTCGCGTTTATCAAGAACCGTTGTTTCAGCGTAAATTGTGTCGCCGATAAAAACCGGCGCCAAATGTTTTACTTGTTCGTAATCCAGATTCGCAATCGCTTGACCGCTGATTTCGCCAACCGTTAAACCGACGGAAAGACTAAAAACAAGTGTGCCCACCACAAGGATTTTTTCATGTTGATTTCGAGATGCGTAATCTAAATTCGTATGAACCGGATGGTTGTTCATTGTCAATAAAGAAAAAAAATTGTTATCGCTCTCAAAAATCGTTTTCGAAAGCGGATGCCGAACAGTTTCGCCAACGACAAAATCGTCGAAATAATTTCCCATTTGATTAACGTTCATTTCAGCAGTCCTCTATTCGATAAGTGTGTCGACAAAGTAAAATATTCTTGTGCCCCGACTTCTTTTTGAAAAAAAGTCAGATATTATAATTTTGAACACAGCTCATTACATTTTTACGTTATCATAGCAAAACGTTAAAGCTCGCCCAGATCATGTATTCTCTTTGGAAAAGCAACAGAACAATGCTGTAAATTTCAGCAAAGAATTATTTTTATCGTCTTGTTTATTCCTCTTTTGTCCTCAGTATTCTTGCCGGATTGCCAACGACAATACTGTTTGGAGGGACATCTTTTATAACGACAGCTCCAGCTCCAATCAGACTAAAGTCGCCAATAATGATTTTTTCACGTATTGTTGCATTACTTCCAACATGCACCGCTTTGCCCACATGGACATTTGCCCCCACAACCGCGTTGGTGGCAATATGAGCAAAACGGTCCAGAAAACTGTTGTGTCCTACGTAGGAATTGGCAAGTAACATACAGTTGTCTGATAAAGTTACATCGACTCCAACCTGGCTCAATGGAGTCAACAAAACGCCAGAACCTATTTTACAATAATCTTTATAGAAAACAGCTGTTTTATCAATACAAGTGAAAAATCTTTCCGAAGGAATGTTAAGCTGGACAATTTTTTGATAGACTTCTTTTTCATTTTGCATTCCAACGTAAGCAATAAAAAACATCACGTCTTTATCATTTAAGAATCCTGGCAAATCATCTGTTTTACCGATAACTGGTATTTTTTTAAAATTACCAATATAACTTCCCACTGGTTCTATATCATTCAGAAATCCCAAAACTTCAGTATCGGCATATTGTTCGGCTATCGCAGCTACTGTCATGCCAATACCGCTTCCGCCAAGAATCACAACTTTTTGCATCTTCGTACTCTTTATAATATTTCGTTCTTTCAATCGTTTTCTGTGGACAGCTGAAGAGAATTCCCCATAAGGCGACATTTACCTCAGCCATTTGAGAAATCATCAAAGAGAGTGTTTCATGAACGGAACTTGAAAAAAAGAACCGTTAAGCCAAAAAACTCTTTTTGGCTTTTGTCATTTTCGTTCTATTCGTTTTTCTTGAGTTTTTCCGAAATGCGACAAGTCAAGTAACTGTTGTTTTAATCGTTAGGCTGCATCGAAATGAAAAAACTCAAATGTCAATAGTGTAAAAATTTTTTGAAAGTCATCTCGATTGAACATCAACAAATCGCTTGAACAAGATCACTAATTTTTTGACAGTCTTCTTCTCCCAAATCGGGGTAAAGCGGCAAGCAGAGAATTCGGCTTGACACATTTTTCGCAATATGCAAATCTCCAAGGATTTTTGCGTTGGCGAAAGCGGGCATGTCGCTCAAAAGGGGCCAAAAATAACGACGGGGATAAATCTGTTCCGCATTCAACGCCGCATTGACGTTTAACAGTTGTTCTTCATCTTTGAACAAAACAGGAAAATAACTGTAATTATATTCCTCTGGATCGAATTGCTGGAACGTTAAATCCGGACATCCGGAAAGTTGCTCCCTGTAGAGTTCGTACAATGCGCGACGTTTTGCCAGTATTATATCAAGATATTTCAAATTCGCCAGTCCTACTGCCGCAGAAACCTCTGTCATTTTGGCGTTCGTTCCGATGTCGGTCAGGTTTTTGTCGGCGTCGTATCCGAAAAATCGCAATTGACGGATTTTCGCTGTTGTGTCAGGATTTGGAGAAAAGCAGGCTCCTCCCTCAACGGTATGATACAACTTCGTCGCATGAAAACTCGTCGTTGAGCAATCGCCCCAATCGAAAATGGAGCGTCCGTTCGTTTGAATAAAATTCGCATGCGCAGCGTCGTAAATCAACTTCAATCGATATTTGTCCGCGATTTCCTGAAGCCGAACGACATCGCAGGGCCGACTGAAAACATGAACTGCTAAAATCGCCTGGGTTTCCGGCGTGATCGCCGCTTCAACAGCGACGGGATCAATGTTCCAGGTCCTGGAATCAATATCGACAAAAACCGGTCGCCCGCCTGTTCGACAGATCGCCGTTGACGTTGCCGGAAATGTAAACGGCGTTGTAATCACTTCGCCCTGAACGCCTAACGCCTGTAACGCCAGTTCTATCGCAATGGTTCCGTTTAAAACCGAAACGATTTCATGAACGTTGTTTTTTTCCGCCAATCTCTTTTCAAGTTCCAGCAAGAGCGGACCGTTATTCGTTAGATACACACGCTCCCAAACGCCTTCCAGGAACGAAACAACGTCGGAAAGCGGCGGCATAAAAGATTGCGTAACCTGAATGGGACGTTTTAAATCCAATGTTATATACTCCGCAAGTTATTCTTCGAGTTGTTCTCGAATATATTCGTAATAATTTCCTTTAAGGCCCTTTATACGATTCAGGATAAAATCTCGTGTGACGAAACGCTGCTGTAACGCAATTTCTTCGAGACAGGCGATTTTCAAACCCTGTCTTTTTTCTACAACTTCGATAAAGGTTGACGCTTCCGACATCGATTGCGGCGTTCCTGTGTCGAGCCAGGCAATGCCGCGTCCGAAAATACGGCATTTGAGCAGACCGTCGGCAAGATAAAGCTGGTTCAACGTCGTGATTTCCAGCTCTCCGCGTGCAGATGGTTTCACTTTTTTCGCGTATTGACAAACATTTTCGTCGTAAAAATAGAGTCCGACTACGGCGTAATGCGATTTCGGTTTCTGCGGTTTTTCCTCAATGCTGAGAACACGTTTCTCTTTGTCAAATTCAACGACGCCAAAACGTTCTGGATCCGCTACATGATAACCGAAAACGACCGCTCCATTTTCCGTCGCCGCCATTTTGGCGCCGTTCAAAAGGGGGGTTAAACCGGTTCCGTAAAAGATGTTGTCTCCTAAAATCAAACAGGCCGGAGAACCGTTTAAAAATTCTTCGCCGATTAAAAATGCTTGCGCAAGACCTTCCGGACGCGGTTGTTCCGCATAGTCGATTGTCAAACCCCATTGCGAACCGTCGCCCAAAAGACGTTGATAAAGCGGCAGATCATTCGGCGTCGAAATAAGCAGAATTTCACGAATTCCCGCCAGCATGAGGACGCTAAGCGGATAATAAATCATCGGCTTGTCGTAAACCGGAAGAAGTTGCTTACTTACCGCAAGCGTCATTGGATGAAGTCGCGTCCCGCTTCCGCCGGCTAAAATGATCCCCTTCATGTTTCGTGCCTTTCGCTGTAATGATTCTTCTTCGGTCAAAGAGAGTTATTTTCCGAGCCGTTCGCCGGCATATTTTTTCTCACGGATCGGACGCCACCACCAGTCATTTTCGAGATACCATTCGACCGTTTTACGAATGCCGGATTCAAAGTTTTCTTCCGCTTTCCAGCCGAGTTCCGATTCCAATTTCGTTGCGTCAATGGCATAGCGCAAATCATGTCCCGGTCGATCCGTAACGAATTGGATCAGATTGGCATAAGGACCTTCGGCACTTGGCCGCAGCTCATCAAGAATCGCACAGATGATCTTAACGACGTCGATATTTTTCCGCTCGTTACGACCGCCAATATTATATGTTTCGCCCGGTTTTCCTTTTTGCAAAACCGTAACGAGCGCTTTGGCATGATCTTCGACATAAAGCCAATCGCGGACGTTTTCGCCTTTTCCGTAAACAGGAAGCGGTTTGCGATCCAGGGCGTTCAAAATGATCAAAGGAATCAGTTTTTCCGGAAAATGATACGGTCCATAATTATTCGAGCAATTGGTTACCAACGTCGGAAAATGATAGGTATGGAACCAGGCCTTGACGAGATGATCACTTGACGCTTTGCTCGCGGAATAAGGACTTCGCGGATCGTAAGGGGTCGTTTCGGTAAAAAGTCCGACATCGCCGAGCGCTCCGTAAACTTCGTCGGTCGAAATATGATGAAATCGAAACGCCGCCTGCGATTCCGTATCGAGCGTTCGCCAAAAATCCCTCGCGGACTCCAACATAGTATAGGTTCCGACAATATTGGTCTGAATGAATTCCGCCGGACCGTCAATACTTCGATCGACATGCGATTCAGCGGCCAAATGCATAACCGCTTCGGGACGAAAATCGGCAAACGCCTTTGAAATCGTATCCCGATCACAAATATCCGCCTGAAGAAATGAATAAAGAGGACTGTTTTCAACTTCTTTAAGCGTCGATAAATTTCCGGCATACGTCAGTTTATCCACATTCAGAACGTTCCAGTTCAATCGGTTCACCACATAACGAATTACAGTCGAACCGATAAATCCAGCTCCTCCGGTTATTAAAAGTCGCATGGGAAACCTCGCTAACGGGTTGATTATTCATTCTCTTGTCGATGACACATCGTTATTTTCTTGATTTTGGCGGCTAAAACAGCGAATCCGAAAAAAAACACTCGACGTTGACGCCAAAAGCGTGAGGGCTGTTTCGCTAAACGATAAAACCATTCCAAATGGATTTTTTGATAAAAGTCCGGAGCGCGTTTAACCGTCCCGACAATTGTATCAAGCGTCCCGCCGATTCCCATACAAGCCCCAACATTGAGTTTAGGACCATATTCATTCATCCAGTTTTCCTGCTTCGGACTTCCCAAAGCGAGAAACAAAATATCCGCCTGGGAAGCGTTGATTCGTTCGACAAGTTCATTCATATTTTCAGCTTTAACGAATCCATTGGCACGCCCGACAATTTGAATATTCGAATGACGTTCCTGAAGTTTTTGAACCGCTCCGGCATTGACTTCTTCTTTAGCGCCATAAATAAAAATTTTAAGGTTTTGTTCGCCGGAAACGCGGCATATTTCCTGCATTAAATCTGCGCCGGCAACTCTTTCCAAGCGACGATTACAAAGCATTTTTGCTCCGAAAACAATGCCGATTCCATCAGGAATAACAAGGTCGGCCTTTTCGATGAAATCACGAATCACTTCGCTTTCTTTCATCGCATAAGTTTTTTCTGGATTGACCGCGACAATATAGCTGATATTTGAATGATCTTTTGCCAATTCGCAAGCGCAATCAATCGCTTTGTTCATTGTCAAAACATCAACAGGGGCATTTAAAACGCGCAACCGTTCGACATTTTTCATTCAAATACCTTTAATATCATGATCGAATAATAATCACATCGGCGATTCTTTCTGCGGCATGACCATCCCAAAGTTCAGGAATATTACGGTTCATGAAATCGCCGTTTTGGATACGATGATAAGCGTCAAGGATCGCTGGCGACGAAGTTCCGACCAGTTGATTGGTTCCAACTTCGCAAGTTACCGGACGTTCCGTATTTTCCCGAATTGTAATGCAAGGGACTTTTAAAATGGTTGTTTCTTCCTGAAGGCCGCCGGAATCAGTTAAAACAACAAAAGCGTTGGCATTGAGTTTAAGGAATTCGAGATAACCAAGCGGTTCAACGAGCCGCAAATTTGTCATTTGAGCGACCCGTTCTTTCAGTCCGAATTTTTCGATATTCTTTTTTGTTCGCGGATGAATCGGGAAAATAATCGGCATATCTTTTTGAATAACATCAACCGCATTCAAAAGTTCGGAAAACGTTTCCGCGTGATCGACGTTGCTCGGTCGATGAAGCGTCATTGTTGCATAATGTTGCGGCGTTAAACCGAACTCTTCAAGGGCCGTCGTTTTATCCGCTTTTTCGCGATTTTTCAATAATGTATCGATCATGACATTGCCGACCAGATGAATTCGATCTGCCGGAATTCCCGACGCCAGCAAATGATCAACGGCGCTCTGTTCTGTACAAAAGAGCAACGAACTGATCGAATCGGTCAGGATTCGATTGATTTCCTCGGGCATACTCGGATCGCCGCTTCGAAGTCCCGCCTCGACATGAATCAATTTGATGCCTAATTTAACCGCGACAAGTCCGCAGGCAATTGTACTGTTCACATCGCCGACAACCAAGACATAATCCGGCTTTTGTTCGAGGCAGACTGGTTCGAACGCCTTCATGATTTCCGCTGTTTGGATTGCATGAGAACTGCTTCCGACCCCAAGGTTGACATCGGGTTTGGGAATTCCCAACTCACGAAAAAAAAGATCGCTCATCTTTTCATCGTAATGTTGACCTGTATGAACTAAATAAGGCTCAATTTCTGAACGTTGCCGAAAAATCTCCATAAGAGGGGCAATCTTCATAAAATTAGGTCTCGCTCCGGCTACACAAATTATCTTCATCAGTTAACGTTCCGTAATCCTTTGTTCGCTTTCTGGTATTCTGTCAATATTAGTCAATTTCATTGGCAATTTCGCTCAAGAGCTCAATAAATCCGCACAAAAACCTGTTCTGTATTTTGGGTTTTGTGCTCGATATTTACGAAACATGTTTTTTGGCAAAATAACTGTTATGTTCAATAATATATTGAAGGCAATAGTTACATAAATTTTCGGTAAAAAGCAAGGCTTCATGAAAAGTCATTTTTCGCAAATCGTATTTCATATACAGCATTCCGACCAGTTTATTTTCTATAATGAACGGAACAGAAATATTGCATACTAATTGTGTGTCTTTATCGAAATTGTCCCATTCGCTATAATAATCTTCATTGATAAAGGGCATATTGATATCGAGTTGAATGGAAACACAGGACGATTTCCTGATTTGTTTTAAAATGTACTCCCATAAATTTGTCCAACATACAGTTCCTTGCGGATGAAAAACTTCGCCATATTTTTCGTAATGGTCACGGTCAAAACGTTTGATAAACAAAAAATACAAACGTCTTAAAACGATTTTTAATTCAGCGCGTCCAAAAATCCCGGAAGCAACAATAAAAACGATAAAAATAAACATCACCGTCAACGGAATCCAGTCGTTTTGATAATAGACGCCAGCCAAGGCCGACAAACAAAGCGGAAATTGTAATAAGAACAAGATTCCTAACAATTTGTAACCGCGTCCAAAACGTTTCTGTATTCGATGATGAATATGACCTCGATCCGTTGAAAAAATACTTCGACCCGAATTTTTTCGACGAATAATCGCAAACACAGAGTCCAAAATTGGAATCAAAACAACGCAAATGGCAGGAATAACCTGAATTGATCTATTGATTGTGCATGCGCGCAAGACCAGAATTCCGGCGACAAAACCAATCAACATGCTTCCGGTATCACCCAAATAAACTTTGGCCGGAGGCTTGTTACAAAGAAAAAATCCACATAAAGCGGCTGTAAAAACAAATGTAATGGACGGAATCCCATCGATGCCATTTATAATGGCAATCATTCCGATCGTTATAAAAATATAAGCTCCCAAACTTGTAACAACGCCATCTGCTCCATCTAGCAAATTAATTGAATTGATAAAGCCGACCAGCCAAAAAATAGCAATCGGATAGAAAAGATGACCTAAATTACAGGTTTGTCCCAAAAGCGAAATATCTGAATAATCTTTTGCAAAAATAAGGATAATTGTTGAAATGAGTATTTGAATCAGCAGCTTTTTTTTCCCGTCTAATCCATTTCTGTCGTCATAAAGGCCGCAAATGACCAAAATAAACGAAGTAATTATCAAAGGAAACAAGATAACCGAGACAGAAAGGGGGAAAAAATGAAGATAACAGGCAGCAAAAAATGTAGTAACAAAGACCAGGAATACAACAATCCCCCCGCCAACAGGAATCGGCTCCTTTTGCAGTTTTCGCATGGCGTCCGGTTTATCGAGAATCTTATACTTTTTTGCAATAACGCAATAAAAGTCTGTTCCGATTTTGGTTATGATAACCAGACAAAGAAATAAAAAAACGTTTATCATAAAATTAAATATTCAATAGCAAAATAGTTCCATAAATAAATTTTGTCGGCAAAAAACAAAAAAATTGGTTAAAGAAAAAAAAACAATATTATTCACAATCTTTATAACAATCGGCATTTCTGTAATCGCAACATTATTGAGTTGAACCAAAAATATTAAAATAACAGGATTTCTCCATAAAATAACAAGTTTTTTGCTCAAAGACTTTGCTGGTTGAAATGCATAAAGTTTTACTCTTTTATGTTTTTTGTTTGTTTTGCTTATTTGTTAAAGGGCGATCAACCTCTTTGTAATTTTAATGATCGTTTTATAATGATTTTGACAAAAAATTTTGCCAATCTTTTGTTTTTACAAAAAAATCTTGAAACGATATAATAATAAATCGCCGTTGCCAAGACGGAACAAAAACAGAAGACGAATA
>JAUNBG010000001.1:299780-302321 GCA_030527205.1 Planctomycetia bacterium
TCAAATTCGTCTAAGTTTGCCTCAAATTCGTCAAAGAGGAATCGAGATGAAGGTCAAAATCGCCAATAAAGATAACCAGCCGACTCATATTCATCGCGATTCAAAATTCCTTTGAGATCGAAAAGAACTTTTTGTTTTTGGTTTCCGAAAAGTTGTTCGATTTCTTTTTTTGTCAATTTGATGAATTCCGAATGAGCAACGGCAATAATAACAGCGTCCATTTGTTTGATGGACGATAAATCAACGAAGTCGATTCCATATTCATGTTTTGCTTCAACAGAATCGGCAACGGGATCAACAATGATCGGTTTAATGCTATATTCAGCCAATTCATGAATGATATCGATAACTTTTGTATTTCGCGTATCAGGACAGTTTTCTTTAAAAGTCAAACCAAGAATAGCAACTTTCGCATTTTTAACAGAAATTTCAGCTTTAATAAGAGCTTTGACCAACTGTTCCGCGACATATTTTCCCATATCGTCATTAATTCTGCGTCCAGAGAGAATGATTTGGGAATGATAACCGATCTGCTCAGCGCGATGAGTTAAATAATAAGGATCGACCCCGATACAATGACCGCCGACCAGTCCAGGGGAAAAGTTCAGGAAATTCCATTTGGTTCCCGCCGCTTTTAAAACTGATTGCGTATCAATTCCGAGCTTATTGAAAATGATCGAAAGTTCGTTCATAAATGCAATATTAATATCGCGTTGACTGTTTTCAATGACTTTGGCCGCTTCGGCAACTTTAATCGACGAAGCGCGATGAACTCCCGCTTCGACAACAAGTTCATAAACTTTCGCAACAGTATCAAGAGTTTCGGCGTCCATACCGGAAACGATTTTAACGATTGTTTCCAAACGATGAACCTTATCGCCTGGATTGATTCGTTCGGGAGAATAACCGACTTTGAAATCAACGCCGCATTTCAATCCCGATTCTTTTTCCAAAATGGGAACGCAAATATCTTCCGTAACGCCAGGATAAACGGTTGACTCATAAACAATAATGGAACCAGGCGTCAAATTTCTGCCTAAAATTGTGCTGGCTCCCTCGACGGGACGAAGATCGGGAGTATGGTCGGAATTAACAGGAGTTGGAACGGCAACAATATGAAATTTCGCTTCTTGAAGACGTTTTTCGTCCGAAGTAAACTCAACGGTTGTTTGACGAATAATGTCATTTCCGACTTCGCAAGTCGGATCAATTCCATTGCGATACAACTCAATTTTTTCGTTATTCAGATCAAAACCAATAACCTTGATTTTTCGAGCAAAAGCTACAGCAATGGGCATTCCGACATATCCAAGCCCAACCAAAGATATTTTTTCCTGCCCCGCAACAATCTTTTCATAAAGGTTCATTAAAATATTTCCTGTTTTCATTTATCCTGCTCAAAAAATAAACGCCAAATTGTTTTCATCTCGCTGAATTGCAAAGACGCGAAAAGAAAAAAGTTTAATAAGGTTAAAATATGTTTCGAACAAATTAAAACAAATGATTTGTGTCCTTGATTTCAGCTTTCCTTTGGCTCTGCTTCTTGGCAAAATCGGCATTTATCGTTTGAGTAATTTTATAACGGAATGACTTCATAACGAGAGTTCAGTTGTTTGAAATTTCGTCAAATTTTCTAAGCCGAAGCCGGACTGGGCGACAGTTTCGTCTTCTATAATTTGTTTCGTCTGTCCTCGTTAAATTTCCGCGAACGAAACGATCTGGCTTTTCTCAAGTCTTAAGCATATTTGGAACAATAAAATTTTATTATAAAAAATAACCAAATATAATTGTAATCTATTAAGGAAAATTGTCCAGTCCCAACATTTTTATTTTTAAGAAATTTTTGTATTAAAATAAGGATTCAAGGATAATGTGCTCCTAATCAATATGTCAAATATTTATCAATGTTTGGCCAAATGATTGTTTTAAAAAAAGAACCCAAATTTTCTTCAAGCGACTTGTTCAATATTTGCTTTCATGAATCGGCGCCCTAAAACTTTTGACGCAGTTTTTTATCGGCAAAAATAACAAGCTGTTCATTCACGGGTTTTTGATTTGCTCGAAATTTTTCAAACAGGATTTTCGCCGATTTTTCTTTTCGCGACACAGAATCGAAGATTATCCGTCGGAAAAAAGGATTTCGCGCGGCGCAGCAAACAGAATAAAAACTCCCGAAACGAGCGACAAAAACGACTCTTTTTCAAATGGAACAGCCGTTTTAAAAGCGATTTCAATAACGACGAAATCGGAAGTTTTAAAAAAAGAAAGCGTCCTTGCGTTTCTGCTGCGTCGCAGCGCGATAAATTTCCAATTTTATTGCAAAAATCCGGGAAAGTACAGCAACAAGATGTTCTAAAAACCCGCTGGGAACGGACGAATCGTCTGCAGAAACTGATTTTCGTGACGTTTACGAATGAAGTTTATCGCAAGAAACAGGTTTTTAGAACTTCCTTGATCAATGTTTTTAAAAAAAAGAGAGCTTTATATAGTCGCCCCTGAAAAACCCCCGTCACCTCGTAAAATACGGGGCGCGAAGCCGAA
>JAUNBG010000039.1:0-4323 GCA_030527205.1 Planctomycetia bacterium
TTGTTTCAGCGAAAGAATTTGTTTCGACAAAATAATTTATCTCGGCGAAAGAAAAAGATCAATGACGTTGATATTTTGCGTTTCTCAGGAACCGTTTTTCTGCCTGCAAGTCAATTTTAAGTCAGAATCTTGATGACGGTCTGATTTTTTTTGAACTTTTCCGGATTTTTCGAGGTTATCCTAATCGACAACCGACAGAACAGTCCCAAAGTTTCTCAAATTGTCGGGTAAACTTCGGAAACGTCAATATCCATTTTAAAATTTTTTCCTTTTCGGGGGAAATTTTTCATTTTCATTTCGTTTTAACTTTGTTTTGATTTTGATTTGATCTTGTTTCGCCTTCATATCGGCGTTGGACATTTAAGATATCCGCAAATAAAACAACCAGGAAATTCTAAAAACCCGGATTTTTCAACAAACATATTTCGGATAAAGTCGTTAAAACCAGTTTTTGCGGACAAGACGTCTTCGTTCCAAAGGGGGGTTAAGAACTTCCTGACCGTTATTTACGGATATGATTTGAATTCTTTTCGCAAAAAACATTAACGTTCATAAATGGCAAACCATTTATTTCCGTTGCCAGGATCGGGTTGACCGACGATTTTGAACGAAAGAGACTTTCCCGGTTGAACCATTTCGGCAGGCAAAGTCAACGTCATAACAGCGCCCGTTTCATTTGAATTGTTCCATAAAGCTTCATATTCGAGCGAAACATTTCCTTGAGAAACGTTCCATTCGCGATCAATAACATCCAACGGAAACGATAAAATCGGAACGGGTTGGTCGTTCAAAAACAATTCCAATTCGCAAGGAGAATTCGGAACAAATCCGACTCCGCAAATAAAAGAAACTTTGTATTTGGGTTCGGAAAAAGTTTCAGGAACCGGTTGACTTTCCCATTGAACTTCATTTGAATTGTCCAGAAAACGTAACGCCTGAAGCGTTGCCGGCCCGCAGAAATAAAAACCGGAATATTCAAAACCGGTTGCGCGAATTGTTTTGCTCCAACCATTAACTTTCTGCAACAATTCATTCTGACGTTTTATTTTTTCCATAAATTGCTTGAGAAAAGTCCCATCCATTTTGACCGGCGAAAAATCATCGCTTCGAATATATCGAATCAGGTTATCAAGCAACGAAAGGGTTTCCGGACGATCCTGAAGCAGTTCCAGTCCCGACGAAATAAGCAAACGAGCGTCATTAAACTGAGCCTGTCCCAAATAGAGATAATAAGTCTCAACTCCTTCGCCAACAGCCAACGGTTCCAGTTTTCCCAAAGGAAAGTCTGATTTCAAATCAAGCATTCCGCCTTTGATCAATTGAAACCAGAGTTCATTTATATTCTGACTCGTCGGAAAATTCCCGAAAACCGGATGTTTCTGAGACGCCTCTTGGTCTGAAGAATCAGAAGGAGGCAAAAAAGCGAACGAAGTTCCCAATTGAGAGCCGAGGGACCACCAACCGAGCGAAACGTTAGAATGACCGTCTGTCGGTTTAATTGCCAGAATTTGTCGGCCTTCTTCAATCGCTTTTAAGAGAATATTTGTCTCTTGATAGCTGACGATCAGCGCATCGGATATTTGGGCTTCAGAACTCCCATAAAGAACGACATTTTCATAACGATCTTTCATCCAGTCAAAAAGTTCGGGCGAAACGACATAACCGGTCAAATCTGGTTTGACTCGCTGCGGAAAAATCCATATTTTCCAATGATTCGTTATATTTGTTCCGTCAAGCGTTGCGGTTAATTCCGCTTGAACAGGCTGCTCAACCTGCGGAACCGTTAAAGTCAACTCTTTTAAAAGACGAACATCGCCTGTCTGAATTGAATCCAACAAAAACGAATCAGCCGACAAAATGTTCCGGTCTGTTCGAATCGACCAGGAAAGTTTTTTGTCCTTTAAATCATCGAATCCAAAATGAGAAATCCAAAACTGAATCGAGGTCGACTGATCGGAGACAAGAATCTTTTGAGGATGATTCAAAAAAGTTGCCAAAATTGCAGTTGGACCGTTAAATTCGGCAAATTCGGTTGGAGTCAACCCGCCCGGTTTTGCTTCATAAAACGCATTTAAAAAACCTTGCGCCGTATAGGTTGACGCTTGAGGAATCATAACGTCCAAAGCGGTCCAATAAGAATAACCGTCGCAAGCCGGATCAAGTCTTGCTTGTTCGAGTCCCTGTTTTTGATAAATCGCTTGAAGCCCATGCGCCGCATTCAAACAAGCGTCTCCGAATGTTCGATTCAAACCGACTTCTTCCAACGATTTTTCATAATCTTTCATTGAACGCGGCGGAAGAATGGCTCCCGTAAAACGCGGTTCCAAGCGCGGATCCAATTTTATGGAAAGATTTAAATATTCATGCGCAACAAAAGGACAATCAAGAAAATCGAAAGTTCCCGGCGTCCAGGGAACAATCGAGCTGACGGAATTCAAATAACCGTTTGGCGTATCGAAATCGGAATTGGCCCGCGTATTACAGCCCCCGTCTTGATGCTGCATCAATCGAGCCGGATCGTTCTTTTTAACCCATTGATAAAGTTCCTGATCAATGGGCGATCCCAAATGACCTTCATTTCCCAGCGAATAAACAGCAAAGGAAACATATCGACGATAATGACGATAAAGTTCTTGAATATCCCGCATTGGATCGAATTCAAACGATTCAACCGTTATGTCATGATAATAAGGAAGCTCGGGTTGAACAAGAATCCCCGCTTCATCAGCTGCTTCAAAAAATTCGGGAATTTCGCAATGAGTATGCGTTCGAACAAAGTTAAACCCTGCTTCTTTTAAAACCTTCATATTTTTTAAATGCGTTTCTTTATCAGCTGGAGTTATGAGCGTTTCTGGATAAATAAAGTCGTCGCCATAACCTCGCAAAAAATAAGGTTTGCCATTTAAATAAAATCGTTTGCCAACGACTTCCAATTTGCGAATGCCAAAACGTTCTGTCCAACCATGAACGGCTTGACCCTCGGCATCCAAAAGTTGAAGATCGGCAAGATAAAGATTAGGGTTTTCAGGCGACCAAAGTTGACAGTTCGGAATTGGAATGGTCCAAATGAGTTCGTCTTGCGTCAACGGCAACGAAATCTCTTTAACCATTGAGGCAACCGTTTGACCAGATAACGTTCGAATATCAACCTGAATTCGCGGTTTTTTCAAGGAATCAGGAATTTCGGCGTTTGTATTTAAAAGGGTTAAATGAATTTCTGCCGCATTATTGTCCAAATCAGACGCAATCCAAACGTCGTCAATCCAAAGGGGCGGCGTTGCTTCAAGTTCAATATCTCGATAAAAGCCGCCAAATTTATGAAAATCGCTCATTTGGCCTTTTCGACTTGGCGAATCATTTCGAACGGTTGCAACGATTTCCGCAGTTTCGCCCGGTTTAACATAATTCGTTATATTGAATTTGTAAGTTCCGCAATAATTATTGACATTTGCGACCCGTTTCTTATTAACCCAGAGCCAGGCTTCGGATCGAACTCCGCCAATTTTAAGCCAAATTTCCTGATTGCTCCAGTCTTTTGGAATTTCGATCTCTTTCCGATAACGAACTGTTCCCATAAAAATATGATTCAGAGGCCGAACAATTTGATCGAAAACGCAATCCCAGGTTTGACTGATTCCTGGCTCGCCGACTCCTTGAGCTTCCCAGCAACCAGGAACATTGATTTTGCGAGCCCCCGACCAATCCGGTTCGTTCCATTGAGGACCTTTTCCCATTCTATGCCGACCCATAAGACGTTGATCCAGAACAAAATCCCATTCGCCTCGAAGCGACAGAATTTTTTGATGAGGGGAAACCGTTACTGAATTGACAACGGCTGGAGTTCCTGGAATAAGCCCCCAATGATCTGGATTTTGTGCGAATATAGTCGAAGTCAATCCCAATAATATTGTCCCGAAAAACAATATAAGAGTCCGTTTTTTTTGACAAGATCGATTTTTTATTAAATTGAGTAAAATGCGGGAATCTTGAAACGGCCAACTCAGCAAAGTCAGAGCGTTTCTTAAAAATAATGCCCCCAAAATATCTTTCTTTGAATTATGCAAATGCTGTTCCTTCATAAAAATTTCCTTGCGTTATTGATATTTTCGATTGCTGCTATTCCATAACCGATTGAGACAACAACCTTCAATCGTCATCTTCAACAATCAGTCCGTTATTAGCCCTTGAGTTTGCAATCAACCAAACCTTTTGAACCCCGGATCGACAGTTCGCAAGTCCGGCAACGACTGACGAATTATGAAGATTAAGCCCAGTTGCCCATTCGGTTTTTTAATAAAAACCTGAATTCAATAAACCTGAATT
>JAUNBG010000039.1:4333-34243 GCA_030527205.1 Planctomycetia bacterium
AGATATGTGACGTTTTTTCTCTTATGAAATGTCCAGAAACAAATTTCAAAAATCGAGACAAAAATGTTTTGAAACCAGCGTTTTTATATATTTTGTTAAGAAAACAAAAACTGTTTAAAGGACAAACAAATTATATAAAATCAAAATCAAGATTGCAAGTTTTGGATCAGAAAGCCGAGGAATTTTGGCTTTTTTCGCTTAAATTTGTTGATAAACCTCGATTATTCTGTTTGCAGACCCAACAATATCGGACGGATTTTTGAAGTCAAAACCAGAGTTCAAACCGGCTTCGAAAGAACTTATAACAAGAATTTTTGAATTACGTTCTTGATATCAAACGTTTTTTCAAAAGAAAAAAGAGAATGTTCGAAGAGAAAGACTTATCTTTTTCAAATGGTTTTCTCTTCGCATCGTTTTTTTTGTCGGAACTCGTTTAATAGGAATAATCGTCAAAAACCTCAAGTTCGGCATCAGGAAAATAATAGCAAGTTCTAAAAAACTGTTTTTTGCAATAAACTCAATTCAGGAAGCGTCGCAAAAACCAGTTTTTGGACGAGACGTCCGCGTTCCCAGCGGGTTTTTGGAACTTCCTTAATCAAAAAGAGTTTTTATAAACATTTTCCGAACAAATAACCCATTCAATTCGACGATTTCTTTCTCGATTGATTTCTGTGTCATTAGAAACGATCGGACAGATTGATCCGCTTCCGGTTAAAATGAGTTGATTTCGATGTATGCCGGTCTGATGAATGAGAAAATTGATAACAATGCCTGCTTTTTTCAGCGAATATTCTTGAAGAACGTCTTCATTATAATCAGGAGAAAAATCGGTATGCCCGACAATATTATAAACAAGATTTGGATAATTCCTTTTGATTTCTCCCGCTATATTTTGGAGTCTTTTTTTGCCGGAATCCGATAAAGTCAATGTTCCCGGTTCAAAAAGAAGAACGTCTTGAAGTTCAATAATAATATTGTCTCTGTCATAACGAAGGGGAAATAATTTAGAATCGTTAAAATTTAATGACATTTTTTGTTCGCTATTATTTGGTACAATCGCAACATTCGGAATTTTTTGAAACGAAACATTTCTCGTCTGAATTTTTTGCTCTGTCTCATTAATATGACGCATCAATTCTTCATTTTTTGCAAGAAGATTTTGATTTTGAGTCGTCAGATCAGCTGATAATTTTTCGTATTGCGTTTGCCATTTCAATGTTTCCTGTTGAAGTTCGGCTTGTTGTCGAACGAGTTCTTCGTTTTGAATATCTTGATGAGCAAGACGCTTTTCTGTTTCCTCAAGTTGTTTTTTCAACAAGATTTCATTTTCTTGAGCCGTTTCGACTTGGCCTTGAAGAACCTCATTAACGCAGCCGCTGCTAAATAATAATGCTATTGTCAGAATAATCGATAAAATAATCATTTTTTCTCCTTGGTTTCAATAAAAATGATTGACTTTCTGTTTCAACAATAATAAGTTTATTTTCATTAAAAAGAGTTTAACTTGATAATATTACAGTTTTTTGGTATTATTTCAGAAAAGCTCATTTTTGTCTTTTTAAATCTGTTTGTCTTTTTAAACCTGACAGCGCTGGACTGTTTATTGAAATTATATTTAAAACCAAAGGCGATATTTGCAACAGCAAGAATATCTCATAAATTATTCATAAACGGACGCAAATCAAACAAGCAGACAAAAAAATCTGTTGAATTACAAACGCCAGATTGAGAGAAAAGAGTCAAAGAAGCAAAAACGTTCAAAAGCCGAAACAAAAAGTCACTGAATCAAGTTTGCTATTTTAAGATTAATAAATTTTAATATAATAGTTTCAAATATTAAAAACGGATTCGCAAAGAATGAGTAATATTTTGAAATAATTCGCGGATCAATTAAAAAAAGAAACAAACGGGAACGTCAACAAGCGAACAGAACTGAGCTTTGCCCATTCAGATTTAACCGCATCGGTTGCCTGTCAAGATTTTTTCGGAAAAAAATCAAAAAAAGTCTTATTATTTCGGTTATGTCGATTTTTTTTGATCAAATTCCAATTAACAACCGGGGGAAATTGTCCAAATAGCTATCAGTTTAATGCGATTAACCTCAAAATATTTATATCCCAATCTGTTGAACCCCCCTTTTTGTTGTTCGTATGCCCAATAACCAAATGGGCAATTAATGAAAAAAGGCAAGCCGAATCTGCCGTCAATAGAACGAAGAAAATCGGAATATTAAAGTCAATAATATCGTCGAACATATTAAATCGGTTTAAACAACTATAATCAAGAAACGAGAGGTCGAGATGAAAGTTTTATTGGTCAACGGGAGTCCGCATGAGAACGGTTGCGTTTTTACAGCTCTTTCCGAAGTTGCTGGAGCCTTGGAAAAAAATGGCATTGCGACCGAAATTTTCTCCATTGGCAACAAACCTGTTCAAGGTTGCGCTGCATGCAGAAAATGTCGAGAAAAAGAGGCAACAGGCTGCGTCTTTAAAGACAAGCTTTATACAGATTTTGTTTCAAAAATGAAAGAAAGTAACGGAATTGTTATTGGATCGCCTGTTTATTATGCCGGGCCATCGGGTTCCCTTTGCGCAATTCTGGATCGCGTCTTTTTCTCGGCATCCGAATATTTCGTTCGCAAACCTGCTGCCTGTATTGTCAATTGCCGACGCGGCGGAGCGAGCGCAACTTTTGATCGCTTGAACAAATATTTTACAATAAGCCAAATGCCGATTGTCTCTTCGCAATATTGGAATTCGACGCATGGTTTAACGCCTGACGAAGTTCAAAAAGACCTTGAAGGTTTACAAACAATGCGAACGCTCGGCAATAATATGGCCTATTTGCTCAAAACAATGGCAGATTCGAACGTTCAGCGACCGAATCAGGAACCTTGGATCGCGACAAATTTCATTTCCTGATTCATTGTTTTATGATTTAAGTTTTGATTTGTCGTTTTTGCTTGTATTTTCGATTCAAAAGAAAACTTTTGCCGAAAACGCTGATTTTTTTTAAAAAAGAAAGACGCAGACGTTGTTGAAAGACGGATTGAGGCGATTTTTTGATCAATCGAAACAGTTCATAATAAATGGTTCGCATAAAAAGAAGAACAAAACGGGAATCCTGATGAACTGAATTAATTAAGAGTTCCGTTTGATTATAAAGGGATTCCGTTCGTTGAAACTGGATTTTCATTAAATGTTGAATAAGGACTGCCTGATCTTTATTGTTTTGAATGATCGGAATTGAATTGGGAGAAATGATATTCTCTTTCTCGTTTTGAGTAACCCTTTTTCTGTTTTGAGCCCCCTTGGTTTTGATTATTGACAATTTGAAACATTTCTTTTTGGGGGGCGATTTTTCAAGAATAAATCTTTTGAATTCCTCTGGAGTCAAGCCAATCGACTGAAAATCTTCCAGAGGAAAATAAAATCGATCATTGAGAACATCCTCCCGGATATCGCGTAAAAAATTCGTCCATTGAAAAGCTCGCCCACAAGATTGCGTTGCAATAATCATTTCAGGCGAATTCAACGGCTCGGTTGTTTGAAAAATGGCAAGAATTGCTTTTCCAACGGAAGTCGCAACGCAATCGCAATATCGATATGATTCGTCTAACGAATTCATTTGAAAATGAGATTTTAAATCGCTTGAAACGCCTTCAATAACATCGGTCAGGCAATGGGCAGAAATATTATATTTTTGAACGATTTTAAAAACGGCTGGCAAAATTTGCAAGCCAAATAAAAGAACTGAGTCATTTGTTTGGTCGACGTTTTCATTTCGTAAAAAGTTTGAAACCGCTTTTTGCCAAAAAGACAAACGCTTTTGACGTTTCGATAAACTGACCGACTCATCATCGACCAAATCGTCTGTAAATCGCATATAAGCATATAAAACAATGAGAGCATTTCGTTTATCCTGCGGAAGAAAACGGAATGCGATAACAAAATTCGATCGACTTTTTCGAGTTATCTGTTGGCAAACGTCAAATGAATTCATAACAAAAATCAAATATCCTTTTCATTATATTCGCTTGCCGATTGAAAATTCCTGATCATTGGGATCGCAAGCCTGACAGCGGCGAGCGGAATACAAAAAGGCAAAACCTGTTGTTCAACCGGCCTCAATATATAGAGTCGCGAAAATAAATTTTTGTTTCGACTGTTATATTCAACCCATTAAATATCCAGAACGCTTTTTCGCAGATCAGGAAATCGCAATGCAACCATCAATTATAGGGACAATATAACTTTTCTGTCAAATATCCGATTTTTTTGGCCTTTGCAGACCCGCCAACAATAGCCGAATCATTGATATCAAAACAAAACGCCGAAGCCTAAATCAATGCGAATACAGAAACAGACGACATTCGCCTGTTTCGGCTTTTGTAAAATAAACTTATTCTTCAGGCGTTGCGAATCCCATTGCGATACACCAAGCTAGTTTTGATGGTTGATCGGAAGCTAAAATAAGGTTTCCAGACTCTTTTTCTATTTCGAAAACATAAATGGAACCCGACATTTTATTTGCAACAAGAAGAAAACGACTTGTTGGGTCGGACATAAAAAATCGCGGAAATTCCCCCTTGGTTGGTTCGCGCTGCAAAAGGATTGGACAAGGCGTCGCGGCGCTATGATTAAAAGAATTGACATCAAAAACAACAATGCTGTTTTGACCGCGATTTGACGCATAAAGTCGAAGCGATCCTTGAATCGGAAGAATTTCAATTTCTGAGGTCTTGTTCCCATATTTATAATGTATGCCGTCGACAAGACTGACTTCGTCAGTCAACTTGTCGCGATATTTTTCTTCAATTGTTGACCAGGTTCCCCAACAAGTCAAGCGGTTTTGAGCATTATTTTCGCCTCGAAAATCAAGACCAAAAATCGATAAAGTCGAATCCAATTCGTTCAAAACATAAACCGTCAAAATTCCTTCCGGATTTGTTGACCAGGCAAGATGTCGCGGTCCGGAACCTGGCGGGCATTTCAAAAGAGGAATTTGCGGGTCGTCCTGAACTTCGCCTGTCTCCTCATTCAACTTTTGAATATAAACTTTGTCAGACCCCAAATCAACCATAAAAATTCGAGTAATTCCCTGATTTTCAATAAAATAAGCGGCATGACCTTTCGCGCTGTCCTGCCGTCGTTGATTTGGACCGTTTCCCTCTTTTTTAACAAAACCGGTCATTTCGCCGATTGAGCCGTCTGAATTAATTCGCAAAACGGCAAAATCGCCGCTCGAATAATTGGCAACAGCCAAAAAAGTTCGTTTCGGATGCAGCGAAAGATGACAACCATGCAATCCTTTGACCGATTGATGATTTATATAAGTCAAATTTCCTGTTTTTCGATCGATTTTATAAGCATAAACATTATTGTCGCCGTCTTCCGGTTGAGCTTGGCCAACAACATAAAGAATCCCTTTTTCGTCATCCATTGCAATAAATGACGAAGATCGCATTGGAACAGCCAAATGAATATTCTCAATTCGACCGTCTTCCGGATAAAAACGAGCTGCATAAAGTCCCTCGCTCTTCGGAATTCCGGCCATTTTCATTTCCTTTGTCGGTTCCGCTGTCGATGTCCCCAAATACAGCCAATAAAACGAATCGGATTTTTGAGGTTTGTTTTGATTCTCTTCCATTTCTTCGATTGTCGTTTGATTTTTTGGTTGTTCAACAAAGTTATTACGGTTTTCTGCCAATAAAGAATAGATTGTAGTCAAACTGAATAAAGAAAAAAAGAGAATAATTCTGCATTGTTTTTTTAACATTTTCATTAGTCCTATTTTCCGGATTTCATATCGATATTCAATCCGTTTTGTTTTTTGTGTCTTAATTCCGAAGCAAAAATCATTATTAAAGAAGAAGCCATAAAAATGAGCAAAATTTGAAGAAATGTCAGACAATATAACTTTTGGAATATCAATTTTGAATCAGATTGGCAAAATAATTTGCGTTCCTGATTGCTTGTTTTTATATTCAAACCTGTTGGACTCCCTGATTTTGTTTTTCAAAACGGATCAATTGCGAACAGATGACGGATCATTAACTCGACGGCTGTTTTTGAATAAGCAATAGAGTCAAAAATTTATTTGAGCATTGGCAGATCAGGTTTCGGTATCCTTTCAAAAAATGATATTTCTTCCGGTTTTTGTGACGATTCGCCCCGCGTAAATGCCAAATATTCAGTCCATTTTTCGCTATTTAAACCATATTTTTGATTCGTTATCGATTCCAACGAAATCATTGCCGCTATCTGAAGAGCGCCGTCATCCAATTTTTCGCCATTTAAAGCCTCGTTAAGCGTTGTTAAAATCTCAGAAGATTCCTCAACTTTAAACTTGGATAAATTGCGAATAATAGCTAATCGCAAATCTTTTCGTTCATCATTTTCCTTTTTCTCGCCTGGATTGATTGAATAAGGAAGTTCTCCATAACGAAGGCATAATTTTTCTGCGATTGATTGACGAATTTTTTGATTATTTTGACTTCCTTTTCCTTCTGTGCAATAGACCCCCAGCGCATCGCAAGCTGAAATTCGAACATTTAGACTTTCGTCATAAAAAGCTTCATTCAACAAAAGCAAACAAGGCTCAATATGCGCATTGGTTGCAATTTTCCCCAACGCTTCAACGCAAGACTGACGAATATTGGGATCTGACGTCTTTTTGAATTCTTGAACCAAATGCTCGGTTAAAATGACCTTTTCTTCAAGATTGGCTCGATATCCGCGCGTTCCTTTTTCTTCGATCAATGTTTTTCTTTCCCAGGGACGCAAAATTCCTTCAATAGAATCGCTTCGTCGTTCAGCGCCTGGAAGGCAAAGAAGAAACCTGTTGTCCGTCGAAAACAACGCTGTTCCGCATCCGCTCAAAAAAACGAAAAGACAACAACTCAACCAAAGAAATGCTATTCCTCGATATTCGTTTAGAAAAGCGGCGTTTTTTTGTTGCTTATTTCGACCAAACATAAATAAATCCGTTCAATTATGTTAGCTGTGAACCATTCCAATCATTGCTTTTTCAAAAAAGAGCTCAAAATCCAAAAATGAAAATGTTTTGGAATAAGTTCATTATTAATTTCTGTTAAATTTGAAAAAACAAACAAATTGTATAAAGAATCCATTCAAAAACAATTCGTTGCTTTTTATTCAAAAAGGAAGTTCAAAAGTTTCGATTGAAACCAAATTGAAAATCCGATATCGTTGCGGGCCGCAAGCCCGACAACAATGAACGGATTACGCAAAGACAAAATTTGACAATCAAATCAACTTCGATATGCAATCATCAAACAGAAACAAATATTTGAAATGTTTGAAGGCTTGAGTTTTAGACATTTCGTTGTTATAAGGCGAGGGCTCGGACTCCAATCGCGTTGGCATTATGACGCAAAACGCCAGAATGTCGGTTAAGAATTTTGGGCGAACCGTCGGAATCGCGCTGAACCATTGTCGTTGAACCGCCGCCATCCAAATTTAAACCGTTATAAGATCCAAATTCCTTGAGCCAATTTCCGACTTCCTCATAAGTTGCCCCGTTGCTATAACCTTCCTGGCGACCGTCAATCGTCATTAGATAAACAAAACGATTATCTTCTGAAATCCCAAGTCCGGTACGAGGATGACGACTTTTGTCCTCTTGAACCAAAACTTCGCCGTTCTGAAGAATTATTTTATTTCCGGAAACTGCCGTTTGAATATGATCAAGCGATTCGTCCGAAGAAACTGAACGAATTTCTTTTGTTCCGTCTTTATGAACAATAAAAGAGGGAAAACCTTCTGCTGTTGTCGAAACAACGACTCCTTCGGATATTGCTAACCCGATTACATTGGACGGTCCTGGATTCCGTTGCGTAAAAGATGTAAACGGATTATAAAAATTGGCGTTGACCGCAACGGCCAGATTATTTTCTTTCAAAAAATCAACAACCGTTTGACGGTTTGTTTCATTGACATTATCTTCAAAATTGTCGTTCCGACCCGTCGAATAGAAAGAAATGCCGTTTGCTTGCGTATCAATTCGCAAAATATAGACTTTTTGAAGCGGTTCTTCCGACTCGCCTGTTGCTAAATCTATTCCTTGAAATAAAGAAGACCAATCGCTTTTTTTTAGATTATTTTGACCGAAAATCAAATTGGTCGAAGACAAAACAAGAAATAACAGAGCGCATGGAACAAGAAAAAAACGATTCCCATAAACTTTCATTGAAATGAACCTCCCAAAATTAATATATTTCTAAAAGCAACTCCGATGAAAATATAATAAATTCGAAAGATTTTGACAAGGGCGTTTTCAATGTTTTTTTAAATTATTTAAAAATGTATAGGTTATTGCCTCAAAAACCTCTTCTTGTGAAAGTTTTTCATTAGTCAGGGCCATTCGATCGCAGGTCTGCCAATAAACGACATAAGTTTGATTGCCTTCTTCGAATCCTAAAACAATTGCTGTACTCGTTAGATCAAGATAAAAAAAATTGATCTCATAACCGGTCAAAAAACGTTCGCCGATGATTCGATGAGCTTCTGAACTTTCGCAATCTTTATATTCGTCATTCATTAACCGAAGGACTTCTTTGGCCGCCAAATCGGGATCGGTCTCTTGCGGATAAATAACGAGCGACCAGAAACTTCCTTCCGGACTGTCAACAGAAATGATTCGGAGTTCGTCATCTGGTTCTGATTCTTGAATCGTCCAATTATGCGGATAAGCAAAATAAACATTTCCTTTGTTATATTCAGCAAAATCTTTCATATAAAAACCTATTCTTTCCAAAGTTCGGCAAGCCAGGGAGTCGGTCGAACTGCGCGAAGAAAATTTGAACTTCGCCAACCAAAACGAACGGCATCCGGATTAGGCGCCCCATGAAAAACTATAACTTTTGTTTCTGGAATAGGACGCGGTTGGATAAAATATCCCAAAGGAAATGGACGCATATAATATTTTTTGAAGCTGAGACACCAAGACGGTTCCCAATAATCCAAAATATTCTTTTGCTTCATTTTCCAACTTAAATAGGCCTGTTCGTTTCGATGTTGGACTCGAACTTCTTCTCGATGTTCCAAAAACCAGGATAAAACGTCTGGATGACGCCCGATTTCAAAACGAAAAACGGACGAATTGCCGATTCCTGAACGTCCCAAATTCCAATCTTTGATAATCCGAAATTCGCCGGGAACTTCAAAAAAAGGGTTCAAGGATTGCGCAATAATAACGTCTAAATCGAAAAAAAGCGCCGTTCCTTCCAAATCGGCCAATTTTTCCTGAAAAATCGTCAATTTTCGCCAACCGCGTTCCGGAAGATGAGCTGAAATTTTCATTTCTGGAAGCGGACGAACTTCGATTTCAGAGTTTAAACCGCTTGCATCGTCTGTAAAACAGACAAAACGATAAGGAAGACTCAAATTTCTTTTAACATTGGCCGCTAAAATGTTGACATATTCCGGAGGAAATTTTGTCCCCCATTTCATACAAACAACATTATTCATTTTAAGCCTTTCTTTTCAAAAATAATTGACAAATCGTTCAAAATTCATATTTCTGTTTTTAAAATGAAATTTTGCCGCTTATGTTCAAATCTCGAACATAAAATTGAATTCTGTAATATCTAATCTTTTAAGGAAAAACTTTTTAGAATTTTCCCGTTGCCCGGGCCAGTTGATAAGTTGCCAGGATCGCGTCATATTTTGCGTGAGCCAAATTCGTTGCTGCTTGCGTTTTGAGCGTTTGCGCGTCAAGAACTTCTGTATGGTTGACCAGTCCTTCATTAAAACTTCGAGTAACGACTCTTAAGTTTTCCCTGGCTTGTTCGACAGCAATCATTGCGACATCGACTCTTTTTCGCGTTTCCTGTTCGTTGAGCCAACATTGATAAACTTGCAGTTCGATCGCTGTTTGAGCATCTTCTCGAAGTTTGGCAACCGCTAACGCTTCAAACTGCGAGGAAAGTTGCCGGGCGCGGCTGACGCCTCCGTCAACCGGCATCCAGGCCATTCCGACGGATCCTGTAAAGTTGGAATTGGGATCTAAATGGCTGTTTTGAAGATAAGTATGCGAACCAACCAAAGCAATTTGCGGGAGTCGATCTGCGCGTTGGACTTTTTCCTGGGCTGTTATCGCTTTTTGTTGCGAAACCAATGCATTCAGTTCGGGACGTTGATGAATCGCTTGTTCTGTTAAAAACGCTAAGTCGCCAGAATTTGCCGGAATCTCCAAATCTATTATTTGGACTGGCGTCTGAAGTGACCGCCATAAAAGTCGATTGAAAGCCGCTTCGGCGATTTGAACGCCATTTTGCGCTTTTAAAAGGCTCTGTTTCGCTTCTGCATGAGCAACTTGAGCGGCCAAAACAACGTTTTTCGTGACTAAACCGTTCGAAAAAAGTCGAGTTACGTCCGCTTCGTGTGAGGCAAGAGTTATTTCGGCGTCTTGAGCGACTTCTTTTAATTTTCGAATCCGCAAAACAAGAAGATAACTTTGAACAACTTCAAATTTCAAATCAAGTTCATTGATTTTTTCGCCAGCTTCCATTGCGTCGGCCAATGCATTAGCGCTTTCGATCATTCCCTGAGCTCGACCGCCCAAATAGAGCGGAATGGTTATCGCTGTTACTGACGTTGCGAAATTGCTGTCGGAAACGGGCGATTCCAATTGAATTGAGGTCGGCATATTCATTTGAGCCAACATTTGACTTGCAGCGGGAGGGAGATTGGAAAGATCAATATTATTCCTGATTTTATAAGGATCATTCATAACCGTATAAGCAGACGCGTTCGCTATTTTAGGTCGTCGAAGCCCTTTTGCCGCTTCAACGTTTGCGCGAGCGCTTTGAGTTTGATGAACTTTGGCCTGAAGCTGCCGATTGGTCGCCAATGCAATATTTATTGCGTCTTCAATGTTCAACATTAGGGAATCTGGCGTTAGCGTTTCTGTTAGTTCATTTCCGGAATCTGACGAATCCGCCCGATATGACGATTCTGTCGATAAAACGGACGAATCAGAACCAATTCGGTTCTGAGAAACATTTGCTGCTATTTTTCCTTGTCGCTCAGCCTGCTGATAACTTTCCGTTGGCGAATGCGCCGAACTTTTCGAATTTTCTGAATTGTCATTTAAATCATTAAAAAAATATCGATTCCGATTTGAAGAAAAGCTCGCAACTGAATTATTGAACTCTTTTTGCTGAACGGTTCTATTTTGCGAATTTTTGCTAAACTTCTCTGTTTGATTAAATTGAACAAAATCTCCAATCGGCTCTGTTTCATTCGTTTTTTTATATGAATGATTCATTGCGTTTTGGTTAACCGTTACGCTTTGGTTAATCGTTGCGTTTGTCTTGTTCCGCGAGGGATCGAAGTTCAAGGTTTTGTTCGAATTATAACGATTCAAATCATTTTGATCCGTTTGTTGATCAGGAAAATGATCGCCGATATTTTTATGATAAGCTGTTCCTGGCGTCGGCGATTTGGGGATTGTGAAGCGGACGTTCCGACGAATTAGTTTCGGATATTGCTCTTTGTTTTTTGACTTGCGCTCTTCAGAAAAAATCGGATTGTTCTCTTCTGAAATGAGATTTCCCTCAACTAACTTAATATTGTCATTATTCGCGTTTCGGATATTGGCATTTTGAGGAATTCGCTTAAAATGATCAAGTTGATTCCCTAAAAAAACGCTTGGGGCTTCCGTTTTTTGAGAAAAGTTCCGATTTCCAGTTCCTGACGCAATATTGGTTTTTTCTAAAATATTATTGTCTTTCGAAACGATATTCCCTAACTGAATTGTCCCATTCCCTTTTGTCTCTTGATTTGTTCGGGTCTGATTGTTTGAACGAAATGCTCTTTCGGTCGTTGAAATTCCGAGATCAACCGCGTTGACATTCGAATCTATTTCATTATCATTTTGATTTGAATAAGCTCTCTCCGACTTGAGCTGTAAAGGACGAGTCAATGTTTGTCCGAACGCTGAAACCGTTAGAATAAAAAAACAACAAACAATAGTTGTTTCCTTAAATATCAAGCGAATTGATTGATCTGCAAACCAGTTCATGAAAACGATTTTATTTCGTTTTATCCATTGTTCCGGTTGACAAAATTTCAAAGCGGTTTTATTCATATTGATGACCATTTCAACTAAAATTCGTTCGATTCCGCATTATTTCAATGAAATAATTCAAGCCAACTGAAAATCGTAGATCGCTGGATTCAAAAACTCGGCAACGACGGTCGAATTACGAAAGGGCAATGCCTGTTAACCAGGCCGATTCCGAGGCAATCCGAAAAGTTTGATTAAATAAAATAATCGTTAATATCAGCCTCTTTAGTATAATCGACAAATTTTTACAAAAAGAACAAAAAAATCAGAAAAGTTTAACGATATTTTGGATTTTTTATGAAAGCAAATCAGAAAAAGCAACAATTAGCGAAAAAAGTTCTACAGAAATTAAAGACTCAATTCAAAAACGTTGATTGTACTTTGACGCATTTCAGTCCATTTCAACTGCTCATTGCGACCATTCTTTCAGCCCAATGCACAGATAAAAGAGTTAATCAAGTAACCCCTTCGCTCTTTTCCCGATTTCCAACTCCGCTCTCTTTTAAGGAAGCGTCATTGGAGTCAATTGAAACTGCGATTCGGAGCACAGGCTTTTATCATAACAAAGCGAAAAATATTCAACAATTAAGTTGTCAACTTTTAGAGCGATTTAATGGCGAAGTTCCAAATAAAATGGAAGATTTGATTTCTCTTCCCGGCGTTGGACGCAAGACAGCCAACGTTGTTTTGGGAAATGCTTTTGGAATTAAGTCAGGATTTGTTGTCGATACGCATGTTTCGCGTTTAAGCCAGCGCATTGGATTAACCGACCAAACGACTCCTGAAAAAATCGAAATGGATTTAATGGAAATTTTTCCGGAAAATGAATGGATTGATATGAGTCATCGTTTAATTTTGCTGGGACGAGAAAACTGTAAAGCAATGAAACCGGTTTGCGAGTCATGTATTCTTTCAGATTGTTGTCAGAAACGGCTTCATTTCCGAGCCAAAACCAACAACGGATTTCCCCCTCAATAATTGTCCTTTGTTGACGAGTTTGCAAATCAAAAACTAAAATCATCAAAAACAGAAAACCTTGCATAAAAGAACGTCAAGCCCCGTTTTCGATGAAAAGAACCGTTGAGAACGCAATCTAATGACGCCGGATTGATTATCGAGGACAAATCAGTTGATCAAAACCGTTGATCAAAACATTTGGCCAAACCGTTGATCAAACGGACTCAATACAATCGTTTTATTCGATACTTTTTGAATCGTTTATATCGGTTGGATAAAACGTTTCGACGGTCTTTAAAAATTCTTCTTCGTTTTGAGCGGAACTTATTTTGTTGCGAAAAATTCGAGCTCCCGGTTTGTGTTTCGCATAATTGCAAGCATATCGACGCATAAGGACAACCGCTTTTTCGTCGCCAAAACGTTTGCGAACCAAAGAATAATGTTTGAGCAATAACTGCTTTTGGGATTTGAGAGTTGGTTCTGGATCGACTGGAAGACCGTTAATAGCCTGAGCAATCTGTCGAAAAAGCCAGGGACTTTCCAAACCGCCGCGCCCAATCATAATTCCGTCAATGGCAAAATGAGTTAAACGGTCCATTGCGTCCTCAACGGTTCGAATATCGCCGTTACCAATCAATGGAATTTGTTTCAAAAATGGTTTAATTCGAGCGATTTCATTCCAGTCAGCAAAACCGGAATACATTTGTTGAGCGGTTCGACCATGAACAGTCAGAGCAGCAGCGCCTGCCGATTCAACTGCTTGAGCAACGTCAATCGCATTAATCGAATCGGCGGTTAAACCGAGTCGAATTTTTGCTGTTACTGGCGTTGGACGACAAACCTTAACAACTCGAGCAACAAGATCGCCAACTTTTTGCGGATTGCGTAAAAGATAGGAACCGCTTGATGACTTTTTCATGATTTTCGACGCTGGACATCCAAAATTCAGATCAACGACGCTGACTTGATATTCTTGAACCAAACGTCGACCTGTTTCCGCAAGCGAATCCGGTTCATTGTCCCAAATTTGAACGGCAAGCGGTCGAGTTTCTTTTTGAACGCCCCAAAGTCGCGCTGGATGACCTTCTCCTTGAGCGTCCAAATGAACAAAGGATCGAGCGCTGACCATTTCGGTTGCAATAAGACCAACTCCGCCCAAAAAACGAAGAATTTCTCGATACGCATAATTCGTAAAACCGGCCATTGGCGCCGACAAAATGGGCGGTTCAACGGTTAAATTCCCTATTTGTAAAGAATGCTTCAAGGTTAAACTCTTGTTATTCTGGATTGTTTCAATTTAAACCGATTTTGACATTAATATTTAATTTTACAGATTACTCTGGACGAAAAACGGAAAAAATCTGAAATTTCGCGATTTTCTTGAAAATAATGAAAAAATGACAACATTTTCGCAAAATATTCAAAAAAGTTGCTATTTTCAAAGGATTGGGGAAATTCCTTGAAAACGAAACTCGAATCCCAATTTCTTCATTAAGGAAGTTCCAAACTCCCCTTAGGAGCGCGGACGTCTTGTCCGCAAAAACTCGTTTTAACGACTCTATCCGAAATACGTTGTTGAAAAATCTCGGTTTTTAGAACTTCCTTTTAAAGTATTTATGAAATGACTTATCAAAATAAACAATTCTTCTCCTTGACAAAAGAAATACTCGAGTTAGAATTTAATAACTTATATTGGAATTGCAGCGTTTTGTTCGGTCCAAGACGCCGCGAGAATATTTTGACCGATTGCTCATTGTTGCTGAAAACGTCATAAGGAAACGTCAGTTTTTCAAGAAAATTCAGACGTTTCGCAAAGATGTGCGATGCAGGCGACAAGAAAGGATAATATAATGGCAGCTCCTCTTTCAATTCAGGAACTTATTGACGCAGGCGTTCATCTTGGACATCGGGCCAGTCTCTGGAATCCTAAAATGCGACCCTATGTTTTTGGGCGTCGCAAGCTTATTCATATCATTGATGTTCGAGAAACAGTCCGCGGAATTCTTCGCGCTAAAAAATATTTGACGCAAGTTGCCGCGCAAGGCAGTCTCGTTCTTTTTGTCGGAACGAAACGTCAAGCTTCCGAAACAATCGAACAACAGGCGACTCGTTGCCAAATGCCTTATGTTGCAGAACGTTGGCTCGGCGGAACATTAACCAACTTCAAAACGATTCGAAGTCGTCTGAAGAGACTTGAAGAACTTGAAAAAATCATCGAAGGCGAACTTCTTTCGACTTATTCGAAAAAAATGCAATCTTCTTTGATGCGTGAATACAAAAAAATGTTCCGAAACTTGAATGGTATTCGCGAAATGAATCGTTATCCAGAGGTCATGATCATCGTTGACCCGAAAAAAGAAAAGAATGCGATTCGCGAAGCCAAAAAACTTGGCGTTATCTCAATCGCTTTAATTGATACCGATTCCGATCCCGATGAAGTCGATCTTCCGATTCCAGGCAACGACGACTCAATCCGTTCAATCGAGTTGATTATGACTCAGTTGGCGGACGCCATTAACGAAGGTCGAAAAGAAGCGGAAAATGTTAAATATGAAGCTCCAGCTGTTGAAGCGGCGGCTGAACCTGTCGCAGCGGAAGAAAATGCTTGATTAGAGATTCCAGATAAATTCCTTTTATGATTTATCAGAATTCATTCCCCAAACTCAAAACTCAAATTAAGAGGAGAAAATAAAATGGCTGATATTACTGCTGCAATGGTTAAATCGTTTCGCGATAAAACGGGACTGCCGATGATGGAATGCAAAAAGGCTCTTGTCGAAGCCAACGGCGACGAAGACCTGGCAATCGAACTTTTGCGAAAAGCGGGCAAAAAAACAATGGAAAAACGAGCGGATCGAAGCACAGAAGCCGGTCGAATTGCCATTTATACAGCCCCGAATGGAACAACAGCAATGGCAGAGCTTCTTTGCGAATCCGCTCCGGTTTCCAATACGAAAGAATTCATTGAACTGCTGGGCAACATTGTCAAGCAACTTGCTGAAGGTCCCGGCGCGAATACAGCCGAAGAACTTTTGGCGCAAAACCGTTTGCAATTGGAATTCGATGACCTTGTTAATAAAATTCGGGAAGTTTTCAAACTGAGTCGAATTCTTCGCGTTGAGTCCAAAGCGGGAACTTATGTTCATCATGATAACGGAATCGGCGTTGTTCTGGAAATCGAAGGCGATAATGTTGACGCGGCCAATAATATTTGTATGCATGTCGCCTCAATGCAGCCTCGCGCTCTTTCGCAAGCCGATCTTTCTGACGAAATGATTGCTCATGAACGGGAAATTATAACGGAACAGACGAAAAATGATAACGCCGGCAAACCAGATCAAATCATTGCGAAAATCGTTGACGGTCGAATGAAGTCCGCAATGGCAGAAATGTGTCTGCTTGATCAACCTTTTGTTATGGAAAGTTCCAAATCGGTCGGTCAGTTTGCCAAAGACGCAGGCATTTCCATAACCAAAATGCATCATTGGATTCTCGGTAAATAATTGCCCTTTTTGAATTTTGTTTGATCCAAAATTGAATGAATTTCTGATATTTTTTGGAATTGACATTTTTCAAGACATTTTGTTACAACTTGAAAACGGCTCGCCTTTATATTATAATGAAGGTTGAGTCGTTTTTTTTAGTTCTCTCAAAAGTCATTTTTCATTGAACGGCAAGATTTCTCCCTTCTGTAACCCGCCATTCGTTGTCGGGCTTGAATCGCAAATCTTGAGTTGTCTATTCATTGACTCAAGCATAAAAGGAATTTGGATTTTATGAATAACGGAACGTTTATTGACAAGCGCAACAATATTAATATTATGAACGACATTTTAATGCCGACGCATTGATTTTTCCGCTTCGTCGCCGCATAACCTTTGGAATGCGGCTCCATAAATCGTCGCATTTCAAAAAACTCAAGCAAAACGTCTATAAAGCAAAAATTATGTTGACATATCAAACCGCAGGAGAATCTCACGGAAAAGGAATTGCCGCTTTCATTGACGGTTTTCCGTCCGGAGTTTTTATTGACTCCGATTATATTAATGGCGAATTAAAAAGGCGTCAAGGCGGATATGGTCGCGGGGGACGTCAAACGATCGAAACAGATTCCGTTGAGGTTCAAACAGGCATTATCAATGGACAAAGTATCGGAAGCCCTATTTTGCTCTGGATTAAAAATCGAGATTACAAAATTGATCAAATGCCCAAAATTGAACAACCGCGTCCGGGTCACGGAGATTTGACCGGCTCCTTGAAATATTTGTCGGAAATTCGTCCCATTTTGGAACGCTCCAGCGCTCGAGAAACAGCCGGACGAGTTGCGGCAGGGGCTTTGGCAGCCCTTTTGCTTCAAGAATTTAAGATTCAAACGGTTGCTTATGTTCTTTCCATTGGTTCCTGTTTTTTGAATTCATTTCAAAACAATGATTACAAAAACAATAATTCATTCAACCCTCCCCAAAAAGCGGAAACAGGCAACGACTCTTTTATTGAGTCATTGTCTTTGGAAGAAATTCGAAAAAGACGGGATCAAAGTGAAGTTTATTCGTTATTTCCCGAACGAGATAATGAAGTTAAATTTCTCATTGATCAATGTCGAGAATCAGGGGATACTTTGGGAGGAATCGTTGAAATTCGAGTTTTTAACGTTCCGTTTGGGCTTGGAACTCATTTGCAATGGGACCGTAAACTTGATGGCCGTCTGGCTCAGGCAATTATGGCCGTTCAAGCCATTAAAGGAGTTGAAATCGGTCTCGGCTTTGACGCGGCTCGACGTTTTGGGTCCGCAGTTCATGATCCTATTGAATTCGATGAGACGAAACGTCATTCCCGATCTTTAGGTTTTCAACGTCCAACAAATAACGCGGGAGGAATCGAAGCGGGCATGACCAATAGCAACGCCATTGTTCTTCGAGCAGCTATGAAACCGATCGCAACGTTGAAAAAACCGCTTGCTTCTGTGAATCTTCGAACGAAAGAATCGGTTTCGGCGTCTTATGAAAGAAGCGATGTCTGCGCCGTTTCAGCGACAAGCGTTATTTTAGAAAATATCGTTGCTTTTGAAATAGCCGCAGCATTAATCGAAAAATTTGGCGGCGATTCGCTCAACGAAATGAAAGCGCGTTTTGATCTTTTTCATCGAATGGTTTCTGAACAATTAGCGTAATCGCTATAATTTAACCAGTATTTTTGATTTTTTATATTTTTTGCAGGAAGCGGGCAAAGAAGTCTGGAAAAACCATTTGACGTTGATTATAATTAAAATTGTATTGCTCGAAAATAATGAGCCGAATGTTTTTAACGCATTAATATGGCCGATTCGGTCAGGCAACTGGATTCGCCGTTTCATAATCCGTTCGTCATGGCCGGGTTTTCGATCCCATTGATCTTATCATTTTTAATTGGCTTGATTATTTGCGAATTTTCCTTGAAGTCGATTTTACCGAAAATCCAAATTTCGATTATCATCGAGAAAGAATTGAATAAAGGCGAAACTCGACGATCGAATTCAATTTGATTGTCTGTTTTGAACTTAATAAAATATTGTTGTTGAAAACTTATTCAATCGAATTTAATATTATCCTGATGGTTCCCCCGTCTTTTTTCAAACGGAGATAATAAATGCGACGTCTGACAGCGTTTTGGATTGTTTTAATCTTTCTGGTTTCCTTTGGAGCGGTCAGTATTATTTTAAATCATGCAGCTTTGGCTCAAGTGAGTTCTCCTCCGATGGGCGGACCGACCCCAATGGGCGGATCGATGATGGGGCCAGGAATGGGAATGCCTCAACAGCCTGCGGAAAAGGTTGCTGAACCAGCAACAGCAGCTCTGCAAGCGCTTCTTTATGAAGATTGTTCACAAATAATGCGAGTTGATATTCGGAAAATCGATTATGAACTGCTGAACAAATTTGTCGGCGATCTTGTTGATAATGGAATTGGGGCTGTTGTTTCCCGGGATGAATATTTGACTCAATTGCGAGAATATCAAAAATCGCAACTCAAACAGGGAGTCGCCCGACTTTTGCAAGTTGGCCGGAATTATCTTAATGAAAACTTTAAGAGCAAGGGAATCGGCGAAGTTTTCTTTCTGAATTATGGCGCTTTTGATGATGAAGAGGGGATTAACTGTTGGGTTTTTCCTTCCGCTCATTTAACGAACGCCCAAAAAGACAGCTTGATAACTTATCTTGCCGAAACGTTTAAACCGCTTACTATTTTCGAGCGATTCGGTTTCCTTATTATGGCGAACCAAAATAAATCAGTAAGTTATAGATCGAATGAAGAAGCTCTTCGTGAGGCACGCAAAACGGTTCTGCCGAAAATTCGGAAACGTTTTATTCAAGCAGCCGATGCGGATAAGGCGGCTAAATGTTATGAACCGTTGGTTCAATCTAATGGAACTGCGTTGAGTTTAATTATTGCCGATGTTTCCGCATTAAAAGATTTCAACGGTTCAGTCGGTTCAAAAATTCAGGACGCTTCGAATGATTTAAAAATTATTAATGACAAAACCGTTTGGATTTCAATCAATATTTCCCTGGTTGAATCGCCCAAAATTGTTGTTCTTTGCAAATTTGCCGACGACGAATCGGCCAAGGTTTTTGTTGACGAAAGCAAAACGAATCTGGAGCAGTTAAAACAAACGGCCTCATTTATGTTAAAACAACAATATGCGCAAATGGTCGATGAAAACGCAAACAACGAAATCGACGTCGATTCTTTTGTCAATAAAATAAGCGAGGCGTTGCAGCCGCAAATCAAAGGTTCCGAGGTTGCGATTCCGCTTGATTTGACCGTTTTTAAGGATAATGCGGAATTTTTTGTTCCTTTCTTTGGCGGCGTTTCGAGCGACGAAGCGAATCGAAGTCCGGAAGCGGATGAAATTGATTGGGGCGAAGATAACGTTATAACAACAAGCGATGATTCAGAAGAACCGGCAGACGCTCAGCCGTCAGACGACGTTTCAATGAGCGATTCGGAAAATGCCCCATTGGAATCGGGAAATGCTGCTGTTTCCGAAGAGGAATCAACAGACGAAGAAATCGACTTTGGCGATGACGAAGAGATCGATTTTGGCGACGGAACCGATTCAGAAGACGATAATCCCTTTTAATTAAGGTTCAATCCCCTTTTTTCGAGTTTAATGGGAAACAGCAGCGAACAATATCTCAAGCCAAATGTTATTCAGTCGATTAAACGACTTGATTTAAAAGCTCAATTCATTATCAAAGGATTTATGCATGGTCTTCATGCGAGTCCGTTGCATGGGTTTTCTGTTGAGTTTAGCGAGCATAGGAAATATAGTCAAGGAGATGACCCGCGGGATATTGATTGGCTGGTTTATGCCAAAACGGATAAATATTATATAAAGAAATTCGAGGCGGAAACCAATTTAACCGGTTATCTGGTTGTTGATGCCAGTCGTTCAATGGGATATACATATCGGCAGAATATGACAAAATTCGATTATTCGATTTGTCTGACAGCCGCTCTTGCTTATTTGATGATTCATCAACAGGATCCGGTTGGATTGATTACTTTTAACGAAAAAATTCGACGTTCCCTTGCTCCGAAATCGAAACGAACTCAGTTGGGAACGATTTTATCGATTTTGGCCAATTTGAAACCGGATGGCCAAACGGATGTTGCCGCTTCATTGGATCAGCTTGCCGGAATGCTGAAACACGCGTCTTTAATTATGGTTTTTTCCGACCTTTTGGGCGATCAGGATGAAATCCTTAAAACGCTGTATCGATTGCGACATTCGGGGCATGACGTTATTTTATTCCATATTTTGGATGAAGCGGAAGTTTATTTTCCATTTTTTGGACGCGTTGAACTTGAAGATCCGGAAACGCTGCAACGATTGACGGGCGACGCGGATTCCTTGAAGAAAGATTATTGCGCTGCTCTCGAAGAGTATCGTCATCGTTTTCGTCGGGAATGCAATGCTACAAAAATCGATTATGTTGAACTTGATACAAGTATTCCTTTTGACAAAGCCTTGCTGGAATACTTAATATCGCGTTCCAACCGGCGTTGATTGTTTTATTTTAAGCTCAATCGACCGAATTTCCCTTTTGATTTGCGCAATGTCGAATGATCATATCGTCAAACAACGGGCAATAAAATAGAGAGAAAAGGCAAGGAAGTTGTTTTGGGTAAACTTGCTGAAAATCGTTGGATTTACAACCGCGACAATAATGGAAAAATGATTGAGGGACGCGTCAATTTCTGTTGCGTTATCCGGTTTCGATATAATTTTGTTTTTAATTTGTTTCATTCCGAAAATTTGGAATATTCCGGCAAGAGTTAAAATCTTTTTTATTTCTTGATATTTTTTGCTGGTCATGAACCGATTATTTTGTATACTATAGGAAGATATATTTCGAAATATTATTGCGACGATACTCAAACAAACAACGATTTGTCTTCTTGACATTCGTTTGTTTTTGGGGATCACGAAACTTTGGGAGAATGGCAAATGGCTCAACCGACAAATGACGATCTCGACAAAAATGATCCGGAAACTTTGGATGATCTTTTTAAATCGGAAAACGATGATGACAAGACAATTGATCCGTTTGGCAATTTTTCAAATGCGACAGATGATACAGAGATTCCTTTTCCTGGTTCTTCAGAACTTGCCCAGGTTAACTCTGAATTTTCCGATTTGAACGATTTGAATGACTTGAATATGTCAAAAGAAAATGAGGTTGTTGAGCCAGTCCTAGACAAAAAAGGAAAGAAAGCCAAAGCTTCTAAAGTTAAAAAAGAGAAAAAAATCGAGATAACAAAAGTTAAACAGGAAAAAGCGAGGTCTCCCCGCTTCAAAACGCCTCGAGTTCCCGGCGATTTGGCTATTGGCGTTTTGGCTTGTTTTCTGTTGGCTCTTTTGGTTATTGGGAATGCTGTCGCTTTTTTGAGTTACGGAATGAGCGCCTTGTTTTTTATGATTATTTATAGCATTTTGTGCGTCATTGCTTTGAGTGTTCCCTTTTTTTTCTGGAAAAAACGCAATACAGGAGAATTTCTTAATTTATATGACGTTCTTCTCGGTTGCGCTTTGATTTTCGTTGTTTTGGCCTGCATGATTGTTCTGATTGCTCAATCCCAAAAATATGGGTCAAACATTAAAGGAACGGCCAAAGCTATTTCTGTACAAAACATTGGTTGATTTCCGAATTGCTTGATTTGTCTCAACATTTTTTGAAAAACAGACGGCAATTGAAAGTTGTTGTTTAAAAACTTGTTCAAAAAGAAGTCGGAATGGGCAAGGGCGACTGATTCGCCCTCCGTTTCCGAGCGTCCCTTTCAGGTTTCCGTTCAACGATCTGAATTATCAATAGTCTTGAGTCTAAAAGGTTCATCATGAAAAATGAGGAACATTATTTCTATTGTTCTGATCAGAATCGTTCATTTTTTCATTTCAAAGAATTTCTTTTCCTTTTTTTTATTCTGTTTCTTTTTTTTCCTGTTAATTATATAGCTTCAGGGATTTATGAATTTGGTAATAATATTCAGAATGATTCTATTCTTGACGAATCAGGTTCTGACCCTTCATCTCATTTTTTAATCCTGGAGCCGTCTTTGGAATCTGCAATATCGAAAGGACTCGATTATTTGGCAGTTCGTCAAAATATTGACGGTTCATTTGGCTCAGAGACAGAATTGTTCGGCAAAGACCCAGGCGTTGCAGCGCTTTGCGGAATGGCGTTTCTTGCTTCTGGCTGCTCGCCAGGCCGGGGAAAATATGGCAACAATATTGATCGAATAATCGATTATCTTCTTTCGCTTTCCATAACTTCGCCCGATGTTCAGTCTTTTCAGAACAGAGAAACTCAGAAAAGTCAAGTTTCTCGAAATGAAATGGGGGAAGAAATCGTTTCAACAAAAGAAATTCTTTCCATTCTGGATGAAACGGACAACGATTTTTATGAAATGTTACAACAAAAAAAATTCGATACAGAAAACTTTCAGGAAACGTCAGAAACAAAACAAGACGCTTTCGATGTTTACGGGTTGATTGCCAGACCGGATTTTTTGAATGCAAAGCCGATGTATGGTCACGGTTACGCGACGTTGTTTCTTGCGGAATGTTTTGGAATGTCCCAACGTTCCGATTTAAAAAAGAAATTGGAAGCCGCGGTCAACTTGATTATTCGAACGCAAAACCTGGAAGGGGGCTGGCGATATGAACCTCAACAAGTAACAATCGCCGACATTTCTGTAACGACTTGCCAAATAACAGCTCTTCGAGCCGCAAAAAACGCAGGTTTTTTCGTTCCCGATTTTGTTATGGATAGGGCGCTTGAATATGTCAAAAAATGTCAAAATTCCGATGGCGGTTTTCGATATATGCTTATTGAAGGCCCAAGCGGTTATTCTCGAACTGCCGCCGCGATTCAAGCGTTACAGTCAGGCGGTCAATATGAAGACAATTCAATCAAAAAGGGGTTTGAATATTTAAACGATGTTATTCAACAATTTGATAATCCAGATAATATTGAAAAAGAGTCAAACGATTTTGCTCAAAAACCAATAAGAGAACTTCCCGATTTATCGAAAATCGAGTATTATTATTATGGAGTTTTTTATGCGGCTTTGGCTTATTGGATTGAGTCCGCCGCCGCACAGGAATCCGATTTATGGTCTTTTTGGGAAAAGAATATGATTTCTTGTATTCTTCAACATCAAAATCCAAATGGTTCCTGGGATTCCGCTGCGTCAAGCGATGTTTCAACAGCAATGATTCTTTGCGCTCTTTTGGTTTCGCAAGAACGTCTTCCATTTTTTGTTAGATAGTTCCCTGTTTGTCAAAACGTTATAAAAGAAAAGTTTGCTGAATTGCTGACCAGTTTCAATGACAACAATGTTTATTGACAATTGTTGGACAATATTTTAAATAATCGGTTCAATGGGAGAAGAAACGATTTTGAAAAAGAAACAGTTTTCAATAATTATTGATTTTAAACGTTTTTTTCAAGTTTCTCTTGACGTTGAAAATCAATTGCGGCAGTTTGTTAAACAAAGTTTTCAGAAACTCAAGCCGAAATTGTTCTATACGATTTTCCTTATAACATTATCCGCCAGTTCCGGGCTCTATGCTCAAGATAGAAACCTCGAAAGCAAAACCAGCGATCTTCATTCAGGGAAATATTGGTTGCTCAAAATTGCTTCAACAACATCAATTGAAATCATCCCAACAGACCGATTGGAATTAACCCCCAATAACGAGATTTTGACCGAGGACGATATCGATCCAACATTTGATCATTCAGGCCAATTCCAGAAAAAAAGGAATCAATATTCAAAAGAATCCGTTATTGCCGTTATTTTTTTCCCTCCGGTCAATCCAAAGACGGCGAAGACTTTTTGTCGTCAACTCATTCAACAGCGTCCTCAAACCGATCTGATCTTAATGATCAATGGCGATGAAATAACGGGAGATATCAAGGAAATACAGAATCGAATTCTTTCCCTTGAAATTGATGAAGAATTGATATTTCTTCCCCTTTCAAGAATTCGGGCAATTTGTTTTTCCGAATTGACCAGGAAAAGAAATTTATGAAAAACGTTTTGAAAAAATTGTCAAATAGATAAAAACAGGTTTGTCGGCAGCATTCGAATGGAATATTCACAGATTATGAAGAATCGTCAACCTTGGATTTGCAACCCGGACGGCAACGGACTTTTTTTAAAAAATGAATATTCCGCCAGAAACGGCTTCGATATAACCTCCCAAAATTGTCATTTACATTTCGAAAACAGGTCTTTTAATGAAAACATTAGTTATTGTTGCTCATCCCAATACCGATCAAAGTTTCAATCACGCGATTGTTGATCGCATTGTTCAAACATTGAAAAAGAAAGGCGATTCCGTTTTGGTTCGCGATTTGTATGCAGAACAATTCGATCCGGTTATGCCGATCAATGAAGATAAGCTGGAAATCGACGAACTTCCGCCAGAAATTCAAACGGCAATGAAAGAAGTCAAGGAATCAGACGCATTGATTTTTGTTCATCCAAATTGGTGGGGAACGCCTCCGGCAATACTCAAAGGTTGGATCGACAGGGTTTTACGCAACGGTTTTGCCTATAAATTTTCCAACAAAGGCCCCGTTCAGCTTTTAAACGATAAAATCGTTCGCGTTTTTTCAACGTCCAATACGCCCAAGGATGTCGAAGTTAATGTTTATCATGATCCGCTTCAGAATTTTTGGGAAACGATTGTTTTTGGACTCTGCGGCGCAAAGTCATTTCAACGCAGAAATTTCGAATCAATCATTCTCAGCTCTGAAGAAGAACGGAAACAATGGCTGAATGATGTCGAAAAAATGGTCAGTTGCTTATCATAAGGGCAAAGTTCTCGATTATTATTGTTAATAGATTTTAAATTAGCGACAACAATCGAACAGTTGGGGAATAATCGAATATTTCTTTGAAAATCTTATTCGAAAAAACGAAAGAGCGTTTCATAACTCTGTTTTCCGTTTTGATTTCAGATTAAATCGGGTCAAATCGGCCGAGAACCGGATAAGAAACAGGAACAGGCAATCGGTTAAGAAACAGTTTTCTGGGTTTCCCTTTCGAGCGTCTCAATGATCAGGCGATTTTTGTCTGGGGAAAGATTGGAAAGATCAAATGAGGAATTGCCGCTCCGTTGGTCATTTCTGCTCTGATCCCCTTTTAATCCATTTGCGAACGTCTGAAAGGCAATTCAACTTCAACCCGGTTGAAAGGGTTGATCTTTGACAAACGACTCGATAAATGGATTAAAAGAGTTCATTTTTAGACGTTTCCCGAGGAAATTCAGAAATGCTTTTCGGACGCATCAGAGAATCATTTGCAAAGGAGGATTGCGAACTCAATGAAGAGTTGGAACGCGTCGATTTTATCTGACGAATCAAACTTTGTTTTTGAGCCAAAGCGCCGGAGACTTTTCCATTTCGAAACGCAGTTAAAATTTTGAAAAAGTTGCCTTGAAAGAGTCCATGCAGCAACTCGTTCCAAATTCGCATTTGATGGGAAAAGCCCGTTCCCAAACGTTCGCCTAAATCATGCCAGCGCGAATAAAGCTGTTCTTGTTCCGTTATCCATTGCAACGCGTCTTTTTTCTGTTCGGAAGCAAAATATCCCTGAGGATAATAGAGAATTGAATTGACTTCCCAAACCGTTCTTTCTTTTAAGGACGAAAAAAGCAATGAAGTATCAATATAGGCAATTTGGGGTGAAACGGTTGTTTGGAATCCTCCCAATTCCTCCAGACTTGAACGGCGGAAGAAAGCCCCTCCGATATGAGGAGCAATGCAATCCCAACGTTGAATTGTTGTATTTCGTTTTAACGGAAAAACGGAACCATTGCGGCGATAAACATATCCGGCATGAACCGTTTTATGAACGGAATGTTGGACCGCATTCATGATTTGAGATTGTTCTGAGAGATCGTTTTCCTCTTCCATTTCAATAACCAAAGGGATAACAGCGAAAATATCGGGATTTTCCAACCGTTTTAATGGTTTGAGCGTCCAATCATTTTTAACGATTGCTCCGCAAAGAATGGGATGAATAAAATCGGACTGCGATTCATGAAGTCCCAAATTAATGCAATCCAGAAGAGAGTTTTGAGCATGAGCCTCAAGAAAGCGAACTCCTTCGGCTTCGATATTATAAGGATCATAATATTGCCCGGCATTAATGACACAAACATCTGTCGATTCAGAGCGATTTTCCAGAACAGAAGCAAGCGTCTCTTCAAGACGTTCCGAAGAATCGGATTTTAAATAAGGAATAATGATCGTGAGACGAGGCATTATTAATAACCTTGAGTTGTTGATTCCGTTTTCAATAAAATGATAAAAATCAATCGGTTGTTATTGTTCTTTGTTCAGATTCGTTCAAAACCCGCATCAAAATGAAAATCAGGCGGTTTGTAAAAGAGACTTGAACAACCGCAAAATTCATTTTCATATCGTTTTTTCGGATACTTTGTTGCTTTTAATTGACGAAAGGCAACTTCAAAAATGTTCGATTATCTCAGCATAAATGTTCATTCAGGAAAATGTGTCAATGCCAAACGGAACATCTTAACTTCGTCTTAATGAATCAAAGGGCATTAATCAAAGCCGATTCAGGAACTCTTTGATATTGAAGCGATCATCAACAAATTCCGTCGTTTCATAATTTGTCCGCAGTTGTCGGGCTTGCGTCCCCAACGTTCTGGCCTTTTTAACAGACTTAAGCATATCTTCATTTATCAATTAATCGACATTTATGATCATAAATTCAAATAAACTTTCCTTTTTTTCTTAAAAAACTAACATAAACAAAAAAAACAATAATGGCAAGTATTCATATTTTAATGATTGCAAATTAAAAAACAATAATGTCAACAATAAAACTGACTTTTTTCTCAATATTTCAAAAAACGGAGAAACAGTCAAAAATCAAACGGGTCGAGTTTTGTCGCTTTGATTCGAAACGAAAATCATTTAAGGGAGTTCATGTTTTTTTTATATCAAAATTACTTATTGAAAAAAATCAGTTATGATAAATAATGGTTATAAAGAAGGCGAACAGGCTTCGTCTTTAATAATTCGTTCGACTTTGCCAGTTTTATGTAAACCAACGAACCAGATTTTCAAGAAGTTTCGGGTTATCCCAACGCAATGAAAATTCGATTCAATCAACCTTAAAATAATAAGAACAATCAGGATATCAAATGAGTGATAAAATTAAAATGATTCAATCGGAAGAAGAATTTAATCAAGCAGTCAGTTCAGGAACGGTTTTGGTCGATTTTTGGGCTCCTTGGTGCGGCCCTTGTCGTTCTCTTTTGCCAACTCTTGATTTACTGGCCGACCAATTCGACGGAAAAGCAACGATCATTAAAGTTAATGTCGACGACAATCAAGATCTTGCAACGAAATTCAATGTTTCTGCCGTTCCTTCAATGTTTTTGTTTCATAATGGACAAATGATTCAAGAATGGACAGGAGTTCAAACCGAATCCATTTTAGCGTCCGCCCTGAACAAAGCCGTCGCAATGGCCTGATCGTTTTTGTTTGTTCATTCAATTCCTTTGAAAAACTCTCCGGAGAAAAGTTCTCCATTGAAAAAAACTTCGACTTGCTTATACGAAAACCGGTATGAGCAAGAAGATTTGCTTTTTCCGTCTGCCGTTATCGGGGCTTGCGTTCTAACGATCCAGGCGTTTCCAAAAGTTTGAGTAAACATATTTGGGACTGCTTCCATAATTCTTTATTCATTTGGAAACGATTATTTCAGAAATCGTTGAGCCAACCGTTGAACCAATAACCGTTGAACCAATAATCGTTGAGTCAGAAACGGTCGAACAAACGACGTCGAAAACTGGGGTTTTTCTTGGAATTCTCATTCGTTTTATCGCAATGATAATGACAATGACTGAATTGTTAAAACGTTATTCAATAAATAGTCATTTTTATCGTTAACAATTTTATTCCATTTTTCTGCATAAATTGGTTCATAATCAACGACGCGATCTGCTTTGGGGCTGGGTTGCGTATGTTGTTCTTGTTTTTCATTGGTTTAATTCTCTTTTATGGTTGGCTGTTCGAGATTTGTATGCCGATCAGGAAGAGACCAGCAACGTTCATCTTCTTGCCTTGGCCGACGGTCCCGGTTTGGCCTGTTATGCCGAAACGCTTTATTAAATCATTCGACATAAAAAATCATCCGAATCTTTTCCTGGTCTGGCCGGAATGATTTCAAATTCAAATCAAATTAAAGGGAGAATCGAAATGATGAGTCTTTCGAAAACTTGGAAACGAACTTGGGCAGCAACAGGAATCAGCGCTGCGCTGCTGACTTTCTCTGTTGGACTGATAACATTTACAAACTGCGGAAAGTCCGAGCCGATATTTGCTGGCGAGACGCGTCAACTTGAAAAAACGGTTAATCAGATTTTATCGTCAAACAATAACGAAACAACGCCAAACAAGACGTCAGACGATAATGCAACGGCGAGATCAATCGTTTCGAACGCTGCGTTGGACGCAACAGTTTCCCCGGCGCCTCAGAAGATTCGCGTCTTGTTTATTGTCGGCGGTCACGATTATGACAAGCAGTCGATGGAGAGGCTTCTTGCCTGGTTGAGCGAGTCGGACGAGATCAAGATTGATCGGACCCATTTGCCGGAGAATCGATCGCTTTTGTCGCCGGAATTAGCGAAGCGTTATGACTGTTTGATCCGTTACGATCAGGATCAACCGACTCTTTCGGACGAGGAAATGCAGTCGCTCAACGCGCTTTACGAAGCGGGAATCGGCGTTATTGCTCTTCATCATCATATTGGCGCCTATTCGAATCGCCCTGATTTTTGGAAAACGATGGGGGGATATTATGTCCGCGAAGGAAATAAGACGGTTACCGGAAAAGATGTTCCGGTCAGTTCCTGGATCGACGACGTTCCGATGACGATTCATATCGAAAACCCTCTTCATCCGATCACAAAAGGAATGTCCGATTTCGACGTCGTTGATGAGGCATACGACAACGTTTATGTCGACGAAAAGGCGACAATTCTCTTATCGACCGATGAACCGAAGGCGTCGCCGCCTGTTGCCTGGCTTTGGGAAAATGGAAATTCGCCCGTTTTTACATTCCTTCTCGGTCATGGTCCGTCCGCCTTCGAGAATCCGGATTTTCGTCAAATTCTCCGCAATGCGATCTTTTATCTTTCAATGGAAACAAACAATCGTCGGGCTTCGATGGAGTCGTTGCCTGAAACGGATCAGCAAGATCAGAATCTTTATTGAAATCTAAGAAATGACGTGTTAAATTAGCAATGACTGGATAAGTACATTATTCTTTT